>NZ_JBMKHQ010000011.1:78982-155547 GCF_049237385.1 Enterobacter cloacae complex sp. IR5412 | reverse complement strand
TCAGAGTCAAGCGTTTATTTTGCTTTTCTCTGCTGACCCGGCGGCTTGCGTGCCGTTGTTCCGTGTCAGTGGAGGCGCATTATAGGGAGTTCTTCTGAAGTGACAAGAGGTAATTTAAAAAAAGTTTCTGACCGTGTTTTTTTTCACCAAAAGCGATGAGATCAAGCTACAAATTGTTCTAATTGATGTATCTGCAACCACAATCACCCCTGAGATGGCATAATTAGCCGCATCAATATTTAAGGAATAAAAGCGATGCCATTAAGCGCACAACAGCTGGCAGCTCAAAAAAACCTGTCCTATGTGCTGGCAGAAAAGCTGGCTCAGCTGATCTTAGCGGGTAAATATGCCCCAGGTAGCATCCTGCCCAGCGAGATGGAGCTGGGGGATCAGTTTGGTGTAAGCCGTACCGCCGTTCGCGAAGCGGTAAAAACATTAACGGCGAAAGGGATGGTGCTTCCACGCCCGCGCATTGGCACCCGCGTTATGCCTCAGGGGAACTGGAACTTTCTCGATCAGGAGTTACTCACCTGGTGGATGACCGAAGATAACTTTAATCAGGTCGTCGATCACTTTCTGGTCATGCGCAGCAGTCTTGAGCCTCAGGCCTGTCTGCTTGCCGCCACGCTCGGCACAGCAGAGCAAAAAGCGCAGCTCAATACTTTTATGGAAGAGATGGTGGATCTGAAAAAGCACTTTAACCGCGAGCGCTGGATAGAGGTCGATATGGCCTGGCATGAACATATCTATAATATGAGCGGAAATCCTTTCCTGACCTCCTTTGCTTCTTTATTCCATTCTGTGTACCACACTTACTTTGCCTCTATCACACAGGATGAGGTGGTGAAGCTGGATCTGCATCAGGCGATAGTCGATGCCATTCAGGAAAGCGAGGGGCAGCGAGCCCTGAGTGCGTGCCAGGCGTTGCTGGCCGCGCCAACCCACCAGCAGGTAAATAAATGACAGAGAAAAAAGCACGCAGTATGGCCGGATTGCCGTGGATTGCAGCCATGGCGTTCTTTATGCAGGCACTGGATGCCACTATCCTCAATACCGCCCTTCCCGCAATAGCCCAAAGCCTTAACCGCTCCCCACTGGCGATGCAATCCGCCATCATCAGTTATACCCTGACGGTGGCGATGCTCATTCCGGTCAGCGGCTGGCTGGCCGATCGTTTCGGCACGCGCAAAGTGTTTATGCTGGCGGTGACGCTGTTCACCCTCGGTTCTCTGGCTTGCGCCCTTTCTACCTCTCTGACGGAACTGGTTATCTTCCGCGTTCTACAGGGGATAGGCGGCGCGATGATGATGCCCGTCGCGCGTCTGGCGTTATTGCGCGCCTATCCGCGCAGCGAACTGCTCCCGGTGCTCAACTTTGTGACTATGCCGGGGCTGGTCGGCCCGATACTTGGCCCGGTTCTCGGCGGCGTACTGGTGACCTGGGCAAGCTGGCACTGGATCTTCCTGATTAATATTCCGATTGGTGTGGCAGGGCTAATCTATGCCCGCAAATATATGCCGAACTTCACCACACCACGACGCAGCTTCGATATGGGCGGCTTCTTCCTGTTTGGCCTGAGCCTGGTCCTGTTCTCCAGCGGGATGGAGCTGTTTGGCGAGAAAATCGTAGCGACGTGGCTGGCGCTGGCCATTATTCTTAGCGGTATTCTGCTGTTCCTTCTATATATCCGTCATGCGCGTCGCCATCCGACACCGCTTATCTCTTTATCTCTGTTTAACACCCGAACGTTTTCCGTCGGGATCGCGGGCAATATTGCCTCGCGTCTGGGCACGGGCTGCGTACCGTTCCTGATGCCGCTGATGCTCCAGGTCGGTTTCGGCTATCCGGCCCTGATTGCTGGCTGCATGATGGCCCCCACAGCGATGGGCTCAATTCTGGCAAAATCGACGGTCACGCAGGTGCTGCGCTGGTTTGGCTATCGTAAGACGCTGGTTGGCGTGACGATATTTATTGGATTGATGATTGCGCAGTTCTCCCTGCAATCTGCGGCGTTACCCATCTGGATGCTGATCCTGCCGCTGTTTGTGCTGGGTATGGCCATGTCGACGCAGTTTACGTCGATGAACACCATCACCCTTGGGGACCTCACCGACGAGAATGCCAGCAGCGGCAACAGCGTACTGGCGGTCACTCAACAGCTGTCGATCAGCCTCGGGGTTGCCGTGAGCGCGGCGGTACTGCGGTTTTATGAAGGGTTTGACGGTACAAATACCGTTGAGCAGTTCCACTATACCTTTATCACCATGGGCGCGCTTACCGTGGTATCGGCGGTGGTCTTTATGTTGTTAAAACCAAAAGACGGCCGGAACCTGATTAAAGAGCGTCATAAAGATAAGGCTAAACCGAACCGCGTTCCATCAGAACAGGAGTAAGCTGCAAACGTTGCTGTTGCAGCGTGGGCTGAGCCATGCGGTGGATCAACACATCGATGGCCAGCTCACCCAGTTCATCCTTCGGCTGATGAATGGTGGTCAGCGGCGGCGTCATGTAGCGCGCCAGTTCGATATCATCATAACCGACGATCGCCATGTCGTCCGGAACACGTAATCCCGCCTGATACAACGCCTGATAAGCTCCGAATGCCATCGCATCGTTACCGATAAACACCGCCTGCGGGCGCGGCTCTTGCGCCAGCAGTTTCTGCATAGCTTCAAATCCACCATTAAATTCGAAATCGCCGGTGATGCGATAGCCATCAGGAATGGCAAGCCCCGCCCGTTCCATGGCCGAAAGATAGCCTTCCAGACGCAAGCGCGCCGGGGTTTTATCCAGCGGGCCGGTAATACAGGCAATGCGGGTATGACCTTTGTCGATCAAATGCTGAGTCGCCATATCGCCACCCAGCAGCGAGTTATCCTGGATCAGATCGCTGGTGCCGTCGAACGGCGCCCAGTCCATCATGACCGTAGGAATAGAAGGGTAGCGCTGGATAATCTCTTTCGAGGGTTGATGCGTTTCGGTACAGAGCAGCAGCAGCCCGTCGACGCGTTTTTGCATCAGCGTCTCCAGGTTTCGGTTCATGCGCTGCTCATCGCCTTCGGTATTGCACAGCACCAGGCTGTAGCCGCGCTCGAAGCAGCTGCGCTCCACGCCGCGCACCAGTTCAGAATAAAAAGGGTTGGTACTGGCGGTGATCAGCATGCCGATGGTGCGCGTCTGGTTAAGCTTCAGGCTGCGGGCCAGCGCAGACGGCGCATAGTTGAGTTCTTTAATTGCAGCGTCAACTTTCTCCCGAATCGCCTCGCTGACGAAGCGATCCTTATTGATAACGTGGGAGACAGTCGAGGTAGAAACGCCCGCCATACGGGCGACATCTTTCATTGTGGCCAAGCGTTACCCCTGCTGACTTAAGAATTCATCAATCTCTTTACGCCATGGAACAGAAGGCTGAGCGCCTTTACGCGTCACCGCAATCGCGGCGGCGGCATGCGCGAAGCGAATCGCGTCATCCATTGCTTTTCCTTCCAGCAGCGCCGTTACCAGCGCACCGTTGAAGGTGTCACCTGCGGCGATGGTATCAATGGCTTTGACCTTAAAGCCCGGTACGCGACGGCCTTCGCCATTGACGCTAGCCCACACCCCACGGCTGCCGAGGGTGATGATCACGGTGCCGATGCCTTTATCATGCAGCGCAAGCGCGGCACGCGCGGCATCGTCATCATTTTCGACACGGATACCCGTCAGCTTTTCCGCTTCGGTTTCGTTCGGGGTGATGATATCCACCAGCGCCAGCAGCTCGTCTGATAATACACGGGCAGGCGCCGGGTTAAGTACGACAGACGTATGATTTTCATGCGCAATTTTCGCAGCGGCCAGCACGCTTTCAACCGGTGACTCTAGCTGCATCAGCAGAGCTTCCGCTCCGGCGATGATCCCACGCTGCGCTTCGACGCGTTCAGTCGTTAACGCGGCATTAGCCCCCGCATGAATACCGATGACATTCTCACCTTCCGCATTGACAAAAATCAGCGCCACGCCGGTAGATTCCCCTGCAACCACGCTGACGGGTGCGATGTCGATTTTGTCGCTTGCCAGCTGTTTGCGTACGCGCTCGCCGGTATCGTCATCACCCGTACAGGCGATAAACGCGATATTTGCCCCGCTGCGTCCGGCGGCAACTGCCTGGTTTGCACCCTTACCGCCGAACGCGACCTGATACTGATTGCCGGTGACGGTTTCGCCCGGAGTGGGGAACGTTTCAAGGTTAAGAATGTGATCGGCATTGATACTGCCAAGGACGACGAGGTTGCCTGCGGTTTTCATGTATTGAGGTGTCCATCTGAGAGCGCCACCGGTATTACCCGGTGGCGTATGCCACACTTTTCTTTTATTTGGTGTCCCTCAGGCAGCCAGCGACTGCCTGAATCGCTTTTACTGCTTAATGACCAGTTTCAGGTCAACAGGATATTTGGCCTGAACTTTTTCGCCCTTCAGCACTTTATCGGCAGTTTGCACGCCAGTCGCGCCAATCTGCTCAGGCAGCTGAGCAATGGTCGCAGCCAGTTTGCCATCATTTACTGCTTTTTCACCATCCGGCGTGCCGTCAAATCCGACAACCATCACATCTGATTTACCCGCAGTCTGGAGCGCACGCAGCGCACCGAGCGCCATTTCGTCGTTCTGTGCAAATACCGCCTGCACATCAGGATGCGCGGTCAGCAGGTTCTGCATGACGTTCAGACCCTTTGTACGGTCGAAGTCTGCCGGCTGGCTCGCCAGCACGTTAAATTTGTGCGCCGCTACAGCCTGCTGGAAACCTTCACCACGTTCACGGGCCGCGGAAGTCCCGGCGATACCCTGCAACTCGATCACTTTCGCGCCTTCACCTGCTTTCTTCGCGATGTAGTCACCGGCGATTTTGCCGCCCAGTACGTTATCAGACGCAATATGGCTAACAACGTCGCCTTTGGTCGCCTGACGGTCCAGGGTGATTACCGGGATCTTCGCCTGGTTTGCCATCTTCACGGCGTTACCGACCGCGTCGGAATCGGTTGGGTTGATCAGCAGGATTTTGGTACCACGAACGGTTAAGTCCTGAACGTTAGCCAGCTCTTTCGCCGGGTTGTTCTGAGAATCCAGCACCACCAGGTTGTAACCCAGTTTGTCTGCTTCTTTCTGCGCGCCATCCTTCAGGGAGACGAAGAACGGGTTGTTCAGGGTAGAGACAACCAGCGCGATGGTGTCCTTCGCCATGGCGTTAGCACTTACGGTTGCGCTCAGCGCGACAGCAGAAACCAGGGTAGCCAGTTTTTTCATGTTCATATCTAAGATGTCCTGTAGTGTCGTCAGTTACTGTTTTTTGTTGTCTACCAGTACCGCCAGCAAAATCACCACTGCCTTAACGATCATCTGGTAATAGGAGGAAACACCTAACAAATTCAAACCATTATTCAGGAAACCGAGGATCAGTGCGCCGATCAATGTCCCAACAATGCGACCTTTACCGCCCGCAAGGCTCGTACCACCCAGAACCACTGCCGCGATGGCATCCAGCTCATAGCCCGTACCCGCCGTTGGCTGCGCGGAAGAGAGGCGCGCCACTTCGATGATGCCCGCCAGAGATGCCAGCAGACCGCACAGGGAGTAAACGATAATTTTAACTTTGTTGACGCTAATACCGGACAGACGCGTTGCCGATTCGTTACCGCCCAGCGCATAAATATAACGACCCAGACGGGTATGATGCAGCATGTACCATGCCGCCAGGAAGACGATAGCCATGATCCAGACTGGCGTCGGGATACCCAGAGGGCGTCCGATACCAAACCAACCAAATAGATCGGCGTTTTCGGTAAAGCCGGTATTCACCGGGCTACCGTTGGTGTACACCATGGTGACGCCGCGCAGCAGCAGCATCATCACCAGCGTGGCAATAAACGCCTGTACGCGGCCTTTTGCCACAATCACGCCGGTTACCGCGCCAATTGCCGCACCTGCCGCCAGCGCAGCAGCAACGGCCACCAGCGCGTTGACCTCAATACCGACAATCGACGCGGCAATCGCACCGGTGAGCGCCAGCAGGGAACCGACGGACAGATCGATACCCGAGGTCAAAATCACCAGCGTCATCCCCACCGCCATAATGGCGTTGACGGAGGTCTGCTGAAGAATGTTGAACAGGTTATTGACGGTAAAAAAGTTCGGGCTCATGGTCGAGACAATCGCGATCAGCACCAGCAGGGCAATCAGCGATTTTTGTTCCATCAGCCATGCCTTTGTGAAATAGCGGCGACCAGAAACAGCCTGGGTAGTCATCTTCTTACTCCTGATTCACGCGATTAAGCTTGCCCACAGCGGCAGCCATCAGAACTTCCTGGGTGGCCTGCTCGCGAGTGAATTCACCACCGAGATGCCCTTCATGCATGACGATAATGCGATCGCTCATGCCTAATACTTCTGGCATCTCGGAAGAGACCAGAATGATGCTCAGACCGTCGGCCTTGAACTGGTTAATCAGCTGATAGATCTCTTTTTTCGCGCCCACGTCAACGCCGCGAGTTGGCTCATCGAGGATCAGTACTTTCGGGCGCGTCATCAACCCGCGGGCAATCGCCACTTTCTGCTGATTACCGCCGGACAACAGGCCAATCGCCTGCTCCATCGATGGGGTTTTAACGTTAAAGAGACGGATAAAATCGCTGACCGCCTGCTGCTCATCTTTGTGTTTCAGGCTGCCGCCGCTGCGGCTGAAATAGCGTAGCGCGGTCAGGGACATGTTCTCTTTTACCGACATGCCCAGCACTAAGCCGTCACGCTTACGGTCTTCGGAGATATAGACAATGCCGTTCGCCAGGCCATCCTGCGGCGAGCGGGTGACCACCTCATGGCCGTCAAGGGTAACGTAGCCGCTGGTGCGCGGCAGTGCGCCATAGAGCACTTTCATCAGTTCGGTACGTCCCGCGCCCATCAGGCCCGCGACGCCAAGGATCTCGCCCTTGCGCAGGGTAAAGGAGACGTCATCCACACCCGGCCCGCAGAGGTTATCCACCTTCAGGCGGATCTCTCCTGGCGCTTTGTCCAGACGCGGATACTGGTCTTCGAGCTTACGTCCCACCATCATTTCAATCAGCGAATCTTCGGTCAGCGTGGCCACTTCACGCTCGGCAATGAACTGCCCGTCGCGGAAGACGGTGACGTCGTCGCAGATCTCGAAAATTTCTTTCATGCGGTGAGAGATATAGACAATGCCGCGCCCCTGGGATTTCAACTCACGGATCACGCGGAAGAGGGATTCGGTTTCGGTATCGGTCAGGGCGTCGGTCGGTTCATCCATAATGATGACCTTCGACTCGAAGCTCAGCACCTTCGCGATCTCCACCATCTGCTGATCGCCGATGGAAAGGTCGCCCACCAGTCGGTCGCTCTTAAAGCGCAGATTCAGCTTCGCCAGCAGTTTGTCCGCTTCGGCATACATGGTTTTCCAGTCGATTTTGCCAAACCGGTTCACGAACTCACGGCCGAGGAAGATGTTCTCCGCAATGGTGAGCTGCGGGATCAGGTTCAGCTCCTGGTGGATGATGCCAATGCCCGCTTCCTGAGAGGATTTCGGGCCGTTGAAGGTGGTCTCTTTACCCAGCCACAGCAGCGAACCGGCATCGCGTTGATAGATCCCGGTCAGCACTTTCATCATGGTGGATTTACCGGCGCCGTTTTCGCCCACCAGCGCCATTACGCGCCCGGAATAGACGTTCAGCGCCGCGCCGGAGAGGGCTTTAACGCCCGGGAACGACTTATCGATCCCTTTGAGTTGCAGTAATGCGTCCATGATGGCCTCAGAAGGTGACGCCAGCACAGAGAATGATATTCGCATACGGGGAACACTCCCCGCTGCGAATCACCGCCTGACTGTCTGCGGTTTGTTGTTTGAACTGCTCGTGCGTTGTGTAACGAATTTCTATGGTGTTTCCCTGGTGCTGTTGCAGTTGCTCAATGTGGCTGAGCAACGTTTCGTGGAGTTGCGGATTAAGTTGTTTGATTTCCGCCGCGAGAATGGCCGCCTCAACCTGCATCTCCGCCGTCACGACTTCCAGTACCTGCATGAACGAGGGTACGCCCTGCGTTAACGCCATATCGATACGGGTTGTGCTGCGCGGAACCGGTAAGCCTGCATCGCAAACCACCAGCGTATCGGTATGCCCAAGACGGGAAATTACCGATGATATTTCTGAGTTGAGTACTGTGCCTTTCTTCATTTTTTGCTCCACTAGCGAAACGTTTCGCTAAAAACAGTGTAGCCGCAGAAGTGTTCAGAAAACCATCATGACGTAACGGATTTGTGATCGGCGTCGAAACGTTTCGCTAAGTGAAATATTGAGGTGATTTTGGCGGGTATGTTGAGGATCTGGTAGGCCGGGTAAGCGCAGCGCCACCCGGCATTTTTTAAAAGGACTTAAATCTCGACCTGCGTCCCCAGCTCAATCACGCGATTGGGCGGGATCTCAAACTGGTCAGGCGCACGCAGGGCGTTACGTTGCAGGATGAGATACAGCTTGCCGCGCAGGCGCAGATACCAAGGGCGCTTGCCGATGATCAGCGACTCGTGGGACATAAAGAACGATGTCTCCATCATGCGGCAACTCAACCCTTCCAGACCGCAGCGGTGGAAGACCTCTTCCACGTTCGGCGTTTCGCGCCAGCCGTAGCTTGCCACCACGCGCCAGAAGGTTGGCGACAGCTGCTCAATCTGTACGCGTCGCACGTTGTGAACATACGGCGCATCTTCGGTACGCAGCGTCAGCAGGATCACGCGCTCGTGCAACACTTTGTTGTGCTTAAGGTTATGCATCAGCGCAAACGGGATCACGTTCAGCGCACGAGACATATACACCGCCGTACCCGGCACACGCACCGGCGGGGATTTCTCCAGCGAGGCGATCATCGCCTCCAGAGAATTACCGTGCTCATGCATACGACGCAGCAGGCGGAAACGTTCGCTCTTCCACGTCGTCATCACGATGAACATCACCAGACCCAGCGTCAGCGGCAGCCAGCCACCGGAGACAATCTTATCGAGGTTCGCAGAGAACAGCGGTACGTCGATACAGAGGAAGCCAACCAGGATCAGCCCCACGAGGAACTTATTCCAGTGCCAGTTACGGTACGCCACGGTGGTGGAGAGAATAGAGGTCAACACCATCGTTCCGGTTACCGCGATACCGTACGCCGCCGCCAGGTTACTGGAGTGCTCGAAGCTGACGATAACAATCACCACCGCGAAATAGAGCAGCCAGTTGACGAACGGAATGTAGATCTGGCCTGACTCCATCTCAGAGGTATGGATAATGCGCATTGGGGAGAGATAACCCAAACGCACGGCCTGACGCGTCAGGGAGAATACGCCGGAAATAACAGCCTGAGAGGCAATGACCGTCGCCAGCGTCGCCAGGATCAGCATCGGAACCAGCGCCCAGTCCGGCGCCAGCAGGAAGAACGGGTTTTTAATCGCTTCAGGATGGGCAAGCAGCAGCGCGCCCTGGCCGAAGTAATTCAGCACCAGTGAAGGCAGAACAACGCTAAACCAGGCGACGCGAATTGGGAGTTTCCCGAAGTGGCCCATATCTGCATACAGCGCTTCAACACCGGTAATGGAAAGCACTACCGCGCCCAGCGCCACAAACGACACCACTTTATATTCCAGGAAGAAATGCACCGCCCACATTGGGTTCAGCGCGTGCAGGACATCCGGGTTGGCAATAATACTGCGTAAGCCCAGCGCCGCCAGGATCAGGAACCAGGCCAGCATAATAGGCGCGAACAGCTTACCCACCAGCCCGGTACCGTGTTTTTGTATAGCAAACAGCAACGTCAGCACGATAATAGCGAGTGGCACCACCCACGTATCAAGCTGAGGCGCGACAATCTCCAGCCCCTCTATGGCCGACATCACCGAAATCGCTGGCGTAATCACGACTTCCCCATAGAAGAAGCTGCCGCCAATCAGGCCAATGATGACCAGCACGGAGGTCATTCTTGCAGACGTATTGCGCCCAGCAAGGGACATCAGGGTCAGAATACCGCCCTCGCCCGCGTTATCAGCCCGCATAACGAAAGAGAGATACTTAAGGGAGACCACCAGGATCAGCAGCCAGAAGATGAGCGAGAGGAAACCAAATACGGCGTCACGCTCTACACCAAAACCAAACTGACCGGACAAACATTCACGAAGCGTATAAAGCGGGCTGGTGCCGATATCACCGTAGACAACCCCGATCGCTGCAAGCGTTACTGCGGGTAATGATTGCTTATTATCAGTGCTCATAGACTAGTCTTTTCGTTTGAATAACAAATGTGTGCTTAGTCCCTTGGCCCACAAAAAGCGCACAGTATGCACGATTCAATGCAAAATCGTACCCCTAAATGCAGCCGCATTAATGTAGCGCAAAGAAAATAGCGCCGCACTTCAGCCTATTACCAGGCCAGACCGAAACGTCTATACTCGCTTCAATTAGCCGCCACGACGGCGAAAGGATGCAAAACTATTATGGCTCACTCACATTTATTAGCAGAAAGAATTTCCCGCCTCAGCAGTGCGCTGGAGAAAGGCCTTTACGAGCGTAGCCACGCCATTCGCCTCTGTTTACTGGCGGCGCTGAGCGGGGAAAGCGTGTTTCTGCTGGGTCCGCCGGGCATTGCCAAAAGTCTGATCGCACGCCGCCTCAAATTCGCTTTCCAGAACGCTCGCGCATTCGAGTATTTGATGACGCGCTTCTCCACGCCGGAAGAAGTTTTCGGCCCGCTCTCCATTCAGGCGTTAAAAGATGAGGGACGCTATGAACGTCTGACGGCGGGCTATCTCCCGGAAGCGGAAATCGTCTTTCTTGATGAGATCTGGAAAGCCGGCCCGGCCATTCTGAATACCCTGCTGACGGCAATCAACGAACGCCGCTTCCGCAACGGCGCGAGCGAAGAGAAGATCCCCATGCGGTTGCTGGTGGCCGCGTCTAACGAACTTCCCGAAGCCGACAGCAGCCTGGAAGCGCTGTATGACCGCATGCTGATCCGCCTGTGGCTGGATAAAGTCCAGGACAAATCGAACTTCCGCTCAATGCTGGTAAGCCAGCAGGACGAAAACGAAAATCCGGTGGCACCATCATTACAGGTCACGGACGAAGAGTATGACCAGTGGCAGGAAGAGATAGGCAAAATTAAGCTGCCCGATGCCGTCTTTGAGCTGATCTTCATGCTGCGCCAGCAGCTTGATTTATTGCCCTCCGCGCCGTACGTCTCCGACCGTCGCTGGAAAAAAGCCATTCGTCTGCTTCAGGCAAGCGCCCTGTTCAGCGGCCGCGATGCTGTCGCCCCCATCGATCTGATCCTGCTGAAAGACTGTCTGTGGCACGACGCAGAAGGGATGAATCTGATGCAGCAGCAGCTGGACGTTTTGATGACCGGGCACGCGTGGGGTCAGCAATCCATGCTTAATCAACTGGGGGCGATTGCCCAACGTCGTCTTCAGCTTCAGCAGCAGCAAAGTGACAAAACCGCGCTGAAGGTGAACCGTCTTGGCGGGATGTTTGCCCGTAAACCGCACTATGAACTGCCAGCCGAGCTGACTGACGCCTCGCTCACGCTTCTTCTTCAGCAGCCGCTGAAGCTTCATGATATGCAGGTGGTGCACGTGACGATCGAACGCGTTGCGCTGGTTCAGTGGCTGGATAAGGGCGGCGAGATCCGCGGTAAACTCAACGGTATCGGCTTTGCACAGCCGCTGTCGATGGAAGTCGACAGCAGCCAGCACCTTGTGATCCGCGACGTCAGCCTTCAGGGATCGCGCCTGGCGCTGCCGGGCACGGCCTCTGACAGTCTTCCGGAGGAGATCAAACAGCAGCTCGAAGCGCTGGATAACGAATGGCATCAGCAGCACACGCGCTTCAGCGAGCAGCAGAAATGCCTCTTTATCCATAGCGACTGGTTAGGTCGCATTGAAGCCAGCTTGCAGGATGTCAGCGCGCAGATTAAACAGGCGCGTCAATGCTAACGCTGGACACGCTTAACGTCATGCTGGCGGTTAGCGAGGAAGGGTTGATCGAAGAGGTCGTCATTACCCTGCTCGCTTCACCGCAGCTGGCGGCCTTCTTTGAAAAATTTCCGAAGCTCAGAAAAGCAATGACGGACGATCTTCCCCGCTGGCGCGATAACCTGCGCCAGCGGTTTAAGGAGACGGAAGTCCCGCCGGAACTGACAGAGGAAGTGGCTGGTTACCAGCAGTGCCAGCGGCTTTCAACGCCGCAGTTTATTGCCCAGCTACAGCAAACCCTGACGCTGCTAGATAACGTTCACTCCCCGTTTGCCAGCCAGGCCAGAGCGCTGGTCACGGACAACCCCAGCTTTACTCCCGCCCTGCATACGCTGTTTTTACAGCGCTGGCGGCTCAGTCTTGTCGTTCAGGCCACCTCTCTCAACCAGCAGTTGCTGGACGAAGAGCGCGAACAGCTGTTAAGCGAAGTTCAGGAGCGGATGACGTTAAGCGGCCAGCTAGAACAGGTGCTGGTGGAGAATGAAAACGCCGCCGGTCGACTCTGGGATATGAGTGCCGGTCAGTTAAAACGTGGCGATTATCAGTTGATCGTGAAGTACGGCGACTTTCTGGCACAACAGCCGGAGCTGATGAAGCTTGCAGAACAGCTTGGTCGTTCCCGGGAGGCCAGGTCAGTTCCAAAGAAAGATGCGCCGATGGAAACCTTCCGTACGCTGGTACGCGAGCCGTCCACCGTACCGGAGCAGGTGGACGGCTTACAGCAAAGCGATGATATCCTGCGCCTGTTGCCTACGGAACTCAGCACGCTGGGAATGACCGAACTGGAGTATGAGTTTTATCGCCGTCTGGTGGAAAAACAGCTTCTTACCTATCGGTTGCATGGCGAAGCCTGGCGCGAAAAAATCAGCCAGCGCCCGGTGGTGCATCAGGACTTTGATGAGCAACCGCGCGGTCCATTCATTGTTTGCGTAGATACGTCCGGATCGATGGGGGGATTTAACGAGCAGTGTGCAAAAGCGTTCTGCCTGGCTCTGATGCGCGTGGCGCTCGCCGATCGTCGTCGCTGCTACATCATGTTATTTTCCAGCGAAGTGGTGGGGTATGAACTGACCAGCCCACAGGGGCTGGAGCAGGCGATCCGCTTTTTAAGCCAGCGCTTTCGCGGCGGCACCGATCTGGCCAGCTGTTTTCGCAGCATCATTGAGCGCATGCAGGGCGGAGACTGGTACGACGCGGATGCGGTGGTGATTTCCGATTTTATTGCCCAGCGGCTGCCGGACGACGTCGTGAATAAAGTGAAGGAGATGCAGCGCATGCATCAGCACCGCTTCCATGCCGTGGCGATGTCTGCACATGGAAAACCCGGCATCATGCGCATCTTCGATCACATCTGGCGCTTTGATACCGGGTTGCGTAGCCGCCTGCTCAGACGCTGGCGACGTTAATTAAAGAAGAGAACCGACGCTCTCACGTACCTGCTGCGGCCAGACCCCACACTGTACCTGACCGATATGGGACAGTTGCAACAGCAGCATGGTCAGACGAGACTGGCCAATACCACCGCCGATGGTCTGCGGCATTTCACCGCGCAGCAGCGCCTGGTGCCACTCCAGTTGCAGACGATCTTCATCACCGGTCACGGCCAGCTGACGCTTCAGTGCTTCAGCATCCACGCGGATCCCCATCGAAGAGAGTTCAAACGCATCTTCCAGAACCGGGTTCCAGACCAGAATATCGCCGTTCAGACCGGCATATTCGCTCTCGCCCACGGTGCTCCAGTCATCGTAATCCGGCGCACGGACGTCGTGACGTTTACCATCAGACAATTTCCCGCCAATGCCGATCAGGAATACTGCGCCCAGCTCGTTGGCGATCGCGCGTTCACGGCCTTTGGCATCCAGATCCGGGAAACGGCTCAGCAACTCCTGACTGTGAACAAAGTGGATCGTTTCCGGCAGGAACGGTGCCAGACCAAACTCTTTGCTCACGGCCGCTTCGGTCGCTTTGATCCCGGCGTAGATCGCCTCAACGGTAGATTTCAGCGTACCGACGTGACGCTCGCCGTCACCCATTACGCGCTCCCAGTCCCACTGGTCAACGTAGACAGAGTGAATGGGGGAGAGGCGGTCTTCATCGGGGCGAAGGGCTTTCATATGCGTGTAAAGCCCTTCGCCCGCGCTGAAGTCGTGTTGTCCCAGGGTTTGACGCTTCCACTTCGCCAGGGAGTGAACCACTTCGAACTGGGCGTCTGGCAGTGTTTTCACTTTTACCTGTACCGCTTTTTCGCAACCAGACAAGTTATCCTGCGTCCCGTCACCCACGCGGCTCAGAATCGGCGCCTGCACTTCAATAAGGCCAAGCTTCTCTTCCAGCTGGCGAGAAAAATGGGATTTAACGAAACTGATCTGGCGTTGTTTTGCGATGTAAGCGGTTTTCATTATTTATACTCCTGCGTCCTGTTGATACTGATTAAGCAACAGAACAGGCGCTTAATTCAATAACCCATCAACAAAAAGCCACCTTCACTTTTGATTCGTTAAAATAAGACGCTAGAATAGAAGGAATCATTAATCTTCATAAGAAAAACCTATGGAAAATTATCAGATCGACAATCTGGACCGCGGCATTCTGGAAGCGCTCATGGCCAACGCACGCACCGCGTATGCCGAACTGGCGAAACAATTTGGCGTCAGCCCGGGGACCATTCACGTTCGCGTAGAGAAAATGAAGCAGGCCGGGATCATCACCGGCGCACGCATTGATGTCAGCCCGAAGCAACTCGGCTACGACGTCTGCTGCTTCATTGGCATTATTCTGAAAAGCGCCAAAGATTACCCCTCCGCGCTGGAGAAGCTGAACGCGCTGGATGAAGTCACTGAGGCGTACTACACCACCGGGCACTACAGCATCTTTATAAAGGTCATGTGCCGATCCATCGACGCCCTCCAGCAGGTACTTATCAACAAGATCCAAACAATCGATGAAATTCAGTCCACCGAAACCCTGATCTCCCTGCAAAACCCGATCATGCGTACTATCCGCCCGTGATCGGGCAATTTCATTCCCACATTTTCCACAGGTAGATCCCAGCTCGTTCACAGCGTACAATGGCCGCCTCTTTATCTGAGCGAGCGATCAATGGCGGACATTACTCTTATCAGCGGCAGCACCCTGGGCGGTGCGGAATATGTAGCGGAACATCTGGCTGAGAAGCTGGAAGACGCGGGCTTTTCTACACAAACGCTGCACGGACCGCTGCTGGAAGATCTCCCGACTGACGGGGTCTGGCTGCTGATCACCTCCACGCACGGCGCGGGCGATCTGCCAGATAACCTGCAACCTTTATATGACGAACTGCTGGAACAACAGCCCGATCTGGCAAACGTCCGGTTTGGCGCTGTAGGGATCGGCAGCCGTGAATATGACACTTTCTGTGGCGCCATAGAGAAAGTAGAAGCTGCGGTGACCGCCTGCGGAGCAAAACAGCTGGGTGAAACACTGAAGATCAACATCCTCGATCATGATATTCCCGAAGATCCAGCTGAGATCTGGCTCGCGGAATGGAAAAATTTACTCAAAAACGATTAAAGATCGTGCGATCAGATGTGGATAACTCTGGTTAAAAGCTCGTATTAACCCGTAGTTATCCAAAGAACAACGTTAGTTTAGTTTTTGACCTGTGTATAAAGTGGCGATCTGATCCCAGCTTATACGGTCCAGGATCACCGATCATTCACAGCAAACGATCCTTCCTAACTGCATGATCTTATTTATGGGATCGGACTTATCCACAAAGGTCTGCGATCCTAATAAGAGATCACAATAGAACAGATCTCTAAATAAAAAGATCTTCTTTTTAATAGCCCAGGATCCCAATGCTTTCTCGAAAGACTAAAGTTGAGTAGAATCCACGGCCCGGGCTTCAATCCATTTTCATACCGCTTTACGCGAGGCAGACCACCATGTTTTATCAGGATCCTTTTGACGTCATCATCATTGGCGGGGGTCACGCAGGCACTGAGGCCGCAATGGCCGCAGCGCGAATGGGTCAGCAGACCCTGCTTTTGACACACAATATCGACACGCTGGGACAAATGTCCTGTAATCCGGCGATTGGCGGCATTGGGAAAGGACACCTGGTAAAAGAAGTGGATGCACTTGGCGGCCTGATGGCGAAAGCGATCGATCATGCGGGCATCCAGTTTAGGATACTAAACGCGAGTAAAGGTCCGGCTGTTCGCGCCACCCGTGCACAGGCAGACCGCGTGCTTTACCGTCAGGCTGTGCGCACCGCGCTGGAAAACCAACCGAACCTGATGATCTTCCAGCAGGCTGTAGAAGATCTTATCGTGGAAAACGATCGTGTTGTTGGCGCCGTGACCCAGATGGGTCTCAAGTTCCGCGCAAAAGCGGTGGTGCTGACGGTCGGGACATTCCTGGACGGTAAAATCCATATTGGTCTGGACAACTACAGCGGTGGCCGTGCGGGCGATCCGCCGTCGATTCCGCTGTCTCGTCGTCTTCGTGAGCTGCCGCTGCGCGTAAGCCGCCTGAAAACCGGTACGCCGCCGCGAATTGATGCGCGTACCATTGATTTCAGCGTTCTGGCACAGCAGCACGGTGATAACCCGATGCCGGTATTCTCGTTCATGGGCAATGCGGCGCAACATCCGCAGCAGGTGCCGTGCTACATCACGCACACCAATGAAAAAACCCATGACGTGATCCGCAGCAACCTCGATCGCAGCCCAATGTACGCCGGCGTGATCGAAGGGATCGGCCCACGTTATTGCCCGTCGATCGAAGATAAAGTGATGCGCTTTGCCGATCGTAACCAGCATCAGATCTTCCTCGAACCTGAAGGGCTGACCTCGAACGAAATTTACCCGAACGGCATCTCCACCAGCCTGCCGTTCGATGTGCAGATGCAGATTGTGCGTTCAATGCAGGGGATGGAAAACGCGAAGATCGTTCGTCCTGGCTACGCTATTGAGTACGATTTCTTCGATCCGCGTGACCTGAAGCCGACGCTGGAAAGCAAATTCATCCAGGGTCTGTTCTTCGCAGGCCAGATTAACGGCACCACCGGGTACGAAGAAGCTGCCGCACAAGGGCTGCTGGCCGGTCTGAACGCAGCCCGCTTCTCTGCCGAGAAAGAGGGCTGGGCACCGGCGCGTTCTCAGGCTTACCTGGGTGTTCTGGTCGACGATCTCTGCACGCTGGGGACCAAAGAACCGTACCGCATGTTTACTTCTCGTGCGGAATATCGCCTGATGCTGCGCGAAGACAATGCCGATCTGCGTCTGACCGAGGTGGGCCGCGAATTGGGTCTGGTGGATGACGAACGCTGGGCGCGCTTCAACGAGAAGCTGGAGCGTATCGAACAGGAACGTCAGCGCCTGAAAACCACCTGGGTGAATCCGCAGGCGGAAACTGCTGCTGAAGTGAACGCTCACTTAACTGCGCCGCTTTCGCGCGAAGCCAGTGGTGAAGATCTGCTGCGCCGTCCTGAAGTCACCTACGAGAATCTGGTCAAACTGACCGCGTTCGCACCGGGCCTTGAAGACGCTGAAGCGGCTGAACAGGTCGAGATTCAGGTGAAATACGAAGGTTACATCGCGCGTCAGCAGGATGAGATCGAAAAACAGCAGCGCAACGAAAATACGCTGCTGCCGGAAATGCTGGACTATCGTCAGGTGACGGGGCTTTCCAACGAAGTGATCGCTAAGCTGAACGATCACAAACCTGTGTCGATTGGCCAGGCCTCACGTATCTCCGGCGTCACACCTGCCGCGATTTCGATTCTGCTGGTGTGGCTGAAAAAGCAGGGTATGCTGCGCCGCAGCGCGTAATTGACATTGCTTTTGGCGGGTGGCGCTTCGCTGACCCGCCCTACTTATTCGTAGGCCCGGTAAGCGGCAGCGCCACCGGGCAAAAAAACTCTCAACAGGTATCCACCGTGCTCAATAAACTCTCTCGTCTGCTGGAACAGGCAGGTATTTCGCTCACCGATCACCAGAAAAATCAGCTGGTGGCCTATGTCGATATGCTGAACAAATGGAATAAAGCGTACAACCTCACCTCCGTACGCGATCCCAACGAGATGCTGATTCGCCATATTCTCGATAGCATCGTTGTGGCGCCGTATCTTACCGGTGAACGTTTTATCGACGTGGGCACCGGTCCGGGCTTGCCGGGCGTTCCGTTGTCTATTGTTCGACCGGAGAGTCATTTCACGCTGCTGGACAGTCTGGGCAAGCGCGTACGCTTTTTACGACAGGTTCAGCATGAGCTGAAGCTGGAAAACATCACGCCCGTGCAGAGCAGGGTAGAGGAGTTCCCGGCAGAGCCACCGTTTGACGGCGTTATCAGCCGCGCGTTTGCCTCACTCAATGACATGGTGAGCTGGTGCAAACACCTGCCGGCGGATAAGGGCCGTTTTTATGCGCTGAAAGGGCAACTTCCGGGGGACGAAATAGAGCAGCTTCCGGACGGTTTTGCAGTGGAATCCATTGAAAAACTCCAGATCCCTCAGCTCGAAGGTGAGCGTCATCTGGTGATAATTAAGCCAAACACATTTTAAAAAATTAATAAAAAATGTGGAATTTGTGCTGTTCTGATGGTGTTAAAAAGCAGCACATCCAGTCTGATTTGGCCGTAGTTAATTTAACCTTGTTGTCACCATGGATTTTCTTATGGTTAACCTGAAGTGATTCGTTCACCCTGAAGATAGTCAACCATGAAAATATCAGCCTGCTAAAAGTGGGTAAAGGCAACAAGAATGAAATGTTAAATATTTATTAAGAATGTCAATAAAAGGTTTTTGTTGTATACGGCTCTGTTTTAAAAATAGTTGCGATTTTTTTGCTTTAATTTCAAACGGATGAAATAAATCGTTTTACGTCTTTGATAAATACCACTTTATCGCAAATGTGTATTTTGTGATCTCGTGCACGCTTTATCACCAACGTTTCCGCGCTGTTTGCAGTTTTGCCTGAAGGTTGGCACTGAGTTCAAAAGTTGAAAAATAGGACTGGGGAAAAATATTTAAACATTTATTCACCTTTTCGCTACTTAATGTTTGAAATCACGGGTACGCACCGTATAATTTGACCGCTTTTTGATGCTTGACTCTGAGCCTTAAAGGACGTTTTATACGACACGCGGCATACCTCGAAGGGAGCAGGAGTAAAAACGTGATGTCTGTGTCGCTCTTGAGTAGAAACGTTGCTCGTAAGCTTCTGTTCATTCAGTTTCTGGCTGTGATAGCAAGTGGACTGCTGTTTAGCCTCAAAGACCCCTTCTGGGGCATCTCCGCCGCGTGCGGAGGTTTGGCGGTGGTTCTGCCAAACGTGTTGTTTATGATTTTTGCCTGGCGTCATCAGGCGCATACACCCGCCAAAGGCCGCGTGGCCTGGTCCTTCGCTCTCGGCGAAGTGTGTAAGGTGTTGCTGACCTTTGCTCTACTGGTGATGGCGCTGGCGGTTTTGAAAGTGGTATTCATGCCGCTGATAGCAACGTGGGTTTTGGTGCTGGTGGTACAAGTTCTGGCTCCAGCTGTAATCAATAACAAAGGGTAAAAGGCATCATGGCTTCAGAAAATATGACGCCGCAGGATTACATAGGTCACCATCTGAATAACCTTCAGCTGGACCTGCGTACATTCTCGCTGGTGGATCCACATAACCCCCCGGCCACCTTCTGGACGATCAACATCGACTCCATGTTCTTCTCGGTGGTTTTGGGTCTTCTGTTCCTGGCCATGTTCCGCGGTGTTGCTAAACGAGCGACCAGCGGTGTTCCAGGGAAATTCCAGACGTTCATCGAGATGATCATCGGCTTCGTCCATGGCAGCGTCAAAGACATGTACCATGGTAAGAGCAAGCTGATTGCTCCGCTGGCCCTGACCGTGTTCGTTTGGGTCTTCCTGATGAACCTGATGGACCTTCTGCCTATCGATTTCCTTCCGTGGATCGGCGAGCATGTCTTCGGTCTGCCTGCCCTGCGCGTGGTTCCGTCTGCCGACGTGAACATCACCCTGTCGATGGCGCTGGGCGTATTTATCCTGATTCTTTTCTACAGCATCAAAATGAAAGGCGTAAGCGGCTTTGTGAAAGAGCTTACCTTGCAGCCGTTCAACCACTGGGCGTTTATTCCGGTCAACCTGATCCTGGAAGGCGTTAGCCTGCTGTCCAAACCTGTTTCACTGGGTCTGCGACTGTTCGGCAACATGTATGCGGGTGAGCTGATTTTCATTCTGATCGCGGGTCTTCTGCCGTGGTGGTCACAGTGGATTCTGAATGTGCCATGGGCCATTTTCCACATCCTGATCATTACGCTGCAAGCCTTTATCTTCATGGTTCTGACGATCGTCTATCTGTCGATGGCGTCTGAAGAGCACTGATTTTTTACCAACACTACTACGTTTTAATTGAAACAAACTGGAGACTGTCATGGAAAACCTGAATATGGATCTGCTGTACATGGCTGCCGCTGTGATGATGGGTCTGGCGGCTATCGGTGCTGCGATCGGTATCGGCATCCTCGGGGGCAAATTCCTGGAAGGCGCAGCGCGTCAACCTGATCTGATTCCTCTGCTGCGTACTCAGTTCTTTATCGTTATGGGTCTGGTGGATGCAATCCCAATGATCGCTGTAGGTCTGGGTCTGTACGTGATGTTTGCTGTCGCGTAGTAGTTGTTTTAAAACCCCAAGCCACAGAAATTTAAGAGGTATTGTGCTGTGAACATGAACGCAACAATCCTCGGCCAGGCCATCGCGTTTATTCTCTTTGTCTGGTTCTGTATGAAGTATGTATGGCCGCCTTTAATGGCTGCCATCGAAAAACGTCAGAAAGAAATTGCTGACGGTCTGGCTTCCGCAGAACGCGCTAAGAAAGATTTGGACCTTGCACAGGCCAACGCGACAGACCAGCTGAAAAAAGCGAAAGCTGAAGCTCAGGTAATCATTGAACAGGCTAACAAACGCCGTTCTCAGATCCTGGACGAAGCCAAAGCTGAAGCAGAACAGGAACGTACTAAGATCGTGACACAGGCTCAGGCTGAAATTGAAGCTGAGCGTAAACGTGCTCGTGAAGAACTGCGTAAGCAGGTTGCGATTCTGGCTGTTGCTGGCGCCGAGAAGATCATCGAACGTTCCGTGGATGAAGCTGCTAACAGCGACATCGTGGACAAACTTGTCGCTGAACTGTAAGGAGGGAGGGGCTGATGTCTGAATTTGTTACGGTAGCTCGCCCCTACGCCAAAGCAGCTTTTGACTTTGCTGTCGAACACCAAAATGTCGATCGCTGGCAGAATATGCTGGCGTTTGCCGCTGAGGTGACGAAAAACGAACAAATGGCCGAGTTGCTTTCTGGTGCGTTAGCGCCTGAAACCCTCGCCGCGTCGTTTATCGCCGTGTGCGGAGAGCAACTGGATGCCAACGGCCAGAACCTGATTAAGGTGATGGCGGAAAATGGTCGTCTCCGTGTGCTCCCGGATGTTCTCGAGCAGTTTGAGCACTTACGTGCCCTTAGTGAAGCTACCGCTGAAGTTGAAGTAACTTCCGCGACTGAACTGAGTGATGAACAGCTTGCGAAAATCACCGCCGCGATGGAAAAACGTCTGTCACGCAAAGTTAAGCTGAATTGCAAAATCGATAAGTCTGTAATGGCAGGCGTAATCATCCGTTCGGGTGATATGGTCATTGATGGCAGCGTACGCGGCCGTCTTGAGCGCCTTGCAGACGTCTTGCAGTCTTAAGGGGACTGGAGCATGCAACTGAATTCCACCGAAATCAGCGAACTGATCAAGCAGCGCATTGCTCAGTTCAGTGTTGTGAGTGAAGCTCACAACGAAGGTACTATTGTTTCTGTAAGTGACGGTGTTATCCGCATCCACGGCCTGGCCGATTGTATGCAGGGTGAGATGATTTCCCTGCCGGGTAACCGTTACGCTATCGCACTGAACCTGGAGCGCGACTCCGTAGGTGCCGTTGTGATGGGTCCATACGCTGACCTTGCCGAAGGCATGAAGGTTAAGTGTACTGGCCGTATTCTGGAAGTGCCGGTTGGCCGTGGCCTGCTGGGTCGCGTTGTTAACACCCTGGGTGCGCCAATCGACGGTAAAGGTCCGGTTGAGCACGATGGCTTCTCTCCAATCGAAGTTATCGCACCAGGCGTTATCGACCGTCAGTCCGTTGATCAGCCAGTGCAGACGGGTTATAAGTCCGTTGATGCCATGATCCCAATCGGTCGTGGTCAGCGTGAACTGATCATCGGTGACCGTCAGACCGGTAAAACCGCGATGGCAATCGACGCCATCATCAACCAGCGTGATTCCGGCATCAAATGTGTGTACGTGGCTATCGGCCAGAAAGCGTCCACCATTTCCAACGTGGTTCGTAAACTGGAAGAGCACGGCGCACTGTCTAACACCATCGTTGTGGTAGCTACCGCGTCTGAATCTGCTGCACTGCAATACCTGGCACCATACGCTGGTTGCGCAATGGGCGAATACTTCCGTGACCGCGGTGAAGATGCGCTGATCGTATACGATGACCTGTCTAAACAGGCTGTTGCTTATCGTCAGGTTTCCCTGCTGCTCCGTCGTCCACCAGGACGTGAAGCATTCCCGGGCGACGTATTCTACCTCCACTCTCGTCTGCTGGAGCGTGCTTCCCGCGTTAATGCGGAATACGTCGAGAACTTCACCAAAGGTGAAGTGAAGGGTAAAACAGGTTCTCTGACCGCTCTGCCGATCATTGAAACCCAGGCGGGTGACGTTTCTGCGTTCGTTCCGACCAACGTAATCTCCATTACCGATGGTCAGATCTTCCTGGAAACCAACCTGTTTAACTCCGGTATTCGTCCGGCGGTTAACCCGGGTATCTCCGTATCCCGTGTGGGTGGTGCTGCTCAGACCAAGATCATCAAGAAACTGTCCGGTGGTATCCGTACCGCGCTGGCACAGTATCGTGAACTGGCTGCGTTCTCTCAGTTCGCATCCGATCTGGACGAAGCAACCCGTAAACAGCTGAGCCACGGTCAGAAAGTGACCGAGCTGCTGAAGCAGAAACAGTACGCGCCAATGTCTGTTGCTCAGCAGGGCCTGGTACTGTTCGCGGCTGAACGCGGTTACCTCGAAGATGTGGAACTGGCGAAAATCGGTAGCTTCGAAGCCGCTCTGCTGGCTTACGTCGACCGTGATCACGCTCCGCTGATGCAAGAGATCAACCAGACCGGTGGCTATAACGACGAAATCGAAGGCAAGCTGAAAGCTATCCTCGATTCCTTCAAAGCAACCCAATCCTGGTAATCGTCCGGCGGCTTGTCTCAGGACAAGCCGTCTGGCATTGAGGAGAAGCTCATGGCCGGCGCAAAAGAGATACGTAGTAAGATCGCAAGCGTCCAGAACACGCAAAAGATCACTAAAGCGATGGAGATGGTCGCCGCTTCCAAAATGCGTAAATCGCAGGATCGCATGGCGGCCAGCCGTCCTTATGCAGAGACCATGCGCAAAGTGATTGGTCACCTTGCAAACGGTAATCTGGAATATAAGCACCCTTACCTGGAAGAACGCGACGTTAAGCGCGTGGGCTACCTGGTGGTGTCGACTGACCGTGGTCTGTGTGGCGGCTTGAACATTAACCTGTTCAAAAAACTGCTGGCGGATATGAAAGGCTGGTCCGATAAAGGCGTTCAGTGCGATCTGGCACTGATTGGCTCTAAAGGCGTCTCTTTCTTTAACTCCGTTGGTGGCAACATTGTCGCTCAGGTGACCGGTATGGGTGATAACCCGTCCCTGTCCGAACTGATCGGCCCGGTTAAAGTGATGTTGCAGGCCTACGATGAAGGCCGTCTGGACAGACTGTACGTTGTCAGCAACAAATTTATTAACACCATGTCTCAGGTGCCTACGCTCACTCAGATGCTGCCGTTACCGGCATCAGAAGATGACGAGCTGAAACAGAAAGCCTGGGATTACCTGTATGAACCCGATCCGAAACCGCTGCTGGATACCCTGCTGCGTCGTTACGTTGAATCTCAGGTTTATCAGGGCGTTGTAGAAAACCTGGCCAGCGAGCAGGCCGCACGAATGGTGGCGATGAAAGCCGCGACCGATAATGGCGGCAGCCTGATTAAAGAGCTGCAGTTGGTTTACAACAAAGCTCGTCAGGCCAGCATTACTCAGGAACTCACCGAGATCGTCTCGGGGGCCGCCGCGGTTTAACCAGGTTTACGAATTACGTAGAGGATTCAAGATGGCTACTGGAAAGATTGTCCAGGTAATCGGCGCCGTGGTGGACGTCGAGTTCCCTCAGGACGCCGTACCACGCGTGTACGACGCGCTTGAGGTACAAAATGGTAACGAGAGCCTGGTGCTGGAAGTTCAGCAGCAGCTCGGCGGCGGTATCGTGCGTACCATCGCCATGGGTTCTTCCGACGGTCTGCGTCGTGGTCTGGAAGTGAAAGACCTTGAGCACCCGATCGAAGTCCCGGTAGGTAAAGCAACACTGGGTCGTATCATGAACGTATTGGGTCAACCAATCGACATGAAAGGCGACATCGGTGAAGAAGAGCGTTGGGCTATCCACCGCGCGGCACCTTCCTACGAAGAGCTGTCCAGCTCTCAGGAACTGCTGGAAACCGGCATCAAAGTTATCGACCTGATGTGCCCGTTCGCGAAGGGTGGTAAAGTTGGTCTGTTTGGTGGTGCGGGTGTAGGTAAAACCGTAAACATGATGGAGCTGATCCGTAACATCGCGATCGAGCACTCCGGTTACTCCGTGTTTGCGGGTGTTGGTGAACGTACTCGTGAGGGTAACGACTTCTACCACGAAATGACCGACTCCAACGTTCTGGATAAAGTATCCCTGGTTTACGGCCAGATGAACGAGCCACCAGGAAACCGTCTGCGCGTTGCGCTGACTGGCCTGACGATGGCTGAGAAGTTCCGTGACGAAGGCCGTGACGTTCTGCTGTTCGTTGATAACATCTACCGTTACACCCTGGCCGGTACTGAAGTATCTGCACTGCTGGGTCGTATGCCTTCAGCGGTAGGTTATCAGCCTACGCTTGCGGAAGAGATGGGTGTTCTTCAGGAACGTATCACCTCTACCAAAACTGGTTCTATCACCTCCGTTCAGGCGGTATACGTACCTGCGGATGACTTGACTGACCCATCTCCAGCCACCACCTTTGCTCACTTAGATGCAACCGTGGTACTGAGCCGTCAGATCGCGTCTCTGGGTATCTACCCGGCCGTTGACCCGCTGGACTCTACCAGCCGTCAGCTGGATCCACTGGTTGTTGGCCAGGAACACTACGACACCGCGCGTGGCGTACAGTCCCTGCTGCAACGTTACCAGGAACTGAAAGACATCATCGCCATCCTGGGTATGGATGAACTGTCTGAAGAAGACAAACTGGTGGTAGCACGTGCGCGTAAGATCCAGCGCTTCCTGTCCCAGCCGTTCTTCGTTGCGGAAGTATTCACCGGTTCTCCAGGTAAATACGTTTCCCTGAAAGACACCATCCGTGGCTTTAAAGGCATCATGGAAGGCGAATACGATCACCTGCCAGAGCAGGCGTTCTACATGGTTGGTTCCATCGAAGAAGCCGTGGAAAAAGCCAAAAAACTTTAACGCCTTAATCGGAGGGTGATATGGCAATGACTTACCACCTGGACGTCGTCAGCGCAGAGCAACAAATGTTCTCTGGTCTGGTCGAGAAAATCCAGGTAACGGGTAGTGAAGGTGAACTGGGTATTTTCCCGGGTCACGCACCGCTGCTCACCGCCATTAAGCCTGGTATGATCCGCATCGTTAAACAGTTCGGTCATGAAGAGTTTATCTATCTGTCCGGCGGCATTCTTGAAGTGCAGCCAGGCAGTGTGACCGTTCTGGCCGATACCGCTATTCGTGGCCAGGATCTCGACGAAGCGCGAGCCCTGGAATCGAAGCGTAAGGCTGAAGAGCACATTAGCAGCTCTCATGGTGACGTGGATTACGCTCAGGCGTCTGCGGAGCTGGCCAAAGCTATCGCGAAACTGCGCGTTATCGAGTTGACCAAAAAAGCGATGTAACACCGGCTTGAAAAGCACAAAAGCCAGTCTGGATCCCAGGCTGGCTTTTTTTTTCGGCCTTAATTCATGATGAAAAAGATGTAGAATTTTAAGCATCAAACGTTTTTACTTCTCACACAAACTACCGTCAGGATGCGTATGTTAAACAGTGCGATGAGCGTGGTGATCCTTGCTGCAGGCAAAGGTACCCGCATGTATTCCGATCTGCCTAAAGTGCTCCACACACTGGCAGGAAAGCCAATGGTGCAGCATGTTATTGATGCAGCTAATGAATTAGGCGCCAGCCAGGTGCATCTGGTTTATGGACATGGCGGCGATCTGCTGAAAAAAACGTTGCGTGACGACAATCTCAACTGGGTGCTTCAGGCAGAACAGCTGGGTACGGGTCATGCAATGCAGCAGGCTGCACCCTTCTTCGCTGATGATGAAGACATCCTGATGCTCTACGGCGACGTACCGCTGATCTCCGTTGAAACCCTCACTCGCCTGCGTGAAGCCAAACCGCAGGGTGGCATTGGGTTGTTAACCGTCGTGCTGGACGATCCAACCGGCTATGGCCGCATTACGCGTGAAAACGGCAAGGTAACCGGGATTGTTGAGCATAAAGATGCCACTGACGAACAGCGTCAGATTCAGGAGATCAACACCGGCATCCTGATTGCGAACGGTGCGGATATGAAGCGCTGGCTGTCCAAACTCAATAATAACAACGCGCAGGGTGAATACTACATCACCGACATCATTGCGATGGCGTACCAGGAAGGGCGTGAGATTGCCGCCGTTCATCCGGCGCGTATCAGCGAAACGGACGGGGTAAACAACCGTCTACAGCTGTCACGCCTGGAGCGTATTTACCAGTCCGAGCAGGCAGAAAAACTGTTGCTGGCGGGCGTTATGCTGCGCGATCCGGCGCGTTTCGATCTGCGTGGCACGCTGACCCACGGGCGCGACGTTGAAATAGATACTAACGTTATCCTGGAAGGTAACGTCACGCTGGGCAACCGCGTCAAAATCGGCACCGGCTGTGTGATTAAAAACAGCGTGATCGGTGACGACTGCGAAATCAGCCCGTACAGCGTGGTAGAAGATGCGCGTCTGGATCCCGCCTGTACCATCGGCCCGTTTGCGCGTCTGCGCCCGGGCGCTGAGCTGCTGGAAGGCGCTCATGTAGGTAACTTCGTGGAAATGAAAAAAGCACGTCTCGGTAAAGGCTCGAAAGCCGGTCATCTGACCTATCTGGGCGATGCGGAAATTGGCGACAACGTAAACATCGGTGCAGGGACGATTACCTGTAACTATGACGGTGCCAATAAGTTTAAAACCATCATCGGTGATGACGTGTTTGTAGGTTCCGATACCCAGCTGGTGGCGCCTGTTACCGTGGGCAAAGGCGTGACCATTGCCGCCGGGACAACCGTTACGCGCGATGTGGCCGAGAACGAGCTGGTGTTAAGCCGCGTTCCGCAGGTCAGTAAGCAGGGCTGGAAACGCCCGGTGAAGAAAAAGTAACGACAATATACACCCCTCACCCTGACCCTGACCCTCTCCCCATAGGGGAGAGGGGAACTGAATGGTGCGGTTTTCACCCTCTCCCCTATGGGGAGAGGGCTGGGGTGAGGGGATAACATAATCCTCCCTCCACCAGCAGTACCCATAAAAATAACCCCACTCTCTACAAGGCTCGGGGTGCCCGGAAAGGGCAAATACAGGTCAGCGACAACGCATGGCATAACGCCATAATCAGGAAATCTAACTATGTGTGGAATTGTTGGCGCAGTTGCGCAGCGTGATATTGCTGAAATCCTTCTCGAAGGTTTACGTCGTCTGGAATACCGTGGTTATGACTCAGCCGGTCTGGCTGTCGTCGATGCAGAAGGTCATATGACCCGTCTGCGTCGTCTCGGTAAAGTGCAGATGCTGGCCCAGGCGGCGGAGGAACATCCGCTGCACGGTGGCACCGGTATTGCGCATACCCGCTGGGCGACTCACGGTGAGCCATCTGAAGGCAACGCACACCCGCATGTGTCTGAACACATTGTGGTGGTGCATAACGGCATTATCGAAAACCACGAACCGCTGCGTGAAGAACTGAAAGCGCGCGGCTATACCTTCGTCTCTGAAACCGACACCGAAGTGATTGCTCACCTGGTGCACTGGGAGCTGGCAAAGGGCGGTACACTGCGTGATGCGGTGCTGCGCGCTATCCCTCAGCTGCGTGGTGCTTACGGTACGGTGATCATGGATTCCCGCGACCCGTCCACGCTGCTGGCCGCGCGTTCCGGTAGTCCGATGGTGATTGGTCTTGGCATGGGTGAAAACTTTATCGCTTCCGACCAGCTGGCGCTGCTGCCGGTTACCCGTCGCTTTATCTTCCTGGAAGAGGGCGACATTGCCGAGGTGACACGTCGCAGCGTGACCGTATTCGACACGAAAGGCGAGCAGGTTAAGCGCCAGGAAATCGAATCAAACCTGCAATACGACGCGGGCGACAAAGGTGCTTATCGTCACTACATGCAGAAAGAGATCTACGAACAGCCAAACGCCATTAAAAACACCCTGACCGGGCGCATCAGCCATGGTGAAGTGGATCTGAGCGAGCTGGGCGCCAATGCCAACGAAATGCTGAGCAAAGTCGAGCACATTCAGATCGTGGCCTGCGGTACCTCTTACAACTCCGGTATGGTCTCTCGCTACTGGTTTGAATCCCTGGCGGGCGTGCCGTGTGACGTCGAAATCGCATCTGAGTTCCGCTATCGTAAATCCGCTGTGCGCCGTAACAGCCTGATGATCACTCTTTCCCAGTCTGGCGAAACGGCCGATACCCTGGCGGCGCTGCGTCTGTCTAAAGAGTTGGGTTACCTGGGTTCGCTGGCCATCTGTAACGTACCGGGCTCCTCGCTGGTGCGTGAATCCGATCTGGCGCTGATGACTAAAGCGGGCACCGAAATCGGCGTCGCCTCCACCAAAGCGTTTACCACTCAGTTGACCGTTCTGCTGATGCTGGTGGCGAAGCTGGCGCGCCTGAAAGGCGAAGATGCTTCCGTTGAGCATGATATCGTTCACGGTCTCCAGGCGCTGCCGAGCCGTATCGAGCAGATGCTGTCTCAGGACAAACGCATTGAGGCGCTGGCTGAAGATTTCTCTGATAAGCACCACGCTCTGTTCCTGGGTCGTGGCGATCAGTACCCTATCGCGCTGGAAGGCGCGCTGAAGCTGAAAGAGATCTCCTACATCCACGCGGAAGCCTACGCGGCAGGCGAGCTGAAACACGGTCCGCTGGCGCTGATCGACGCGGATATGCCGGTTATCGTGGTGGCACCGAACAACGAACTGCTGGAAAAACTGAAATCTAACATCGAAGAGGTGCGCGCCCGTGGTGGTGTACTGTACGTCTTTGCGGATAAAGATGCCGGTTTTGCCAGCAGCGACAACATGCACATCATCGAGATGCCGCATGTGGAAGAGGTGATTGCGCCGATCTTCTACACCGTACCGCTGCAACTGCTGGCTTACCACGTCGCGCTGATCAAAGGCACCGACGTTGACCAGCCGCGAAATCTGGCGAAGTCCGTTACCGTAGAATAATCCTTCCAGGCTCCGCCATCCGGTGGAGCCTTTTTTTATGACAATCCGTCATTTTCAGCTATTTTATCAGTGTCACATAAAGAAAATATTACTGAAAACAAGCTGTCATAATAATCATTAAGTTTATGATTTATTTATGGATTTTTGCTTAATTTTAAGTGAAATTTTCTTTGTCATAAAACTGTCATATTTCGTACATTTATCTGTCACCTGTTTGTCCTATTTTGCTCATCGTAGCCACTTAAACAATGATTTACGAAATCCTTGCAGGAGACATTATGAAAGTTATGCGTACCACTGTCGCAACTGTTGTCGCCGCGACCTTATCTCTGAGCGCTTTCTCTGCTTTCGCAGCAGCAAGCCTGACTGGCGCTGGTGCAACCTTCCCTGCGCCGGTGTATGCCAAATGGGCGGATACCTACCAGAAAGAAACCGGTAACAAGGTTAACTATCAGGGTATCGGCTCCTCCGGTGGCGTAAAACAAATTACCGCGAATACCGTTGATTTCGGCGCATCCGACGCTCCGCTGTCTGATGAGAAACTGAATCAGGAAGGCCTGTTCCAGTTCCCGACCGTGATCGGCGGCGTTGTGCTGGCTGTTAACATCCCTGGCCTGAAATCAGGCGAGCTGGTGCTGGACGGCAAAACCCTGGGTGATATCTACCTGGGCAAAATCAAAAAATGGGATGACGAAGCCATCACCAAACTGAACCCGGGCGTTAAGCTGCCTTCGCAGAATATCGCTGTGGTTCGTCGTGCTGACGGCTCTGGTACCTCTTTCGTGTTCACCAGCTACCTGGCGAAAGTGAACGAAGAGTGGAAATCTAAAGTCGGTTCCGGCTCTACCGTTAACTGGCCAACCGGTCTGGGCGGTAAAGGCAACGACGGTATCGCTGCCTTCGTACAGCGTCTGCCTGGCTCTATCGGCTATGTAGAGTACGCTTACGCGAAGCAGAACAACCTGGCTTACACCAAACTGGTTTCTGCTGACGGCAAACCGGTTAGCCCGACCGAAGAGAACTTCGCTAACGCCGCAAAAGGCGCTGACTGGAGCAAATCCTTCGCTCAGGACCTGACCAACCAGAAAGGCGACGATGCATGGCCTATCACGTCTACCACCTTCATTCTGGTCCACAAAGAGCAGAAGAAGCCTGAGCAGGGTGCTGAAGTGCTGAAGTTCTTCGACTGGGCATACAAAAACGGCGGCAAACAGGCGAATGACCTGGATTACGCCAGCCTGCCAGACAGCGTGGTTGAGCAGATCCGTGCTGCATGGAAAACCAACGTGAAAGACAGCAGCGGTAAAGCGCTGTACTAACAGGATATTTTTGACGAAGATGGCGGGTGGCGCGCAGCGATCCCGCCCTACGGTTCATCCTGTAGGCCCGGTAAGCGCCAGCGCCACCGGGCATATTCGTAAGACGTCTCATAAAGAAGAGTAATTTATGGCTGCAACCAAGCCTGCATTTAACCCTCCGGGTAAAAAAGGTGACATGATTTTCAGCGCGCTGGTGAAACTGGCTGCGCTGATTGTGCTATTGCTGCTGGGCGGCATTATCGTGTCCCTCATTTTCTCCTCCTGGCCGAGCATTCAAAAATTTGGTTTCGCCTTCCTGTGGACCAAAGAGTGGGATGCGCCGAACGATATTTACGGTGCGCTGGTGCCGATTTACGGCACGCTGGTGACCTCTTTTATCGCTCTGCTGATTGCGGTGCCGGTAAGCTTCGGTATTGCCCTGTTCCTGACGGAGCTGGCGCCGGGCTGGCTGCGACGTCCGTTGGGTATCGCCATTGAACTGCTGGCGGCCATCCCAAGTATCGTTTACGGCATGTGGGGCCTGTTTATCTTTGCTCCGCTGTTTGCGACGTACTTCCAGGAGCCGGTGGGTAATGTTCTCTCCGCCGTTCCGTTTGTGGGGGCCCTGTTCTCTGGCCCGGCATTCGGTATCGGTATTCTGGCGGCTGGCGTGATACTCGCCATCATGATTATTCCGTACATTGCGGCGGTCATGCGCGATGTCTTCGAACAAACCCCGGTGATGATGAAAGAGTCGGCCTACGGCATCGGCTGCACCACCTGGGAGGTTATCTGGCGCATCGTCCTTCCGTTCACCAAAAATGGGGTGATCGGCGGCATTATGCTGGGCTTAGGCCGCGCGCTGGGTGAAACCATGGCGGTGACCTTTATCATCGGCAACACCTACCAGCTCGACAGCGTGTCGCTCTACATGCCGGGGAACAGTATTACCTCTGCGCTGGCGAACGAATTTGCCGAAGCGGAATCCGGGCTGCACGTCGCAGCGCTGATGGAACTGGGCCTGATCCTGTTTGTTATTACCTTTATTGTGCTGGCTATCTCCAAGCTGATGATTATGCGTCTGGCTAAAAACGAGGGGGCACGCTAATGGCGACTCTCGACATGCAAAACACCGCTCAGCTTGCGGAATCTCGTCGCAAAATGCAGTCAAAGCGCCGGATTAAAAACCGCATTGCGCTGACGCTTTCCATGGCCACGATGGCGTTCGGCCTGTTCTGGCTGATCTGGATCCTGATGTCCACCATCACCCGTGGTATTGATGGAATGTCCCTGGCGCTGTTCACCGAGATGACGCCGCCGCCAAACACGGCGGGTGGTGGTCTGGCAAACGCCCTGGCGGGCAGCGGCCTGCTGATCCTGTGGGCGACCGTTTTCGGTACGCCGTTGGGCATCATGGCGGGTATCTATCTGGCGGAGTATGGCCGCAAGTCCTGGATCGCTGAAGTCATCCGCTTTATTAACGACATTCTGCTTTCTGCCCCGTCGATTGTGGTAGGTCTGTTTGTTTACACCATCGTGGTGGCGCAAATGGAACACTTCTCCGGCTGGGCGGGTGTGATTGCGCTGGCGCTGTTGCAGGTGCCTATCGTTATTCGTACCACTGAAAACATGCTGAAACTGGTGCCGGACAGCCTGCGTGAAGCGGCTTACGCGCTGGGCACGCCGAAATGGAAAATGATTTCGGCGATCACCCTGAAAGCGTCCGTCTCGGGGATCATGACCGGTATCCTGCTGGCTATCGCCCGTATCGCTGGTGAAACCGCACCGCTGCTGTTTACCGCCCTCTCCAACCAGTTCTGGAGTACGGACATGATGCAGCCGATCGCCAACCTGCCGGTCACGATCTTTAAATTTGCGATGAGCCCATTCGCGGAATGGCAGCAGCTGGCCTGGGCCGGGGTGCTGATCATCACCCTTTGCGTACTGTTGCTGAACATTCTGGCGCGCGTCATTTTCGCGAAGCAGAAACACGGTTAAATTTTTACGGCGCGGCACATCGCGGCGCCGAATGAGGAAATGAGTCAATGAGTATGGTTGATACTGCCCCGGGTAAGATTCAGGTTCGTGATTTGAACTTCTACTACGGCAAATTCCATGCCCTGAAGAATATCAACCTGGATATCGCGAAGAACCAGGTCACGGCATTTATCGGTCCGTCTGGCTGTGGTAAATCCACGCTGCTGCGCACCTTTAACAAAATGTATTCGCTCTATCCGGAGCAGCGCGCAGAAGGTGAAATTCTACTGGACGGTGACAACATCCTGACCAATACCCAGGATATCGCCCTGCTGCGTGCGAAAGTGGGGATGGTGTTCCAGAAACCCACGCCGTTCCCGATGTCGATCTATGACAACATCGCCTTTGGTGTGCGTCTGTTTGAGAAGCTCTCCCGTGCGGATATGGACGAGCGCGTGCAGTGGGCATTGACCAAGGCCGCATTATGGAACGAAACCAAAGATAAACTTCACCAGAGCGGGTACTCTCTCTCCGGTGGTCAGCAGCAGCGTCTGTGCATTGCGCGCGGTATCGCCATTCGCCCGGAAGTCTTGCTGCTGGATGAGCCGTGCTCAGCCCTGGACCCGATCTCAACCGGGCGTATCGAAGAGCTGATCACCGAGCTGAAGCAGGATTACACCGTGGTGATCGTCACTCACAACATGCAGCAGGCTGCCCGTTGTTCTGACCACACGGCGTTTATGTACCTGGGCGAGTTGATTGAGTTCAGCGATACGGACGCGCTGTTCACCCGTCCTGCGAAGAAACAAACCGAAGATTATATTACTGGCCGCTACGGTTGATTTGCCTTAGTGCATGTGGAGAAACCATGGACAACCTCAATCTTAATAAACACATTTCCGGCCAGTTTAACGCAGAGCTGGAAAGCATTCGCACCCAGGTGATGACCATGGGCGGCATGGTCGAGCAGCAGCTTTCTGATGCGATTACGGCAATGCACAACCAGGACAGCGAGCTGGCGAAGCGCGTTATCGAAGGCGATCACAACGTCAATATGATGGAAGTCGCCATCGACGAAGCGTGCGTGCGCATCATTGCCAAGCGTCAGCCAACCGCGAGCGACCTGCGTCTGGTAATGGCGATCATCAAAACTATCGCCGAGCTGGAGCGTATTGGTGACGTGGCGGATAAAATCTGCCGCACCGCGCTGGAGAAATTCTCCCAGCAGCACCAGCCGCTGCTGGTGAGCCTGGAGTCTCTCGGTCGCCACACCGTGCAGATGCTGCACGATGTGCTGGACGCTTTCGCGCGCATGGATCTGGACGAAGCGGTCCGTATCTACCGTGAAGATAAGAAAGTTGACCAGGAATACGAAGGCATAGTGCGTCAGCTAATGACCTACATGATGGAAGATTCCCGTACCATTCCAAGCGTGCTGACCGCGCTGTTCTGCGCGCGCTCAATTGAGCGTATTGGCGACCGCTGCCAGAACATTTGCGAATACATCTTCTACTTCGTGAAGGGACAGGATTTCCGTCACGTGGGCGGCGACGAGCTGGACAAGCTGCTGGCGGGTAAAGATCCGAAAGAGTGATGTGTGTGGCGGGTGGCGCTATCGCTTACCCGCCCTACGATCCTTGTAGGCCGGATAAGCGTTAGCGCCATCCGGCTTTGTTTTTTCAGCGAGTAATATCCCACCCGCGCGCCTTCCACAATTCCGGCAGCTGCGCCAGGTCTGTAAAGGTCGTCACTTTTGGATGATCGATCGGCTTGTTGTGCGGATCGGCGCAGAAGTAAAACACCTCCATCCCCGCATCAATCCCCGACTGCGCGCCCGCAGACGAGTCATCCACCAGGATGCAGTTCTCCACGTTGACGTTCATCGCCTTCGCCGCGTGGAACATCAATGCCGGATCCGGCTTCCAGCGCTGGATATCGTAGCCGCTGAACAGTTTTTCCGGGAAGTGGTGCAACATGTCCAGCTTGCCGAGTGAGTGCTGCATTTTGCTGACCGGGCCGTTAGAGACCACGCAGATCGGCACCGTCATCGCATCCAGCAGCGCGTTAGCGCCGGCGATAACTTCCAGCTCGGCGTCGAAGAGGCGTGCGACCTCGGCGCGGTACACCGGTTCCAGATCCGCTTTCGCCAGATCCACCCCGTGCTCTTCGTTAATGATGTCGATGATCTCGTACAGCTTCACGCCCTTAAAGCGTTTAAACACCTCTTCGAGATCGAGCGTAATGCCAAATTCCTGGAACATGGCGACATACGCGCGGGAACAAATGACCTCACTGTCGACCAGCGTACCGTCACAGTCGAAAAATACCGCTTCAATTCCGGACATGCCTTTCCCTTTTAACAAGTTTAACGTTTACGTACGACAGTTTAACGAGACGCAATCGTTGCCGTATAAGCAAAATCAATGAAAAAAGTATCCCGTAACCGCCACTATTGTCGCATTTTGGTATAGGATAGCGACGAATTTTCCCTCCTTGTTCGGAAATTGATGATGAGTCAACAACACACTACCCAGACATCTGGTCAGGGGCTGCTTGAGCGCGTGTTCAAACTGCGCGAGCACGGCACAACGGCACGCACCGAAGTGATCGCCGGTTTTACTACCTTCCTGACGATGGTCTATATCGTTTTCGTTAACCCGCAAATTCTGGGCGTGGCTGGCATGGACACCAGCGCCGTCTTTGTTACCACCTGTCTGATCGCGGCGCTTGGCAGCATCCTGATGGGCGTTTTCGCTAATCTGCCCGTGGCGTTGGCCCCGGCAATGGGTCTGAATGCGTTCTTTGCGTTCGTGGTGGTTCAGGCGATGGGCCTGCCGTGGCAGGTCGGGATGGGCGCTATTTTCTGGGGCGCGGTCGGCCTGCTGCTGCTGACCATCTTCCGTGTGCGCTACTGGATGATTGCGAACATTCCCGTGAGCCTGCGCGTGGGCATCACCAGCGGTATCGGTCTGTTTATCGGCATGATGGGGCTGAAAAACGCTGGCGTAATCGTGGCGAACCCGGAAACGCTGGTGAGCATTGGTAACCTGACCTCTCACAGCGTGCTGCTGGGCGTGCTGGGCTTCTTTATTATCGCGATCCTGGCGTCGCGTAACATCCACGCTGCGGTGCTGGTCTCTATCATCGTGACCACGCTGCTGGGCTGGATGCTGGGTGACGTGCATTACAGCGGTATTGTCTCTGCGCCACCGAGCGTTTCTACCGTGATTGGTCACGTTGATCTGGCGGGCTCGCTGAACCTGGGTCTGGCCGGAGTGATTTTCTCCTTCATGCTGGTCAACCTGTTTGACTCCTCCGGTACGCTGATTGGCGTGACGGACAAAGCGGGTCTGGCGGACGAGAAAGGCAAATTCCCGCGCATGAAGCAGGCGCTGTATGTGGATAGCATCTCGTCCGTTGCGGGTTCTTTCATCGGCACCTCGTCTGTTACCGCTTACATTGAATCCTCTTCCGGCGTGTCCGTGGGCGGCCGTACTGGCCTGACGGCGGTAGTCGTGGGTCTGCTGTTCCTGCTGGTGATCTTCCTCTCTCCGCTGGCGGGGATGGTGCCACCGTACGCGGCAGCTGGCGCGCTGATCTACGTCGGCGTGCTGATGACCTCGAGCCTGGCGCGCGTGAAGTGGGAAGATCTGACGGAAGCCGTTCCGGCGTTTATTACCGCGGTGATGATGCCGTTCAGCTTCTCGATCACCGAAGGTATCGCGCTGGGCTTTATCTCGTACTGTGTGATGAAGATCGGTACCGGCCGTTTCCGCGAACTCAGCCCGTGCGTGATGATTGTGGCGCTGCTGTTTGTGCTCAAGATTGTGTTTATTGACGCGCACTAAGGTGCGGTTTGTGGTGTCAGGTGGCGCTTTGCTTACCTGACCTACTGACGAGTGTAGGCCCGGTAAGCGCTAGCGCCACCGGGCTTTTTTATCAGGTTTTAACCCGCTTAATATAATCCCCAAACGCGGTCAACTGACCAGAGAGATGGTCACGCGTACTCTGATCCACCACTTCACCCGTTTGCGGGTCGACTTTGTTCTGAATCACGCCGCCCATAAATTCCGGCTTGTTCATCACCATCGCATCCAGGAACACCAGGATCTGTCGCAGGTGATACTGGCAGCGCGCACCGCCGATGGCGCCCATTGAGCTGGTCTGGATCAGCACCGGTTTGCCTGACAGCGGCTGCTCCGGTAAACGGGATAACCAGTCAATCGCGTTCTTCAGACCCCCCGGAACCGAGTAGTTATATTCTGGCGTTACAATCACTACACCATCAGCCTGACGGATCTGCTCGGCTATCGCCTCCACGCTGTGCGGGAACCCTTCTTCCTGCTGAACGTCAGCATCATAAAGCGGGATGTCGCCAATAGACGGCAGGGCGCTGATCTCCATTCCCGCAGGCGCCAGCTGTGGCAGCGTGCGCGCTACCATCCCGTTAAACGAACCTTTGCGCAGGCTTCCCAGTAACGTAACAACTTTCAACGTATCAGACATGATTACTCCTGTTTCATCATGATGACCCTGGACGGATCAGCTATGGGTGTATGCTTTTTCTGCCGGTAAACTGGTTAATCGCATCAGGCGCGCGGCGGGCTCGTTGGCGCGCTCAGGTACATCCGGAAGACTACGCCAACCGCGAATACTGTCAAACTCCCAGATTTTCAGCCGTTCGATGGCGGGGCTCACCGCAACGGACCAGATCAGTACGTCCTCAGCGTCGCTGAGCGCCTCTACCAGCGAGGCTTTCGCGGCACGCAGGCGTCCGGAGCCGGGAAGCAGCTGCAACAGGCTGGCGTCGTCTGATGCCGCGCCGCTCAGTTTACGGATGCTCTGGCGAAGGGTGATGAGCTGCGCTCTGGCTTCAACGGGATCGTTCTGGTTACGTATCCACAGCTTTTCATTGCTGGAGAGCGGGTATTCATCGAGCGCGTTAGCACCATGGAAGCTGCGCGTGACGCGTTGCAGCTCCATATCCAGGCCGCAATCACCTTCAGTCGTCAGCGCGACGCCAACAATGTTGCCGGTATACGCAATGGAAAAATGGGGGAGTGCCGGGTCCGCAAAAACCGGGCGACCTTCTGGCTGGGTGAGTATGTCCGGTAATTCGCTGGTGCCGTACAGCATAAAAAGCAGTTCTGCGAGGAGCGCTCTGGAAGCTAAAAACCGCGTCCTGCGGTGTTCAGGTAGTTTGAGCGCCTCACTGTGACAGGCTGAAGAAATTCTGGCCGATACGAGATGCCCTTCCGTTAATGTTCCTCGTGCAAAGTGCGTAGCCATTTTTCGCTCCCTGATAATGGTCGTAGTCGGTTAAACGGTTACATGATTATCGCTTAACTCAGCTTCTGTTTTAATCAGTAAATAGAAATAAGAGAAGCCTGAGGACCGAACTTTACATTATCTTAGGCAAAAACCTGACCTGGCGCGGTATACAGGGCTTTTATAGTTTCGCGCAGCCAGATAATTTTCGGATTATGGCTGTTCCGCTTATGCCAGATTAGCGTGAAGGGTACGGTCAGCTTTTCTGCCTGCGCCTCATCGATGGGAATGGGAAGGCAGACCAGATTACGCTGGTGGAGTTGATTGTAGTGATGGCAGTAGTAGGGCGCAGTGGCAATGTAGTTGTGGTCCGGCTGAGCCGCCATAAACATCGACTGTTCAAAGCCGGGCAGGCTCATGGCGACGTTGCGCTCCCGGCCCATCTCTTTTAGCACTTCATCAAGCGCCCAGGTATCGCTGCGCTCCCAGAAGATGCTGATATGCGGGTAGCGCAGAAACGTCTCAAGGTTCCACGCTTCGTGAAGTGCCGGATGATCTTCTCGCAGATAGACGCACGGACGGTCGCTGAACAGGATTTCGTAGTCAATAAACCACGGCATCAGCTTTAGCAGCTCGCGGGAGCGCGGGTGCGTTTCGCGGCCGGTAAAACCGAGATCGACCTCCCCGCGCGTAATGGCGTCCAGCGAATCATAATCCCACTGGCGCAACTTCACCGTCGCCTGTGGGTAGCGCTCATTCACCTGCTCCAGCAGGGTGTTGAAGCGAATCAGCATCAGCGGCGTTTCGGCGGCGAGCACAAACTTGAGCCCGCCTGGAGAGCTATGGTGGAATTTATCGACGATCTGATTGCCAATCTGCATCCAGTCGGCCAGATCCTGTTCCAGACTCACCGTTAGCGGCGTGGGCAGTAGCCCTAAAGGCGTTTTCACAAACAGCGGATCGTCGAACCAGTCGCGCAGCTTCGCCAGCGATTTACTCACTGCGGACGGCGTCACGTTCATTCGCTTCGCGGCTTTGGTGACGCTGCGCTCCTGCAACAACAACTGCAGGCAAAGTAAAAGATTAAGATCGAGACTGCTGATGGGCTTCTTCATAGTGCGCCGCGGGCTGGATGACCATAAGTAAGGTAATGCAGAGTATGCTACAGCCAATCAGAACCCCGATCAGCATATTCAGCGCGTTAAGGCCGATCACCGCCGCCAGCCAAATCCACAGCGACGAACCGCAGACCTGCGCAATGCCCAGCACCGAGCTTGCCACGCCTGCCCGCAGTGAGAACGGGCCAAGCGCCTGACTCATCGCCACGCCGAAGCCGCCGGAGAATCCGGCGCAGATCAGGGTCATACCCACCAGCATCAGCGCATGTGAGGTGGCGGTCGCCAGAATTACGCCTGCGGCGAGAAACAGCGTCTGTGAAGCGAGCATCAGCGTGCGCTGGCGGAAGATATTGAGCGCAAAGGGCATCGAGAATGAAACCGCCATGCTGACCATCGCATTGAGCGCCATCACCGTCGAATACTCACCGCGATCGAAGCCTATCGTCTCCATCAGTAACACCGGGGAAACGTTTACATATGTGAGGATCACCGCCACGCTGAGCGTGATGATGGCCAGGCGGCTCAGGAAAAAGCGATTCAGAAGCTTTTCAGCCGGATGAATGGTAGCAGCGTGGTGCGTCTGCTGCGAACCGGGATGGGTCTCTTTCAACACCGTTACGGACAGTATAAAGACGATGGCGCCCATTGTGGCCATGGTCCAGAAAAGGCTCTGCCACGGAAATTTCAGCATGATCAGGTAGCCTACAACCGGTGCCAGCACCGGGATGATGCAGGTAATGCCGTTCAGCATCGACAGCACCCTGGCGCGGCGCTGGGCGCTCAAGGTATCGCGCAGAATGGCAAACGCCACCACGTAACAGCCGCCCGCGCCAATGCCCTGGATAAAGCGCCCTGACAGGAACATTGTGCTTTCCTGAGCCATTGAACACAGTACCGATGCCAGCGTAAAGATAACCGCCCCCGTAATGGCGACGGGTTGACGGCCGGCTCTGTCCGCGATTTTCCCGGCAAATACCATCGACGACGCCATTCCCGCGAGGTAGGCCGAAAACGCGATGTGCAGTTGCGCCTCGCTGGCACCCAGATCGCGTGCAATATGCGGTAGCCCCACCAGATACATATCAATACCGGACGGATACAGCAGAACTAATGCGAAACTACAAAACAGAAAACGAGCCATAAATCCCCCATAGGTGCAGGCAAGCAGGATAGGGGGCATGGGGGGATTAAGCGAGTTGCCATTGGGACAATGGTGATTTCCCTGGAGGAAATCACCATGTTCTATCGGGAATTACTTACCAATACAGAAGCTTGAGAAAATTCGTCCAAGCAGATCGTCCGACGTAAACTCCCCGGTGATCTCGCTCAGGTTCTGCTGCGCCAGACGCAGTTCCTCCGCCAGCAGCTCGCCGGCCCAAGCGCCGATCAGCTGGGATTTGCCCTGCTCAAGGTGGCGAGCCGCCTCTTCCAGCGCCTGCAAGTGACGACGACGCGCCAGGAAGCCGCCTTCCATGCTGGTGTCAAAACCCATGCTCTGTTTGAGATGGTTACGCAGGGCTTCCACGCCTTCCCCGGTACGGGCCGACAGGCGAATAAGTGAGTGACCATTCACATCGCTGATGCCCAGCGTTTCGCCGGTAACGTCGGCCTTATTGCGCACCACGGTGATCGGCAGTTTGGCCGGGAGACGGGCGATAAAGTCTGGCCAGATTTCAGCCGGGTCAACGGCGTCGGTCGTGGTGCCGTCCACCATAAACAGCACGCGGTCGGCCTGCTCGATCTCCTGCCAGGCGCGTTCGATACCGATACGCTCGACTTCATCGCTCGCATCGCGCAGGCCAGCGGTATCGATGATGTGCAGCGGCATGCCGTCGATATGGATATGCTCGCGCAGAACATCGCGGGTGGTACCGGCTATGTCGGTCACGATCGCCGCTTCACGGCCCGCCAGGGCGTTCAGCAGGCTTGATTTCCCGGCGTTGGGGCGACCAGCAATGACCACCTTCATGCCCTCACGCAGCAGGCTGCCCTGGCGCGCTTCGGCGCGAACGGCATCCAGATCGTTCATCACCTGGTTGAGCTGGGCTTCGATTTTGCCGTCAGAAAGGAAGTCAATCTCCTCGTCCGGGAAGTCGATAGCCGCTTCAACATAGATTCGCAGGTGAGTAAGTGCTTCCACAAGGTGATTCACGCGTGCGGAAAATGCCCCCTGCAACGAGTTCAGCGCGGAGCGGGCTGCCTGTTCGGAACTGGCGTCGATCAGGTCGGCAATCGCTTCGGCCTGAGCCAGGTCGAGCTTATCGTTCAGGAAGGCACGCTCGGAGAACTCACCCGGCTTCGCAATGCGCAGGCCAGGCAGGGTCAGAATACGTTTTAACAGCAGGTCGAGGATCACCGGGCCGCCGTGACCCTGAAGCTCCAGCACGTCTTCGCCAGTAAAAGAGTTTGGGCCGGGGAACCACAGCGCAATGCCCTGGTCCAGCGAGGTGCCGTCGGCATCTTTAAATGGCAGATAATCAGCGTAGCGCGGCTTTGGCAGTTTACCCAGCACCGCTTCGGCCACCTCACGCGCCTTCAGGCCGGAGATGCGCAGAATGCCTACACCACCGCGTCCCGGTGGGGTTGCCTGGGCGACGATAGTGTCGTTATGGCTCATGGTTGCTCTCGTTCAATACAAATAAAAAAGGCGGTCAATCGACCGCCCTTATTTTAGCGTTAAGTTACCGAATCAGGACTTTTTCTTTTCGCGGCTATGCAGGCCACGTTTTTCCAGACCACGGTAAATCAGCTGCTGCTGGATGATGGTCACCAGGTTGCTGACGATATAGTACAGCACCAGACCTGACGGGAACCACAGGAAGAACACGGTGAAGATGACCGGCATAAAGGTCATGATCTTCTGCTGCATCGGGTCAGTCACGGTGGTCGGAGACATCTTCTGGATGAAGAACATCGTCACGCCCATCAGGATCGGCAGGATGTAGTACGGGTCCTGTGCGGACAGGTCATGGATCCACAGGGCGAACGGCGCGTGGCGCAGCTCAACGGAACCCATCAGCATGTAGTACAGCGCAAGGAAGATTGGCATCTGAATCAGCAGCGGGAAGCAACCACCCAGTGGGTTCACTTTTTCTGCTTTATACAGGGCCATCATCTCCTGGCTCTGACGCTGTTTGTCATCGCCCAGACGCTCACGCATAGCCTGAATCTTCGGCTGTAGCATACGCATCTTCGCCATGGAGGTGTACTGCGCTTTAGTCAGCGGGTACATGATGCCACGAACGATAAAGGTGATAACGATGATGGAGAAGCCCCAGTTACCCAGGAAGCTGTGGATGAACTTCAGCAGCTTAAACAGCGGCTGAGAGATGAACCACAACCAACCGTAATCAACGGTCAGATCCAGGTGCGGCGCAACGGCAGCCATTTTGTCCTGGATTTCCGGGCCGACCCACAGGGTGCTTGCCAGCTTACCGGTTTGACCCGGCTGCACCAGAACCGGCTGAGATTTGTAGCCGATGGCTGCAATACCGTTGCCGAGGTTCGCGGTGTAGAAGTTGTTCGTACCGTCGTTATTCGGTACCCACGCCGTCGCGAAATACTGTTGCAGCATTGCGACCCAACCGCCTTTAGAGCTGACGTTCAGGTTTTCGTTATCGGCAATGGTGTCGAATTTGTATTTCTCGTACTTGGTATCTGGCGTGGAGTAAGCCGCGCCACGGAAGGTATGCAGCGCAAAGTTGCTGCTTCCGGTGTCACGGTGAGACGGCAGATTGATGGACTGCTTCAGCTGACCAAAGGTAGAGATTTCCAGCGGTTTCGCACCGGTGTTCTGTACGCTGTAGCCCACGTTCACCGCATATTCACCGCGTTTCAGGGTGAAGGTTTTGGTGAAGGTGTTGCCTGCCGCGTCGGTGTAGGTCATCGGAATAACCAGTTCGTTCTGGCCATCAGCCAGCACAAAGGTGTCATTCTCGACGTTATACAGTGGACGCGCACCGTTCGCCGGGTTATCCGGGCCATCACGACCGGTCAGGCCGCTCTGTGCCTGGTAGATAAACTCAGGCGTGGTTTCCAGTAACTGGAACGGTTCGGTAGACTTCAGCTCTTTCGGGTAGGTCAACAGCAGCGCCTGCTCAACATCACCACCACGGGTGTTGATAGTCAGCTCAAGCACATCGGTCTTAACCGTAATCTGTTTCCCCTGGCCACTGGCCGGTACGCCCTGGTCGGCGGCGCTACCCGCTGCGGTGGTCGTGGTCTGCGTGGTCTGCTGCTGGGGTTGAGGATTTTTATCCTGCTCCCATGCCTGCCAGATCATGAAAGACACGAACAACAAAGCGATGATAAGAAGATTGCGTTGCGAATCCATCGTTAGTGTTCTCTGGTATCAAAAGGTCCTGGAGGGACGGGGTCGTCTCCACCTGGGTGTAAAGGGTGGCATTTTAATACGCGTTTCACCGTCAACCAACTGCCTTTTATCACTCCAAACCTGCGCAATGCCTCAATTCCGTAGCTTGAGCATGTTGGCGTGAAACGGCAATGTGGCCCGAGTAGCGGACTAATCAGGCGTTGATAGACCCGAATGAGGGCTATCAGGACCCGCGAGCCAGGCGACAGTGGCGGCGCCATAATTTTTCCAACGCTTCCGAGAGAGCACGGTTATCGAGGTCGGCAACCCCTTTTTTAGCCACCACCACGAAATCCATTGAAGGCAGTTCGTGCTGACGTAAACGGAAGCTTTCACGCGTCAGACGTTTAATCCGGTTGCGTTCATGCGCACGCTTAACGTTTTTCTTGGCGACTGTGAGACCGATGCGGGGATGCCCCAGCGAATTTTGGCGGCCGAGGATGGTGATTTGCGGCGTGCCAGCCCGTAGTGGCTGCTGGAAGACGAAAGTGAAATGAGTGGGAGTTAACAAACGTAACTCCCTGGGAAATGCGAGCTTAACCACTCAGGGGTTAGCTTTATTACTTGGAAACGGTCAGACGAGCGCGGCCTTTAGCACGACGACGTGCCAGAACCTGACGACCATTTTTAGTAGCCATACGAGCACGGAAGCCGTGAGAACGGTTGCGCTTCAGTACAGACGGTTGAAAAGTGCGTTTCATGGCGATTTCTACCTAAACTTGAATAAATTCACTGACTTTTGCGTATACCCGAACGAGATTCGAACGACTAACGCCTCAGCGTGGGTGATTAAAGAGGCCGGATTGTAATAATTGTACACTCCGGAGTCAATTCTCTTTCCTTAAATCCCTGCGTATTTCCGCACGATTTCGCGTGGAAAATGAGCAACGAACGACGCAGGAAGATGAGCATCACGCGCCGGGTCGAGGATTATACGGGCTCGCCAACAAAGCGCAAGGATCCTCCTGGATCTTCGTTAGATCATTTAAGCCCAAAATTGTCTGTGCTCATTAAATTTTCCAATATGCGGCCTAAATCGCGAGGCACTCGCGTCAGGATCGTTTACACTTACCCGATTCCGGATCTTCCTGTGGATAAATCGGGAAGAATCTGTGAGAAACAGAAGATCTCTGGCTCAGTTTAGGCTATGATCCGCGGTCCTGATCGGGATCCAGCGATCCTGGCCGGACATAAACACAACATCGTTCAGGCTGTATCAACGATAGCGTGTATAACCGCAGATAGCGGTTCGCACATCACCCTGATGGGGTCATGTCGATGTGCGCCAACAATCATGAATATTCAATAGTTTTCTTTTATTGTTCGAGTGGAGTCCGCCGTGTCACTTTCGCTTTGGCAGCAGTGTCTTGCCCGATTGCAGGATGAGTTACCAGCCACAGAATTCAGTATGTGGATCCGCCCATTGCAGGCGGAACTGAGCGATAACACGCTGGCTTTGTACGCGCCAAACCGTTTCGTGCTCGATTGGGTAAGGGATAAATACCTTAATAACATCAATGGACTGCTGAACGATTTCTGCGGGTCAGATGCCCCACAGCTGCGTTTTGAAGTGGGCACAAAGCCGGTCACCCAAACCGTTCGTGAAGTTGTCAATGTGGCAGCCCCTGCACAGGCGGCGCCCGCTCCAGCGCCTCGCGTTGCACCGGCTCGTCAGGGCTGGGATAACGTTCCAGCCCCCGCTGAGCCTACCTACCGCTCTAATGTTAACGTGAAACACACGTTCGATAACTTCGTTGAAGGTAAGTCGAACCAGCTGGCGCGCGCGGCGGCCCGCCAGGTTGCCGATAATCCCGGTGGTGCTTACAACCCGCTGTTCCTTTATGGCGGCACGGGTCTCGGTAAAACGCACCTGCTGCATGCGGTGGGCAACGGCATTATGGCGCGTAAGCCCAATGCCAAAGTAGTGTATATGCACTCCGAACGCTTCGTTCAGGACATGGTAAAAGCCCTGCAAAACAATGCGATCGAAGAGTTTAAACGCTACTACCGTTCCGTTGATGCGCTGCTGATCGATGACATCCAGTTCTTTGCCAATAAAGAACGATCGCAGGAAGAGTTTTTCCACACCTTTAACGCCCTGCTGGAAGGCAATCAGCAGATCATTTTGACCTCGGATCGTTATCCAAAAGAGATCAACGGCGTTGAAGATCGTCTCAAATCCCGCTTCGGCTGGGGCCTGACCGTGGCGATCGAGCCGCCGGAGCTGGAAACCCGCGTCGCGATCCTGATGAAAAAAGCCGACGAGAACGACATTCGCCTGCCGGGTGAAGTGGCGTTCTTTATTGCCAAGCGCCTGCGTTCCAACGTTCGTGAGCTGGAAGGGGCACTGAACCGCGTTATCGCCAACGCCAATTTTACCGGTCGTGCGATCACCATCGATTTTGTGCGTGAAGCGCTGCGCGATTTGTTGGCATTGCAGGAAAAACTGGTCACCATCGACAATATTCAGAAGACGGTGGCTGAGTACTACAAGATCAAAGTGGCAGATTTACTGTCTAAACGTCGTTCCCGCTCGGTGGCGCGTCCGCGTCAGATGGCGATGGCGCTGGCAAAAGAGCTCACCAACCACAGCCTGCCGGAAATCGGTGATGCGTTTGGTGGCCGTGACCATACGACCGTGCTGCACGCCTGTCGCAAGATTGAGCAGTTACGCGAAGAAAGCCACGACATAAAAGAAGATTTTTCCAATTTAATCAGAACATTATCATCGTGACGCTATGAAATTTACCGTTGAACGTGAACATTTATTAAAACCGCTGCAACAGGTGAGTGGCCCATTAGGCGGCCGCCCTACGCTGCCTATTCTTGGAAACCTGCTGCTTCAGGTCGCTGACGGTACGCTGTCGCTGACCGGCACAGATCTGGAAATGGAAATGATCGCGCGCGTTACGCTGACTCAGCCGCACGACGCGGGCGCGACCACGGTTCCGGCACGTAAATTCTTTGATATTTGCCGTGGGCTGCCGGAAGGCGCTGAAATCGCCGTGCAGCTGGAGGGCGACCGCATGCTGGTGCGCTCTGGCCGCAGCCGTTTCTCCCTCTCCACGCTGCCCGCTGCGGACTTCCCGAACCTGGATGACTGGCAGAGCGAAGTTGAATTTACCCTGCCGCAGGCGACGATGAAGCGTCTGATTGAAGCCACGCAGTTCTCCATGGCGCATCAGGACGTTCGTTACTACTTAAACGGCATGCTGTTCGAAACCGAAGGTGAAGAGCTGCGTACCGTGGCTACAGACGGTCACCGTCTGGCGGTCTGTTCTATGCCGATTGGCGATTCACTGCCAAACCATTCGGTGATCGTACCGCGTAAAGGCGTAATTGAACTGATGCGTATGCTCGACGGCGGCGACACCCCGCTGCGCGTGCAGATCGGTAGCAACAATATTCGTGCCCACGTGGGCGATTTTGTCTTCACATCGAAGCTGGTAGACGGACGTTTCCCGGATTATCGCCGCGTATTGCCGAAGAACCCGGACAAAACGCTGGAGGCAGGTTGCGACATTCTCAAGCAGGCGTTCGCGCGCGCCGCTATTCTCTCCAACGAGAAATTCCGCGGCGTACGTCTGTACGTGAGTGAAAACCAGATCAAAATCACCGCCAACAACCCGGAGCAGGAAGAGGCAGAAGAGATTCTGGACGTCACCTACGCCGGGGCTGAGATGGAAATCGGCTTCAACGTCAGCTATGTGCTGGATGTGCTGAATGCACTGAAATGCGAGAACGTTCGCATCCTGCTGACTGACTCCGTTTCGAGCGTACAGATTGAAGATGCCGCATCACAGTCGGCTGCTTATGTTGTCATGCCAATGAGACTGTAATGTCGCTCACCCGTCTGTTGATCCGCGACTTTCGCAACATCGAGAGCGCGGATCTCGCTTTATCCCCTGGCTTTAATTTCCTGGTTGGCGCGAACGGCAGCGGCAAAACCAGCGTGCTGGAAGCCATCTATACGCTCGGTCATGGCCGGGCGTTTCGCAGTTTGCAGATTGGTCGCGTGATTCGCCACGAGCAGGATGCGTTTGTGCTGCATGGGCGCTTGCAGGGTGCCGAGCGGGAAACCGCCATCGGCCTGACCAAAGACAAGCAGGGCGACAGCAAGGTGCGCATCGACGGCACCGACGGCCACAAGGTGGCGGAGCTGGCACTGCTGATGCCGATGCAGCTGATTACGCCGGAGGGGTTTACTTTACTCAACGGCGGCCCCAAATACAGAAGAGCGTTCCTCGACTGGGGATGCTTTCACAATGAAGCCGGTTTCTTTAACGCCTGGAGCAATCTGAAGCGTCTGCTTAAACAGCGTAACGCCGCATTGCGCCAGGTCACGCGCTACGCCCAGCTGCGTCCGTGGGACATGGAATTAATTCCTCTTGCGGAACAAATCAGCCGCTGGCGTGCCGAATACAGCGCAGGTATCGCCGAAGACATGGCCGATACCTGCAAACAGTTTTTACCCGAGTTCTCTCTCACCTTCTCTTTCCAGCGTGGCTGGGAAAAAGAGACGGATTATGCCGAGGTGTTAGAGAGAAGCTTCGAGCGCGATCGCATGTTGACCTACACCGCGCACGGCCCGCACAAGGCGGATTTCCGCATTCGTGCCGACGGTGCGCCGGTGGAAGACACGCTGTCGCGCGGGCAGCTGAAGCTCCTGATGTGCGCGCTACGCCTGGCGCAGGGGGAGTTCCTCACCCGCGAAAGTGGGCGACGCTGCCTGTACCTGATAGATGATTTTGCCTCGGAACTTGACGACGCGCGGCGCGGGCTACTTGCCAGCCGCTTAAAAGCCACGCAGTCGCAGGTTTTCGTCAGCGCCATTAGCGCTGAACACGTTATGGACATGTCGGACGAAAATTCGAAGATGTTTACCGTGGAAAAGGGTAAAATAACGGATTAACCCAAGTTGAAATGAGCGAGAAACGTTGATGTCGAATTCTTATGACTCCTCCAGTATCAAAGTCCTGAAAGGACTGGATGCGGTGCGTAAGCGCCCGGGTATGTATATCGGCGACACGGATGACGGCACCGGTCTGCACCACATGGTATTCGAGGTGGTAGATAACGCTATCGACGAAGCGCTCGCGGGTCACTGTAAAGACATCGTGGTCACGATCCATGCGGACAACTCCGTGTCCGTTACCGATGATGGTCGTGGCATCCCAACCGGTATTCACCCGGAAGAGGGCGTATCTGCTGCGGAAGTTATCATGACCGTTCTGCACGCAGGCGGTAAGTTCGATGATAACTCCTATAAAGTTTCCGGCGGTCTGCACGGCGTAGGCGTATCCGTAGTAAACGCCCTGTCGCAGAAGCTGGAGCTGGTTATCCAGCGCGAAGGCAAAATTCACCGCCAGATTTACACCCATGGTGTGCCGCAGGCACCGCTGGCCGTTACCGGCGATACCGACAAAACCGGAACCATGGTGCGTTTCTGGCCGAGCCTTGAAACCTTCACCAACGTCACCGAATTCGAGTACGAGATCCTGGCGAAACGCCTGCGTGAACTGTCGTTCCTGAACTCCGGCGTGTCGATTCGACTGCGCGACAAACGCGACAACAAAGAAGACCACTTCCACTACGAAGGCGGTATCAAGGCGTTCGTTGAGTATCTGAACAAGAACAAAACGCCAATTCACCCGAATATCTTCTACTTCTCTACTGAAAAAGACGGTATCGGCGTGGAAGTGGCACTGCAGTGGAACGATGGTTTCCAGGAAAACATCTACTGCTTTACCAACAACATTCCACAGCGCGACGGCGGTACTCACCTTGCGGGCTTCCGCGCGGCGATGACCCGTACCCTGAACGCCTACATGGACAAAGAAGGCTACAGCAAAAAAGCGAAAGTCAGCGCCACCGGTGACGATGCCCGTGAAGGCCTGATTGCCGTGGTCTCCGTGAAGGTGCCGGATCCGAAATTCTCCTCACAGACCAAAGACAAGCTGGTCTCTTCTGAGGTGAAATCGGCGGTTGAACAGCAGATGAACGAACTGCTGAGCGAATACCTGCTGGAAAACCCGTCCGACGCGAAAATCGTGGTGGGTAAAATTATCGATGCGGCGCGTGCCCGTGAAGCGGCGCGTAAAGCCCGTGAAATGACCCGTCGTAAAGGCGCGCTGGACCTGGCAGGCCTGCCGGGCAAACTGGCTGACTGCCAGGAACGCGATCCGGCGCTGTCTGAACTGTACCTTGTGGAAGGGGACTCCGCGGGCGGTTCTGCAAAGCAGGGCCGTAACCGCAAGAACCAGGCGATTCTGCCGCTGAAGGGTAAAATCCTTAACGTTGAGAAAGCGCGCTTCGACAAGATGCTCTCTTCTCAGGAAGTGGCGACGCTCATCACCGCGCTCGGCTGCGGCATCGGTCGCGACGAGTACAACCCGGACAAACTGCGCTATCACAGCATCATCATCATGACCGATGCGGACGTCGACGGCTCGCACATTCGTACGCTGCTGTTGACCTTCTTCTATCGTCAGATGCCGGAAATCGTTGAGCGCGGCCACGTCTACATTGCCCAGCCGCCGCTGTATAAAGTGAAGAAAGGCAAGCAGGAACAGTACATTAAAGATGACGAGGCGATGGATCAGTACCAAATCGCGCTCGCCCTTGATGGTGCGACCCTGCACGCAAACTCCAGCGCGCCAGCGCTGGCCGGTGAACCGCTGGAGCGTCTGGTCTCCGAGTTCAACGCCACGCAAAAAATGATTGGCCGTATGGAGCGTCGCTATCCGAAAGCGCTGCTGAAAGAGCTGATTTATCAGCCGACCCTGACCGAAGCCGATCTGAGCGACGAGCAGACCGTCACCCGCTGGGTGAACACCCTGGTGAGCGAGCTGAACGAGAAAGAGCAGCACGGCAGCCAGTGGAAGTTCGACGTTCAGCAGAACGCTGAGCAGCAGTTCGAGCCGATTGTTCGCGTGCGTACCCACGGCGTCGATACCGACTACCCGCTGGAGCACGAGTTTGTTACCGGTCCGGAATACCGCCGTATCTGCACCCTCGGCGAGAAGCTGCGTGGTCTGATCGAAGACGACGCGTTTATCGAACGTGGCGAGCGTCGTCAGCCGGTAGCCAGCTTCGAACAGGCGCTGGAGTGGCTGGTGAAAGAGTCCCGTCGTGGCCTCTCTATTCAGCGTTATAAAGGCCTGGGCGAAATGAACCCGGATCAGCTGTGGGAAACCACCATGGATCCGGAAAGCCGTCGCATGCTGCGCGTCACCGTTAAAGACGCAATCGCAGCGGATCAGCTGTTCACGACCCTGATGGGTGATGCGGTTGAACCACGTCGCGCCTTCATCGAAGAGAACGCCCTGAAAGCGGCGAATATCGATATTTAACGGTTGTTTTTGTGGGGCTCATTCCAAATGATGTCTCATAAAGAATGCAGTCGGCTAATAAAAAAAAGAGAGTGACATGATGTCACTCTCTTTTTTTTACTTATATTTGAATATCAATAAAACGAAGTCGATCTCATAGATGTGATCCTCGCCCAGGAGTATATACCCCGATAAAGAGTATGGTGGTCTGTTAAAGTTGAAATCGGTACGGAAAAAGGAATAAACCGTATGAGCAGCAGGAGCGATATTATCGGGGCCGATGAATGGCAGGTAACGACCCGCAGCGGCCTCGTCTACAGTGAGGTCCTCGGTTGGATCGACCTGGGGCATGCCAGGGGCGAAGATATTTCCCTGCTTCTGGCTGATTTCAGCAGCGGCGAAGCCAGTGGCAGACCTTATTACACGATTGCATACAATCAGAGAATGAATATCGGGAAAGGACTGGCCGGAACGGGTAAGTTTGTTCGCTGGGAAATAAAACGTGGGCGCTCGATGTCAGAAATTAACAGCATTGCCCTGGCTATGATGATGGATACCGCGAGAAATTTTGAAAATTACCAGTCCCGCGCTTTTTTCAGTTGGTACACCGATAGCGGGTTCAGCGGAGAAGACCTGGTGTCGGATCTGCTCGGTTTTTACAGGGCGCTGATTCCTTCGGATTACCGGGCTCAGTTGCGGCCTGTCAGTCGTGAAAGCGCACTACGCCGCTGGGATCATTACGGACCGATCGGTAATTTCAAGAACCGGGGTTTTCTTCCATTGATTTTTCCCGACCCTGATGACCTTAATATCCGGCATGAACCCTATAAAGGCCCGCTTCCCCGCTTTATGAGGTGGGTAACGCCGTTTGATAACTTCAGTTCAGACATTGTTCGTATTCTTAACGATAACGGCACATATCATTCCTTCTTTACCCACTCAGGACGACGTTGAGCATGAAAAAGTTAGCCATATTCTCAGGGCTGGCCATTGTGATTGTCACGGTCATATACCTCCTTTTGCCGTATGAGCCTGAGATGACATATCGTGAATCAGATAGGGTTCGCTATCATTTTTACACACCGGCATCGATTAAGCAGGCACCACGCCTGTCACCGGATTATACCTTCAGCCACTCTGCTGCAAATGGACAGCCAGAGACCGCTGGCGTGTGCTTTAGCGGGGTATCTGATGCCGCTGTACTTAAACAATATCTTGTTTCGCGTGGCTACGCCTTTGCCAGAAAGGCCCCCGTCGGGGAGCTATGGACGTCAGAACGTCATCGGGATGTGTACTTCACTGTTATCAGCAGGGTTTCGCCTGGCAGGCAAGTTTGCCTTTTTGAATCAGAACGTTAACTTGCACCTTCGACGCGGCTTGCAGGAAAGTCCAGCGACAGCACTGACGGTAAACGGCTGGCAAGCGTATCGACAGCAATTCTAACCCTCAGCGGCAGATGCGGCGTCTGCTGCCAGACTGCATGAACGTCGAAGCGCACGTCCGGTGCCTGCTTTAAAAGCGGGATGAGTTTTCCCTGATGTATTTCTCTGCGGGCCATCCAGCAGGGCAACCACGCAAGGCCGTGTCCGGCCAGCGCAGCGTCGCAGATTGCCTGTAAATCATCCATATTGAGTGATGAGCGGGGAGTAAAGGTGTGCGATCTCCCTTCGCTATCCATTAGCTGCCAGGGCAGCACTCTGCCTGATCGCAGATAGTTAATGGCAGTGTGGTGGGGTAAATCATCAACGCTTTGTGGCTGGCCTTTCCTCAGCAGATACTCCGGTGCGGCGCACAGCACCATGCGGTGTTCGCCCAGCTTTCTGGCGACCAGCACGCTGCTGTCCTGTAGCGTGCCGTTACGCACCGCCATATCAAACCCTTCCTCCACCAGATCCACCACGCGGTCGCTGAATGACATTTCAAGCTCAAGCCCAGGATGTTCCTGCGTCAGTTCTATCAGCAGTGGCGCGACGCACTGGCGACCAAACAGCACCGGCATGGCAACGCGCAGGCGGCCGCTGACCTGCTGTTTTCCGGTTTCAAGCAGCGATTCCGCACCCCGAATCTCCTCAAGCGCCCGCAGGCAGCGTTCATAAAAAAGGGCGCCGTTATCGGTAAGACTCTGGCTGCGGGTGGTGCGTTGAAACAGACGTACCCCCAGCCGCTCTTCAAGACGAGCAATGCTTTTTCCTACCGCCGAGCGCGACAAATGCAGACGGACGGCGGCCTGCGCAAAACTTCCCGCCTCAACGGCGGCCACAAATACAGGTATATCCTTCAGCGTATCGGTCATGAATTGTATCCACTTCGTCATCAATTATGGGAAAACTTATCGCCACTGGCGACCAAACGTCAACGGTAGACTGTCAGTCCTAAAGCTTATTTGATGGCAGGAGAGAAAAAATGACAGAAACAATGCAGCGCTGGTCAATGAACGCCCTTGGGCGCGAGAGCCTTCAGCTTGTTCAGGTGCCTGTGTCACAGCCAGGCCCGGGGGAGGTTCGCGTAAGGGTTAATGCCGTTGCGCTCAACTACCGGGATAAAATGGTGATTGAAGGCACGATGCCGATTCCGCTTTCCTTCCCGTTTACCCCAGCATCTGACATGGCAGGCGTGGTGGACAGCATTGGCGAAGGCGTTACGCGTTTCAAACCCGGCGCACGCGTCATCTCAACCTTCTTCCCTGAGTGGATCGACGGCAAGCCGCAGGCAGACGCGCGCGATTTGCCCTATAAAACGTCCGGTGGATACTTCCAGGGCATGCTGGCCGAATATGTGATTGTGAGTGAAAACGCGCTGGTGGCGTCCCCGGAAAGCCTGGATGACGCTGAGGCCAGCACGCTTCCTTGCGCGGGGCTTACCGCATGGTTCGCGCTGGTGGAGCGCGGTCATTTACGCGCCGGGCAATCGGTGCTGGTACAAGGCACGGGCGGTGTGGCGCTATTCGCTTTGCAGATAGCAAAAGCGCACGGCGCAGAAGTTATTGTTACGTCGGGGAGTGATGAAAAACTGGCACTGGCCAAAAAGCTGGGAGCCAGCCAGGGCATCAACCGACTGAAAGGCGACTGGGCTGAAAATACGCTGGCACTGACGCAGGATCGCGGCATCGACCATATTATCGAAACCGTGGGTGGGGAGAATCTGAGACATTCCCTTCGCGCGGTAGCCGTTCACGGGCGTATCTCCGTTATTGGCGTGCTGGCCGGAACGGACATTTCCCTGCCTGCTGGCGAGCTGCTGCTGAAATCCCCCGTCATTCAGGGAATTGGGGTTGGACACCGCCGGGCGCTGGAAGATTTTGTCCGTGCTGTTGATGTCACGGAGTTAAAACCGGTGATTGAACATCGCTATCGTTTTGACGAACTGGAACAGGCGCTTGAGCATCTGGATCGCGGTGCGTTTGGCAAAATCGTTCTCACCCGCGAGTGAGTTCTTGTTCCCGGGATAAATACAAAAGGGGCTTTTTGTTGCGCAAGGTAGCTCTATTTTTGTGTGCTTAATCGCGTTAGCATGAAATAGCACTCATTTATCCCGGGGACCTCATGGCTATCAAACTCATTGCAATCGATATGGACGGCACGCTGCTGCTGCCAGACCACACTATCTCTCCTGCCGTTAAAAATGCGATCGCCGCCGCACGCGAAAAAGGCGTGAACGTGGTGCTCACCACCGGACGCCCGTATGCCGGGGTGCACAGCTACCTGAAAGAGCTGCACATGAATCAGCCTGGCGATTACTGCATCACCTATAACGGCGCTCTGGTGCAAAAGGCAGCCGATGGCAGCACGGTGGCGCAAACTGCACTGAGCTATGATGACTACCGTTTCCTGGAAAAGCTCTCCCGCGAAGTGGGCTCTCACTTCCACGCGCTCGATCGCAATACGCTTTACACCGCCAACCGCGATATCAGCTACTACACGGTGCACGAGTCCTACGTTGCAACCATTCCACTGGTGTTCTGCGAAGCGGAAAACATGGACCCGGCAACCCAGTTCCTGAAAGTGATGATGATTGATGAACCTGCGGTTCTCGACAAAGCCATCTCACGCATTCCGGCTGAGGTAAAAGAGAAATACACCGTGCTGAAAAGTGCGCCGTACTTCCTCGAAATCCTCGATAAACGCGTCAATAAAGGCACGGGTGTCAAATCGCTTGCCGATGCGCTGGGCATTAATCCTGAGGAGATTATGGCGCTGGGCGACCAGGAAAACGATATTGCGATGATCGAATATGCAGGCATGGGCGTGGCGATGGATAACGCCATCCCGTCGGTGAAAGAAGTGGCGAACTTCGTCACCAAATCTAACCTGGAAGACGGCGTGGCTTATGCGATTGAGAAATTTGTCCTGTCCTAACAGCTGTCTGTAATCATCAGCCTCGGTTATCAACCGGGGCTTTTTTTTGCGCTGAATTTATCGAATTGTTCTTTTTGTGATCTTGATTGTAGTACAACATTAACTGATTGTACTACATTGTCACCACGGCAAAGGCGAAAGGACTCACGTTTGTACTGCAAAAGTGAGGCGAAATTCAGCGGTCGCGGTAAAGTAGTGATGGACTTACAGAGCACAAGGACTCTCCATGACACTCAATAAAACCGATCGCATTGTCATCACGCTGGGCACTCAGATTGTGGGTGGCAAATACGTTCCCGGTTCGCCGCTGCCAGCAGAGGCGGAACTGTGCGAGGAGTTTGAAACCTCGCGCAATATCATCCGGGAAGTGTTCCGCTCGTTGATGGCGAAGCGGCTGATTGAAATGAAGCGCTATCGCGGCGCGTTTGTTGCGCCGCGTAACCAGTGGAACTACCTCGATACCGATGTTCTGCAATGGGTACTGGAAAACGACTACGACCCACGGCTTATCGGCGCGATGAGCGAAGTCCGAAATCTGGTGGAACCGGCCATCGCCCGCTGGGCGGCAGAGCGCGCAACGTCAGGTGACCTGGCACAGATTGAGTCGGCGTTAAACGACATGATCGCCAATAACCAGAATCGGGAGGCGTTCAACGAGGCGGACATTCGCTACCACGAGGCGGTACTGCAGTCGGTGCATAACCCGGTGTTACAGCAGCTTAGCGTGGCGATCAGCTCGCTACAGCGAGCAGTATTTGAACGTACCTGGATGGGCGATGAGGCCAACATGCCGAAAACGCTTCAGGAACATAAAGCGCTGTTCGATGCGATACGGCATCAGGACGGCGATGCGGCAGAGCAGGCGGCACTGACCATGATCGCCAGCTCGACACGAAGGTTGAAGGAAATCACATGACATCACGCTACATCGCAATTGACTGGGGATCGACCAATCTGCGCGCCTGGCTCTACCAGGGGGAGCAGTGTCTGGAAAGCAGGCAATCAGAAGCAGGTGTGACGCGCCTGAACGGTAAATCCCCCGAAGCGGTGTTAGCAGAGGTGACACAAAACTGGCGCGACGGTACTACGCCAGTGGTGATGGCTGGAATGGTCGGCAGTAACGTGGGCTGGAAGGTTGCGCCTTACCTGTCGGTTCCGGTGCATTTCACCGCCGTTGGCGAGCAGTTAACGTCCGTTGGCGACAATGTCTGGATTATTCCCGGTTTATGCATCTCTCGCGACGATAACCATAACGTGATGCGCGGCGAAGAGACGCAGCTGCTCGGGGCGCGCACCCTTTCTCCTTCTTCTGTCTACGTCATGCCCGGGACGCACTGCAAATGGGTCCAGGCGGATGCTGAGCAAATTCATGATTTCCGCACGGTGATGACCGGCGAACTGCACCACTTGCTGCTTAAGCATTCGCTGGTGGGGGCCGGTTTGCCGGAGCAAACCCCTTCGCCGGAAGCGTTTGCCGCCGGGCTTGAGCGCGGGATCGCATCCCCTGCCGTTTTGCCGCAACTTTTTGAGGTTCGCGCCTCGCACGTGCTGGGAAATCTTCCGCGCGAGCAGGTCAGCGAATTTCTGTCCGGCCTGCTGATTGGCGCCGAAGTCGCCACCCTGAGCGACGCATTCGCCGGGCAGCAGGCCATCACGCTCGTCGCGGGTTCATCGCTGACGTCTCGTTACCGCCAGGCGTTCCACGCTATCGGACGGGATGTTGCTGCGGTGGAAGGCGACACGGCATTTCAGGCAGGCATAAGGAGCATCGCTCATGCAGTGGCAAACTGAACTTCCCCTGATCGCGATTTTGCGCGGTATCACGCCCGGTGAGGCCTTAGCGCACGTTGGCGCGGTGATCGACGCCGGGTTCGACGCGGTGGAAATCCCGCTCAACTCCCCGGAGTGGGAAAAAAGCATTCCGGCAATTGTGAAGGCGTTTGGTGATAAGGCGCTGATTGGCGCAGGCACCGTGCTGCAACCGGAGCAGGTGGATGAGCTGGCGAAGATGGGCTGCAAGCTTATCGTCACACCGAATATCAACCCCGAGGTGATCCGCCGGGCGGTGGATTACGGCATGACCGTATGCCCGGGTTGCGCCACGGCCACAGAAGCCTTTGCCGCCCTCAATGCGGGCGCACAGTCTCTCAAAATTTTCCCGTCGTCGGCCTTTGGTCCGGATTACATCAAAGCGCTGAAAGCGGTCTTACCCGCCAGCGTGCCGGTCTTTGCCGTGGGCGGCGTCACGCCGGAAAACCTGGTGCAGTGGATAAAAGCAGGTTGTGCGGGCGCGGGGCTGGGCAGCGATCTCTATCGCGCCGGACAGCCCGTTGAGCGTACCGCACAGCAGGCGGCAGCATTTGTGAAAGCGTATCGAGAGGCAGTGCAATGAAAATAACCAAACTTACCACGTACCGTTTACCCCCGCGTTGGATGTTCCTGAAAATCGAAACCGACGAAGGCGTGGTTGGCTGGGGCGAGCCGGTGATTGAAGGCCGTGCGCGCACCGTTGAAGCCGCGGTTCACGAGCTGGGTGAATACCTGATTGGCCAGGATCCGGCGCGCATCAACGACCTGTGGCAGGTCATGTACCGGGCGGGATTTTACCGTGGCGGTCCGATCCTGATGAGCGCCATCGCCGGTATCGATCAGGCGCTGTGGGATATCAAAGGCAAAGTGCTGAATGCCCCGGTCTGGCAATTAATGGGCGGCCTGGTGCGAGACAAAATCAAAGCCTACAGCTGGGTGGGCGGTGACCGCCCTGCGGAAGTGATCGACGGTATCCGGCAGCTGCGCAACATCGGTTTTGACACCTTCAAACTCAACGGCTGCGAAGAGATGGGCGTTATCGACAACTCGCGCGCGGTAGACCGGGCGGTGAACACCGTGGCGCAAATCCGCGAGGCTTTCGGCAACGAGATTGAGTTTGGCCTGGATTTCCACGGCCGCGTCAGCGCGCCAATGGCCAAAGTGCTGATTAAAGAGCTGGAGCCGTATCGCCCGCTGTTTATTGAAGAGCCTGTTCTGGCCGAGCAGGCGGAATACTATCCAAAACTGGCTGAACAGACGCACATTCCCATCGCGGCGGGGGAGCGTATGTTCTCGCGCTTCGAGTTTAAGCGCGTGCTGGAAGCGGGCGGCATTGCGATCCTCCAACCGGACCTCTCCCACGCGGGTGGCATCACCGAATGCTACAAAATTGCCGGCATGGCAGAAGCCTACGATGTGGCGCTGGCGCCGCACTGTCCGCTTGGGCCGATTGCGCTGGCGGCCTGCCTGCACGTCGACTTCGTCTCCCGCAATGCGGTGTTCCAGGAACAAAGCATGGGCATACACTATAACAAGGGCGCGGAGCTGCTCGACTTTGTGAAAAACAAAGAAGACTTCAGCATGGAAGGTGGTTTCTTTAAACCGTTAACGAAGCCGGGCCTTGGCGTGGAGATCGACGAAGCCAAAGTCATTGAGCTGAGTAAAAGTGCGCCGGACTGGCGTAACCCACTGTGGCGTCTTGAAGACGGTTCCGTAGCCGAGTGGTAAATGCGCGTCATACTTCGCGCTGGTGATGCGTTGGCTGCGTTTTCTTACCCCGGTCACATACTTTTGTATGCTCCCGGGGATGCGAAAACTTGCCGCCTTCCCCCAGCACGAATTATTTAGCGCATCCGTTTACGTTTTTAATTAAAAAAACCAAATACACCCTCTGTAAATTACAGGGCATGGTGAGCGGCTTCGCTATGCCCAAAATCTGGAGACAGATTGCGATGGATATTCCAGTTACTGCTACAAAAACCGGGCGTCGTCGTTACCTGACGCTGATCATGATCTTTATTACCGTGGTCATCTGTTATGTCGACCGCGCCAACCTCGCCGTGGCATCGGCCCATATTCAGGAAGAGTTTGGCATCACCAAAGCGGAAATGGGCTACGTCTTCTCGGCGTTTGCCTGGCTGTATACGCTCTGCCAGATCCCCGGCGGCTGGTTCCTTGACCGCGTGGGGTCACGTCTGACCTACTTTATCGCTATTTTGGGCTGGTCCGTGGCGACCCTGTTCCAGGGCTTCGCGACCGGGCTGATGTCGCTGATTGGCCTGCGCGCCATCACCGGGGTGTTTGAAGCGCCGGCGTTTCCGACCAACAACCGCATGGTGACCAGCTGGTTCCCTGAACACGAACGCGCTTCCGCTGTTGGTTTTTACACCTCCGGGCAGTTTGTTGGTCTGGCGTTTCTGACGCCGCTGTTAATCTGGATCCAGGAGCTGCTGAGCTGGCACTGGGTGTTCATCGTCACCGGCGGGATCGGCATTATCTGGTCGTTAATCTGGTTTAAGGTCTATCAGCCGCCGCGTCTGACCAAAAGCATCACCAAAGCCGAACTGGACTACATCCGCGACGGCGGCGGTCTGGTGGACGGCGATGCGCCAGTGAAAAAAGAGGCGCGCCAGCCGCTGACCAGAGCGGACTGGAAGCTGGTCTTCCACCGTAAGCTGGTGGGCGTATATCTGGGCCAGTTCGCGGTGACCTCCACGCTGTGGTTCTTCCTCACCTGGTTCCCGAACTATCTGACCCAGGAAAAAGGGATAACCGCGCTGAAGGCGGGCTTTATGACCACCGTACCCTTCCTTGCGGCGTTTTTCGGCGTGCTGCTCTCGGGCTGGCTGGCGGATAAGCTGGTGAAAAAAGGCTTCTCACTGGGCGTTGCGCGTAAAACGCCGATTATCTGCGGACTGCTGATCTCTACCTGCATCATGGGAGCGAACTACACCAACGATCCAGTGTGGATCATGACCCTGATGGCGGTAGCGTTCTTCGGGAACGGTTTTGCCTCCATCACCTGGTCGCTGGTGTCGTCCCTGGCACCGATGCGGCTGATTGGCCTGACTGGTGGCGTATTCAACTTCGTTGGCGGCCTGGGCGGGATCACCGTGCCGCTGGTCATCGGTTACCTGGCGCAGGACTACGGCTTTGGTCCGGCTCTGGTGTATATCTCTGCCGTGGCACTGATCGGCGCGCTCTCCTACATCCTGCTGGTAGGTGACGTGAAACGAGTAGGCTAATCCCTTCGGATGTTTTACCCTGATGCGATAACCGCGCATCAGGGTATTTTCATGAAACAAATCACCTTCGCTTCCCGCAACCACCAGCTCACCAACATCAACATCTGGACGCCAGACAGCCAGTGGCTTGTCTATGATGTCCGCCCGTCCGGCGCGTCGTTTACCGGTAATACCATTGAGCGGGTCAATGTCATTACGGGCGAGGTTGAGGTGATCTACCGTGCGACTGACGGCGCGCATGTCGGCGTGGTGACCGTTCATCCTGCCGGGGAGAAATATGTTTTTATCCACGGCCCGAAAAACCCGGATGCAGACTGGCAGTATGATTTTCACCATCGTCAGGGAGTGATTGCGCACAACGGCCAGGTGAGCAATCTTGATGCGATGGATATCACCGCGCCTTACACGGCGGGGGCGCTGCGTGGCGGCAGCCACGTTCACGTTTTTAGCCCGAACGGGCAGTTCGTCAGCTTTACCTACAACGACCATGTACTGCACGCGCGCGATCCGCAGCTGGATTTGCGTAACGTCGGGGTGGCGGCGCCTTTTGGTCCGGTAAATCCACAGGGGAACCATCCGCGGGAATATGCTGGCACCTTCTGGAGCGTGCTGGTAAGCCGGACAACGCCGAACCCGCAACCGGGCAGCGATGAGATCAACCGCGCCTATGAAGAGGGCTGGGTGGACAACGACAGGCTGGCGTTTATCGGCGATACGGTGTCTGCGAAAGGCGAGAAAGTGCCCGAACTGTTTATTGTGGACCTTCCCAAGGACGAGCAGGGCTGGAAACGGGCGGGCGATGCGCCGTTGCAGGGGACGCCGGATACAATGCCCGCGCCGCCTGCGGGCGTCATGCAACGCCGCCTTACCTTCACCCATCAGAAGGCGTATCCGGGGCTGGTGAACGTGCCGCGCCACTGGGTGCGCAGCAATCCACAGGGGACGCAGATTGCGTTTTTAATGCGGGACGATAACGGCATTGTGCAGCTGTGGCTTATCTCCCCTGAAGGCGGTGAGCCGCGTCAGTTGACCCACGCTGAGAGCGATATTCAGTCGGCCTTTAACTGGCATCCTTCCGGCAACGGGCTGGGATTTGTGCTTGCAGGCCGCATTGCCTGCTGCGATGCGCAGACCGGAGAGGTGACGTTTTTGACGTCCGATCATGGCAACCCGCCGTCTGCTGACGCTGTGGTGTTTTCCCCGGACGGACGTTTTGTTGCGTGGATGGAAGAGAAGGACGGTTTCCGCCAGCTGTGGCTAACGGAAACCGCACAGAATTAGCGCGGGGTCATCTCTGCGGGCGGGATGACGGAGTTAGTCGCCAGCGTCTCCTGCTCGCTTTTCTCAACGCGCGAACGCACTGAGCTGTCGGTGCGGAACATATCCCACGGCAGCAGAAGCGTATCGGCAACCGCCGTAAACGGCATATCAAGAATCGCCAGAGATTTGGTACCCCAGTTTGTCTCATCATCAGAGATCATGGCGGCACTGGCGCGCGTCCCCGGATATGTTCCTTCTTTACCGCCGGTGTGCGACATCACGCTCGAACACCCGCAAAGTAAAACAACCCCGCTGAACGTCGCCAGCTTAATCAGAACATTTCTCATCATCACTCAGTCATCATTAGTAGCACGGCATTGACCTGCAACTCAGGGTTATAGCGAGGCGCGTCCAAAATGGATAGCTCAAAACTCCCGCACTGTGGTCGCCATCGCAATTTAACCCTTTGTGCTGTGCCCCTGAGTCTATGCGACAACCAGCAAAGTGCAAAAAAATCTCACATCAACAGGCTTGAAAAGGCCGTATCCAGACCCATTTTAAGAATGTAACCCGATAACGGACACGCCTGATGGGTGTTCGGGGAAGCAGAAGCCTGTCCATGGTGGAAGGCTACATTTTCTCGCTGATTCCAGGAGTTTTTATCTATGCGTAATTTCGATCTCTCTCCGCTATACCGTTCTGCCATTGGTTTTGATCGTCTGTTCAACCACTTAGAAAACAACCAGAGCCAGAGCAACGGCTATCCTCCTTACAACGTTGAATTGGTTGACGAAAACCACTATCGCATTGCGATTGCTGTCGCCGGTTTCGCAGAGAGTGAACTGGAGATCACCGCGCAGGACAATCTGCTGGTGGTGAAAGGCTCCCATGCGGGCGAGCAGAAAGAACGAACCTACCTCTACCAGGGCATCGCAGAGCGCAACTTTGAACGCAAGTTCCAGCTGGCTGAGAACATCCACGTCAAGGGCGCGAACCTGGTGAACGGCCTGCTGTTTATCGAGCTGGAACGTGTGATTCCGGAAGAGAAAAAACCGCGTCGTATCGAAATCAATTAATTAAGCGGGTCGCGGCTGCGGCCCACCTGAAATTGCTTGCCGTAAAGGGAGCATATGCGAATCCGCAAGGGTTTGCAGGTACAACTGCGCACAAAAATAAACTGTGCCGAACTCGCTTCTCAGAAGGAGATTTAGTATGCGTAACTATGATTTTTCCCCCCTGCTGCGTCAGTGGATCGGTTTTGACAAACTGGCTAACGCGCTGCAAAGCGCAACCGAACAGCAGACGTTTCCGCCGTACAACATCGAAAAAAGCGATGATAACCACTACCGCATCACGCTTGCGCTGGCCGGGTTCCGTCAGGAAGATCTCGACATCCAGCTTGAGGGTACGCGCCTGACCGTTAAAGGGTCACCGGAAAAACCTGACACCGAGACCAAATGGTTGCATCAGGGGCTTGTCACTCAGCCGTTTAGCCTGAGCTTTACCCTGGCAGACCATATGGAAGTTTCTGGCGCGACGTTCACTAACGGGCTGCTGAATATTGACCTCACCCGTAACGTGCCGGAAGCTATCGCGCCGCAGCGCATCGCCATTAGCGACAGGCCGGCGTTAAACAGTTAACAAACCCGCCGAAACTGTAGGTCGGGTTAGGCGCAGCCGCCACCCGACAACGCTCACAGACCGCACAAGGCCCTGCCCCGGCAGGGCTTTTTTGTGCGCCATCGCCCATACAACCGCCGCCAGCTCTGAGAGAATCCTTGATATAACTAAGGTTATGCACAGGATGTGGGACATGAGTGATATCGCGTTAACCGTCAGCGTGTTGGCCCTTGTCGCGGTAGTGGGGCTATGGCTGGGGAATATCAAAATCCGCGGCGTCGGGTTTGGGATTGGCGGAGTGCTTTTCGGCGGGATTTTTGTCGGCCATTTTGCCGACCAGCTTGGGTGGGTGCTCAGCGCCGATATGCTGCATTTCATCCAGGAGTTCGGCCTGATCCTCTTTGTGTATACCATCGGTATTCAGGTGGGGCCGGGCTTCTTCGCTTCCCTGCGCGTCTCCGGTTTACGCCTTAATCTCTTTGCCTTCGGCATCGTCGTGATGGGTGGGCTGGTCACCGCCATTCTGCACAAACTCTTCGCTATTCCGCTGCCCGTCGTGCTGGGCATCTTCTCCGGCGCCGTAACCAACACGCCCGCGCTCGGGGCGGGCCAGCAAATTCTGCGCGATCTGGGTATCCCTGCTGATGTCGTCGATCAGATGGGGATGAGCTACGCCATGGCCTATCCGTTTGGCATTTGCGGTATTTTGCTCTCCATGTGGCTGGTGCGCGTGCTGTTCCGCATTAACGTCGAGCAGGAGGCGAAAGAGCATGAAAGCACGCTGACCAACGGCCATGCGCTTATTAAAACCATCAACATTCGCGTCGAAAACCCCAACCTGAATAATATGGCGATACAGGATGTCCCCATTCTGAACAGCGCGACCATTATCTGTTCACGCCTGAAACGTGACGACACGCTGATGGTGCCTTCACCTGACACACTCATTCAGCACGGCGATCTCCTGCATCTGGTAGGGCAACCGGCGGATTTAAACAATGCCCGGCTGGTGATTGGTCAGGAGGTGGATACCTCGCTCTCAACCCGTGGAACGGACATGCGCGTGGAGCGCGTGGTAGTGACCAATGAGAAGGTCCTGGGCAAGAAAATACGCGATTTGCAGGTAAAAGAGCGTTATGACGTGGTGATCTCCCGGCTAAACCGCGCTGGTGTCGAGCTGGTGGCCAGCCAGGATGCCAGCCTGCAATTCGGTGATATTCTCAACCTCGTCGGGCGTCCTTCATCTATTGATGCCGTAGCGAACATGGTGGGCAACGCCCAGCAAAAACTCCAGCAGGTGCAGATGCTGCCGGTCTTTATCGGCGTCGGGCTTGGCGTCATGCTTGGCTCCATCCCCCTGTACGTGCCCGGCTTCCCGGTAGCACTGAAGCTGGGGCTGGCAGGCGGGCCGCTCATTATGGCGCTGATCCTCGGGCGTATCGGCTCCATCGGTAAGCTCTACTGGTTTATGCCGCCGAGCGCTAACCTGGCGCTGCGGGAGTTGGGCATCGTGCTGTTTCTGGCGGTGGTGGGGCTGAAATCCGGCGGCGATTTTGTCGATACCCTGGTTAACGGCGAAGGGATGAGCTGGGTAGGCTACGGCATATTCATTACCGCCATCCCGCTGATAACGGTCGGATTACTGGCGCGTATGTTCGCTAAAATGAACTATCTCACGCTGTGCGGCATGCTGGCCGGTTCCATGACCGATCCGCCCGCGCTGGCGTTCGCCAATAACCTGCACGCCACCAGCGGCGCGGCGGCGTTGTCCTACGCCACGGTCTATCCGCTGGTGATGTTTTTGCGCATTATCACCCCGCAACTACTGGCGGTGCTATTCTGGGGGATGGGCTAAAAAGTCTTCCGGGTGGATACGCCGCAGATGGTAGTCCACCTGGTAATCGCTGGTGTTCCGGAACATCACGGAATAGTTGAGGAACTCGCCGCTGTCGCTGTAGGAAAGAGAGGTGATGCGTAGCAGCGGCGTCTGTTCCGGCAGATTCATATAACCGGCCAGCTGTTTATCTGCCAGCACTGGCGTCAGGCTCTCGTAGTTGCCGCTAATGGTGATCCCGCACTCCTTCTCGATGTAATCAAACTTAGACCCTTCGAGATGCGCCAGGGAAAGATTGCGGAACAGCTTCACCGGCATAAAGCTGTCCTCCAGCATCAGCGGTTTTCCGTCCACGTAACGTACCCGCCTTGAAAAATAGATCCGCTCATCAACCTGAATCCGCAGCTGGCTGGCGATGGCGGGCGGCGCGGGCATCACTTCAAACTGCAACACCTTGCTCTGCACTTCTTTCCCCTGCTGGCGCAGTACCTCCACCAGCCCGGTCAGGTTAGTCGTTTCATGATGAACGTCTTTGCGCGCCACGAACGTCCCGCTGCCGTGTCGACGTTCAACCAGCCCCCAGCTTACCAGCAGATCCAATGCCTTGCGGATGGTCATCCGGGCTACGCCAAACTCCTTTGCCAGCGCTTTTTCGCCGGGTAACGGGCTGCCAATGTTGTAGTCCGACGAATTGAGCCGTAGCCGCAATCTGTCGGCAATAGATTTGTAGATCACCTGTAGACCTCTGCTCGCCCGTTATGGCGTGGATTACGTCTTAAGTTGTCCATATTTGCTATCAAAAGTAGACCTGATTGGTCAAATTAAAACCATGAATGCGATCACGAATCGCAGCGGCACGCCATGTTCCCGCATCAGTAACTTCTTATGCTCACCTCAGGCCAGTAAAAAATCATAAAGGCCTCTACCCCTACAGGTTGTTTCATGAGGATTTAAAAATGCTCAGTCAAATACAACGTTTTGGCGGCGCCATGTTCACCCCGGTTTTACTGTTTCCCTTTGCCGGGATCGTGGTCGGGATCGCCATCATGCTTCGCAACCCGCTGTTTGTCGGCGAAGCTTTAACGGCCCCCGATCATCTGTTCGCGCAGATTGTTCACATCATCGAAGAGGGCGGCTGGGCGGTGTTCCGCAATATGCCGCTGATTTTTGCTGTCGGCTTACCGATTGGCCTGGCAAAGCAGGCGCAGGGCCGCGCCTGTCTGGCGGTGCTGATTAGCTTTCTGACCTGGAACTACTTTATCAACGCGATGGGGATGACCTGGGGTCACTTCTTTGGCGTCGACTTCTCTGCTGAACCCACTGCTGGCAGCGGGCTGGCGATGATTGCCGGAATCAAAACGCTTGATACCAGCATCATCGGGGCGATTATCATTTCCGGGCTCGTCACCGCCATCCACAACCGATTTTTCGACAAGCCGTTGCCAGTCTTCCTGGGGATTTTCCAGGGTACCTCGTTTGTCGTTATCCTCGCGTTCTTCGTGATGATCCCCTGCGCCTGGCTGACGCTGCTGGGCTGGCCGAAAGTGCAGATGGGCATTGAGTCCCTGCAGGCGTTCCTGCGCTCTGCCGGTGCGCTCGGCGTATGGGTCTATACCTTCCTGGAACGCATTCTGATCCCAACCGGATTGCACCACTTCGTCTACGGTCCGTTTATATTCGGCCCGGCGGCGGTAGAGGGCGGCATTCAGGTCTACTGGGCGCAGCACCTGCAGGAATTCAGCCAGAGCACTGTGCCGCTAAAAACACTGTTCCCTGAAGGCGGCTTCGCCCTGCACGGCAATTCGAAAGTGTTTGGCTCGGTCGGGATTGCGCTGGCGATCTGGTACACCGCGTCGCCGGAAAACCGCGTCAAGGTTGCGGGGCTGCTGGTTCCGGCCACGCTTACCGCCGTGCTGGTGGGTATTACCGAACCGCTGGAGTTCACCTTCCTGTTTATCTCGCCGTTGCTGTTTGCCATCCACGCCGTGCTGGCCGCAACGATGGCGACGGTGATGTATACCTTCGGGGTGGTGGGGAACATGGGGGGCGGTCTGCTGGACCAGTTCCTGCCGCAAAACTGGATCCCGATGTTCCATAACCACGCCTCGACGGTATTCACCCAGATTGGCATCGGCCTCTGCTTCACCGCTCTCTATTTCGTGGTCTTCAGGACGCTTATCGAACGTCTGAATCTAAAAACGCCGGGCCGGGAAGAGAGCGAAATCAAGCTCTACAGCAAGGCCGACTATAAGGCGGCGCGTGGGCAAACCACCGCCCCGGCAGCAGCCAGCCAGCAGGTCGGACAGGCCGCTGGGTTCTTACAGGCGCTCGGCGGCGCAGCAAATATCGAAAGTATCAATAACTGCGCCACCCGCCTGCGTATCGCCCTGGTGGATATGACGAAAACCCAAAGCGACGACGTCTTCAAAGCCCTGGGCGCACACGGTGTGGTGCGACGCGGCAACGGCATTCAGGTGATTGTCGGTCTGCACGTTCCTCAGGTGCGCGACCAGCTGGAATCGCTGATGAAAACCCCTTTAACAAACGAACAAACCACTCTGACAGAGGCTATATCATGAAAAAATTCTCAGTTGTTATTGCAGGCGGCGGCAGTACATTCACGCCTGGTATCGTCCTGATGCTGTTAGCCAACCGTGACCGTTTCCCGCTGCGTGCGCTGAAGTTCTATGACAATGACGGAGCACGTCAGGAGGTTATCGCGGAGGCGTGCAAAATCATCCTCAGGGAGCAGGCGCCTGAGATTGAATTTAGTTACACCACCGATCCGAAAGCAGCCTTTACCGATGTGGATTTCGTGATGGCGCATATTCGCGTGGGCAAATACCCGATGCGTGAAAAAGATGAAAAAATCCCGCTGCGCCACGGCGTGCTGGGCCAGGAAACGTGCGGGCCGGGCGGCATCTCCTACGGCATGCGCTCCATCGGCGGCGTGCTTGAGCTGGTAGATTATATGGAGCAGTACTCCCCGAACGCGTGGATGCTGAACTACTCCAACCCGGCGGCGATTGTCGCGGAAGCCACGCGCCGCCTGCGTCCGAACGCGAAAATCCTCAACATCTGCGACATGCCGATCGGCATTGAAGGCCGTATGGCGCAAATCGTCGGCCTGAAAGACCGCAAAGAGATGCGCGTGCGCTACTACGGTCTGAACCACTTCGGCTGGTGGACGTCGATTGAAGATCTGAACGGAAACGATCTGATGCCGAAACTGCGCGAATACGTGGCGAAAAACGGTTATGTTCCACCTTCGGAAGATGCGCATACTGAAGCGAGCTGGAACGATACCTTCGCCAAGGCCAAAGACGTACAGGCGCTGGATCCGGACACCATGCCGAACACCTACCTGAAGTATTACCTGTTCCCGGACTATGTGGTCGCCCATTCCAACCCGGAGCGTACCCGCGCCAATGAAGTGATGGATCACCGTGAGAAGCATGTATTCAGTTCATGCCGGGCGATTATCGAAGCCGGTCATTCTTCTGCCGGTGAACTGGAAATCGACGAACATGCATCGTACATCGTCGATCTGGCGACCGCGATTGCCTTTAATACCCAGGAACGCATGTTGCTGATTGTGCCTAACAATGGGGCTATCCATAATTTTGACGCCGACGCGATGGTAGAAATTCCGTGTCTGGTCGGCCACAACGGACCGGAGCCGCTGACCGTGGGTGATATTCCGCACTTCCAGAAAGGGCTCATGAGCCAGCAGGTGGCGGTGGAAAAACTGGTGGTGGACGCCTGGGAGCAGCGCTCGTATCAGAAACTCTGGCAGGCGATTACCCTGTCGAAAACCGTACCGAGCGCATCGGTGGCGAAGGCGATTCTGGACGATCTGATTGAAGCTAATAAGGATTACTGGCCAGAGCTGCACTAATCTTTCTGACCGGCATCGCCAGATGCCGGTCTCCTTGTCCTGGCTGAATTACGCTATGCTGAAGCCTGCATGCTGCACGACAAGGAACCTTCATGAACATTTCCCGCCTCGGTGAAGCGCCGGACTACCGCTTCTCACTGGCTAACGAACGCACGTTCTTAGCGTGGATCCGCACCGCCCTGGGCTTTCTGGCCGTAGGCGTCGGCCTTGATCAGCTCGCCCCCGATTTTGCCACTCCGTTGATTCGCGAAGTGCTGGCCCTGCTGCTGTGCCTGATTGCCGGCGTGCTGGCGATTTATGGCTATCTGCGCTGGCTGAGAAATGAAAAGGCGATGCGTCTGAAGCAGGATCTCCCCTACACGCGCGGTTTGATCATCATCAGTACGATTTTGCTGATGGTTGCGGGCGTAGTGATGTTACTGGTGCTGTATGCCGGATAGCCGCAAAGCGCGGCGGGAAGCGGACCCCGGGCTTCAGCCGGAGCGAACCTCGCTGGCCTGGCTGCGCACGCTGCTTGGGTATGGTGCGTTGATCGCGCTTGCCATTAAGCACAACTGGCACCGCACGGGGGCGCCATTCTGGATCTCCATTGTTGTGCTGGCGCTGGTAGCCATCATTTTATGGCGCTACACCCGCAGCCGTAACCTGATGGACGTGGCGCAGAGCGACTTTGTACAGCCGAAGGCGGTGCGGGATAAGTTCCTTATCGCCCTGGCCGTGCTGTCGCTGTCACTGCTGTTTGCGGTCACCCACATTCAACAAATTTTGCACCTGTAGGCCGGGTAAGGCGCAGCCGCCACCCGGCATATTTACTTCCCTTTCGCTAAATATTTCGCCATCTCGTCTTCCGGCACCATGCCGCCGCCGGTCGCCCAGACCAGGTGTGTAGTGTTAGCATTCGCCGTTATGCGTACCGGCCCGGCCATCCCCGCCAGCGCCGACGGCTCCAGACAAATGCCTTCTTCCTGCGCCAGCCAGCCGAGCAGGTCGTACATGCTTTGATCGGCGAGGGTATAGAACCCGTCAAGCAGACGCTCCATCGCGCGGCCCACGAAGCCAGACGCGCGACCTACCGCCAGACCGTCCGCCGCCGTCACGTTATCAATACCCAGATCCTGCACGGCGATTTCATCGTGCAGCCCGGTGTAAACGCCCAGCAGCATGCACGGGGAGTGCGTGGGCTCGGCGAAGAAACAGTGGACGTTATCGCCAAAGGCCAGCTTCAGGCCAAACGCTACGCCGCCAGGCCCGCCGCCGACGCCGCACGGCAGATAAACGTTCAGAGGATGTGCAGCGTCCACCACGTGCCCCTGCGCGGCAAACTGCGCTTTCAGGCGCTCACCTGCAACCGCATAGCCCAGGAACAGCGTGCGTGAGTTCTCATCGTCAATAAAGAAACAGTTTGGATCGCTTTCCGCCGCTTTGCGCCCTTGCTCCACGGCCACGCCATAATCCTGCTCATATTCCACGACGATCGCGCCGTGGCTGCGCAGTTTGGCTTTCTTCCACTCGCGGGCGTCGGCGGACATATGCACCGTGACCTTAAAGCCGATGCGCGCGCTCATAATGCCGATGGACACCCCCAGGTTGCCGGTTGAACCCACCGCGATGCTGTACTGGCTGAAGAAGGCTTTAAAGCGTGGCTCCAGCAGGATGCTGTAGTCATCTTCAACGCTCAGCAACCCGGCTTCCAGCGCCAGTTTTTCCGCGTGGGCCAGCACTTCATAGATACCGCCGCGCGCTTTAATGGAGCCGGAAATCGGCAGATGGCTGTCTTTTTTCAGCAGCAGCGTGCCTGGAATGGCCTTGCCGGACTCTTTCTCCAGCCGCTTTTGCATCGCCGGGATAGCGACCAGTTCGGATTCGATAATCCCGCCCGTTGCCGCCGTTTCCGGGAAGGCTTTCGCCAGATACGGCGCGAAGCGTTTCAGGCGTGCATGCGCGTCGTCCACGTCGGCTTTGGTCAGCCCGACATATGGCAACCCTTCCGCCAGCGTCGTGGTGTTCGGATTAAGCCAGGTGATCTCTTTCAGGGCAATCAAATCCGCCAGCAGCGGAAACCGGTCAATGAGGCCGGTCAGGTCAGTCGTTTTCATATTCTGTCTCAGAATTTAGTTCGTTTTGACTCTACACCAATTGTGAAAAAGCATGCTAAATACAGAGTAAAGCATTTGATTATTTGCAAGGGGCGTCGTGTTAAAGCCGTTAATTGTCACCGTGTTAGCGCTCGCTTCCGGCTGGGCCTGTGCCGCTGAGCCACCCCTGACGGCTGCCCGTTACGCGCAGATGTTGGGCGTCGGAATGGATGTCGACTGGGCCCGCACCGAGCGCGGTATACGCGAATTCGACCCGTTGGTGGTCCGTGATTTCCAGGCGAAAGGCATACATCATGTCCGTATTCGGGTGGCGGGCGAACCGACGGAAGCGCGGCTGATTCATCTGCGTAAGCTGGTGGAGGCTTGCGAGCAATACGGCGTCATCCCCATCATCGCCTATCAGGCCGATGAATATAAAAACGATCCGAAAGCGGATACCGAAAAAGCGGTGATCAACTGGTGGATTGCCGTGGCGCACTATTTTGGTCAGCGCTCGCCGTTGCTGGGGTTTGACCTGATCTACGAACCGGCGGACAAGCTCAACCACAACGTTGCTTCGCTCAACCGGGTGTATGAGAAAGCGATCAAAGACATTCACGTCATTGATGCCAGCCGCATGATTTTTATCGCCCCTCGTCTGCGCGCCGCGCCGGAGGATTTATCCAGCCTGAAGCTGCCCGCACACAGCCAGAATTACCTGCTGGCGGAATGGCATATTTTCCCCTGGGGTCCGCTGAAAACGAACGGCAAATACCCGTGGACGTCCGGAACCGCGGCTGAGAAAGCGGCTATCCGTAACCGAATCAATGCCGCGCTGCATTGGCAGCAAAAAACCGGGCACGTTAGCTGGGTCGGGGGCTGGGGCGTGGGGGAGTCAAACCACCTCACGCCAACCGCTTCGCAAATGGCCTTCGCCAACCTTATGGCCTGCGAGCTGCAAAAGGCGAAAATCCCGTATGCGCTTAACGCGGACTTCCAGTTTTACGACGGGGAAGAGGGCGCCTGGCGGCCTGCGCCAGAGCCGTTATTACAGGCGATGATTGCGCCCGTGTGTGAAAAGCCCGGCGAGAAGCCGGGCCATCATGCGGTTAAACCGGCTGTTCGTGATGCGGGACGCGCGACGCCAGCGGCAGCCAGCACAGCAAAATCAGCAGCCCCATCAGGGTCATCAGCAGGCCCAAACTCGCCTGCCCGGTCTGCGGCATCATAGCCGAAAGCCAGGCCAGCGCGCCGGAACCGATATTCTGTAAACCGCCGACCAGCGCGCCTGCCGTGCCCGCGAGGAACGGGAACGGCTCCATTGCGCCGCTGGTGGCGAGCGGGAACAGCATGCCCGCGCCGAAGAAGAACAGCGCCGCCGGGATGAGCAACGTCCAGACCGACATCACGTCAAACAGCCCCGGGATCCACATCATCAGCCCGGCCAGTAGACAGCTGATCACCGACTGCCACATCAGCGTAGAGAAGCGTTTGTTCGGACGTCCGGCGAACCATGCGCCGAAGAACGCCGCCGGGATCGGCAGAATAAACAAAATGCTCACCACCATGCTGCTCAGGCCAAGGCCTGCGCCCAGCAGCACGCCGGAACAGGCTTCAAACACCGCAATGCCCGCCAGGCCGCCGATTAGCATCAACAGATAACAGGTAAACGACCCATTACCGAACAGCGTTTTGTAGCTGGCGATGAGCTTCGTGCGCGGCGCGTCCTGCGGACGTGTTTCCGGCATCCAGCGCGCCATGCTGAAGGTGACAATAATGCACAGCACCAGCAGGAAGGCGTAACAGGCGCGCCAGGACCAGACGGTGTCCAGCAGACCCCCAATCAGCGGGGCGAGCAGCGGGCTGACCAGAATGCCCATATTTAACAGACTGTTGGCGTGGCGAAGTTGGGTGCCCTGGTACATATCACGCGGCAGGGTACGCGCCATGACCCCGCCGACGCCGGTGCCCACGCCCTGGAGGGCGCTGGCGGCAATCAGGATGGTCAGGCTGTGCGTAGTAATGGCAATCACCGTCGCCACCATGAAAATGCTCATGCCCACCAGAATGACCGGACGACGCCCGACGCGATCGGACAGGGGACCATAAACCAGCTGTGAAACGCCATAGGTCAGCAGATAGGCTGCCATCACGCTCTGGACTGCACCTTCGCGGACGCTCAGATCTTTTGCCATATCGGCAATCGCCGGAATGTAGATGGTTTGCGCCATCTGCCCGACGGCCACCAGTAACACCAGCATCAACAATAAGTTCACGTTCCGTTGCTTTTTCATGTCGCTGAATACTTTTGCCAAAAGAGATAAATAAAGAATAAGTGACTACGCATTCCCATAAATGCGCGAGGAATCTACCACAGAGAGATGACAATTTAAGCATTACTGTGATGAATGACAGAAGGCGTAAAGGCAGGATTTGTAAACAAGATCGGCAACTAATGTTGCCAGCGAATTACGCCAGGCGCAGCAGGACCGCACCGGCTGCAATACCCAGCGCCGCCGCGATGCGCAGGCCCACAACCTTCTCTTTTAAAAGCACAAATGCGATGAATGCGCCGAAGAGAATAGAGGTGTCACGTAGTGCGGCGACCACCGCCAGCGGCGCCTGAGTCATCGCCCAGAGTGCCAGACCGTAAGATCCCATCGTCCCGACGCCGCCGAGCAGTGTAACGCACAGGAGACGAACAAAATGGCCAGCTTGCGGCAGTCGGCTGGGGCGAGAAGGGGAGTAAAATCAGCGCAATAAGCGCGGCTGAACCGCTGACCCCGATCGCCGAGTAGAGCTTGTCCGTTCCGGCTTTAACGATGGCGTTCCAGCTGGCATGCAGCAGTGCGGCGAACAGTAAAATGCAGAAAACGGTGATGGACATGGCGGATCGGTTGGTGAAATGTCATCCAACTGTAACATTCCCCCGTCGAGGCTGCCAGCCGCTTACACTGCGCAAAAAAGGCGGTGCGTCACCCGGGGCTCGTCTGACACCAGCCTGAAGCCCGCCCGATGATAAAATCCGTACGCGGTTTCCGGCGCATGGGTATTAAGAAAATCAAACCAGATGCTGGCATCCGCCATCACCACGGTCAAAAGTTGTTTTCCAATCCCCAGCCCACGGCACTTTTCGCTGACGTAGAGATGACGAATACGTCCGGCGCGCGGCTGCTGGCTGAATGGATCGCGATTTAGACCGCACACGCCCACCAGCCTGCCGTTAAGAAACGCACCCAGCAGCTTTTCACCCGGCGCGTTAAAGCGATTCTCACCGCGCTGCCAGTTCTCTTCCAGCCTGCGCAGCATATTGAAATTTAACGCGATACTCTCGGCCTTCAGGGCGATATAGCCCGGTTCATCAGGCGTAACAGGCTCAATTAACAGACGCGACATAGCATTCCCTCGTTATTAAAGAGGGGCGGTTGCCCGCCCCTCTCAGGTGCGACTTGAACCTGAATCACTTAACGTATTTCAGGACAGCATCAAGCAGTTGCAATACAGCAACAATGAGTTTGAGGACAAGTATGACCATATCCACGACGCTCATACGCGTCTCCTTTTGGTTAAAAGGAGCACGATGCTGGCGTACCTTTCCGCCGCCTGTGGCCAGCACCTGGATTGACGTAACACAGTGTGCTCACTTCAGGGGTTAAGGCACTGACGGCACCACCCGTTTCAGCCAGGACTTCGTTGCGCCGGTAAACTGCGGCCCCCTCGCTCACTGCGAACACCCTCAGTATAGATAAATACTGTATGCATGAACAGTATTTTATGGACAAATTTTGGAAGGCGATCCATACTCAAAAACGTCAAAATCCGTGCCGGAATTGCGCGTTCGTCTTCGATCGCGTATACTTTTCGCGTTGACGTAACACAGTGTGTTCTGCGGCAACCAACCGCAAAACCCTGATAAAAACCTCGCTTAGGCGGGGTTTTTTGTTTTCTGACGAAGTGAAAATAGTATCCTCCGTTGACTTATTGGCAATAGGTGTTATCGTTGCCATAATGGCAACGGACGCGGCAGGCAAGCAGGATGCATTTAATCTCAATGAAGGCAATTTTGGATGCGGTAAGCCAGTTCCCGCAATACAGAGAAGAGCTTCTCTTTTTAGGACGAGTTATTGAAAAGAGCCACTGCCCGACGCCCGCTGCACTGAGAAAACTTTTCCCAACGCTGGATAACTTCAAGTATCTTGATAAGCATTATGTTATTGATATTGCAAATAACAATCTCAGAGTAGTGGCTCTCATATTCTTTGAAAGCCAAAAGTTTTATGTGCGCCATGTTTTTACTCATAAGGAATATGACCGTTTTACGGAGAAACATCGCACTAAGGGGAAGAAATGATGATCGTCGCTGATGCAATGAAAGCTACGCACGCCCTTGTTGCGGCCGTTCCTTTACTGGGTGAACAGCCGAGCGAGAAAGATTATAAGGATGCGCTTGAGCTGGTTGAGTATCTCCTTATGAACGAGCCCAATAGCCCCTTGCTGGATATTGTTTGCGCCAGAATTAGCCATTACGAAGCTAATCGGCCAGAGATAGTCGCATTACGCAAGGAGATGGAGTCCGTTCCCGTCGGAATTGCAGTTTTGAGAACCTTGATGGATCAATACAATCTGACGATATCGGATTTTAAGGATGAAATTGGTAGTAAATCGATGGTTTCACGGGTTCTGAATGGTCAGAGACAGCTTACTCTGAACCATATTAAAAAGCTGGCGGTCAGATTTGGGGTATCACCTGCGCTATTTATTGAGTGAGTAAAAACCCTTTATTGAGTGTCATCACCCAACAAACGAAACGTGATCCCTGACGCATTTTTGCGCAGTTGAAAATATTTCCATTGTCACATCCGAAAACCTGTGTTTGTATAAATTCTATCAATGATTCCAAACACAGGTCCCCAATGACTTCATCCATCTTCACTTCGACCCTACTAAAAACTGCGCAACCTGCCGCAGTGGTCGTCGTGCGTGTGGTGGTGGTCGTCGGCAATGCGCCGTAGGGACTGGATCAACACACGAATCCAAAACCCCGCCGGCGCAAACCGGGCGGGGTTTTTCGTTTAAGAGCCTCCCCGGAAAGTCGGCCCAGAAGAAAAGGACTGGAGCATGGCAAGTTCGGGCACAACATACACAAAAACGCGTTTTACAGGCGCGCAGCTGATTGTTCATTTACTGGAACGACAGGGCATCACCACCGTTGCGGGCATCCCGGGAGGGACCGTGCTGCCGCTGTACGATGCGTTAAGCCAAAGCACACAGATCCGCCACGTGCTGGCGCGCCACGAGCAGGGCGCAGGCTTTATCGCTCAGGGCATGGCGCGTACCCAGGGTAAACCAGCGGTCTGTATGGCCTGCAGCGGGCCGGGCGCCACTAACCTGGTGACCGCCATCGCCGATGCGCGCCTCGACTCCATTCCGCTGATCTGC
>NZ_JBMKHQ010000011.1:31017-78935 GCF_049237385.1 Enterobacter cloacae complex sp. IR5412 | reverse complement strand
ATCAGCGAGCTGCCTCAGGTGATCAGCGATGCGTTTCGCATTGCCCAGTCTGGCCGCCCGGGTCCGGTGTGGATAGACATTCCTAAGGATGTCCAGACCGCAGAAATTGAGATCGACGTGCTGCCGGAGCCGGGCGAGCGTGCCCCGGCGCCGGAATTCAGCGCTGAGAGCGTGCGCGACGCCGCCGCCATGATTAACGCGGCGAAACGCCCGGTGCTCTATCTGGGCGGCGGGGCGATCAACGCCGCGGATGAAATTCGACAGTTCGCTGAAAAAGCTAATTTACCTACCACCATGACCCTGATGGCGCTCGGCATGCTGCCAAAAGCGCACCCATTGTCTTTAGGGATGCTGGGCATGCACGGCGCGCGCAGCACCAACTACATCCTGCAAGAGGCGGATTTGCTGATTGTTATGGGGGCGCGTTTTGATGACCGGGCGATCGGCAAAACCGAGGAGTTCTGCCCGAACGCCAAAATCATTCACGTGGATATCGACCGCGCCGAGCTGGGTAAAATCAAGCAGCCGCACGTGGCGATTCAGGGCGACGTGGCCGAGGTGCTGGCACAGCTGATCCCACAGACGGAGGCAAACGACCGCGCCGACTGGCGCCAGCTGGTAGCCGATCTGCAACGCGAGTTCCCGGGCGCTATCCCAACCGAGGGTGACCCGCTGAGCCACTATGGTCTTATCAACGCCGTTGCCGCCTGCGTGGATGACAGCGCGATTATCACTACCGACGTCGGCCAGCATCAGATGTGGACCGCACAGGCGTATCCGCTTAACCGCCCGCGCCAGTGGCTGACCTCCGGCGGCCTTGGCACCATGGGCTTCGGCCTGCCAGCAGCGGTTGGCGCGGCGCTCGCCAACCCGGACCGTAAGGTGATCTGCTTCTCCGGTGACGGCAGCCTGATGATGAACATTCAGGAGATGGCCACCGCAGCCGAAAACCAGTTAGACGTCAAAATCATTCTGATGAACAACGAGGCGCTGGGCCTGGTACACCAGCAGCAGAGCCTGTTCTACAAGCAGGGCGTGTTTGCGGCGACCTATCCGGGGATGATCAACTTCATGCAGATTGCCGCTGGTTTTGGCCTGCACACCTGCGATCTGAACGCCGAAGAAGATGCCCACGCGGCGTTGCAGGATGCGATTTCTCGCCCTGGCCCGGCGCTGATCCACGTGCGTATCGACGCGCAACAAAAAGTGTATCCGATGGTGCCGCCGGGTGCGGCCAATACTGAGATGGTGGGGGAATAAGCCATGCAGAAACAACATGATAACGTCATTCTGGAACTCACCGTCCGCAACCACCCTGGCGTCATGACCCACGTCTGCGGGCTGTTTGCCCGACGGGCGTTTAACGTGGAAGGCATTCTGTGCCTGCCGATTCAGGGCAGCGAGCACAGCCGCATCTGGCTACTGGTGAACGACGACCAGCGTCTGGAGCAGATGATGGCGCAGATCGACAAGCTGGAGGACGTCACCAACGTGGCGCGCAACCAGTCCGATCCCACCATGTTTAACAAAATTGCGGTGTTTTTCGAGTAAATCACTTAAGGTAAAAGGCTTTTGCCGGATGGCGCTGCGCTTATCCAGCCTGCAAGGACGCTACACGTAGGCCGGATAAGGCGTTTACGCCGCCATCCGGCGTGTTCACGCATCAGGATCAAACCATGACCACCATCGCCCTTATCGACGACCACCTTATCGTCCGCTCCGGCTTTGCCCAGCTTTTAAACCTCGAACCGGATTTTCAGGTCGTGGCCGAGTTTGGCTCCGGTCGCGAGGCGCTGGCGGGCCTGCCGGGACGCGGGGTGCAGGTCTGTATCTGCGACATCTCAATGCCGGATCTCTCCGGGCTGGAGCTGTTAAGCCAGCTGCCGAAAGGGATGGCGACCATTATGCTCTCCGTCCACGACAGCCCGGCGCTGGTCGAGCAGGCGCTCAACGCGGGCGCGCGCGGCTTCCTCTCTAAACGCTGTAGCCCCGACGAGCTGATTGCCGCCGTGCGCACCGTCTCCACCGGCGGCTGCTACCTGACGCCGGATATCGCCATCAAGCTGGCGGCGGGACGGCAGGATCCGCTCACCAGACGCGAGCGTCAGGTGGCAGAGAAACTTGCCCAAGGCATGTCGGTGAAAGAGATTGCCGCGGAGCTGGATCTGTCCCCGAAAACCGTGCACGTTCATCGCGCCAACCTGATGGAAAAACTCAACGTCAGTAACGATGTCGAGCTGGCGCGCCGTATGTTTGACAGCTGGCAATGAGCCCCGTTTTTTCACGGCTGATCGCCGTCGTCGCCAGCTTTTTTATCTTCTCCGCCGCATGGTTCTGCCTGTGGAGCATCAGCCTGCATCTGGTGGAACGCCCGGAGCTGGCGGTGCTGCTTTTCCCCTTTGGCCTGCGTCTGGGACTGATGCTTCAGTGCCCGCGCGGATACTGGCCCGTTTTGCTCGGTGCAGAGTGGCTGATGCTGATCTGGCTGGCGCAGGAAGTGGCGCTGGCGCATCTGCCCTTATTGATGACCGGAAGCCTGCTCACGCTTATCCCGGTCGCCCTGATTTCCCGCTACCGTCACCAGCGCGACTGGCGCACGCTGCTGCGTCAGGGGGCGGCGCTGATTGCCGCCGCGCTGTTGCAGTCCCTGCCGTGGGTGGGCGAAAAGGAGGGGCTCAACGCCCTGCTGCTGACCCTCACCGGCGGCCTGACGCTGGCACCGACCTGCCTGGTTTTCTGGCACTACCTCACCAGCACCGTCTGGCAGCCGCTCGGCCCGGCGCTGGTCTCCCAGCCGGTGAACTGGCGCGCCCGGCACCTGATCTGGTATCTGCTGCTGTTTGTGGTGAGCCTGTGGTTGCAGCTTGGTCTGCCCGCTGAATTATCACGCTTCACGCCGTTTTGTCTGGCGCTGCCGATCATCGCCCTCGCCTGGCACTACGGCTGGCAGGGGGCGCTGATCGCGACCCTGATGAACGCCATCGCGCTGATCGCCAGCCAGACCTGGCACGATCATCCGGTAGATCTGCTGCTCTCGCTGCTGGCCCAGAGCCTGACCGGGCTGCTGCTGGGGGCGGGCATCCAGCGCCTGCGCGAGCTGAACCAGTCTCTGCAAGCCGAGCTGGCGCGCAATCGCCGTCTGGCGGAGCGTCTGCTGGAGACGGAAGAGAGCGTGCGCCAGGAGGTTGCCCGCGAGCTGCACGATGACATCGGCCAGACCATCACCGCCATCCGCACCCAGGCGGGCATTGTCCAGCGCCTGGCGGCAGAAAACGCGGGTGTGAAGCAGGGCGGGGCGCATATCGAACAGCTTTCGCTGGGTGTCTATGACTCCGTTCGCCGCCTGTTAGGGCGGCTGCGCCCGCGCCAGCTTGACGATCTGTCCCTGGAGCAGGCGGTGCGTTCCCTGATGCGCGAGATGGAGCTGGAAAGCCGCGGGATAGTCAGCCATCTCGACTGGCGCATCAATGAAGCTATCCTGAGCGAAGGTCAGCGCGTGACGCTGTTCCGCGTCTGTCAGGAGGGGCTGAACAACATCGTCAAACACGCCAGTGCCAGCGCGGTCACGATCCAGGGCTGGCAGCAGGACGAGCGCCTGATGCTGGTGATTGAAGACGACGGCTGCGGCCTGCCGCCGGGATCCGGCCAACAGGGCTTTGGCCTGGCGGGCATGCGCGAGCGCGTGAAGGCGCTCGGCGGCACGCTGACAATCTCCTGCACCCACGGGACGCGCGTCAGCGTCAGTTTGCCGTTAAGGACGCACCATGTTTAAAACCCCCGCCAGCGCCGCCCCGCTAGGCAACAAAGCGGAAATCGACGCCCGCTATCGCTACTGGCGACGTCATATCCTGGTCACTATCTGGCTCGGCTACGCGCTGTTCTACTTCACCCGCAAAAGCTTCAACGCCGCCGCGCCGGAGATCCTCGCCAGCGGCGTGATGGCGCGCACCGATATCGGCCTGCTGGCGACGCTGTTTTACATCACCTACGGTCTGTCGAAGTTCTTCTCCGGCATCGTCAGCGACCGCTCCAACGCGCGTTATTTCATGGGCGTTGGGCTGATCGCCACCGGGGTGGTGAACATCCTGTTTGGCTTCTCCACCTCGCTGTGGGCCTTCGCCCTGCTGTGGGCGCTGAACGCCTTTTTCCAGGGCTGGGGCGCGCCGGTCTGCACCCGCCTGCTCACCGCCTGGTACTCACGCAACGAGCGCGGCGGCTGGTGGGCGATATGGAATACCGCGCATAACGTCGGCGGGGCGCTGATCCCGATGGTGGTGGGGGCTGCCGCGCTGCACTACGGCTGGCGTGCGGGGATGATGATTGCCGGTGGCCTGGCAATTATCGCCGGGCTGTTCCTCTGCTGGCGCCTGCGCGACAGGCCGCAAGCCGTCGGCCTTCCACCGGTGGGCGACTGGCGGCACGACGAGATGGAGATCGCCCAGCAGCAGGAGGGGGCCGGGCTGTCCCGCCAGCAGATCCTCACCAAATACGTACTGAAAAACCCCTACATCTGGCTGCTGTCGCTCTGCTACGTGCTGGTCTACGTGGTGCGCGCGGCCATCAACGACTGGGGCAACCTGTACATGTCCGAGACGCTCGGTGTGGATCTGGTGACCGCCAACTCGGCGGTGACCATGTTTGAACTGGGCGGGTTTATCGGCGCGCTGGTGGCGGGCTGGGGCTCGGACAAGCTCTTCAACGGCAACCGCGGGCCGATGAACCTGATTTTCGCCGCCGGAATTTTGCTCTCCGTCGGCTCGCTGTGGCTGATGCCGTTCGCCAGCTACGTGATGCAGGCGGCGTGCTTCTTCACCATCGGTTTTTTCGTCTTTGGCCCGCAGATGCTGATCGGCATGGCGGCGGCAGAGTGCTCCCACAAAGAGGCGGCAGGCGCGGCGACGGGCTTTGTCGGGCTGTTTGCCTACCTCGGCGCATCGCTCTCCGGCTGGCCGCTGGCGCGGGTGATCGACATCTGGCACTGGAGCGGGTTCTTCGCAGTGATCGCCATCGCGGCGGGCATCTCCGCCCTGCTGTTGCTGCCGTTTTTGCACGCGCAGGCACCGCGCGAAGCGTGACGCGCCTCACCTTTTGCTGCCGAGTCGCGCAAAACTAAGAAATTTTCCCGGTTTCACCTGGACGCTGTCTCAGGCATCTCTCCTGGCTGGTTTTTACAATGCTGCAAAAATCAGCTCAGGAGTAACTCAGTCATGCTGGCCTTCTTAAATCAGGTGCGCAAGCCGACCCTGGATCTGCCGCTCGACGTGCGGCGCAAAATGTGGTTCAAACCGTTCATGCAGTCCTATCTGGTGGTCTTCATCGGCTACCTGACTATGTACCTGATCCGCAAAAACTTTAACATCGCGCAGAACGACATGATCTCCACCTACGGGCTGAGCATGACGCAGTTGGGGATGATTGGCCTGGGCTTCTCCATCACCTATGGCGTGGGTAAAACCGTCGTTTCCTACTATGCGGACGGCAAAAACACCAAGCAGTTCCTGCCGTTTATGCTGATCCTCTCTGCCATCTGTATGCTCGGCTTCAGCGCCAGCATGGGCGCGGGCTCCGTCAGCCTGTTCCTGATGATCGCCTTTTACGCCCTGAGCGGTTTCTTCCAGAGCACCGGCGGGTCGTGCAGCTACTCCACCATCACCAAATGGACGCCGCGCCGCAAGCGGGGGTCGTACCTCGGCATGTGGAACATCTCCCACAACCTCGGCGGAGCGGGTGCGGCAGGCGTGGCGCTGTTCGGCGCGAACTACCTGTTCGACGGTCACGTCATCGGCATGTTTATCTTCCCGTCGATTATTGCCCTGATTGTTGGCTTTATCGGCCTGCGCTACGGCAGCGATTCCCCGGAATCGTACGGCCTCGGCAAAGCCGAAGAGCTGTTCGGGGAAGAGATCAGCGAAGAGGACAAAGAGACCGAAGAAAACGAGATGTCCAAATGGCAGATCTTTGTTGAGTACGTGCTGAAAAACAAAGTGATTTGGCTGCTCTGTTTCTCGAACATCTTCCTGTACGTGGTGCGCATTGGTATCGACCAGTGGTCCACAGTGTATGCCTTCCAGGAGCTGAAGCTTTCTAAAGAAGTGGCGATTCAGGGCTTCACCCTGTTTGAAGTGGGCGCGCTGGTCGGCACGCTGCTGTGGGGATGGCTCTCCGACCTCGCCAATGGCCGCCGCGCGCTGGTGGCCTGCGTCGCGCTGGCACTGATTATCGCCACCCTTGGCGTCTACCAGCACGCCAGCAACCAGTACATTTACCTGGCGTCCCTGTTCGCGCTCGGCTTCCTGGTGTTTGGTCCGCAATTACTGATCGGTGTGGCGGCAGTGGGCTTCGTACCGAAAAAAGCGATCGGCGCCGCCGATGGGATTAAGGGCACCTTCGCCTACCTGATCGGCGACAGCTTCGCCAAACTGGGTCTGGGGATGATCGCCGACGGCACGCCGATTTTCGGCCTTACCGGCTGGGCGGGCACCTTCGCCGCGCTGGATGCCGCCGCGATTGGCTGTATCGTCCTGATGGCGATGGTTGCGGTGCTGGAAGAGCGTAAGATCCGCCGTGAGAATCGTGCGCAGAAATTAAAAGTAGCCTGAGTGTGCAGGTAACTTCTTTGCCCGGTGTGTGATGCCGGGCTTTTTTATTTTGCACGGCCTACCTTTACTCCGCTTTACACACTTGCTCCTCTCTATGCTCTACAGTGTTTTTGCTGCCGCCTTTCGTGCAGCCTTAGCCCTTTTGCTAACGGAGAGCTTGCATGTTAACCCGACGATTGTCCTGCCTTGCGCTGCTGATGGCGCTGGCGTCCCCCGCAATGGCCGCGGATGCCCCCACCTACGGCGAGAAGCTGGAAGGTTTTGACTACGGCTGGCCGGTAAAACACTTTACCTTTACCTCGCAGAACCAGCCTCTGGATATGGCTTACCTGGACGTGAAACCGGAAAAACCCAACGGCCGCACCGTGGTGCTGATGCACGGCAAAAACTTCTGTGCTGGCACCTGGGACGGCACTATCCGCGCGCTGTCGGCCGGTGGGTATCGCGTGATCGCCCCTGACCAGATTGGTTTTTGTAAATCCACCAAGCCGGAGCATTACCAGTACACCTTCCAGCAGCTGGCGGATAACACCCACGCGCTGCTGAAAACGCTGGGCGTCGAGCGCGTGACGGTTATAGGACATTCGACCGGCGGCATGCTGGCAACCCGCTATGCGTTGATGTGGCCGCAGCAGGTGGAGCAGCTGGTGATGGTGAACCCGATTGGTCTGGAAGACTGGAAAGCGCGCGGCGTGCCGCATATTACGGTCGACCAGTGGTACCAGCGCGAGCTGAAAGTCAGCGCCGACGGTATTCGTCAGTACGAGAAAAACACCTACTACGCCGGGGAGTGGAAGCCGGAGTACGAGCGCTGGGTCACTATGCTCGCCGGGCTGAACAACGGGCCGGGCAAAGCTCGCGTGGCGTGGAACTCGGCGCTGCTCTACGACATGATTTATACCCAGCCGGTTGTCTATGAATTTAGCGAGCTGAAGATGCCGGTATTATTGATGATCGGCACGAAGGACAATACCGCCATCGGGAAAGATCTCGCCCCACCGGAGATCCGCAAGACGCTCGGCAATTACGCGGTGCTGGGCAAAGAGACGGCGGAGCGCATTCCGCACGCGACGCTGGTCGAGTTTAACGACATGGGCCACGCGCCGCAGATGCAGGATCCTGAACGTTTCCACGACGCGCTGCTGAAAGGGCTTCAGGCGCGCTGACGGGTCTTCAGCAACAGCCCGCGCAGCCACGCCTGCGCGGGATTGCTTTCATCGCAATTATCCAGCTTTTTTCGGTTCACTATTCTGGCCGTTCCCGCTGTTGACGCGCTGCGTTTCCCGCTATGATGGGCGGCTAGTCTAAGGAGAACGCATGGTCTGGATAATGCTGGCAACGCTTGCCGTGGTATTTGTGGTTGGATTTCGTGTCCTGACCTCAGACTCCCGCCGCGCCATCAAACGTTTAAGCGAGCGGCTGGGCATCACCCCGATGCCAGTCGAGTCGATGATCGATCAGTTCGGTAAAACGCCGGGCAATGAGTTTATCCGCTACCTTGAGCGCCCCGACGAGGCACATCTGCAAAATGCGGCGCAGGTGCTGCTCATCTGGCAGGTCTGCATTGTCGACGGCAGTGAAGAGAATCTGCATACCTGGCACCGTATGCTGCGTAAAGCCCGCCTTGCCGCACCCATTACCGATGCGCAAATTCGACTGGCACTTGGCTTTATGCGCGAAATGGAGCCCGATCCGCAGGAGCTGAACGCCTTCCAGCTGCGCTATAACCAGCTATTTCTGCCGGAAGAAGGTGTGTTTTATCTGCATTAAGCCTTTTTGGCGCACAAGATATTCTGAGCGTTCAGGATCTCCTCTCTGTTTTCATTGAGGCGAGTTGCAGCATAGATATCAATATTTAATCTCTTTGCCTCATCGTCCGTTAGTTCGCGATAGCATAGCCCCTCCTGATTGAAGGTGCATTTTGACTGAGGCAGCAGCGCAAACCCTTTCCCTCTTGCGATACGGCTTAGCATCACGAGGGAATCATCCGGCTCTTTAATACGCTTCAGCGGCGTTTTCAGCGTGTCAAAGTAGCTTTCGCATTTGTCATAGAATGACGGATTAGCGCTTCTCGAAAACCAAAAAAGTGGAAGATCGCTAATGTCTTGCAGCGAGACTTTCTCTTTCAGACTGGCAGGATGTAAAGAAGGCATTGCGATGAGCAACGGTTCCTGGCATACCCAGCGGTATTGAACAATGTCTTCATGACCCGTCCCTTTTTCCCCGGTCAGCACCAGATCCAGCATATTTTTAGACAAGCTTTGCAGCAGCTGTGCTGACGTCAGGTCGGGCGTTTCAACGTCATCTCCGGCGTTCATTTTTTGAAGCTGGGTATTTACAGGTTCAATATATTCAAAATTAAGCGTGCGCGTGAGACCGATGCGCAGACTCGTTTCTGAAGAGTGAGGGTCTTCTTTTAAGCTGCTGATGTCTTTGAGTATTTTTTCTGCCTGAACGACCAACGCTCGACCTGCTTCAGTAAGGCTAACGTCATGCGTGCTGCGACTGAACAACTGACGTTTCAACACCGCTTCAAGACATTTTATCTGACGCGTCAGAGGCGGTTGAGTCATGCGCAGACGTTCGGCAGCCTTACGAAAGTTCAGTTCATGTGCAACAGCGAGAAAGCATTGTAATTGTTTGATACTGGGCAGGTTATTGCTGATTAAATGTTCTGCTGTAGCCATACGTGGGTCCTAAGTGCGAAAAGGTATTTCGTCTTTTTCCATTTCGATATTACACGCTTAATGCTGGCAGCAAAACCCGTTTTAACAGTAATACAAAAAATATATTACAAATTTAACAATTCCAATAGTTTCCTGTATTGATAAATTTCTATCCGAATCCTCACTTAATCAATACTCGGAGTAATTATGTCGTCTAAATATGTACTGGTATCACGCTTCCCATTAAAAAACACTTTTTCTGAAAAAGAATTTACTTCCTTAAAAAGCAGTGAAACCGTTCGCTACTATACCTGTGAAGAAAACGGCGTTAATGAGTTGTTGGAATTACGCGCATTCAATGATATTAAAGAGATTGCATGGGTTGAGAATGAAATGGAATCCATGTTCCATCGTTTCTCTGAGGTTCTTTCTGCCGATATCCGTCGCGAACTGCTTAAGTTTGTTGAATCCCCAATTGATAATAAAAATAGCTTGCCAGAATCAAATTATATTCAACTCCGACACGTCGAAGTGCCTGCGCATAACTATCAGCAGTACCGTCAGTGGCGCGATGAAACCATTTTTAATGTTGTAAGAGATAACAAAGATAAGATTGAAAGTTTCGAAGCGTTTCATTCACTGATCAGCGGTGTTCCGGGTGTAATGTTTATCTCCTCATTCAACGGCGATAAATCAGCATATAAAGAAGCATTTACCAATGCGCGTTATCAGGAAATTATTCAACAGGCCGGCGATAACTTCATTACTGGCGGTAACGACGGCCTTTATACACGTATCTATCGTGCTTGCTGTTGTTGAGGGACAATGAATGAACTGTAAAAAGTTGGTAGTTGTTGGCGATAAATTTAATGAATTTGCCAATGGTAAAGATGTACTGACTATATCTCAGCTAGAATTATTGACTCAAATCCCTGCGAATATCATTGATAAAGAACATGAAATTATTGTTGGGCAGGGCGTGCGCAAGGATTTTGCTGGAAAGGTAATTTCAAATCAGGCAAGAAATGCGATCCATGGTAATAAGTTGAAAATATGCTCTCTGGAAAAACTGGTTAGCGACAAAAAAAATGCTTATTGCCATAAAAGACTGGAACAGAATGTACTTATAGGACCTGCGGAACAAGCTGAGCATAACCACGATCTTTATGCGATGCCGCTGTTAATCGATGAGCGTTGCGAATTGATGGCGGATCATCAGACGGGGCAGCATATTCAGGGAATGCTCCTGGTTGAAGCCAGCCGACAGGCCTTTATTGGCGTCACCGAAGAATTTATTTACCAACAGGAAAGCGGACGCTATTACGTCATTAACAGCATGGCAATCAATTTCGCCAGTTTCCTGTTCCCTTTACCGGCGCTGGTCCACTTTGAATTTCTTGAAAAAGATATTAACGACCGCCGGGGGCGTTTCAAGGCTCAGGTTCGCGTCACTCAGCACCAAACGCTTTGCGCGACAATGGATGTCTCGTTCACCGTTTATCCTTCCGCCCTGATTACAGAGAGAGAGAAATCTCTGGCTGAGGTTGCCATGCAGGCGACCATTGTTGAGCAGCAAGGGGTGACTCAGGGGGTAACGCATGCCTGAATTGCGTAGCCAGAAATACCGTCTGGCTGCTACCACGCAGGGGCCGCTTTACCCCCCTGCGGAGGTCATGGACGGGAAGGGTAATTTTGTCGTGGTTGGCATGGTGCCAGGAGATAATGGACTGCAGTGGCGAAGCGTCATTGTCTCTCCGGACAGCCCGCTTCCGGCATTTGGGGAAGTCGCACCCTATAACATTCTGTGCGATCTGAAAAAGATGACTCAGGACGCGTTGAAGGACATCATTCTTCATACTCTTCCTTTACCCATTCCGATGAACAACTATCGGATGATTTTCTCCCCAGAACAGCGGCCGCAGGCCAATAATGAAATAAGGCCTGGCCTGCCACTTCATGAAGGCTATATCGCGGATTATCGAAGCAGCGATGGAAAGCGAGAGATCGAGCCAGTGACCCTCGCTGCCTGGCTAGAGGCAGAGGGCACCTTTGAGGTCACATTGTCCGAAGATAAGAAACGAGCCAGGTTCACGTTTTCGTTCCGGAGCCTTGTTCCGGATAGCGTTTACACCGTGATGAGTCTCAGGGAAAACGATCTAGCCTCGGAGGATCCGAGCAGGCCAGGTCCGCTGGGAATACCCAACGTATTTATAACCGATAGCGAAGGTAATGCCGAATATTGGGCAGAGTTGACCGATCCTTTTCCGGCTCCGGCGAGGAAAGGAAACAGAATTATTAACGTAGTCGTACTTTATATGAGCTCGCGTCAGAGCTACGGCGGTGCAATTGGCTTTTACGGTCTTGGTGGCGATATCCATGCCCAATTAAAACTCAAAGGCCGTTCCTTCGATGAATTTACAACTATAGAGTGAGAAAAGTATGCCATTTGTTCATGTTATGACCTGGCCTGCGAAAGATGAAAATCAAATCATCAGACTCCAGGAAGATATTACATTTGCCGTTCACAAAAATACGGGTGCGCCGCTCGATAAAATTTCCGTGGTGGTTTCTGAAATTGCCCCTTCCCGCTGGGCGGATGCAGGCGTGTCTGGGAAGGATAAAGATTTTCCTGTTAAGAGTCGAAGAAAAAACTACGAGGAATAAAGTTTGCGTAAACATGCCGCTTTTTTTGATGTTGATGAAACGCTTATAAATATTAAAAGCATGTTTGATTTCTATGATTTCTGGTGCAGGGAAAATAATCAAAACGATCGTCTTCAACGCTATATGTCTCGTTTTCGCGCCGACGTAAAAAACGGTGTGCTAAGGGAGACTCTGAACCGAGAATATTATCGCCAGTTTAAAGGTGTGTCTTGTCGTTATCTGGAAGAAATGGGTGAGAAGTGGTTCAGGCGTAAGCTGGAAAGCGAGTTTTTTATTGAGAGTGCTGTTTCAGCCCTTAAAAAACATCAGAATCAGAACATGTATACCGTATTTATATCGGGCTCTATGCTTCCGATTCTTTCACCTATTGCAAAATATCTTGGGGTAACGGAAGTACTCTGTGCGCCGGTGATAATAAATGACGCAGGTGAGTTGACGGGTGAAATCGGCCTGCCTCAAACAATTGGAACAGGTAAAAAAGACGCGCTTTTAGCCTTTTGCGATGATAAAGAGATTAACCCCGCGGATTGTTATGCCTACGGCGACGATCTTTCGGATATTCCAATGCTTGAAGCCACTGGCCATCCCGTGTGTGTGGGAAAGCATTCCGCGCTTACCAGATATGCAACTGAAAAAAATTGGCACATTATTTAAATCCTTATTGAGGTAAGTAGTATGACTTCAGAACTCTCTCCGCAAAATATGACGTTAAGGTCATGGCTTGCTTTATTCATTCTGGCTATTTCAACCTTTACTATTGTCACCACCGAACTGGCGCCAGTCGGATTATTAACGCCAATCGCAGAGGGGCTACAGTCTTCGGAATCTGCGGTGGGCATGACCGTGTCGCTTTATGCTTGGGTGGGGGCGTTGAGTGCGCTGTTTGCCTCCGTCTGTTTAGGAAATGTGTCCAGAAAGCGGCTTTTACTTGTGCTCACCGTGGTGCTTCTGGTCTCTAACGTTATGGCTGCGACGGTAAACGTCTATAGCATGCTGCTTAGCGCCCGCGTACTGGGTGCGCTCGCTCACGGCGCATTCTGGGCGATGATCGGCGCGACGGCGGTGGCTATGGTCCCTGCCAGATATATAGGGGCCGCGACGTCAATCGTATTTGGTGGTGTTTCCGCAGCAAGCGTTTTTGGCGTACCGGTATCCAACTATATTGGTATTCACTTCGGCTGGCGTCAGGCATTTTGGCTGATGGCCGCGCTGAGCGTAATTGCCTTTGTGGGTATTAGCGTTCTTGTTCCCCGGATTACCAGCAAAAGCGCGCTCGGGCTGGATGCGCTTAAAGGCGTGCTGAAATCATCAACATTATGGAAAATCTACTCAGCAACCTTGCTGGCTGTGACAGCTCACTTTGCCGCCTTTACGTACATTGAACCCTGGCTACACACGCAGAGTTCACTGTCCACCACCATTATTCCTGCTGTGCTTTTTGTTTACGGCATCGCGGGACTTGCAGGTAATTTCCTGACCGGCGTGTTGATTGATAAGTATCTCAAGCTGACGGTCTCTTTGTCTGTACTGCTAATCTGTGCAGTGCTGTTGTTCCTGGGCCTGTCTGGTTCCTCGCTCTCTGCTGCGTTGATCTTCACAAGTATGGTTATCTGGGGTGTCGCCGTATCAGGAATATTTGTCGGTTTCCAGACGTGGGTTTTACGTATGGCAGAGGATAAAGCCTTCCCGGCCTCCGCAATCTACGTTTCGTTTTTCAATACCGCCATTGGTATCGGTGCGTCAGTCGGTGCCTGGATGGTTTCATCATTTTCAATGCCGCTCCTGTATATCGTCGCCGGTACGGCCATCGGTCTGTCCGTTCTGCTTGTCGCGGTTATTCCGGCAACGTTGACCGCAAAACAATCCCGTATGGAGAAATCTTATGAGTCAAATTAATGACCGCACGCGTTATGGCAGAGAGATTATGGACCGTCTTGAAGCGGGGCTCGCGGATAAAGTCACCCGCCGCCTGAGCGAGCTGGACCCGGGGCTGCCCGCCCTGATTACCGACTATGCGTTCGGGGATGTGGTGGGTCGTCCGGGACTGGATCTCAAAACGCGCGAAATGTTGACCGTCGCCTCGCTTGTGACGCTGGGTAATGCCATGCCGCAGCTAGAACTGCATATGAGAGGCGCGCTCAATACCGGCGTGACGCCGGAAGAGCTGCTTGAAATTGTGATACAGATGGCGGTATATGCTGGCGTTCCCGCCTGCATGAATGGTCTTACTGCATACCGCGCGGCAATGGCCGCGACGGGCCATACCTTGCCAGGACTGAAGGGAAGTGACGCATGAGCGAGATTGTTATTATTGCAGCCCGCCGCACGGCGACGGGCGCATTTCAGGGCGCGCTTGCGGAGCATTCAGCCTCTGACCTGGGAAGCCGCGTCATTCAGGCGCTCCTGAAAGAATCTGGCGTAGAAGCCAGTCATATCTCTCAGGTCATTATGGGACAGGTTCTTACTGCGGGGTGCGGCCAGAACCCGGCCCGACAGTCGGCACTGAATGCTGGATTGCCCGTAGATACGCAATGCCTGACGGTAAACAAAGTGTGCGGGTCCGGGCTTAAGGCGGTCCATCTTGGCATGCAGGCGCTGAAGACGGGTGAAGCTGAGTTTGTTATCGCCGGTGGTCAGGAGAGTATGTCCAACGCGCCGCATATCGCCACGACGTCGCGTAGCGGAACGCGGCTGGGTAATATTACTCTCAAAGATAGCCTGGTTTCTGACGGGCTCTGGGATGCCTTCAACGATTATCACATGGGTATCACCGCAGAGAATGTTGCGACGGAGTTTGGTATCAGCCGCGAAATGCAGGATGAATATGCCCTTGTCTCTCACCACAATGCGCTTGAAGCGCAGGCGCGTGGCATTTTCGAGCGTGAAATTATCCCTGTTGAGTGGCAGACGCGAAAAGGTGAAACGATAAGCGTGGAGAGGGATGAAGGACCCCGTGCAACCAGTATCGAAAAATTGACGAAACTGAAGCCTGTCTTCCGAAAAGAGGGTACGGTGACGGCGGGAAATGCTTCATCGTTGAATGACGGTGCCGCTGCGGTCCTGCTTTGTACGCGTGAGACTGCCGAAGCGCGTGGCTTGCCGGTTCTGGCATCGCTGGGCGTATTTTCCAATTCCGGTATCCAGCCGGCATTAATGGGTGCAGCCCCGATTCAGGCCATTGCCGACTGTCTTTCCCGCTCGGGATGGAAGCCTGAGGATGTCGATCATCTTGAATCCAACGAAGCGTTTGCCGCCCAGGCGCTGGCCGTGATTCAGCAGACCGGGATTTCTCCGGATCGTATCAATCCATACGGCGGGGCAATCGCGCTTGGGCATGCGATAGGTGCATCTGGCTGCCGAATTTTGGTGACGCTGGTTCATTCCCTGATCCGTAATGATGCCAGGCGTGGCGTTGCCGCACTGTGCGTTGGCGGCGGGGAAGGCGTCGCGTTGAGCGTTTATCGCTAACGGCGTATCTGTGAATATAAAAAAACCGGGGAAACCCGGTTTTTTATTTTCAAGATGCTGTATCAGGCATTCACGCCCTTCATACCCTCGGCAGAATAACGATCGCCTTTAATCGCTACCCGGCGATGAAGGTTGTTCAACGATTCGATATCGCTCTTCTCAAGCACAGTATCGGCAGCGCGCGCGTTTTCGGCCAGATAGTTGACGTGCTTAGTACCCGGAATGGGAACCAGCCGATCGTATTGTGCTAACAGCCAGGCAAGCGCAATCTGACCTGCGGTACAGCCGTACTTTGTCGCCAGTGGGGTAATGATATCGAGCAACTGGCGATTATGATCGAGGCTGGACTGAACAAATCGTTCGTTATTCTTGCGGAAATCACCTTCTGCAAAATCGTTGTTGTTCAGGTATTTTCCCGTCAGGAAGCCTCTGCCAAGAGGTGAGTAGGGCACCAGGCCAATACCTAGCGCTTTCACGACCGGCAAAATGTTTTCCTCGATGTCTCGTGTCCACAGAGAATATTCTGTTTGCAATGCGGTGACCGGATGCACCGCATGAGCCCGTTGCAGCGTTGAAGCCGACACTTCGCAAAGGCCGATGTGGTTGATCTTGCCCTCTTTAACAAGGGTGCGCAGACAATCCATACTCTCTTCGATCGGGGTTGCGTTGCTCACTCTGTGAAGATAAAAGAGGTCGATTCGTTCCACGCCAAGCCGCTTTAGGGACTCATTACAGCAGCGGATGATATAATCAGGCGTATTGTTGATAGTGCGGGCGTAGGACTCGTCAGGAGAGCGATCGATGCCGCACTTCGTGGCGATTTTAAACTGCTCACGAGTGCTTTTATCCAGACCGGCAAGAAAATGACCAATCAGTCTTTCATTATGACCACGACCATATAAATTTGCGGTATCAATAAACGTCACATTTAGATCGATAAGGCTATGCAATACCTGTAGTGAGGCTTTGTCATTAGTCTGGCCATAAAATTCACTCAGACCCATGGCACCGTAGCCGACGGCACTGACGGTAAGATTTTGAGATAAAGTACGTGTTTTCATAGTTTCTCCTTTTCAGACGCTATGATTGTTTCACCTCAATTGTGGTTACTGAATTTTCATTTTCGTTATGCTGAAAAGGTATCAGTGACCGCCGATCTGTCTTCCGAATCTTTAAAAACGGCAAAAGTTGTCAAATCGTTAAATTCGTCACACTTTTGATGATAAACTGCGCGACTTTTCCGCACGTTTTTATCTCAGGTGATGCCATGACAGAACATATCCAGCCCACGACTCCGCCGCAGGCCAAAGAGGTGTCTCGCCCCAACTGGTCGGCGGTTTTCTCCGTGGCATTTTGCGTCGCCTGCCTGATCACCGTTGAGTTTCTGCCGGTCAGCCTGCTGACGCCGATGGCGCAGGATCTGGGCATTTCCGAAGGCGTGGCGGGGCAGTCCGTTACCGTCACCGCCTTTGTGGCGATGTTCGCCAGCCTGTTTATCACCCAGGCGATTGGCACCATTGACCGTCGTAAAGTGGTCATCCTGTTCAGCGTGCTGCTGACGCTCTCCTGCCTGCTGGTCTCTTTCGCTGAAAGCTTCACCCTGCTGCTGCTGGGTCGCGCCTGCCTGGGGCTGGGGTTAGGCGGCTTCTGGGCGATGTCGGCCTCGCTGACCATGCGCCTGGTGCCCGCGCGCACCGTGCCAAAAGCGCTGTCCGTTATCTTCGGCGCGGTCTCTATTGCGCTGGTGATTGCCGCGCCGCTGGGCAGCTTCCTTGGTGGGATTATCGGCTGGCGTAACGTCTTTAACGCGGCGGCAGTGATGGGCGTGCTGTGCATTATCTGGGTGTGGAAAGCGCTACCGTCTCTGCCGGGTGAAGCGGCGCACCACAAACAGAACATGTTCGCGCTGCTCAAGCGTCCGGGCGTGCTGGCGGGGATGACCGCCATCTTCATGGCCTTTGCCGGGCAGTTTGCCTTCTTTACCTATATTCGCCCGGTGTATATGACCATGGCGGGCTTTGACGTGGATGGCCTGACGCTGGTGCTGCTGAGCTTCGGTATCGCCAGCTTCGTCGGCACCTCACTGTCGTCTCAGTTCCTGAAGCGCTCCCTGAAGGTGGCGCTGGCGGGTGCGCCGCTGGTGCTGGCGATCAGTGCCGCGGTGCTGGTGCTGTGGGGCAGCGACAAGTGGGTCGCATCGGCGATTGCGATTGTCTGGGGCTTTGCCTTTGCGCTGGTGCCGGTGGGCTGGTCGACGTGGATCACCCGCTCGCTTGCCGATCAGGCGGAAAAAGCCGGGTCGATTCAGGTGGCGGTGATCCAGCTGGCGAACACCTGCGGCGCGGCGGTGGGCGGCGTAGCGCTCGACCATCTGGGGCTGACGTCACCGCTGGTGATCTCCGGTACGCTGATGCTGCTGACCGCGCTGCTGGTGGCGGGGAAGGTTAAGGCGAAGTAGTCAATTTTCCCCCTCACCCTAACCCTCTTCCCGTAGGGGAGAGGGGACTGCTCGGTGCTGTCTTTTCACCCTCGCCCCTTTGGGGAGAGGGCCGGGGTGAGGGGACATTCGCTTAAGCCGATGCCTTAACCCTTCTGCGTGAATCCATCGAAATCAGCACCACCGACGACACAATCAGCAGCGTTCCCAGCCAGTCCGGCAGGGTGAATGCCACCCCCAGCAAAACCACCGACAGCAGCGCGCTGCTCAGGGGTTCGGCGCAGCTCAAAATGCTTGCCTTCGGCCCGCCGATCATCTGCGCGCCCTTCAGATACAGGCTGAACGTCAGCGCGGTGCCAATCACCACCAGGTAGAAAAACGCCAGCAGCAGGCCGCCGTCAATGGCGAAGGTGGTGCCGCGTCCGGCGTAGAACGGCGTCAGCATTAGTCCCGCAATCAACATACTCCAGCCGACAATCGGCAGCGTGCCGTAGCGGGCGATAAGCGTTGATGGATAGGTGGTGTAAAACGCCGCGGCAAACGCCGAGGCGATACCGAAGAACAGTGCGGCAGGCGAGATGGAGAGCGACGTCGGATCGCCGTGGGTCACCAGCAGGAAGGTACCCACAAGCGATGTCAAAATCGCCGACAGGACAAACATGCCGGGACGCTTCTTCCGCGCCAGGGCGAACCACGCCACGATGATGGTTGGCGACAGGAACTGAAGCACGGTGGCCGTAGCGGCGTTGGATTTTTCAATCGTCAGCAGGAAGGTGAGCTGTACGGTGAGCGCGCCGACGAGTGAGAAAAACAGCAGGCTGAGGGCGTCTTTGCGGTTTTTGATGACCGAGAAAATCTTGTCGCCGTGAACGAAGGAGAGCGTCAGCAGGATCACGCCGGTAAACAGCAGACGAACCATGGTCAGGTAAGGCGAAGAAATGTGGCTTTTCTCCATGATGTACTGCGCGCAAACCCCGGAACTGCCCCATAAAACGGCGGCGATCAGGACGTTGAGCATCCCTTTGCGTGTGGAACCCATGTTCTCCCCTGTTATGTTGTCGTTAATTGGCCAACAGCATAGCATGGTTGTGTGCGGCCTGATGCCCTCACCCCGGCCCTCTCCCACGGGGAGAGGGGGAAAACCGTAGGCCGGGTAAGCGTAGCGCCACCCGGCATGTTGTTGACCTTAGAACCACGCCTCCCACATCGCGCCGACGTTGAAGTCGTCCAGCGTCTCATCTTTGGTGTTGTTCACGCGCGCGGTGCGTTCGTTGTCCACTTTGCCGCCGGTCACGTAGAAGCGCAGCATCGGACGGAACTCCGGCCCCATGGCGATAGACATGTTCTGCGACAGGGTCAGCTTCCAGCCCTTGTTGTCGCCGCCGTTGTCGTAATCTACGTGCTGCCAGCCCGCTTCCAGCCAGGTGGAGTGAACGTCGTTCCACCAGTGCATCGGGCGAACGATGGCGTTGTAGTTCTTACGGTTGTCGGTGTCATCACGGCTGTTGTCATAGTCGTGGAAGGCGAGGATGTACTCCACCTGCGTGGCCTGGGTGAATTTATACAGTCCTTCGAAGCTGGCGTAGACCGTGGTCAGATCTTCGGTTTTGTTGAACACGCTGTTGTCCGAATTATCGGAGTAGCGGGCGATCACCTTGTTCACACCGCTGTCGTTGGTGTGGCTCAGCACCACGCCGCCCTGCCAGGCGTTCAGACGCTCGTCGCTCTCAACGGCTTTGGAGTCAAAACCGTAGTTGGCGTACAGCTCCAGGTCGATCGGGCCGAGCTTCATGCCGTGGATTTTTGAGGTGGCAGCGTAGTTGCCCTTGTCACCCGTGCCGGAGCCGCCGGTACAGGTGATGCGCGACGGGTTGGCTTCATCTTCCATCACTTCCGGGCTACAGGATTCCACCGCCGCCACGGCAGCCACGTCGAACTGCACGCCGCCGATGTCGAAGTTCTTCACCCCGGCGCCCTGGCCATCGTGGTTCATCCAGAAGTAATCGTTGATGCCCTGCTGCGGACGCTGGTGGAAGTCACGACCGGCCCAGAAGTAGGCGTTCGGGTTGGAGGCCATAATGTTGGTCACCCCGGCGTAAGCTTTTTTGAGGTTAACTTCGTCGCCCCAGTGGTCGATCATCACGTTGATGTCCCAGATGGCGCCGTTATCACCCTTGAAGGCCTTGGAGAGCTGGAATTCCCCGCCGTTGCCTTCGTTACCCAGACGACCAATCGCGGACGCGCCGTTGTAGGAGCCGTCCACCGCCACATACTTCTGGTCAGCGGCCTGGAAGTGTGCGCCGTAGCGGGCGTAGCCGGTAAATTTGATGCCAAACGGAATCGCCATGTCCGGGGATTGCGCTGCGCTCTGCGGCTCGGTGATGACGTCCGCTTTTTTCGCGACCGCCGCATCCATTTTCGCCTGACGCTCGGCCAGGGCTTTATCCACCGCTTTCGCCACAATGGCGTCGATTTGCTCCTGCGTAAATTCTTGCGCGAGTACGGAAATTGGACAAAGCGCGGCGATAACCGCCATGGTTAATGGAAGTTTTTTAATCGTATTCATGGTTATCTCAATATAGTTTAATTTTATTCAGACAATAACCATCCCGCTCCGATCTGACAGAATATGTCGCTATCATCAGAACAAGTGGATTTCTAGTTTTAGGTACAGAGGTATTACATTAAATTATTTCGCCATAGACTATCTCTGATATAAATGAATAATCTCTTCAGATAATTCACGCGCTAATAGCGAATTCATTAAATGATCCTGCGCGTGCACCATAATTAAGGTCATCGGCTGGCGGGCTTCGCCCGCGTCCTGCTCGATCAGTTTGGTCTGCATCTTGTGTGCCTGGCGCGCGTAGCCATCGGCTTCACGCAGCAGGCTTTTGGCTTCGTCAAGGTTGCCCTGGCGCGCCGCATGCAGCGCTTCGAAGCACAGGCTGCGGGACTGACCGGCGTTGACGATAATTTCCATTACGGCTTCTTCTAATGCGATCATCATTTTTACTCTTTATCAAAGCAATTATTTAAGGCGGTAGCGGCAAACCACTCTCCGCTTTTTTTAATGGTGCGCTGCTGCGTCTCCAAATCGAGCTGAATAAAACCGTAGCGGTTTTTGTAGGCATTGCACCACGACCAGTTATCAATAAACGTCCACATATGGTAGCCCAGACAATTGCAGCCTTCGCTAATACCTTTATGCAGCCACGCTAAATGCTCAGAAATAAATTCGATGCGGTACCGATCGTTTATCTGGCCGTTTTCAATAAAGCGCTGCTCGTTTTCGACACCCATCCCGTTTTCAGAAATAAAACAGCGGGGGTTACCGTAATTGTCGCGCAGGTTAACCAGAATATCGTAAATACCCGGCTCGTAGATTTCCCAGCCGCGGTACGGGTTCATCTTACGGCCCGGCATCTCGTAGCTATCAAAGAACCACTCCGGCATAAACGGCGCCTGCGGGTTCACCGCGCTGTCGCGACACTTCACGCGACGCGGCTGATAGTAGTTAACGCCGAGCAGGTCGATTTTCCCTTCCGCAATCAGGAAACCGTCTTCCGGCTTGCAGGCGGGTAGCTGATCGTAAGATTTCAGCAATGCCACCAGGTCGGCCGGATACTCCCCGCGCAGCACCGGATCGAGGAAGCTGCGGTTAAACATCAGATCCGCGATATGCGCCGCCTTCACGTCCGCCGGGTTCTGCGAACGCGGGTATGACGGCGTCAGGTTCAGCACGATGCCGATCTCCCCCGCGTAATGCCCGGCGCGGTAAGCCTGAACGGCCTTCGCATGGGCCAGCACCGTGTGATACGCCACGGTCGCCGCCCGACGAAAATCCACCACGTTCGGGTAGTGGAAATCGTACAGATAACCGCCTTCCACCGGCACGATCGGCTCGTTGAAGGTAAACCAGTGCAGCACGCGGTCGCCAAACAGCTCGAAGCAGATCTGCGCATAGCGGGCGTAGGCGTCCACTACGTCACGGTTTTCCCAGCCGCCTATCTCCTGCATCGCCATTGGCATGTCGAAATGGAACAGGGTGATAAACGGCGTGATGCCCTGTTCATTCAGCTCATCAATGACCTGATTATAAAAATCGACCGCGTCCGGGTTCACTTCACCGATACCGTCGGGGATCAGGCGCGCCCAGCTAATCGAGGTGCGAAAGCTGTTGTGGTTCAGCTGCTTCAACAGCTGAATGTCCGTTTTCCAGTGCTGATAAAACGTGGAGGTGTGCTGCGGTCCCACGCCGTTGTGAAAACGGTTCGGCTCGCGGGCAAACCAGTAGTCCCACGTGGTTTCACCCTCTCGTGTCCCTTCCGTCTGGAGAGCGGAGCTTGCGCTGCCCCACCAGAAGTTATCGGGAAATGCGTATTTCATGACCCTTCCTCTTTGACTTAATTGCTAACTGTTTCAGCGGTGCCGACGGTTGCCTGGGCTTTCTGCTCTTCATTTTTGATGAGCGTACGCTCATAGGCGCGCAGGAATGGCAGGTACATCAGGGCGGACATCACCATGCAGACCAGGCACATCACCACCGGGCTCAGCGCCCAGTTCGCCGCCCACGAGGCGCCAATCGGCGCGGGCGTGGTCCACGGGGTTAACGAAACCACCTGGGCCAGCCAGCCGAGTTTGGTTGCGCCGTACGCCAGGCAGGCATTGACCAGCGGAACAAACACGAACGGGATAAACAGCATCGGGTTCATGATGATCGGCGCGCCGAACAGAATCGGTTCGTTGATGTTAAAGAAGCTTGGCACAACGCCCATTTTGCCGATGGTGCGCAGGTGAGTGGCGCGGCTGCGCAGCAGCAGGAACGCCAGCGGCAGGGTTGAGCCTACGCCGCCAATCAGCAGGTAGTGATCCCAGAAACCTTGCAGATAAACGTGCGGCAGCGCCGCGCCCGCCGCCAGCGCCGCCTGGTTTGCAGAGAGGTTCGCCATCCAGAACGGGTTCATGATGCCGGTGACAATCAGCGACCCGTGGATACCGGCAAACCAGAAGATCTGGCACAGCAGAACGGAGAGCAGAATCGCGGGCAGCGAGTCAGACGCAGACACCAGCGGCTCCAGCAGGTGCATAATCGCCTGCGGGATGATCATCCCGGTCTGCGCTTCAATGAACAGGTTCAGCGGATGTAGGGTACCAATCACCACCATCACCGGGATCAGGATCTCAAACGAACGCGCCACGCCGGTCGGCACCTCTTTCGGCAGGCGGATGGTGACGTTGTTCTGCTTCAGCCACGCGTACACACGGGTGGAGTAGATCGCGGTGATAAGCGCAGTGAAGATGCCCTGACCCGACAGATACTGCGTCGAAATTTTGCCGTCGGCATACGGCGCGGCGACCAGCAGGAAGGCCATAAAGGCCAGCAGACCGGACATCACCGGATCGAGGTTAAACTGACGTCCCAGGCTCGCCCCAATCCCCACCGAGATGAAGAAGGTCATCACGCCCATGCTGAGGTTAAAGGGCAGCATCAGCTGTTCGCGGTAGGTCTCGGAGAAATCCAGCCAGCCGCGGGCGAAGCTGTTGGTGGTATCCGCCGAAAACGGCGGGAAGATAAACACCAGCATAAACGAGCCGATGATCATAAACGGCAGCGCGGCGGTAAAGCCGTCGCGGATGGCAATCACATACTTTTGCTGACCGAGCTTCGCGGCCAGCGGCGTAATTGACTGTTCAATCACCGCGACCATGGATTGATATAACGAACTCATGTGAACACCTTTTAGTGTGCCGCTTCGATGAGCGACAGAGCATAGTCCAGTACTTTATCGCCACGCTGCATGCCGTAATCCATCATGTCGATGGGCTGCACCGGTATGCCTTGCGTCGCTGCCTTGTCTGAGAGTGTCTTTAACATGTATTTCACTTGCGGTCCGAGAAGCACCACCTGATAGTGCGGAAACTGCGTATCAAATTCGGATACGCCATACGCATCTATCTTCACGGGCAAGCCCCGTTCTTTTGCTACATCGATCATTTTGCTGACCAGCAGGCTGGTGGACATCCCGGCAGAGCAGCACAGCATAATCTTGAACATCGACGACCATCCTCAAAATGTAAAAAGTTATTGCGATGATGATTGGACATGATACGGAAACCGGTTTCCATTCATAAAAGACAGAAGTGTGACAACCATCAATATCCACTACTTATGACGCTAATTAACCGGATGTGGGTCACATATTTTGGCTGTTTTGACATCAAATTGAGTGGAAACGGAAAATCGGTTTCCATGGAAAACGGAAACGGATATACTCCGTTCTGGCTATAATGTGAGCCGTAGCGGTGATGGAAATTACAGACGCCAGTTGCGTCTGACAGGGGAGAGAGATGTCTACAATCAACGATGTATCGCGTCTGGCCGGGGTGTCCAAAGCCACGGTATCACGGGTGTTGAGCGGGTCGCGTGGCGTTAAAGAAGCCAGCCGACAGGCTGTTCTGAGAGCGGTGGATGAGCTGAACTATCGTCCGAACGTGATCGCCCAGTCGCTGCTCAGCCAGTCGACGGGCTGCATTGGGGTGATTTGCGCGCAGGAGAACATTAACCAGACCACCGGTTACCTGTACGCGCTGGAAAAACACCTCAGCCAGCATCAAAAACATCTGCTGCTGCGTTTCGCACACACGAAAACAGAAGTGATGAACGCCCTTGAAGAACTCTCCTGCGGCTTATGTGATGACATTCTGGTGATTGGCGCGCGTTTCCCGCTGGACGTGGACATGGACAACGTCATTCTGGTCGACTGTATGGAAGCCGATAACGCCAACAGCATTCAGTTCGATCACGCGTTCGCGGCTGAAACGGCCTGCAACTATCTCACCAGCCAGGGGCGTCGCCAGATAGCACTGATCCACCCGCACGGCAGCGGCTTTGCCGATCAGGTGCTGCTGGGTTACAAACATGCGCTGGAGAAAAACTTCCTGCCCTTTAATCGCAACCTCGTGTTTATGGACGCGACTTCATCGTCCGTTGCGCTTCAGGAATTACTCAACAACGCGTCCACGCTGAACTTCAACGCGCTGCTGGTGGCAGACGAGCAGGAAGCCCAGCGGGTGATCCCGCAGTTACAGGCGTTTAATAAATCGGTACCGGAAGACATCATGGTCTTCAGCCTCGGCGGTTCGCTGCATCTTCCGGGTATTCCGGTGATCCCGGCCATTGAGTATTCCATGGACGCCATGGCGGCGCGCATCGTGAGCTGGCTGACGGCGAAAACGCAGATGCTGGGGTCGTACGTGCTGCGCGGGGATTTGATTATTCCGGATGTGCGGAAGCGTTAAACATGTGATGTAGGCCGGGTAAGGCGCAGCCGCCACCCGGCGCTCAACCCTCAGTAATCTTCCATACAATCCACCTGACTTACTGCATCCCAGTAGGCGTCCAGGTTGTCACGCTTCACGGCGGTGATGGCATTTTTGATCAGCAGCTGATTGGCCTCAGACGACAAAATCATCGCCTGCCAGGCCTTATCGCTCTGCTTTTTCTGCGGGGTACAGGTTTTCTTCACATCTTTCAGGACCTGCTGTTTTATCTGGGCCTCTTTCTCCGGAGCGCTCTTCTCCAGCGCGTGAACAAACGCAGCGAAAATCAGGCAAACGAGCAGGCAAACCAGGTGTGCAGATTTCATTGAGACCTCCGGTAAAGTCATAGGCTTTCCCTGAAATGTATCGTTACATTCAGGCAGGCGATTCCAGCCGAAAGTATGAATTTACTTTTCACCTGGTATGAGAATCGCCCTCTCAGGCCGTTACTGAACCCCTCCACCCAGCGATTGCCACAGCGTGATGCGGTTTTCCAGGTCGGTTTGCTGCAAGGCAATCAGTGATTCCTGTGCTGACCACAGCGATCGCTGCGCGGTGAGCACCGTCAGATAATCGCCCGCGCCAGCCTTGTAACTGCGCGTCGCCACATCCAGCGTTTTTTGCTCCGCCGCCACGTATTCACGCTGGGCATCAAGCTGTTCGCTCAACGTTTCGCGCCGCGCCAGCGCGTCGGCCACGTCCTTAAACGCGCTCTGGATGGTCTTCTCATAGGTGGCGATTAGCCCCTTCTTCTCCGCTTCCGCATAGCGCAGCTGCGCCATATTGTTGCCCCCGCTAAACAGCGGCAGGGTGATGGACGGCGCGAACGACCAGACCTTCATGCCGTGGCTGAACAGGGATGACAGCGAATCGCTGCCGACGCCCGCGCTGGCGGTCAGTGAAATGGTCGGGAAGAAGTTGGCGCGTGCCGCGCCGATGTTGGCGTTAGCGCTCAGCAGGTTATGTTCCGCCTCCTGAATGTCCGGGCGACGCAGCAGCGCGCTGGAGCTGACGCCCGCCGGGATCAGCGTGATGGCGTTATCGCTCAGGCTCTCCAGCGTGCCGGGCAGCAGGTTCTCGGGCACCGTATCGCCCGCCAGCAGGTTAAGGGCGTTTTTGTCCTGCATCACCAGCGTCTGGTAGCTCGCCACGCTGGCGCGCGCCTGCTGGTAAACCGCCATCGCTTCACTGACGTCCGTGGCCGCTGCCACACCTACTTCCTGCTGACGTTTGACGATTTTGAGCGAGTTCGCGGCGCTCTCCAGGGTGGATTTCGCCAGCGCCAGATTGCTGTTATCCGCCGCCAGCGTCACCCAGGCCGTGGTCAGCTCGCTGACCATTGTCAGGCGCGTGTTCTGCGCGGTGAACTCGCTGGCAAGCCAGGTTTCACGCGCGGCGCGCGACAGGCTCTGGTTGCGGCCAAACAGATCCAGTTCGAAGCTGGAGACCGTGCCGTTGGCTTCGTCGCTCGTCGCGACGCCGCTCGCCAGCGTGCGGCTGCGGGTGTGGCTCAGTTCCGCGTCCACCGTCGGGAACAGGGACGAGCGCGTTTCGCCATACTGGGCACGGGCAGCGTCGATATCCGCAATCGCTTTTTGCACGTCGCGGTTGCTGTTGAGCGCCATCGTCACCACGCTTTTCAGTCGCGCATCATTCATCACCTGCTGCCACTGGTTCACCACGGCGCTGGCTTCGCCGTGCGCGCCGGGCAGTGTGGCCGGAACGGGCGCGTCCGGGCGCTGATACGTGGGATCTAATGACACACAGCCTGCGCTCAGCAGTGCTAACGCTAAAACAGTTACACGAAACATTATGACCTCCGGTTTGCGTGCTTACCGGAGAACAGACGTTTCACCAGTACAAAGAATAAAGGAACAAAGAAGATGGCCAGCAGCGTCGCGGCCAGCGTCCCGCCGATAATGCCTGTACCGATCGCCACGCGGCTGTTGGCCCCGGCGCCGGTGGCAATCGCCAGCGGCGTCACGCCTGCGATAAACGCCAGCGAGGTCATGATGATCGGACGCAGACGCGTCTGGGCGGCCCGCAGGGCGGCGCGCGTCAGTGAGTAGCCTTCGGCCACTTTGGCTTCGGCAAACTCGACAATCAGAATGGCGTTCTTCGACGACAGACCGATGGTGGTCAGCAGCGCCACCTGGAAATAGACATCGTTGCTCAGGCCGCGCAGGGAGGCGGCAATGGCCGCGCCCAGCACCCCAAGCGGGATCACGAGGATCACCGAAATGGGCACCGACCAGCTCTCATACAGTGCCGCCAGGCACAGGAACACCACGAGGATGGAGAGGGCATAAAGGCTCATCGCCTGACCGCTCGCCAGTTTTTCCTGCAACGACAAACCGCTCCACGCCCAGGTGCTGCCGGACGGCAGGTTATTCGCCAGCTGCTCCATTTTGCTCATCGCCGTACCGGAGCTGGCGCCGCTGGCGTTCTCGCCCTGAATTTCATACGCCGCCGAGCCGTTGTAGCGCACCAGGCTTTCCGGGCCATACTCCCAGCGGGTAGTGGCGAAGGCGGAGAATGGGGTCATAGTGCTGTCGCTGCCGCGCACATACCATTTGTTGAGATCCGACGGTACCGCGCGATAGTCGCTGTCGCCCTGGATGTAGACCTTTTTCACGCGGCCACGGTCAATGAAGTCGTTCACGTAGGTGCCGCCCCAGGCGCTGGACAGGGTGTCGGTGACGTCGCTCAGGGAGAGCCCCAGCGACACGGCTTTGTTGTTATCGATATCCACCTGAAGCTGCGGCATCTGCGGCAGATCGTTGGCGCGCACGGCGTGCAGCGAGCTGTCCTGATTCGCTTCGCCAATCAGCTGGTTACGCAGTTTCAGCAGCGCGTCGCGGTCGGTGCCGCCGCTCGCCATCAGCTCAAAGGTAAAGCCGTTGCTCTGGCCCAGACCGTCCACTGCCGGCGGTGTCATCGCAAAGATGGTGGCATCGCGGATGGCGCTCAGCTCCTGCGTGGCGCGCAGGGCAATGGCCTGCGCGGTGTTTTCCTCGCCTTTACGCTCTGACCAGTTTTTCAGGGAGACGAACGCCATCCCGGCGTTCTGGCCGCTGCCGCTGAAGCTGAAACCTTCGACGGTAAAGATCACGTCGGTATTGGCTTTCTCTTTGGTGAGGAACCACTCGCGTACCTGGCGGCTTACCTCTGCGGTACGCACCGCGGTTGCACCGGCAGGGAGGGTGTACTGCACCATGATTTCACCCTGGTCTTCGGTTGGCAGGAAGCTGCCCGGCAGTTTCAGCATGGCGAACCCCATCGCGCCGCAGAGCAGGGCGAAGATCACCAGCATGCCGCCGGAACGGCGCAGGGCGCGCAGAACCTTATTCTGATAGCCGTGCTCGGTCTTACTGTAGAAGCGGTTAAACGCGCCGAAGAAGCCCTTTTTGTGCGGAGCGGTGTGATTCAGGATCGAGCCGCACAACGCGGGCGTCAGGGTCAGCGCCACCACCACGGAGAGGAACATCGCTGAAATAATGGTGACCGAGAACTGACGGTAAATGACCCCGGTAGAGCCGCCGAAGAAGGCCATCGGCAGGAATACCGCAGAGAGCACCAGCGCAATGGCGATCAGCGCGCCGGAAATTTCGCCCATCGATTTTTCGGTCGCTTCCCGGGCGGGCAGCCCTTCGTCTCGCATAATACGCTCGACGTTTTCCACCACCACGATGGCGTCATCCACCAACAGTCCTATCGCCAGCACCATGGCAAACAGCGTCAGGGTGTTGATGGAGTAACCGAACAGCGCCAGCACGCCGAAGGTGCCCAGCAGCACCACCGGCACCGCCAGCGCCGGGATCAGCGTCGCGCGGATGTTTTGCAGAAACAGGTACATCACCACCACCACGAGGATAATGGCTTCGAACAGGGTCTGAATCACGTCCTCAACGGAGATCTTGATGAACTCGGTGCTGTCTTTCGGGTAGGCCACGTCGTAGCCTTCCGGCATCGAATTTTTGAACTCGGCGATCTTGTCTTTTACCGCCGTGGCGGTGTTAAGCGCGTTGGCGCCCGGCGAGAGCATCACCGCCATACCCGCCGCCGGGTGGCCGTTCAGCTTCGCGGTGGCGGTGTAATCTTCGCTGCCCATCTCCACGCGCGCGACGTCGCTGATGCGCACCACCGCACCGTTGGACTGGCTCTTGACGATGATTTTTTTGAACTCATCGACCGTTTGCAGACGCGACTGAGCGCGAACGGTGGCGGTCAGCTGTTGGGCGTTCGACGAGGGCAGCGCGCCGATTTTACCGGCGGAGACCTGCACGTTCTGCGCTTCAATCGCGCTCTGCACGTCGGAGGGCATCAGCGAGTACGACGCCAGCTTAGCCGGGTCGAGCCAGATGCGCATCGCGTATTCTGCACCGAACACCTGCAGGCTGCCGACGCCATCCACGCGCGCCAGCGGATCCTGCATATTACTCACCAGCCAGTCGGCAATATCCGAGCTGCTGGCGGTGTCGGTTTTGTCATACACGCCCATGATCAGCAGGAAGTTGCTCTGGGATTTTTCGACGGTGATCCCGGACTGCTGCACCTCGGTCGGCAGGCGTGATTCCGCCTGCTGGACTTTGTTCTGCACCTGTACCTGAGCGGTGTCCGGATCGGTTCCCTGTTCAAACGTGACGTTGATGCTCACCGAACCGTCCGAGCTGCTGGTGGAGGTGAAGTAGAGCAGGTTATCCAGCCCGGTGAGCTGCTGCTCGATCACCTGCGTCACGCTGTTCTCCAGCGTTTGTGCGGAGGCGCCGGTGTAGGTGGCGGATATTTTGATCGACGGCGGGGCAACGTCCGGGTACTGCGCAACGGGCAGCGTGCGGATCGCCAGTATCCCGGCGAGCATGATGAGAATGGCGATAACCCAGGCAAAGACCGGGCGACGCACGAAGAAACGGGAAAACATCAGGCGTTTCCTCCGTTGGTTTTCATCTCTTCAGCTTTCACTTCCTGCCCGGCGGTGACTTTGTCGGTGCCTTCCACAATCAGCTTATCGCCCGCCTTCAGGCCATTCAGCACCAGCCATTTATCGCCGTAGGTGTCGCCCGTTTCCAGCTGACGCTGCTCGACCTTGTTGCTGGCGTTCACCACCAGCGCGGTGGCGGTACCTTTGGCGTCGCGGGTGATGCCCTGCTGCGGCGCGAGGATCGCGTCATTCATGATGCCTTCATCCACTCGGGCGCGGACGAACATGCCCGGCAGAAGCTGATGCTGCGGGTTCGGGAAGACAGCGCGCAGGGTGACTGAGCCGGTAGACTCATCCACCGCCACTTCGGTTAACGCCAGATGGCCTTTTTCGCTGTAGCTGCTGCCGTCTTCGAGGATCAACGACACGTTCAGCGTATCGCTGTTGCTGGCGAGGGTTTGCTTGCGTAATCGCAGCAGATCGGCGCTGGAACGGGTTAAATCGACGTACATACTGTCCAGCCCGCGAATAGTGGCCAGCGCGGTATCCTGCTGGGCGGTCACCAGCGCGCCGGGGGTCACAGAGGAGATGCCGATACGTCCGGCAATCGGCGCGGTGACGGTGGTCCAGTTGAGGTTAATGCGGGCACTTTCCAGCGCGGCTTTCTTTGACTCGACGCTGGCCTTGTCCTGCGCGCAGGTGGACTTCGCGTCTTCCGCATCCTGACGTGATACGCCGTCGTCCTTCACCAGCTGCGCATAGCGCCGGGCTTTCTGGCAGTCGGCCTGCACCAGCGCCTGCGCCTGTTTTAGTGCGGCGGCAGCTTCATCATAAGCGGCGCGGTAGCTGGAAGGATCGATCTGATACAGCGCCTGCCCGGCCTTGACCGTATCGCCTTCGGTGAAGAGCCGTTTCTGAATAATGCCGCCCACCTGAGGGCGCACTTCGGCGCTCATCGCGGCGGCGGTGCGGCCGGTCAGCTCGCTGACCACGGACACCGGCTGGCTCATGAGTGTGACAATCCCCACTTCCGGAAGAGGACGCTGGGGAGCAGATGTTTGCGCATTATCGCACCCTGTCAGGAGGAGTAATGCTGCGATGGAGGTTGTTATGGTTTTCATAATCTTTTTCCAGGGTGAACGAAGCCTGCCCTGTTAATCGCTTATCAGGGAGGAGGGCTAATTAAAAGCACAGCGATCCCGCATCTCTGGCAGAGCCAGAAATGAAAAAGGGAAATTACTTATTTCCGCTAATTATTCACATGCGATTACTTCGCAGAGAAAAGCATATTTAAAATATTCTTGTATATGGGCTCTAATTGTTCTGACGGTACTTTTAAAGGCGTGAGTCGACGGTAAATCGTGCCTTCGATCATCACGGCGGTAATCTCCACGCAGCAGCGAATATGCTCATCGCTCAGGTGGGGGAACTGCTTTTTCAGGTGCTCACAGGCGTTGGCGAACATGCGGGCTTCGGCTTCGATCAGCATGTTTGCCACCAGCGGATTACGTGTGGCCTCTGCGGACATTTCGAGCATTAGCGCGTCATCATCTTCGTTCAGCGTCTGGCGCCAGGCAAGCGCCTGCGGCATCCCTTCAACCAGGGTTTTGCCCTGCATCTCCTCAATACGTGAGTCGATAATGCGCCGGATCATCTCTTCAATGATCGCGTCTTTGTTACTGAAATAGCGATAGATTTGTCCGACGCTGAGCCTGGCTTCGCTGGCGATCTGCGACATGCTGGCAGCGTGAAATCCACTGGCGCGAAAGCAGCGGCGCGCGGCGGTGATGATTTCGTCCTGCCGTAGTTTTTGTCGTTCTTCCAGCTTTGTGCTCATCGTCGGCTACCGTAAAAAGTGAGAATGATCGTTCTCATTATACGTTTTCGGAGCCTATTGGAAAGGTTTTTTTTATTTACATATTGAATGAATATTTCCTTGTTTAAACAATGGAGGAAATAAGGAGTTTTTATGAAGGTTAAGCTGTGAGATATTCAGATTGCGCTGAAAATAAGGAGAGATTTATGCACCTGAGCATTACAGATAAAGTCACGGCTGAAGAAAAAGAAGAATTATTAACGGGGCTAAGAGCCTATAACGCGCAGTATTTAGATCTGGCGACGTTTAGTGGCGATATTGGCGTATATGTGCGGGACGACAACGGCGTCATGCTGGGCGGGTTAATCGGCGTACGTAAAGGCGACTGGCTGAATATCGACTTTCTGTGGGTCAGCGACAGGGTGCGGGGAACGGGCGTCGGCAGCCAGCTGATCAAAACGGCTGAAGAGGAGGCCCGTCGTAAAGGGTGTCGTCACGCGCTGGTGGATACGGTCAGCTTCCAGGCGCGTCCGTTCTATGAAAAACAGGGTTATCAGGTGCAGATGTCCTTACAGGATTACCCTTATCAGGGAATGCAGAGACACTATCTGACCAGGGATCTTTAACCACCGATCCCGTTGCCGATCACGGCTAACACGTGGCGCACAACGATCTCCGGCGAGAGGGCATTAAGCCTCTCGTCATTGCGCATGCGAGAGAACGGCACCAGCACCAGGCTCAGCAGCGTCGTGAACAGCAGTTCGGGGGCCAGCGCCGGATTCAGCTTTCCTTCCTGCTGCCAGCCTTTGATGGTTGCCAGCGTGGTGTGATATTTCTCATCGCCAAAGCGCTCCTGCAAATGCGTACGCAGTACCGGCATCTCGCCGATCACCTCCTGCATCCACAGCGGGGCAAACCAGCGATACTTTTCCGCCAGTTCGGCCAGCACCCTGACCATTTCCGTCAGGGCATCCACCGGCGAATCCCGGTTGTCGGCGAAAATCGCCCCGATCCGCTCGCGTAACGGCAGGAAGCGCTCCTCAATCATCGCATCCAGTAACTGTTCTCTGGAGTTGAAGTAGTAGTGCAGCATGGCGGGCGTCACGCCGGCTTCGCGGGCAATAGCGTTCAACGACGTATTGGCGATCCCCTGGCGGGAGAAGAGGTTCAGGGCGATGTCCAGCAGCTGTTCGCGGCTGGCGGTAACGCGCTTGCCGCCGCGCGGACGTCCGGGGCGGCGGGGTTCAGAATTGTCTTTTAGTGCTGGCACGGTCACGCTGTCTCTTGATCTTATCCATAACTTACCTGAATATTAATTATTCGATTAATTAATTTCAAGCGATCTCTTATGGAGTCTGACGTAATGACTCAACCTGCGAAAAAGGTGCCGTCGATTAAGCTGCTGTTCAGCGCACTCCTGCTGGTGATGCTGCTGTCGGCGCTGGATCAGACCATTGTCTCCACCGCGCTGCCGACCATCGTTGGTGAGCTGGGCGGGCTGGATAAGCTCTCCTGGGTGGTGACAGCCTATATCCTCAGTTCGACCATCGTGGTGCCGCTGTATGGCAAATTCGGCGATCTGTTTGGCCGTAAAATCGTCCTGCAAATCGCAATAGTGCTTTTCCTGGTGGGCTCTGCGCTGTGTGGCCTGGCGCAGAACATGACCCAGCTGGTGCTGATGCGCGCCCTGCAAGGGCTGGGGGGCGGCGGCCTGATGGTGATCAGCATGGCCGCCGTGGCGGACGTGATCCCGCCTGCCGATCGGGGTCGCTATCAGGGGCTGTTTGGCGGCGTGTTTGGCCTGGCGACGGTGATAGGCCCGCTGATCGGCGGGTTTATCGTTCAGCATGCATCCTGGCGCTGGATTTTCTACATCAACCTGCCGCTGGGGCTGTTTGCGCTGCTGGTGATTGGCGCGGTATTCCACGGCAGCGCGCGGCGCAGCAAGCATGAGATTGATTACCTGGGGGCGATTTACCTCAGCATGGCGCTGCTGTGCATCATTCTGTTTACCACCGAGGGCGGTACGATCCGCCAATGGAACGACCCGCAGCTGTGGTGCATTCTGGCCTTCGGCCTGACGGGGATCGCCGGGTTTATTTACGAAGAGCGGCTGGCGTGGGAGCCGATTATCCCGCTGTCGCTCTTCCGCGACCGCAGCTTCCTGCTCTGTAGCCTGATTGGCTTTATCATCGGCATGTCCCTGTTTGGCTCGGTAACGTTCCTGCCGCTCTATTTACAGGTGGTGAAAGACGCCACGCCAACGCAGGCCGGCTTGCAGCTGATCCCCCTGATGGGCGGGCTGTTGCTCACCTCCATCATCAGCGGGCGCATCATCAGCCGCACCGGGAAATACCGTCTGTTCCCGATCCTCGGCACGCTGCTCGGCGTGGTGGGGATGGTGTTACTGACGCGCATTTCAATCACCTCCCCAACCTGGCAGCTGTACCTGTTTACCGGCGTGCTGGGCATGGGGCTGGGACTGGTGATGCAGGTGCTGGTGCTGGCGGTGCAGAACAGCGTGTCAGCCGATCAATACGGCGTAGCGACCTCTGGGGTGACGCTGTTCCGTTCCATTGGCGGGGCGATTGGCGTTGCGCTGTTTGGCGCGGTGTTCACCCATATTCTGCAATCAGGGCTGATCGACAGGCTGCCGGAAGGGGCGGAACTGCCGCGCGAACTTAATCCCGTTGCCATTCACCATCTGCCTGATGCCCTGCGTCTGGACTATCTGGATGCGTTCGGCTCGGCTATCCATGCGGTGTTTATGCTGGCGGCGGGGATTATGGTGCTGGCGTTTGTGCTGTCGTGGTTTTTGCGCGAAGCGCCGCTGCGTCGGCAGGCGTGAGGTTAGCGGTTCTGCTTGCGCCTGGACTACCGTAGCCTGATGCCCATCGCCCGGTGGCGCTACGCTTACCGGGCCTACACTTCGCCCGTTACGTAGGCCGGGTAAGCGCAGCGCCACCCGGCAACAGGCCGCATATAACTTAACCGTCTTACTGATTCCTTTTCGTTTTTTAGCCTGCCGTCTCGTTGTCGATATAGTCTTCAAAACCACTGTCGAAAGGAACTGTCTCGTGAAATTTCAGTTGAGTGCTCTGGTGCTCGCGGCCCTGCTGCTGGCAGGTTGCGATCAAGGCGGCAATGATGCCAAACACATTAAAGTCGGCGTGATTAATGGCGCTGAGCAGGACGTGGCGGAAGTCGCCAAAAAGGTGGCAAAGGAGAAATACGGTCTGGATGTTGAGCTGGTGGGCTTTAGCGGCTCGCTGCTACCCAACGATGCCACCAACCAGGGCGAACTGGACGCCAACGTCTTCCAGCATCGCCCGTTCCTTGCACAAGATAACAAGGCGCACAATTACACGCTGGTCGCCGTGGCCAATACCTTCGTCTTCCCGATGGCGGGTTACTCCCGAAAGATTAAATCGGTGTCTGAGCTGAAGGATGGCGCAACCATTGCGATTCCAAACGATCCCACCAACCTCGGCCGCGCGCTGTTGCTGCTGCAAAAAGAGAAGCTGATTACCCTTAAACCGGATGTGGGCCTGCTGCCGACGGCGCTGGATATTACCGCGAACCCGAAAAACTTACAGATTATGGAGCTGGAAGGGGCGCAGCTGCCGCGCGTGCTGGACGATCCGAAAGTGGATGTGGCCATCATCAGTACCACCTATCTTCAGCAAACGGGGCTGTCTCCGGTACATGACAGCGTCTTTATTGAGGACAAAAACTCGCCTTACGTGAATATAGTAGTCACGCGTGAAGACAACAAAGACGCCGAAAACGTGAAGGAATTTATCCAGTCCTATCAGTCGCCGGAAGTGGCGAAAGCGGCAGAGACCCTTTTTAACGGCGGTGCGGTGCCGGGCTGGTAAGCCACGGTAAGCTGGCCCTCACAGCGTTACGCGGGCATCGGTGCGGCTTTCGGGCCACAGAAAACCCTGGCCAGACTGTGCGCCAGACGCGCGGGCGCGCGCCAGATCCCGCGAATTCTCGATGCCTTCGATAAGAATTGATTGCGCGATACCTGCCCTGACCTCCTGCACAAACGGGGCAAGCGGCGCGCGCTCGCGCAGCGCTGAGCGGTCAATTTTTACCCCATCCAGCGGCAGCGCAAGCCGCGCGAACGCCTCAGCCAACTCCCGGGTTAAATCGTCCAGCCAGATTTGCCATCCCGCCTCTTTTAACCGAACAAGCGTGGCATGAAGACGATGTTGCTCAGCCTTACGCAGCCGTGTGATGGTGAGAGGATCCTGAATTTCAATCGTTAACCGCTGCTGATGGCGTAACGCCAGCAACAACCGGATAGCGCGTTCGTCGAGAAGGTGCTCTGCCGGAAGGTTTAGCCAGTAAGCGTCCCGGGCGGGTATCTGTAACAGGGTGTTGGCCTGCCAGAAGAAGATTTGCAGCGCGCTGCGCGAAGGCAGAGAAGCAAACAATATCTCCAGATTGACGTTATGGATCTCCACGAGAACTTCATGCGCGAACATCTGGCCCGAATGAAGATCGACAAGCGGCTGGAATCGCAGCCCTGAGATACGTTGCAACAGGGGAGAGGGAAGAACGGTATACATGGAACAGCCTTCAGGAAATGAAAAAAAGGTTCCCGCGGACACGGGAACAAAAGGCAAACGACACACGGTCAAATTCTTAATTCAGGATCCAGCGAATGCTCTGGTAAAACGAGGGGCCACGCACGGCCTTAAGCTTGTTCATGGCGTTGTTTTTATAAAAGTAAACCAGCCTGACGTTACACCCCAGCTGACGGGCGATTTGCTTGGTTTTGAGATTACAGGAATAGCCGCGCAATACGCTGGCCTCCTCGCTGGACAGCCTCGCCGGGGTGCGTAAGCGGGTAGTCATGCCTACGTTGTAACGACCAGACTCTTGCGGCGTCTGGCTCATCAGTATTTGCCACAGCGCTTTGATATCCCCCAGGGAGACTCTTTTGCTGATTACCCCATCAACATGTTTGAATTTCAAATAGCCGGCGGATAACGAATAGATATAGATCTTCGCCGTCACTTGTTTCTGTTTAATACAGAGAATGTCGTCATTCGTCGTCACCCGGAAATGACGCGTATTCAACGGATCATAAATGATGATATCAAAGAGTTGTTCACTCATAGCAAGTTCTTCGATATGGGTAAACCCATGGAAAATAACGTCGTGTTTTTCATCAGGCTCACGCTTTCCGAGCGATTGCAGGCCAATCATCGTGAATTCGCAGCTGTCAACAACGGCAACGTGAATTGTTTTTTTATTTTGCATTGGCATTCTCCTTTCGCTGAGTAAACAGTCCATATAAGAGAAAATGGCGGTTCGCACTCTCTTATTAAAAGAATGGCGAGCACTTTTTAAATAACGCGATGCGATGGCATCAATGTAAGCCAATACAAACCGTCGAGTAAAGCTGATGCCAATTATTAGAGGAAGATAAAATTGAAAAATGGTTTTAATGATATATGCAATTGTTTTAATCTTCTAATAATATTCATGCCAGATTTTTATTCTGTGAATGGGCGGTTAATAAGCATCAGAAGGTTGATTGATGGGGTTTATCCACCGTTTTTTCAGTGGCTTACTGCTATTCCTGAAAGAAAAATTGTGATCGCGGCAGGGTTATCGACAAGGCTTTATCTGCAAGAGGAAACGGCATGCAGAATAAAATAGAATTTTTTCTATAAATTTAATGTCCTTGTTCAGATTTTTAAGCCTGAGAAGGATAAAATCCTGGCGTGAAGAGGTTGTGAGTGATGAGTACATAAACTATTATCATTTTCCTCCGGTCACGAGAATTTAGAAAAGACATGAATAATACTGAACGTATCGTAAAGGTAATGGTGTTTTACAAAATAAATATATTTAAAGAGATAATATTCCGGGCGCTCCATGATCTTTTACCCGATTACGTACTGAACATTACTCAGGTCGATTCCACTGAACAGGCGCTGGCGGCGGTCGCGGATAATAACGTGGATGTTTTCTTCACTGAATTTAATTATCTGCTTAATCATAAAGAGTGGAGTGCGGAGGTCAGCAGCCGTTTTACATCTTTATGTAAAACCCATCACGTCAGGCGTGTTCTGTTGGTGCCCGAGCTGCCTTACGGGCTGTTAAAAAAAGTTCTGGAGATGAAATTTGAATTAACCATCAGTCAGCAGGATGAATTGACTGAACTGAAAAAGGAATTACCCGCGTTGCTCATGGCAGACGGGCAAACACCGTCGATCTCTTCGTGGCTCAGGCGGGTAATGCGGTCCGGTTCCCGGGCGCGCTCCATCCTCTCGGCCAGAGAGTGGGAGGTGCTCCATCTTATCGTGGAAGGATTTTCAACGACGGAGATTGCCCGTCATCGAAACCGTTCGGTCAGTACCATTGCGACGCAGAAGCACAATGCGATGAAAAAGCTGAATCTTTCCAACCACAGCGAACTGATTAAGTATGTGCAAGCGGTTGGAAAGATGGAGAAATAGCTCACATCAGGGATAGATAATATTCAGCGTAGCCGATGTATTGATCTTACCCTGGCTAACCTGGGCGGGCGCCCACACGTAATAGTACGCCGCCATCGGAAGGGTGAAATGTTCGTCCAGCGCCGCGCCAGCCGCCACGCTGAAAATCATCGTGGCGTTGCCACGGCTGGTGGTTGAGGAAGAGAAGGTCACCGGCGTTTGCGGGGCGTCACGTTTTATCAGGCGTAGCCCCACGCCCTGCGCCGCGCTACTGCTGCTGTCGATCAGCACCGAGCTGTCGGTTGAGAGCAGCTGCGTGCTGGACAGAAACATCTCAATTGCCCGATCGGAATTGCCGTTAACCCCGACGTTCTGACAGCTCATGTTCAGTGAAAAAGGCGTCAGCCCCGGCTGTGAGGATGCACTGAGCTGGGGAATGCCGAGCGTCGGCAGCGCTACGGTCAGCCCCGCATTATCAAAGGAACAGGTAGTCAGTTTTGGCGCGTATTTGATGATCATCGGCTGACCAAACATATCCCGGTTGTCGTAAGGCCACTTGAACCCGCTGAATAACCACTGCGCTATCTTGATGACCTGATTGATTGGCCAGGTGATGATTTCCCAGAAGGATAACCCACTCATGTCGCTGACGAACAGAACGTCGCTCATGTTCGCTGTATCCCCCGTCAGGGTGGTGCCGCTCTGGTTAACGAGGGTGAAGCGAACCGTAAACGGTGTGTTCAGCTCAGACGCCGTATGGCTACCGCTGGCAGTCAGGGTTTTATTGGCCGGGGGATTGGTGATCTCCGCCCGCACCATATACTTGTTATTGCTGAATCCGAGGATGGTCGCGTATTTGCTGTCGGTCGAGAGGATCGGCGTGTAAGAAAATTCACTGTTACCCGTCGTACAGTTGAATGAGCCGCTGTACTGGGTGCTGAAGCTGCCGGTCCATGTGGGCGTGGCCGGGCTCAGCTTATCCGATAAATCAATGGTAATCGGTGTGCCATAAACGATGCTGCTGCCGGAGCAGGTGGCATAGCTCATCCCACTAATACTGGAGAGGAGCAGGAATATGAATGATCGTAACATTTTGATAATCCGTAATTAATGGCAAACCGATGAGAGGCTGTTCAGCCCCCAGGCTGGGGCGGAGATTTCGCACTTCCCGCCGCGGAGATGCACGTTGAGCGCGCGTGGCGGCTGTTCAGCGCGGATATACAGTACGCTGGCCTGGCCGACATACCCGACAGATTCACCGTGTTCATCCAGCACTTCGGTACCAAAGGGCAGCGGTTTGCCGTCGGCACGCGTCGCATGAAGTACCCATGACTGGCGTTTGTCGGTTTCGAAGCGGATATAGCTCACCGCCCCGTCGTAAGGGGCCACGTTAGCCATGTTGCCGATCACCTCCGCGCCAGCGCTGTTTTCCGTTTGCGATAACGTAATGGCGTTTTTGCGATACGGGGTGGCGTAAGGCACCAGCGCCACGCCATCGCGGTTCGTCATAATGCTTTCATCGCCGTTCACCATCAGTCCCTCCGCTTTTGGCGCATCGACGATAGTCATGGTTGTGCCGGTTTCGTTTGAGGCGAGAACGTGCCACGGGTAGGCCACCAGGCTTCCCCGTCCGCTGAGCCCGGTCTGGCGGTAGTCGGAGGATTCGCTGTAAGAGCCACCGAGTGTCGCGAAGTTCGAACGGTACGCGGCGTTAACGCTTGCCGCATTTTTACCCCCCCGCACATTACTGCCGGAGAGGGTGTAGCTCAGGCGGTTCGACGCCAGCGCGTTCCCGCTCATGCTGATATTGCTCTGCTCGTAATGCGAATCGCTGGCCGTCAGGCTGGAGGTGATCCAGGCATTATTATCAAACAGCGAGAACGGCAGGCTGAGGGAGAGGTAAAGGCGCGTCTCTTCTTCACTGTCCCTGTTCCTTACCCGGCTGGCCGACAGGGTATAGCTGGCGCGGCCGATGGCGTTGGAATAGCCCATCTGGTATTCGCGCGTGGTTTGCTGTGAGTTCCAGTAATCGCGCTGTGTGCCGGAGACAAATACCGTGCCCCAGTTATTGAGCAGGCGCTGATTAAGGTTAAGCGTAAAGGTATTCTTGGGCTGCGCCGCGCGCAGGGCATCCCAGGTGCTTAGCGACATGTCGGGCGCAACGCCAAACCGATCTTCATAGTCGTCGTACTGCGCTCTCAGGCGCTGATACCCTTCGCGCGAATAGAGCGCGTCGCTGAAGCTGTAATAGCCTTTAGTGGAATAGCGATAGGCCGCCAGGGTGAAGTTGGTGGCGGTGGTATCGATAAATTTGCTGTACGACACGCGATAACTCTGACCGCTGCTGGTGCGATCCTGTAGGGTGGTTTTGGCGTGGGTGACATCAAACGAGACCGCGCCAAACGGAAGGTTCCACCCGGTACCGACAAGCCCGGCCTGGTAGTTATCGCTAATAATCGTCCCGGTATACCCGGTGATGAGGTTATTAAACCCGTAGCGCAGCGTGGCCTGCATGAATGCGGGTTCGGCATCGAGCGTGTTCTGGTGCACTTTACCCGCCACCACGCTGTACTGACTCACCCCTTCTTTTAGCATCCCGGGCACGGCGGAAAACGGCACCGTGAAGGACTGCTGTGAACCGTCCGCTTCACGCACCACCACCAGCAAATCGCCCGCGGAGCCGGTAGGCTGAATGCTGTCGAGGGTAAACTGGCCCGGCGGTACGTTCTCCTGATAGATCACGTTGCCATTCTGGATAACTTTCACCAGGGCGTTCGTCCGTGCCACGCCGTGAACCACCGGTGAAAAACCCTGCTGTGAATTTGGGCGCATCTTCATGTCCGACGCCAGCGACACGCCGCGCACGCGCAGGGAATCAAACAGATCGCCAGGAATATAAAAGTCACCCAGCGTCAGGTTGGATTTCAGCGAGGCCAGGGGACGGCGCAGGTAGCGGGTATTATTCTGCCAGCTACTCTCTCCGCTGGCCGTTTTCCGCCAGGCGCTGCTGTCGCGAAACTGCCAGCCGAACAGGTTGGCGCCGGAATCCAGCCCGGCATAAAAATCATCATTTGTGTCTTTCGCAGCGCCTTTTGCGTGGGTGTTATACCAGGTCGTGTTCCACGAGAGCATCAGCGCCGGGATCCCCTCATCCCAAAACTGGGGGGCAATGTAACCTTCTTCAGTACGCAGCACGGCCGCCTGCGGAACGGTAAGCGCCAGACTCAGGGTGCTGGTATCGGTTTTGACTTCACCGCCCTGAACCAGATCGCGCAGCTGCACCTGCCCGTGCACAATGGCGGGCGCAGGCACGGACGTGGTGTTGATGTCAAGCGACCGGGCATCTTTCCAGGCAAGGCGGATGTCGTCACGCTGCTCGCCGTAGATGACGGTATAACGTCCCTTCCAGCTGCCGTTTACGTAGATATCCATCTCCTGATTGCCGGCAGGCATGGCGTTGTTTTCGGAAAAGCGAGACAGATCGGACTCACCGGATGCGCCAGCAAGCAGGGAGGGATCAAACGAGACGGCCCCTGATTTATGCGAAAGCAGAAGCGTGCAGACTGCCAGCAGACAGAGTCTGTTTTGTTTCATTTTCATGGTGAGTCTTTCCGATCACTGACTGGTGAAAGTCCGGGTTTTATACGCGCCAAGATCGTCCACATACATCAGCTGGAAGGTCTGTCCGCGCTTAACCGTATTTTTTGCGGCGACCGTCAGCTGCCCAAACGGGGAAACCATCGGGGACTCCTGGAGCAATTTCGTTTTACCCAGCGAAATATTGGCGACCGTAATATGGAACGGACTGTTATTTGTAATGCGAAAGCGATCGCCTTCGGCGGCGAGCGTCAGTTTCGCCACCGCGTCATCCAGCGTGCCTTTCAGCGCAGCGGGCCGGTAAAAAAGTTTGATACGGGATTTAATCGCCAGCTGAACGGTATTCTGATTTTGCAGATTTTCAGGTCTGGGCGGAATGTCGAGGACATTCAGGAAAAAGACGGATTCGCGATCCGCAGGCAAGCTGGACGGCAGCTTTTTAATACGAAGCTGTTGGCCATTATGTTCGTTAACTTTTATCACCGGCGGCGACAGCAGAAACGGCACATTGGCTGTTTCCGGCGTGGAATTAATATCACCGTCATCTATCCAGGATTGCACCAGAGCGGGCGCATCGCCCGTATTCATTAACTGGACGATCACCTCTTTGTTATTTTCAGGATAAAGGACACGGGTGCCATTAATGACAATATTGGCCCATGAGTGACCGGTGCTTAGCAGTAAGCCTGCCAGCAAAATTGCCTTGCGCATGATTGCAACCTTAAATACAGGCTCTGCGAAAACAGAGCCTGAATAATCATTATTACAGGTAGGAAATGGTATACGTTACGTTGGAGCTTAACTCGCCCACGGTGGCGGCAGCGGCGTTCGTTTTATAGTAATAAACATCCAGCGTCAGCGTCTCGGAATCTGGCGCGGTCGCTGTACCCATAATATCCGTAGTGTAAGGCTGGTTCAGGGTAATTGGCGTAGACGAACCTGGCTCCACTAACGCAAAACCGACATTACGTGCCACACTGGCATCGCTTTCGTTCACGCTGTTATTCAGCAGGTATTTACCGTCAGTGGAAATATTATCCGCGCTGGAGAAATACACTTTCAGCGGGGTACCGGTTGTTCCGGCTGCTGGTGAACAACCTGAGAAGGTCAGCGCAATAGATTTTTTATTCTTAGTGATCAGGCCAACCGTGGTGCCTGCATCTTTTACCGAAATAGGGGAAAGCGCAACGGTAAAGTCCGCGCTTTTACCGCCGTTAATGGTACAGGTTGTATCGGTAATAGCGCCGGTAAAGTTAATGATACCACCCGCTGAATTGTCTGCGGCAACTGCGCTGGTAGAAGCAATAGCGGCGGCCAGCAGTGATACGGTCATGATCGATTTGAACATGATAAACTCCATGAAGATTTGTGTTATTTAAAATGAATGTTAATCGGCTACACATGTCCCTGATGTACCGGCTAGACGCATGGCGACTCGGGAGAATGCTTTGACGATATTATGTTGCACTAAAAAAGTACATAACAAAACATTATTCCAACAACTTCTAAAGTTTAAGATTATAATCTTGCGAGTTAGTTTTTTTTAATGTTTTAACCTAAATGCGTTAGTTCGAATATTTTTATTAATGATTTAATAATTGTTAATTAATGAAGCTTTATGAATTCATCTCTCAATTAATATCACGCGACTTGACCACACAAACTTTAGACTTATTATTGCCTGGCAAATGCACATAATTTTAACAATGGCGTAATAATAATATGAAGTATCTCATTGATCTTACAATGCTTTATGAAGTCGACACCGGTATGATCATGATTAATGGAGAGGAAGAGTCATCCATTAAGTTATCTAACCAGGCGGGTCGTCTGCTTTATGAACTTATCATCAATAATGGTAAAACTCTCGACAGAGACGACCTGATAAAGAAGGTCTGGGAGGATCATGGTTTCTCTGGTTCTTCGGTAAGTCTGAATGTTGCCATAAGTGAAATCAGAAAAGCATTTCGTACTTTAGGATGCGATCCTTTACTGATAAAAACGATACGTGGCAAGGGATTTAGCCTTGCCGCGCATATTGAACATCACACGGTCAGGCCGCCGGTCGTTTCAACGCTTAGTGAGCAATCTGCCTCTGAAGCATTCGATACGCTAGCGCATAAGAAAGATGCCGATCCGCCTAAACAATTAATATCGCTGCACAGACTCTTTATTTCTCTTTGCACGTTATTACTGATTACCGTTATCGGCACCGCTGTTTTACTGTTGCACCAAAGGGATTCCTATGCCGAGAGCCTGAAAGATTCTGATATGCATCTGCTCGGTAAAGTGGACCGGTGTACGGTATACCTGATCGATAAGAATATGTATCAGCCGCGACAGCACTACTTTAATCACGTAAAAGAGGTCATTGCCAGTCAACATATCGACTGTCAACACCAGGTTGCAGATGCTTACTATTCCAGGTTTAAAAAGTCGCAGATAGAAAATTATTTCCTGGCCATCTGTTATCAGCAGGACAGTATCGACGATTATAAGAACTGCATTTCTTACAGAAGCCTGACCGGGAGTTAAAATATGTCAAGGACTAAAATGAGTGTACTGTTCAGTATCGTACTGGCGCTGTCTGCCATCGCGTTGTTGTGGATCTATTTTACCAGAACGCAGGATGAGGGGTTTGGCTGCCAGTCAGATACCATTTCCTGGAAAACCTATTCCACGGGTGAGTTAACCGATATGTCGCTAACCACGCTTTTCCTGTTTAACAACAAAGATGTTGTGACGGTTATTCATAAAGGCGTACTCAAGAAAGAGGGCAAAAGCTACCTGATTGACAGAAATTACACGCTCAGCGTGGAAAAAGTCGACGGAAGCAATATCTTTTATATTAAGGATAAAAAGCTGAATAAATCTGAAGATGATGCGGCGCCGGATGGCGTTGTAAACGAAATGTTACTTGATAATATCAACTTCTTCTATATTACCCGCGTTAAACCGCACGCCTGGTTAATTAAGGGGCTGGTTTTGCCTGTAATGATGTGTGTGGCTGTTCCGACGTCCTGATATTTCTCTTTACTGAAAAATCGATATTTATCTATTGCTCGGGAAATTGAGTGATTTACTCAATACGTAACAATAAGATACGAGAAATTTATTTATATTTTTATTGTTATTCTCCGGCGAGTGAATTTTTCTGTATTGCCTCGTTATTTTGCGGCTGTCTATACTCCGCCTCGAAAAAGGGGCTCCCCTTTTTATACACGTGGATTCTTTTTTGAAGGACTAAATAAATGAACAAACTGAACGCTATCGTTCTGGGCTCCCTGTTGTCTGTTTCTGCCCTGAGCGCAGTTAATGCAGCAGAAACGACGGCTTCTGCCACCTGGCAGGCAACCGCGACCAAAGACAGCGAATCCGACCTGGTTGTTACGCCAACGCGTGCTTTGAACTTCGTTTACAGCGCCAATACCAAATCTTTCAACACCGATACCGGTCTGTTTGATGTGGCTATCCGTGGCGATCACTCTACGGCGACCAGCTTCAAACTCGAAGCTATCCTCGACGATTCAAACAACACGCTGTTCAGCGTGGGCGGTGAAGCGACCAAGCTGAAAGTGGGTGCGCGTTGGGGCGGTAACGACCTGGGCTCTATTGGTGGCACCGTGGGGGCGAAATCAACCGCATGGACCACGCTGGTTGATTCTTCTTCTAACACCGGCGTCTCTTCTGGCCTGTGGAACCTGACCACCAGCGCAGGCGCGGCGGCAGATACCGAAATTACCGGCCAGGACAAATTCGTCTTCTACGTTGACTCCGCTCAGGACAACGCGGGTACTGCGAAAGAGTTCAAAGACCTGACCAACAGCCTGTGGGAAGGGACCGTATCTGTTGCGTTCCGCGCAACCTGGGGCTAAGGCCTGATCGATCCAGGGGCGCAAGCCCCTGTTTAGGGAAATAGCATGTTTAACCTCAAATCCGCCTTCTTATTTTTATTATTTATCTCTTCCTCCGCGCTGGCCATTAATGTGGGAAAAGTCACCACCATTATTCCTGCGGATGCTGACTCCACCGCCAAGGAAATAAAAAACGAAGCAGACAGCGTGCGTATTGTTTCTGTTCGCGCACAGCGGATCAGTAGCCCAATGGATGAAGGGATCGTCATTAATCCGGAGAAAGTGGACGAACTGTTGCTGACGCCCACGCGCATGGTAATGCCCGCCGGTACCAGCAATATTGTCAAATTTTACTATCACGGGAACGCCGATAACAAAGAGCGTTACTACCGCATTACCTTCACGGATGAAGGGGTGAGCGAAGAGGTGGACAGCGGTTCACCAAAAAACGGTACCGGGATGACGCGCGCGGTGGTGAGCACCATTCTGGTGGTTCAGCCCCGTGATAAGAAGATCGACTTCGTCTATGTGGCGGGAAAAATAACAAATAAAGGGAACACCGCTTTTCGCGTCAATGCGACCGGAACCTGCCTGAAGCCGAATCCGGAATCACCGACTACGCCGTGTACCAAAAACTTCTACCTGATGCCGGATACCTCGCGCGCTATCGAGGATATCAACGTGACGGATAACCATTTTCATCTCGGAATATGGGACCTGAAACAGTTCATACCTGTTAAGTAAGGATGCATGGTGAAAAATAAATTAGTGTTGCCGGTGATGATGGCTTGCGCATCCGGCACGCTGCCCGCGCTTGCGCATGCAGCCTCAAGCTCCGTGGTTATCGCTAATTACCGTTTTCCCGACTCGCTTTATGCACTGCTGGAGCAGGGGATCAAAATTCCCGTCTATCTGGTGAATACGCGTCCACACTCAGCACAACAAGGAAACCACGAAGGCACGGCGAGCGAATATGTTCGTATCGGTGACGTGACGCTCTTTGCAAAAGATCTGAAGCTGGGGCTGAGGGACGTTCAGGTCCAGGAGTCTGATAACGGCATTCGTCTGTCAAAAGAGATGAGAACGTTATTGCAGAGCATTAACGACAAGCAGTTTGATGACCAGATGCGCATTCCGGTAAGTACGGGTTCGGCGTTCGAGCTGGATCAGAAAAAAATGCGCCTGTTGCTGAATCTGTCGCAGAGCGACTACGGGGTGAATATTCGCCCGCGTGAGGTGGACATTGATGCGCCGGAGTCTGACGACCTGAGCGGCACGTTCTCCTACAACCTCGGGGCGTATCACACCGAGAGCGGCTACGGTGACAGCTGGTCGTCGGGTTATCTGAACGCAAGAAACTGGATCTCAATGGGCGTTGATCATGTGCTGATCGACGGCTCTGGCTACGTCAACGAGAGCAGCAGCGATACCCAGATGAACGCGGTTATGTGGGAGCGCGACTATCAGGGGATGCGCTACGCCGCGGGCATGCTGAACGGCTGGGCGATGCAGTCTTTGGCGAGCGTCAGCGGGATTTCCGGCGGTGAAGTCTACGGCGTTTCCATGGGCAACCAGGCCAACTCCCGTAAGCGCGATAACACGCTCTCTCTGACGCCGGTGGTGGTCTATTTCCCCACGGCGGGCGAGGCCCGTATTCGCCGTGACGGGCAGCTTATCGGGATTCAGCGCTTTGACGTCGGCAACCATGAAATTGACACCAGCAGCCTGCCCTACGGGATCTACAGCATCGAAGTTGAGGTGGTGAGCGGAAGCCGCACCGTGTCGCGTAGCATGTACACCGTGAATAAGCCGTTCTCCAGCAACGTGTCGGAAACGCTGCGCTGGCAGATGTGGGGCGGGATGTATAGCCGCGATAAATCCGTCGTCAATTATAAAAAATACGCGAAACACAAAAACGAGCAGGACAACACCTACTACTACGATTACGACACCAAACATAAAGACACCATGTCGCTGGTGGGGGCCTCGTTCAGCAAGCGCAGCGGGATGGTCGACTGGAACGCCTCCACCTACATGATGCGGGAACACATCGTCAGCGAGCTGTGGGCCTCCCTGAACCTGACGGGCTATTTCTCGGTGAATACCCAGACCATG
>NZ_JBMKHQ010000011.1:16135-30964 GCF_049237385.1 Enterobacter cloacae complex sp. IR5412 | reverse complement strand
CTCGATATCTATGAGAGCAAGGGCAACACCTGGGGCGCCTCCTTTAGCCTGCCGTCGTTCGGCCTGCCCTCAGCGGGCAACCTGAGTCTGATGCGTCAGGAGGACGACCTCTATCGCTATAAACGCTATCAGCTGGACTACTCCCAGGGGTTATACGCCGGTCGCTACGGTACAGCGCGCCTGCGGGTGGGGATGTCGCGCAACAAATACGACGGGTATTACGAAGAGAAAGATCGCTACGTGATGCTCGATTTCGCCATACCGCTCGGCAATACCGTGTCGGTTGGCGTTTCCCACAATCGCGATACCGGCACGGCGCTGAACGTCAGCGCCAGCCGCCAGTTTGAAGGCGATTACCTGAAATCGGCCACCGCCAACGTCTCCAAAGCCTTTAACAGCCGCCAGGATCGCAGCGTAAGCGGCGGCGGCAGCGTGAACTTCGACACGCCGTGGAACAGCAACATCCTCAGCGTCCAGAGCGGCATGAGTAAAGGCTGGAACTCCACGCTGACCAGTGACGGCAGCGTGGGCTGGTCCAAAGAGGCCATCGCCGCCGGGAAAGGCACCGAAAGCGCAGGGGTGATTGTCAGTACCGGTCTCAAATCTGATGAAGCGCTGACCCTGAAGCTTAACGGCCGGGCAGAACGCATCAAAGGGGATAAAACCTGGCTGTCGCTGCCGGCATACCAGGCTTATGACCTGGAAGTGATGAACAGTGAAACCGGTACGGAAAGCTATGAGATTGGCGCGAATGCGCGTCGCCATATCACGGTTTATCCGGGCAATACCGTGGTGATGAAGCCGCAGGTGAAGAAAATCGTCACCCTGTTTGGCCGCCTTGTGGATGCAAACGGCAATCCGATTGGCGCCACGCAGATCAAAAACCACGTTGGGCTGACCCGGACGGAGAACGACGGACGCTTCGTGATCGACGTTGATAAGAACAACCCTGTCCTGAGTATCGCCACGCCGGACGACAGCGTCTGCGAAGTGCGCCTGGACATTGAGTCTAACCGCGGTGCGCTGTGGCTCGGGGACATCTCCTGCGACAAAGGCGATTTCGTCTGGCAGGAAGCAAAAGGAACGCAGGAACGTGACGATGAAAAAGATATTCGCTCTTAATTTGCTGCTGATGAGCGCGGTGGCCCATGCGCAGGAGCTGCCCTATTTCGCCATTAATAATCCGGACAATAACGGTACGGGAAACAGCGCGGGGCTGTTTAGTCTGAACAGCACCTCGACCGCGTTTTTACACGGTTCGCGTGAGTGGCCGACGCTGAGCGCGAAAACGAATAACGGTATCGCCACTTACATCCCGGACAACAGCTACAGCGGTCCGGCAGGCAGCGCGCTGACCATCGACTTTTCGGTGACCGGTTCCAGCGCCTCTCCGTTCTTTAAAGGGACGGCGTGTTCCTCGTCCTGCGGCAACACGGGGTACACCCCGACGACCCGCTATACCGATACGTCGATGGTGGTCAAGCCGCCGGTGATGGAGCCCGGCACGTCATACGGGCGCTGGGTCCTGGGCGATCCGTTCTTTAACTATCTGCTCAACGCCGCGCCAGGGGATGAAGTGACCATCACCTCCACGCCGCAAATCAGCTCCATCAACAAAGTGACCACCACCAATACGCTTCACAAGGTGGGCACGCTGACCATGACCAACTCCAGGGCGCTCAACCTGGGGATTGACCCGATCAGCGGCGAGGTGACGATAGTCGATGGATCAACGGGGGCCACCTGCACCAAATACACCCGCAACACGATCTCTGGCGTGCTGTGCGACCTGCTTGAATACACGTTTGTTGGGGAAGATATCTCCGGTTACAACGGGGGGCTGGCGCTCACCTCTTCCCGCGTCAACAGCGTGCTGCAATCGCACATGAACGGCGGCACCGGGCTTGCCGCCGAGCTGACCTTCGATGAAAACACCTGGTACAGTATCTCCGGCGGTATCCTGAGTGATACGCGTGTCCTGGCAAACACCTTCCTCGCGGCGCCGCAGAAAAACGGCGGTAAAGCGTACCTTAAAATATTTTTGCCGAAAGCGTTAATTCTGAGCGTGGCGCAGGCGGGGGACGGCAGCAGCATTGGCAATATCGTCAGCCTGTGCCTGACGCCCGGCAACAGCTCGCTGGCGGCGGATTTCTGCTTCCAGCCGGGGGGCGGCCTGGTGATTAACCCTATTCAGCCGGGGCTGGAGATTACGCCCGACAACCCGGATTACGCCCTCGATCCTGACGGTCTGGGCGGCTCCGGGAAAGGCGCCATCGGCGAAACGCCCATTGAGATCCCCTACACCATCACCTACAGCGGGGCGCAAAAAGATGCGGCGATTGCGGTCACGGTAAAAGTCACCGGGCCTACTCAAAGCCTAAATGGGGTGGACTACTGCGCCTTCAGCGGCAACGGCTTTACGGTTCCCATTCCGGGCAACGTGCTGGTGGGGAAAAGCCAGACGCGCATGGCGCATAACTGTAAAGGCGAGGTACTGTCGATCCCGGCGCCGGCCACCCATGCGGAAGAGTGGGACAAAATGAGCTCCGGCGTGACCGATATGTGGCTCTGGAAAACGCCGCTGATCCTCCAGTTCGTTATGGATAATCCGGTATCGAAGACCACCTATGACGGAAATAGCTGGTTTGGCGAAGTGACCGCGCAGGGAAGAATAGATGTTAGCGCATCCTGGAATTAATCAACCATGACTGGAAAATTCCTGGCTATTTTTGCAATAAATTGCTTCATTTCCACAGGGGCAAATGCTTTAATTATCGAAAGTCTGAATATTGATTTTCTTCCCGAAAGAGAAGTTGTTTTTCAGCCGATAAAAAACGATACCAGCGAACGTCAGAATTATACCGTTTCGCTTATTCAGGTAGACGTTCCTAAAGAGAAGGGAAAAGAAACCGAAATAAAAGACGGCGAAGTCATGTATTCGCCTAAGCAATTAACGCTGGGGAGCGGTGAGCGCGCGGGTTTTAAATTTTACTATACCGGCCCGCATGACAACAAAGAGCGATACTATCGCGTAAAATTCACCGAGACGCCGCTCCAGGCAAAGGTCATCACGCGCAAAGGCCAGCGCATCCAGTCGGATGTGGTGGTCTCGCTTGAGGCTATTTTGATTGTCCGTCCATGGACACGACATTTTGATTATGCGTTTAGCAACGGGGTGGTGAGTAATACCGGGAATACCTATTTTAAATATGTTTCCTCGGTCGGGTGCAGTACGCAATACAATAATTCAAAATATATTCCTCCGGGGCAACGGCTGGAAATAGATAATGCCGGGCAGGCTGCAAGACGAATGATTATTTATGGCAATAAAATCATTCCGCTGACCACCTGCCCGTAGCAACCGCTTTCCTTCATAAAAGGAAATTAGCCTTTAGCATCATGCTAAAGATCCATCACTACAGGAGATAAAAATGAAAGCGATTTCATTCGTAGAAGCGAAAGACATTATTGGCGGCGCGTTAAACCCGTTCGCTGGTCTGGTTAAAGGTGCACAGCTGGGTTACGACACTGGCGCCAGCATCATGGGCATGGTTGGCGGTGTGGTTGGCGGAGTTCTGGGTGGCGCAATGGGCTTCCTGGGCGCGCTGGTTGGTAGCTACAACTAATTCACGTTTACAGGAAAAGTATCATGCAAGTTATCGATTTCAAAAAAGCACAGGCCATCATCGGTGGTTGGGATCCGTTTGCTGCCGCTATTCAGGGCGCAAGCGCGGGCTATAACGCGGGCAGCCAGATGTTAGGCGCGCTGGGCGGCACCATCGGTGGCGTATTCGGCCTGGTGGGCGGCTTCATCGGCGGTTTCTTCAGCGCCTAAGCGAGAAGCACGTTGTACGCATGGCCCGCATTGCCGGGCCATTTTTTTATTTCAGCCACGGATCATTATGTTTTCGCTCTTTCAGTATAAAAAACAGGGTAAGACCCCTGTTATTCGCCAGCATGAATTTACCGAATGTGGACTGGCCTGCCTGGCGATGGTGTTGGGGCACTATGACCACCATGTCTCCGTCAGCCAGCTGCGCCGGGAGATTTCCGTTTCCGCCGATGCGGGAACCTCAATGGCGGAATTGTTGACCCTTGCCAGCGATAAAAATATGTCTGGCCGGGTGCTTAAAGGCGAAATCACTGAAATAGAAACGTCTGAGCTGCCGCTCATCGCCTTCTGGCGCGGCAACCATTTCGTGGTCATCGTGAAGATCGACAGCCGCAGCGTGACCGTTCACGACCCGGCCAGCGGCGTGCGTCGTTACCGCCTGAAAGAGGCAGAAAAACTGTTTTCCGGCTATGTGCTTGAGCTTAAGCCCACGCCGTGTTTCGAAAAGAAATCCCCGGATGAAAAGCTCACGCTTGGCCGGTTAGCCAATAAATCTCCGAGCCTGTTCCAGCGGCAGCTGCTGCTGTTTGTGCTCTGTATTTTTACTCTCATCACCATGCTGGCGAGCCCCACCTACGTGCAGCTGATTATGGATGAGGCCATTTCCCGCAGCGACAGCGATCTGGTGATCCTGCTCACCGCGATCTTCGCTATCGTCTTTATCTTTGAAGTCATCGGTAAATTCCTCAAGCAGCTGCTTGAGATCCTGATGCGTAACATTGCCTATGACGATTTAAGCCAGTCCGTGCGCCACTACATGCTGCGCACCCAGACCAGCTGGTTCCGCTCGCGCCCGCCGGGCATCGTGCTGGCTATTGAAAAATCGCTCCACGCCTGCGCGGAGTTCATCAGCAATGGCTACGTGCAAATTCTCTTTTCCAGCCTGATCGCCGTCACCAGCCTGCTGTTTATGCTGCTGTATAACGTCAAAATTGCGCTGCTGACGATGCTGCTGATGGGCGTGTTTTTCCTGATCCGCTTTTCGCTGATCGGCCCCTATCAACGCGCGGTGGATGACTCCATCGAGCGTACCGCCCAGTATGAATCTCTGCTGGTAGAGACACAGAAAGGGATCATTACGCTCAAGGCGAACAATATGGAGCAGGCCCGGGATGCGGTGATGGACAAATCCCAGCGCGAACACATCGCCGGGCTGATGCGTAAAGAGCGGCTGCTGGCCCGCTTTGACGTGGCTTCGCTGCTGGTGATCAATGCCGAGCAACTGCTGGTGGTCTGCTTTGGCGCGTGGCTGATCCTGGAAGGGCAGATGAGTATCGGGATGCTGTACGCCTATATCAGCTATAAGCGCTATTTTTCCGATGCCATGGTGCAGGTGGCGCAGAAGCTGCTCGACAAAAATGCCCTTAAGGGGCCGCTGGATCGCGTGGGCGACCTGCTGTTTGCCCCCTCTGAAACCAGCCAGTTTGGGAAGCGGATTGTCACCTCGCCGGTCTGTCTGCAATTTGAGGATGTCTCATTTGCTTATCCAGGCCGGGAGGCCACGCTACAGCATATCAACATGACCCTGAAGCAGGGCGAAGAGGCGGTGATTGTGGGCCAGAGCGGGTCGGGAAAAACCACGCTGCTGCGTCTGATCTCCGGCATGTTGCTGTCATCGTCTGGCACGCTGCGGATCAATAAGATCCCCATTGAAGAGTGCGATCTTTCCTCGCTGCGCCAGCACATCCGCATTGTTCATGCAGACGATATTCTCTTCACCGGCTCGATTCTGGACAACATCGCCTGCTTTGACAGCGCGCCGGATAAAGAGCAGGTCATCGCCGCGTGTCGGCTGGCGGAAGTGGACCACGTCGTCGCCCGTCTGCCGCACGGTTACGAAACGGAGATGCTGCCGGGGAACACCTTTTTTTCGGCCGGGGAGATGCAGCGTCTGGTCCTGGCGCGCGCCCTGTACAGCCAGCCTAAGCTACTGCTCTGCGACGAAGTGACGGCGAACCTGGATAAGACCACCGCGCAAAAGGTGCTGGCGAACCTGCGTAGCCTGGGGATTGGGCTGGTGTTTGTCACCCACTCGCCGGACGTGGTGGGCTGCCATGGTCGTCTCTATACCATGGAAAACGGCACCCTGCGGGAGAGTGCGCCATGATGTTTCTGCCGCGTCTCTATGCCCGACTCTGCGCGCGCCAGGCCGGACGCACCTTAATGGCAAACCGGATTGCGCAAAACTACAGCCAGTTTATGCCCTGCCCGGAGGCCGATGTGCCGGCTGATTTTCTGCATCAGAACGCCCATGAGCTGAGCGGGTTTAACTTCGTGGAACAGATTTTCCCGCCCGCGCTGTGGGCGCGCAACGTTCGCTTCGATCTGCATGCGTACATGGCGCAGTGGACGCAGGATCAGGGGTTTTACAGTTCGCCTCGCACCCTGCTTCTGGGCATGCGCTGGGCGGGCTTTGGCCTGATTATGGATGCGCTGCTCGCCACCGCGCCAGATGATGTGCGCTTTCAGTTTATTACCCGTCACCCTGCGCTGCACAAGCTGATGGCCACACACGACGGACGGCGCGCCGGCTCGTTTTTCGCCCCTCAGCGCATGGTGACGGTGCTGCTGATGGATGAACGCCTGCCGGATGCGCCGCTGTTCCCAATTCAGGCAGGCGATCGCAAGGCGTGGTTAACGGACGTCTCCACGCGGTTTTTATCCCGTTATGGCTACAGCGTCCGAACGCTGCTGCCGGTCTGTTCGCTGCACGCGGCAGAGTTTGGGCTGGAGAGCCAGGCGTATGCGCCAGAGGATTACCGTCTGGCCGCCGCCGACACGCTGAACGCGCTGCGCAAAACCCCCACGCTCTGGAGTGGATGGGACGATCTTTCAGTGATTTATCATGGATGACATATCGTGAAATTAAAAAACCGAAGCCGACAGCGTCGGGCGCTAATCCCGCACCACTTCTCAAAAAGCTATCAAATCAACGCGCCGCGGCTGAAAACCGTGCTGACGCTGTTCATCGCCTTTTTTCTCTGCCTGCTGGTCTTTGCGATTGCTTTCAACTTTTCGGAAACCACGCTGGCACGCGGGGTGCTGATCCCGGCGCAGGGCGATGTGGAGGTGCGCGCCAGAGAGTCCGGAACCCTTGTTGATTTTGCCGTCCGGCCCGGCCAGTACGTGAAGGAAAACGATCCGCTGTTCACCGTGTCGCAGGACTATGGCGGCAAGCAGGGCTCGGTGGTGCAGTTTGACCGCCAGCAGATGGAAGCGGAGAAAAAGCGCAGCGAGCAGCGCATCCAGGCCATTGAGGACTCGATTGCGTCGTATCGCAAAAATCTTGCGCAGCAGCTGGCTCTCACTGACAAGCAGATCGCCGTTTCCCGCGATAAGGTGAAGAAGCTGCGCGCGCTGTTAAAAAACAGCACCGACACCTACGAGGCGTGGAAATCCGTCTCCGGGAAGGGCTATGTCTCCAAAGTGGATCTCGATAAAAGCCATAACGATGTGCTCAACGCCCAGCTCAACCTGACGCTGGAGGAGAGCACTATTCTTGAGCTTGAGGCGCGCAAAACCAGCCTGACCGACAGCACCCAGTCGCAAATTGACTCGCTGAGCGAGGAGCAACTGTATGTGAAAAACCGCATCAGCGAAATCGATCGCAACCTGTCCAGCCGGGGGAGTTCCACCATGGCGATGCTGGCCCCTTCAGATGGCTACGTGGTGGCGATTAACTTCCCGCCAGGCCGGGCCATTACGCAAAACAGCGAGGTGGTGGTGGTGATTCGTAAAAATACCGCGGCGACGATGGAGGGGTACCTGTATGTTCCGGCAACGGGGGTGGGGCGCGTGGCGAAAGGCGATAAGGTCAAGCTGCGCTTCGACTCCTGGCCCGTGGACAAATACGGTTCCGTGGAGGCGACGCTGTCCGATTTCTATGAGGTAAACATTGATGCCCATTCGGCGCTGATCCCGCTCCAGGAAGGGCAGAACTACTACCTGGCTAAAGTGCGCGTCCCCTCCTGGTTTACCGACCCGGACAAGAAAAAGCGCATGCTGATGGGCGGGATGACGGTGAACGCCGATATCGTTATCGATCGTAAACCGCTTATCAATCTGCTGATTGCGCCGCTGGAAAGGGTGCGCAAGCGGTTTATCGATTGACCCGATTTCATCGATCATCGCCCTTTAGCCCACATTCTTAACGGCACCCTGGGGCTATTCTCCTTCTCATACCAACCGGAGGATAGCCCATGAACATTACGCAAATTCGCAATGCCACCCAGCTGATCACTTACGCGGGAAAACGCTTTTTAATCGACCCAATGCTGGCGCCAAAAGGTGCTTATCCGGGTTTTCCCGGCACCGCGCGGGCCGATATTCGCAACCCGATGGTCGAGCTTCCCGTTGACGTTCAAACGCTGCTGGACACCGATGCGGTGATCGTCACCCATACCCATGACGATCACTGGGATCAGTATGCCGTTGAGCTGATCGCCAAAGACAAGCCGATCTACGTGCAAAATGATAGCGATGCCGCGCTGCTGCGCGGACAAGGCTTTCACAACCTGACGGTCATGACCGACGAAACGACGTTCGGCGATATCCGGATTGCGAAAACTTATGGCGGCCAGCACGGCACTGACCGCGCTTACGCCGTGCCGGAGCTGGCAGAGCGTCTGGGTGAAGCCTGCGGCGTGGTCTTCCGTCATCCCGATGAGAAGACGCTTTATATCGCAGGGGATACCATCTGGCGCGACGCGGTTGCGGCCGATCTACAAAAGCATCAACCGGACGTTGTCGTGCTCAACGCTGGTTACGCCCACGTCATCGGGTTTGGGCCAATTATCATGGGGGAAGAAGATCTGCTTAACGTGCATTTCCTGTTGCCGCAGGCGAAAATCGTGGCGACCCATATGGAAGCTATCAACCACTGCCTGCTGACCCGCCGCGCGCTGCGCGAGTATGTTGACGCCAACGAGATAAGTGACGCGGTGAGCATTCCTCAGGACGGCGAAACCGTTATATTCTGAGTGTTAAAGGGGAAAGGAGAGACAGATGCCGCTTGTTAACGTTGCTATTGTCGCGGTGGACGGGTTTAGCCCGTTCCACTACTCCGTCCCCTGCATTCTGTTTGGCGATACGGTATCCGGGGAAAAGCGCTTTAACGTCACGATCTGCGCTGAAAAACCGGGATTCCTGACCTCGAAAGACGGTTTTGCCCTGCATGCGACGCAGGATTTTTCCGCGATCGCATCGGCTGAAATTGTGGTTGTACCCTACTGGCAGCACGTACTGGAGCGCCCGCCTCAGACGCTGCTCGACAGCCTGATTCAGGCCAGAGACAACGGGGCGGAAATTGTTGGGCTGTGTCTGGGATCGTTTGTGCTGGGCTATGCCGGCATACTCAGCGGCAAACGGGCCGCCACCCACTGGGAGTTTGAACACCAGTTTCAGACGCTGTTTCCGGACGTTCGACTGGACATCAACGCGCTCTACGTGGACGACGGCAATGTGATCACCTCGGCAGGTACCGCCGCCGCGCTCGACTGCTGTTTGTATATCATCCGCCAGCGCTTTGGCAGCGTCGTCGCCAATCAGATTGCCCGCCGGATGATCGTCCCGCCGCACCGCGAGGGCGGGCAGGCGCAGTTTATTGCGCAGCCTGTGCCGAAAGATACCCGCGACGGGCGGATTAACTGTCTCATAGACTACCTTCAGCAGCACATTTCCGAGCCGCATAACCTGGATTCGCTGGCGGACGTGGTGTCGATGAGCCGACGCACGCTGACCCGCCATTTTATCAAGGCGACGGGCATGAGCGTTGCCGACTGGCTTACCGCCGAGCGCCTGCGGCGCAGCCAGATCCTGCTGGAGTCCGGCAGTCTGCCAATCGAAAGCGTCGCTGAGCAGGTGGGGTTTTTATCAGCGGTGACGTATCGGCAGCAATTTAAGGCGCGCTTTGGCGTCAGTCCGGCGGAGTGGCGTAAGACGTTTCGCGTTAAGCCGTTTGCAGCGAAAAATAATGCTGGCGAGATGGAATAAAAAGACGTGGGCGACTTCTTTGCCTTTAAAGCGGACGGTAATGGGTATGCATCAGACGGGTTACAAGCACTTCTCTTCCGGTTAAGATAATCCACGTTACTTTCCAGAAGAAAAGGTAGTGGCATGAACAATATTGAAACGCAGTTACTTGAATCAGGTTTCACCGTAAAGGAATTAGCGTATCTGAACCGAAACGTTAGCCGTTATGGTTCATCCCTGCTCGAGGTGGTGCTTGAGTTGGGCAAGCGTTTCATCATGGTACTGTGTATTACTGCGGCTGTGGCTCTGATTTTCCTGGCGCTTCTTTTTTTCGCTGAACATTACAATATTGTTTCCGGCGGTATTTCTCTTTTCATCGTATTGATTATTGCCTGGTTTTTTCAACCCCCAATCATTGCTTACAAAGCCTGGCGCTTCAGAAAGAAATACATTAGTTCTGGCCAGACGCATTAGAAATTAAATCAAACGAGACTTTTGCAGAGACACCCCAGCCGACAATTTTCATAGTGAGCGCTGCGCGATTCATTCCGTCGACTTTGCGGTAGAAATCCAGCGGGAGATAACGAAACAGACGCCATGATTCGGGTTTCCGGATGGCGCCAAATACCGTATAGACGCTTGCTGCCAGGCTTACGCTATTGAATACCCCAAGTGCTGATTCACGTTTAAATCCCATAAACTGAGCGATATCCATGACGCCATCTGCCAGCATACCTTCGGAGTTTGGTTGATGTTGAAGCGTTCTGTTAATTTCTTTTGAAATGGCATTTGCACCATCCATAACCAGAATCGCTCCTGCAAGCGCACCCACTGGATTCATTGTCATCATTGCACCAACACCTGCAACAATCTGTAACCCTGAAAGCACAACCTTAATCGATGAGATAACGTAACCGACGACTTTGTTATTTTCTTTAACCAGTTCAATCTGAGCAAAAAGCTGAGCTGTACGGGAGCGAAGCATTCTGCTTTGCTCAAGAAGACTTTCGTTCTCAGCCCGGATGTTTTTCAGGCATTCCATGCACTCCTCATCACTTCTGGCTGCCCGGGTAGCACTAAATTGTTGCATCACAAACTGCCGAATATCATCCATAAATTTAATCCGTGCGAGTCCGTCGCTGAGATGTTGCCCTCCGACAATATTCGCAGTATTGATGAGCTTGCGGGCTTCAAGATTTATCATTGTTTCAGCCCATGCGCGGGCGTTCTGACCAGGGAAAAGTACAATATCCATTTTAATTTTCTCATCTGATAACCAACGTTTACAGATTATCCTGGCATCAGAAACTGGCAACAATAAATTTGATAATCTGTCGCGAGCGCAGAATTCGCCGAAGGTATATACCGACGGAAATCATCTTCGTCGTTGATGGCGACCTTGAAAGTGGTGACTGCATAAAAGAAATGCATTACCCCAGCCGCTCCATCCGCGTCTCCCCCTCCACCATCGACAGCTGATACAGCGAAAACGATCGGTGCTTCTCAATCAACTGCGCCAGCTCCGGCGAGTGGCTGGTGAGCCAGATCTGCGAGTAGCGGCTGGCCTCGGCAATGAGGCTTGCCAGAGCGGGCAGCATCTGCGGATGCAGGCTGTTTTCCGGTTCGTTGAGGGCGATAAATGCGGGAGGGCGCGGGCTTAGCAGCGCCACCGCCAGGCACAAAAAACGCAGCGTGCCGTCGGAGAACTCTGCCGGTTCCAGCGGTCTGCTTAGCCCCTCGCGCTGCATCATCATGCGGAAGCGCCCGCCGGTGTTGTCGCTGTAAAACACGCAGCCGGGGAAGGCCTGGTCGAGAATGCGTATCAGCAGCAGCTCGTCGCCAATTTCGACAATGGTCTGAAACGCGGCGGCCAGGTTCGCACCGTCGCTGGCCAGCACCGGGGAACGAAAACCCACCTGCGGCGCACGGATCGCCGAGCCGGATGAGACGGAAAACTCATGATAAAAGCGCCAGTTACGCAGGGACTCGCGCATCTGCGACACTTCGGGATAGAGGTGCGGTTCGCCGAGCTGCCCGAACACCGACTCGTTCTCATACAGCGTACCGCTGTGGGTCACTTTTTCGTGATGCACGTTGTTCAGGAAAACCGCCTGATTCTTACGCTTCATCAGCTGTGACGACGGACGACGGTGCTGGCCGCTCAGCCAGATAGATTCCTCTTTGATCACCGGATCGAGCTGAAACTGTGAGGGATAGGGCAGCTTTTCCACGAACCCGACCTGAAGCTCATATTCATAGGTTTCCGTTTCCACCGCCAGGTTCATGCGCCGCAGCTGGTCGCTGCGGGTTTTGCCCGCCCAGAACACTTTCAAAATTCCCCCCTCGTTTGCCAGCGCCTGGGAGAATTGCCCCTGCGCCGCGCTGTGCATCAGGTAAATCGCTTTATAAATATTGGATTTTCCGGTGCCGTTGGGGCCGAACACGATGTTGAGCTGTTCCAGCTCAAGCGACATATCGCGAATTGAGCGGTAGTTCTGAATATGCAGATTTTTGATCATCGGGGTACTCCGCTGTGCATGCTTAACCTGTACAGAATTACAGTATTTTACGCTGAGCGCAAAAAAAAGACGACAGTGAGGGTGTCGTCTAAACGGGGTACAGCTTTGGGCCTCTGTGGGTCAATGGGCCTTCGCTTCTTTCTTATCAGGTAACGGCCAGACGCAGACCCAAATCATCAGGATAGGGATCAAAGTAGTTTTGCGTCATCAGGTACCGGTCAGGGTATTCAGCCAGATAATGCTTAAGCAGCGTCAGCGGCGCGAGGATCGGCAGCAGTCCGTCCCGGTAATGCAGGATCACATCACGCAGTTCTCCGCGCTGGCGGCTGTTCAGCTGGTTACGGAAATAGCCCTGAATGTGCATCAGCACGTTAGTATGATTCTTCCGCGAAGCGGGTTTTTTCAGGATATTCATCAGTTTGTCGCGATAGGCCACGAAAAACGCGTCCAGATCGTCCCACTCATGCAGTGATGCCACAAACGGACCAATCTCACGGTAGCCTGCCTGATGGTGCGCCAGAAGCTGAAGCTTATAGCGGCTGTGAAAGTCCAGCAGGGCACGGCGCGTCAGGCCATTTTTACGCATTACGTTCAGTTCGTGGAGAGCAAAAACGCGCTCAACAAAGTTTTCCCGCAGTACCGGATCGTGCAGGCGACCGTCTTCTTCGACGGGCAGCCAGGGGAAAGTTTCAAGGAGGGCGGCGGTGAACAGCCCGACACCCTCCTTGCGGCCCCGGTTGCCGTTTTCGTCGTACAGCCGCACGCGCTCCATGCCGCAGCTAGGGGATTTTGCACAGACGATAAACCCTGACAGATCGCCGATTTTCGGCAGATAATCTGCCGTAAATGCGGCCATCTTCTGCGTGACGTCATCGTGCGGCGCTTTGCTGAACCGCATTTCTGTCTCGCCGCCAGTGGTCATCACCAGGCGCAGCGCCGGACGAGGCGTGGGCAGGCCGATAGCCATTTCAGGGCATACCGGGCGGAAAGCGACCCACTGCGCCAGCTCATCCATCACAAAGCCCATACGCTTATGTCCGCCGTCAAAGCGAACGGCGGAACCGGTCAAACATCCGCTAATACCCAGCACAGGTTTTGTTGTCATGATGTGCACCTCCCGATCTCATATCTAAAAGTTACACAACAATGCGTATTTGTCCAAGTATTGACGGGATTATTTTTTAATCGTCTTTAAAATCAAGAGCAATCAGCTGCCCTTGTAAGTTGAGTAACCGTACTGGCTGAGCAGAAGCGGGATGTGCAGTTTTTCATTGGTGCGGGTGACGGTGAACAGCACCGGCACTTCCGGGAAGAAGGAGTCCAGCTTTTTGCCGTGGAAGTAATCTGCGGTTTTGAAGGTCACTTTATACACGCCTGGCGCCATATCCTGATCCTGCGGATAGAGCGATTTGATGCGCCCGTCGTGGTCAGTTTTACCGCTGGCAATCGGGGTCCACTTGTTCTGCTCCTGCTTTTCCAGCGTGACGGCCACATCTGCTGGCGGCATACCGGTTTGCTGGTCCAGAACGTGGACGCTCAGGGTGCCTGCCGGGGCGCTGAACGCGGCAGGGGCGAAAGCCATTGTAGCCAGTATCATCAGAGGGAGTGTCTTTTTCATCGTGTTTTCCTGTTGAGTTGTCGGTGACAGGAAAACGTTAGCACTCGCTGCGCGAAAAAATATTCAACTTTTCGTGAAGTTTGCCACAGCAGAAAATAATCAGAGGATAATTACCTCAAGGGAAACCTGCTGCTGCCACTGCGCAACCTGCTTTTTCCGCGCGGCGGTAAGTTTACCGCTGGTAACCAGCAGCCATTTGCGATCCGGAAAAATTTCCGGGGCCAGCGCGGCAGGGGGAACCGGCAGTATGTCGATGCGGTGGCCCTGGCCGGTGCGCGTCAGGGCTTCAAGCCAGATCTCACACGGGTCGTTCAGATGCCAGCCGCTGATGAGGATGTTATCGCCCGGCGCTTTTTTATCGCCCTCAAGGCAAAACGAGGTATAGGCGATGAGGATGCCGTCGAGGATCTCACGCAGCGTCATGGCGGCGGCGACGTTGGCCGATATCTGGCTGCGCAACGGACGCAGCACGTTAGTGACCAGCTCTGGCCTTGGGTATTCGCGTCCGGCGTCGTAAATCATCTGACGCAGGGATTCAATTTTCCCCTCCTGCAACTTTTGCAGCATGGCCTGTTGCAGGGTTTGCCAGTTATTGGCGCGGCGCGGCACAGGACGTTCCAGCAGTGATTTTACCTGGCCGATGGGTACGCCTTTTTTAACCCAGTCGAGGATTTTCAGCGCCTGCTGAACGTCCTCATCGCTGTACAGGCGGTGACCGCCGTCCGTACGCTCGGGTTTGAGTAATCCATAGCGTCGCTGCCACGCCCGCAGCGTGGTGGCGGTGATGCCGCTGAGTCTGGCGAATTCGCCGATGGAGTAAGCCATGTCTG
>NZ_JBMKHQ010000011.1:0-16094 GCF_049237385.1 Enterobacter cloacae complex sp. IR5412 | reverse complement strand
TCTCATGAGGCTATGGCCTGTCGTTACCGGTGTCGCCATTGCGCTGACGCTGGTTGCCTGTAAATCTCCCACGCCGCCGAAAGGCGTGCAGCCCATTACCGGCTTTGATGCCAGCCGCTATCTCGGCAAATGGTATGAAGTCGCCCGACTGGAAAATCGCTTCGAGCGCGGTCTGGAACAGGTGACCGCGACGTACGGCAAGCGCAGCGATGGCGGTATCAGCGTACTGAATCGTGGCTATGATCCGGTGAAGAACAAGTGGAATGAGAGCGAAGGAAAGGCGTACTTTACCGGCGAACCGACTACGGCTGCGCTGAAGGTATCGTTCTTCGGCCCGTTCTACGGCGGCTATAACGTGATCAAGCTGGACGATAAGTACCAGTACGCGCTGGTCAGCGGCCCGAACCGCGACTACCTGTGGATTTTATCGCGCACCCCGACCATTCCGGAGGCGGTAAAACAGGACTACCTGAATACCGCACGCGATCTGGGATTCCGGGTCGATCAGCTGGTGTGGGTTAAACACTGACCTACTGATACGAAAACGTAATGCTCGCCAGGGCGTTAGCCGAGCCGGGGACCAGCTCTCCGGTTCGGATGTACTGCGCCTGGAACGGCAGCGATAGCGTTTGTGCTGCGCTGGTGGTCTGGATGAAAAACTGTCCCGTCGTGCCTGCGGCCGAGCTGTCTGGCCCCATCATCAGCGGCCCGGTACCGTTATAGAAAAACTGCACGCCAATGCCGGAGGCCGTGGAGTCCCCGGTCAGCGTCACGACCGACGAGGTATTTGACGGCGTGGTCTGATCGGTCATTACTGCGTTAACCGCCACGTTCTCATCGCAGGTCAGGCTGACGTTAAACGCCTCCGATGGCGAGGTGCTGCCTACGCTGGGTAGCGTGTGAACATCAATGGTGCCCAGGTCGACGTTGGCGCTTTTCGTGCCTACCGTGCAGCCGCTTGCCGTCACCGTGATGGTGGTCGGGTTGATGATCACCTGCGCGGTTTTCACTTCGTTGTTATAGGCCGTCAGGATCGCCGCATTAATGGTGGGGGTCTGGTATACGCCGGATTTCAGCGGAACGCCGGTCTTGATAAACGTCACTTTTGCCGACCAGCCCAGTGTGGAGGCGTAACCGTTAGTCCCGTCGGCCGGATAACTCTGCGTAATGCCCGTCTGCATCGGGACATAGGTGGTGCCGTTATAATCTTTAAGCCCAAGAATGAAGCCGATGCCGGGCACGCCCGTTTCAAATACCATGTAACTGGCGCCATCAAGAATAACCGTGATGCCGGTGGCCGTTACGCTGCTGCTCGGCTCCAGCGTCCCTTTGGAGCAGGTAAATACCAGGCCGCACCAGAACACTTCCGAGACGCTCGCAGAGGCGCTCCATTCAGAGCCGATCGTCTTTCCAGGCACGATGGAGTCTGCCGGGCCGGACCACGACATGGGCGTGGGCGAAAGGGTGATATCCGATGTCCAGGAGAGGGCAAGCGCCTGAGAGGACATGAAAAACAGGCCTAAAAACAGTAAACGCATTATTGATACTCCGTCGTCCAGGTCGCCACTGCCGAAACGTCTCCGGCATTGACCGGCGCACCCGTGGCGGCCAGTCGCGCATAGAAGGTCATTTTTACGCTGTCATCCCCCGCCGCGCCGTAAGCAGCGGTTTGGGTGTCCAGCGGGATAAGTACGCTGTCTTTATCCAGTATCTGCACTGCCACGCCGGTCGCGCCGCCGTCAGCGACTTTCAGAAGCTGCGGGTTCTCGTCATCCGGCGTACCGCTGAAGCGGATTTTCACGCCAGCAAAGGTGGGGCCGCATGCTTCAAGGGTGAGCGTGAAGGGCGTTTTGATATTGCTGACCGCGCCCGCCTCGCTAAATTGCTTCACGCCGAGGGTGCCCAGCGGCACGTTTTGCTCCTTCGAATCTTCCGAGACAATACAGGTATTGCCGATCACGTTGCCGGTCACGGAAACCAGCACGTCATAGCCGCGTACGGGGACGGTGATGAACATCAGCAGGATCAGGGGGAGAAACCGGACGGTTACTGACATATGACCTCCTGGGAATACAGCCCGGTGCGGGCCTGATAATTTTTCGGGTTCAACGCATAGCGGATCGTGCAGCGCTGGGCGCTGTCGCGTCCCCATACGGCATGCAATGTTCCCTTCGCTGACAGGCCGGTCAGATACACGCTGCCGCCATCGCCGACGATACCGCTGGCGTTGTCATCCTCTGACGAGACCAGCGTGCCGAAGGGGAGCACGTCTTTAGCGTGACGCACGATAAACATCGCTTTTGCCCCCTGACGCGTGGTGAGGGTGGCGCGAACCAGTGCCCCGTCGGTGGGGATTTTATTGGCGATGGCGTTCTCAAGCTCCACGTCATTGCCCACGGTGGTGACATCCAGCGCAACCTGATTAACGCGATACGGCGTGGCGTACGGGATCACCGCATAGCCCCGGCTGTCGGTTTTGATGCCCTTGTGGTTGAGCACGGCGACATGGCTGGCGCCCGGGGCTTTCACCAGGATATTGGTGTTCCCGAGCGGCTGGCTCAGCGTCAGGCCATCCTCATGCAGCACCGCACCGCCGCTCATCCCGTAGCTGAGGTTGCGGGAGTCACCGGCGTAGCTGTAGCCCAGGTTATAGTCTCCCCACGCGCCCTCGTATTGCAGCGCGGCATCGCCGCCGTAGTGCTGCTGCGCGCTGTAGCGCTGGTTGACGCTATAGAAAAGATTCTCCTGTCCTGGCAGATAACCACTGACACCGGTACTCGCGGTGGTGCCAGCGGGATCCGCATGGGTAGCGGTAAAACGGAGGCGGGTCGACAGCGCCGGGTTACTCAGCGGCACCGACAGGGACAACGCAAGGATATTGTCTTTCTTGTTGTCGTACAGGCTAGAGCTACGCTGGGCGCTGATGCCAAGCGACAGATTACGAAACGTTGCGTTCCACGCGAACTGCAAACTTTGCGTGGTTTTTGACGTATTCCAGTAGGTTTGTTGATCCCAGGACAGCGACAGCGCGCCGTATTCGCCCATCGGCTGCGACAACAGCAGCTGATTTTTTGCTTTACGCGACATATGCAGGTTGTAAACCGTGTCGTAGTGAGTGGTGACGGTGCCATCGTCTTCCACGGTCTGTTCTGGCGCTCCGCCCGCCATGCCTTTGTAAGTGGTATCGCTGAGGGTATAAAACCCTGCCGTTGAGTAACGCAGCGAGAAGAAATTGACCCGCGTACCGATATCGTTCAGCAGCTTGCTGTACCGCAGGCGTACCGAATCCCCGGTGTAGTGCTGATTATCAGCCAGCTGGCTGCGGGCATGGGTAAGGTCGAGGGAGTAGGCGCCAAAGCGGCCGAGATTCTGCCCGATACCGAAGGCCAGGCCGTTGTAGCGATCGGAAAACTGCGCCCCGCCATAAAACGTGAGACCGTATCGCCAGCCCAGGAACAGCTCGCCCTGCGCGAAGGAGGGCGAGATCTGATTGCCCGCAGGGCGGTATTTCCCGGCCCCCAGAGCATATTTGACCTGACCGTTACGCACCAGATTCGGCACGCTGGCAAAGGGCAGGGTGTATTGCGTCTGGCTGCCGTCGCTCTCCTGAATGGTGACCGCGAGATCGCCGCCGGAAGAGGTCGGATAGAGATCTTTCAGCACAAACGCCCCCGGCGGAACGGAGGTTTGATAGATAACGTTACCGTTCTGGCGAACCGTCACCGTGGCATTGCTGCGCGCAATGCCGCGCACTTCAGGCGCGTAACCGCTCAGGCTGGCGGGCAACATATTGTCATCGGTCTTCAGGGCAATCCCACGCAGGCCAACGGCGTCAAACACCTGCGATGAGGTGAACGTTTCACCGGCATAAACCTGGGCACGCAGGGCGCGGATATCCCGCTGTAGCCAGGTCTGGACGTGGGTGAGCTCGTTACTCTCTTTGGTCCACGTGGTGAAATCACGCAGCCGCCATGCGCCCAGGTTGGCGCCGCTGTTCAGGCTCACAAACAGCTGTTGTTCCCGCGTGCGCGTCTCGCCCCGGTAGTCATTATTCGCGCCATTGACCACATAGTTCAGCCACGCGGCAGGGATGCCGGATTCCCAGCTCTCCGGGCTGACGTACCCGCGCGGCAGAGCGCGCATCGCGCTTTGCGGTACGGTGAAGTTGAGGGTAAGCGTCCTCTGGTCAAAATCAAACCGGGTATCGGCGAACGACCGGGTTAAAAAAATGCAGCGCTGCGCAGGCGACAGCTCACCCCCTTTCGCCTGACGGCTGTCGATGCCAAGTGCGGCGAATTGCGCAGGCGTAAGGCACGGCAGGGCTTCACCGGCGGTGTTTTCAGCGGCGCGAAACGTGACGTTACCTGTGAACGCGAACTGGGTGTTGATATACACGTTAAGATTGTACTCGCCCGGCGGCAACGCGCTCCCGGCGTTGACCCAGGCGAGGTCGGCGCTGTTTGCCTGTTCGCCGTTAAGAAACGCAGGATTAAAGTGCAGCTCGCTTTCGGCAGCCACGGCTTGCCGAATCACCAGGGCGATCGCCGTGGCGCACAGGATTTTAATTTTCATGTGGTCACGCCTTACTGTTTTTATTATTGGGACAATGACGTGCGGGTGACGGGCGTCCAGGCCCCATAATCGTTAATCGTCTGGTAGCTCATGCTGCTCGCATGGCTGAAGGTGTCTGCCAGCGTCACGCTGGCTTTCGGCGGCACCATGACGGGCGACACCGGCCTGCCATCAATTTTCAGGTTAATGGTGGTGAGGTAATACGGCGTTGGGTTGGTCAGCGTGACCTTGCCCGCGCGGTAGGCGCCTGCAAGGTTTTTCCATGCCTCTCCTGCGCCTTCCCGAAGCGACTCAGGGCGATAAAAGACCTTGATGCGGTTGGCAGAGGCGAATTGCAGCGAATTGCCGGAACCGTTTTTAACCTGCTGTGGGATAGCTTTGACCGTCATCCAGTACAGCGTTTCGCGATCGGCTGGCAGTGCGTTGCCGCTGAACATGATTTTCACCGCGCTTTCGCTGGCGGGCTTCATGACGTACAGCGGCGGCGTGATGACGAAGTCGTTGGTACGGCTCCCTTTCTCGTCTTCCATCCATGACTGGATCAGGAACGTGGCATCAGGGTGGGTATTTCTTACCTGCATCATCGTCTGCGTCGTCGCGCCTGCGTAGACCAGCCGCGTTGCACCCAACCCCACGCCGCCTGCATACACGGCGGATGAACATAACGTGCCAGCCAGACAAATCCATGTGTTTACGCGCATTGTGCGTCTCCTGAAAGCTGAGTCAGACCCGGCCAGCAGACCGGGCCTGAAGATTACGAATAGGTCACGGTGTAGGTTGCGACCGCGCTGGCATCACCCGCCGTGGCGTTGCCCAGTGGGGAGTAATATTTCGCGCTGAAGTTCAGGGTGTTCGCCCCCGCACGCAGGGGGATCGCTACTGCCGGCTCACCCAGCCTGACGACGTTGCCCTGTTCATCATAAAGACGGATAGCGACATGCTGCGCCGAGCCCGCGCCGCCGTTTACTCCCGCAGCCAGGCTATTCACATCGGTACTGTCCGGCGTACCGGTGAAGGTGATAGCCACGGTCGTTGCGGCAATGGGGTTATCTTCCGTGGACGCGGAGGTATCGGCGATTTCGCAATCCTCCAGCGTGATGGAGAAGGCTTTTGCGGTACTGGCTTCACTGCCTGCGGCAGCCAGCGTGGCGGTACGCACTTCACCCATGTCGACGTCGATATTCGCGCTACCGGCGCTGATGGCACAGGCGGAGGTCACCACTTTACCGCTAAAGTTAACCGTGCCGCCGCTGGTGGTGGTGGCCAGTGCTGAGCCCGCTGGCAGCAGGGCGGCAATGCTTAATGCCAGCAGAGATTGGCAAGTAAGGCGTGCTTTCATTTCATGGTTCCTTGGTTTTTTTATTACGAGATTTGCTCTGAAAGCGGCAGGTCTAACTGGTTAAAAAGACCAGCAAATCTGTCTTATTCCTGAGCCCGAGTTTTCTTATCGCTGAGCTTTTTAAAGCGCTCACGCGGCGATAAGAAAGTTTCTCCAGTTCTGCGATGTAACGTATATCTAGTCCGTTCCTGAGTTTCTTTAATACCCTCCTTTCTCCAGGCGTCAGCGATAACGCCGCTGGCTGCTTTTGGGGCCGATAATGGCTATCGACCATTTTTGCTAGCTTTATCCGCCACTGATAAACCGTGTTCTGTAGCGAGATATAGGCATCAATATCTTCCCTGGCCCATAACAGGGAATGGGCATAGGTTGAATACAGGCAGATAATCACCTCTGGATGCGTGGCTTTGATTTTTTTTAAATATTTCAGTGAGCCATACCCTGTATGGTATTTCTCTGCGCCGGATATAAATAAGATATCGATACGAATCGACGACAGCGCCTTATCCAGTTCCTGATAACCTCCTTCTATGATAATGATGTGAAGGTCGTCGCGGATGCTGCGTAATAACGTTTTAATGCCGTTTCTTGCATAATGATCGCCGCCCATCAATGCAACAGTAATATGCTGTGTTATTTGGTTATTGTTCGTCATGTTATTCCTCGATTTATAATAGTAATCAGGCGAATTATTTATAAGGGTATCGCCAGTATTCTCGAAGCAATGACGTATTGCATAGTGTAGGCCTACTATACGTCGGCCAATAAAGAGGTAATCTGAATTAATCTAAAATTGTATTAATTACTAAGATCGAGACCGGTTACGACGCTTCCCTCTGATTGGTCTTATTCCGCTTCGCTTTCTGTAAATTATGATAGCCGCTATTTTTAATGAAAATTTAGCTTTGATAAATGTTTTGTAAGGAGTTTGTCGTCTGGTGTCAGTGCGGGTGTGAAGTTGCTGACGGGGAATAACAATTTACGAATGTTATCATCGATAAAAACTGATAGAGAGGTGGCTGAAAAGCATACAAAAACCATATAACTTATTGATATTGGTCGGGTTGAGAAAACTTAAGGCTTAAGAGTACTGAATATTTCAGACACGCATGTCCGTGGCGTACAATGTTTTTTTATGTAGATATTTGTCAATGTCAAGAGGCGAGGAGTGCGCCAAAAGGAGAGGCTCTTATAAAAGAGATGCTGTCGATAGTCAGATACTTCTGTGGAGCGGAAATTCACTTCACAAAACATCATAATGAGGATGATCGCGGATGAAGCGGCTCTGCAAGCCGCATTCTACAAGGGTTGAGTTCTTATGCAGGTTCAGTGAAGTTTAAGGGATGAAATATAAATTAAGATTTTTCGCCAATGGCGAAGATATACAGCATGCCGTTAATCAGTCACATTAATCCCGACGCGAATGTCATCACATACATGCGGTGACTCAGGTTCAACATCTGTTAACCGGAGAATTCATACTGCCCCTATGCATAAGCATTACATTATAAATAATATCGTCGAATTTCATCCTGCAGCCAGCACGTTACGTGATATCAACAATCCTGACCGTGTGGTTGTGTTAAATTCGCCAGCAGGCCGATGCCTGTTGTTATTAATCGACAGAGCGGGGTCGATTGTCACTCAGCAAGAGTTCCTTGATATTGTCTGGCAAAGCCGCGGCATGCTTGTCTCCTCCAATACCTATTACCAGAACATCTCAATTCTGCGCAAAGGGCTCAAAAAGATTGGTTTTGAAACTGACCCTATCGTTACCATTCCCCGTATTGGGCTGACGCTGGCAAGCGACACGCAAATAACCGTCAGAGAGCCTTCGCCTGTCGCGCCTCAACCCGCAGAGGGACAATGTGAGGAGGTGCCAGCGATCGAGGAGGTCTCTGCATCCTCCGCGCCAGCAGCGCCCGTTGCCAGGAAGTCCACGCGCTGGCTGGCTGTCGTCATGGGGCTGTTGATCATCCTGGCCGTGGGAGGCGTGACGGGATATATGAACGCCAGGGAAAACCGTTTTGTTGAGGATTACCGTTTTGCGGCATCCGTCGGGGCCTGTCGCGTTTATCTTGCGAACGACATTCAGACTCACGCTGAACGCGCTTCCGCGCTGACCTATGTAGAACAATTCAAGGCTGAATGCGCGCAATATCCCTGGGTTTACATCAGCTGGTACGCCCTGCTTCCTCGTGCGTCGGTTATTCGCTGCGACCGGCCAATGAAAGAACCGAACCGCTGTATATCTGATTATTTCCTGAAGGATAGCTAGCATGACTCGTTTTCGGCAGATGCTGTATGTCATCGTGACGGGCCTCGTCACGGCAGGCGTGCTGACGGGCTATTACCTGTGGCACCGATCTTACGTTCAGCCTTTTTCATGCCAGGCTAATCTGGTACAGCACCATCCGGATGAGACGCTGACGGTCTGGCTGAATTACACCTTCGACGGGAAATTCGGCACCCTGAGCATGAATGGCCGGGCAAAGAGCGATCCGGGTAAAACCATTGACAGGAAAATTTCCTTTCGGGTGGAGAGAAAAGATCGCCTCTATTTGCTGACGTCAGAAAAAAATATGACTTTCCCGGACGATAATGTCGAAGACAGCTGGCTGGAAAAATATGAACCGCAATTTTTTGTCTATCCGGGCAAGAGTATTTATATGCGTATCAATGAACAACATAATGGTAACTATATCTTTACCTTAGGAACATTACCGACATATGTGTGTCGTGGTTCAAAAAAAGAATGATGTAAACGAGAAAAGCATTATATTTTCCTCCCGTCTCATTTATGCTTGATTTAAAATATCAGGATTATCTTAGAAATATAAAGTGCGACAGATCATGTTGCGATAATGTAATTAATTTTAAATTTGGCAAGTAAATGAAAAGTGTATTTGACTCCTCCGATGGGGGGAAATCAGTACCGGAAAAGTGTCTGCATATTGGGTTGATATTATGGCCCCGTTATTCACTTCTGGCGGTATCTGGATTGCTGGAAGCGCTGCGTTATGCAGCGAAAGCGCAGGATAAATTAGCATTTAAAATCAGCCTGATAAGTGAATTTCCTGATATCCCGATTATCAGCAATGCGGGGATTATCATGAGGCCGGATTCTCCCCATGGGCCGCCGGACAGTTTTAACTACCTTGCTGTTATCGGCGGTGAATTGCAGTATCTGGACTTAGGGTATCAGGGGGATAAAGCGTATCTGGCACATGCCCACCATGCCGGGGTTCCGCTCATTGGCATTGGCACCGGCAGTTTTGTCCTCGCACAGGAAGGATTGCTGAATGAACGACGAGCGTCCATCCATCCTTTCCACCTTGATGCATTTCGGCAGGCTTTCCCGCTGGTTTATGCTGAGCAAGGGTATGATTTCATCGACGATGGCGATGTGCTGACCTGCCCGGGCGGTATTTCCACCCTGACGCTGGCAACTGAGCTTATCCGCGCCCATGCCGGGGATGATATCGCCAGCACCACCTGTCAGCGTTTGTCGCTCGTTCCGCATGAAATTGCCACCCCACGTCCGGCGAATTTTGCGCTTATCCCTGACTCGCGGTTGCGCCGCGCCGTCATGCTGATAGAACAGTTCCTGACCCGGCCGCTCACTACCGCCGGGCTTGCGCGAGAAGTGGCATTGAGTGAACGCCAGCTCAACCGTCTGTTCCACGCAGAATTCGGCAAAACGGCCCGCGAATTTATCCGCAGCGCCAGACTGCGCTATGCTTGCTGGCTGCTGAAGAACTCGCAGCAAAGCGTGACGGATATTGCGCAGCGGATGGGATTCAGCGACTGCGCGCACTTTATTCGTCATTTTCAGACGGAGTACGGTTGTACGCCTGGGGTGTGGCGCACGTCGCAGAATTAATTTTCTGAGGTGGATGTAAAATGCGGCTTATATAGTTGCGCCATCAACTACAGATACAATCGCGCTAGAGATGAAACGCAACCTGCTTGCCAGTGGGTAGTTCCACGTTAATGCTAAGTTTTCCGCCCATCGCTTCGATGTAACGCTTAAGCGTAGCAATCTTCAGATCGTTTCCACGCTGCTCCAGCTGTGTTACCGCAGGCTGACTTACGCCCATAAGATCGGCGACATGTTTTTGCGAGAGCTGGAGCTCTTCACGCAGAAGTTGCAGGCCGGTTTCGAGGAACATTTCCTCTGCCATCTCCTGAATGCGCTGTTGGCTTTCCGGTGAGCGTGACGCAATCACTTCATTTAAGATTTTCACTTGGCTGCCTCGCTGGCAGTTGTTCGATAAAACCGAACAACTGCATTTTCGACCCGTTAACCCTTATCAGAAATACTTCATAAGGGTAATGTCTGTAAGCTCGTAGTATGCCAGAAATAGTCGCTACGCCAGGTGGTTTGTATTTGATTTTGCGAGGCGCTTTCCAGCATGCGGAATTTGGATCGCTGCAAGCGCGTTCTCTATCTCAATAAGCTTCGCCTTCGTCCGTTTATAATCATCCTGCAACCGCTGCTCCTGCTCGTTATACGCCACCAGAACGATGCATCCTTTCATGACCTTTACCGTGACCTGCTGTCCGGTATCAAACCCCGCTGCGCGCAACCACTTACCGGAAAGGATGATTTTCGGCGTGGATTTGTCGTAAACATTTGGGCGGTATCCCACAATTAACGAACGCTCGGTTCCGGATTGGTCGGTGTCTGGGGTAGAATGCGAATCAGCCATAATCAACTCCTTGATAGTTGGTGAGGTTAGCTCTCGTCCGGTATTGCGAGTACCTGGCGAGGGCGTTTCAATTTGAGGTTTTCGTATGATAAGGTACGTACCTCAATGAAGATATCTTGCTCTTGTAGGTACGTACATGTCAACAGCTAAACGCGACCCTAATCAGTCAAAATCTGGAAAAGCACCAACTTTTCAGATTCGTATTACGCCGGAGTTGAAGGCGCAGTTTGAGGCTGCGGCGAAGGCTGAAGGGATGAGTTTGGGGAATTGGTTAAAAAATTTAGGTCGAAATGAATTAAATAGATTAAAAAAGTAGTTATAACGGGTCTAATACAATCTCAAATCTTGAATTTGATTTTTTAGCCTGTATAAAACTGATATGTTCATAGTCGGTTCGTGAACTTATTAACCTGAACATTTTAGTTTTAAAATGTTCTGAGGTATTGCAACCAAAAATTATCGTTTTGATAGCATCGGATGGTAGTTCATAGAGATCAAATTCTTTTTCACATACATTAATTGTTTTACTAGAATTGGCCTGTGGTAACAACATTCGCCATTCATGTTCATATTCCCAGTCTTTGCTTTTTATTAGGAAATGATTTATTTGATCGTCTGAGAATGGATCCAAGAATGGATATTCTTTCTGATATATAACTTTTCGTAAATAACCAAATTCACCTTTTTGGCCGCGACGTTGTGAGAAAAATGGATGATTGATATCAAACTCAATGATAAACCCACTGTGGGCCTGTGCGTAGTGTCCCCACATCAAAATATTCGTAGGGGTTTCTGTTAATGATAGAATTCTCGTTATTCCTATCAACTTTGAGTTAAAACTTTGCATTGTAGTATCTGCTGCTCTTATTATATTTTCTTTTTCTTTTTTATACATCGAGAGCATTGTTTTTTTTGCATCTTTAAGTATATTGCTAACAATTTCTTTAGGCAGTTTTTCAATCTGATTTAATAATTCAGCTGGAAATTCTTTGAGAAGGTCTACAGTGCTTAACGAATCGTATAAATTGGATTCAAAGCTACTAAAGTTAAAAGAAGTATTGAATTCAAATGGGTCGTTAAAATTTAAAGGGTTATTAAAACATATTAAGTTATTTTCAAGTATATCGATTCTTTCTGAGGGAAGATATTTATACATGTTATTAACTCTGAAAGTAGATTTAGCTGTATTTTTGGCGGAAGATCACAGGAGTCGAACCTGCCCGGGAACGCTGGCGTCCCCAACTGGATTTGAAGTCCAGCCACCTCACCGGAGATGACGATCTTCCGCGCCTGCATTGCTACATGGAGGCGGGGCGCATTATAGCTACTTTCAGGCATTTACCACATACCCCACACCACTTTTTTCACCTCTCTTTTGACCTTAACCCCCCTGTTTCAGCTAATTCTTAAGAAAATCCTCAGGTTAGCATTTCGTGCTCACCAACTTTTATCCCGATCACAAAAAACAAGAAACGTAATCTCTTAACCAGAAAACGCAATACCCGCTCCTGAAACAATGGTTTAAAACCAATGCAACCGGTCTCAGCGCCCCCTACAGCGTGAAGGATAAAAATATGAGCGAAGTACTGTCAGTAAAAGAGAAGATTGGCTACGGCATGGGAGACGCCGCCAGCCATATCATTTTTGATAACGTCATGCTTTATATGATGTTTTTCTACACCGATATTTTTGGTATTCCCGCCGGGTTTGTCGGCACCATGTTCCTGCTGGCCCGCGCGCTGGATGCGATCTCCGACCCGTGCATGGGGCTGATTGCCGACCGCACCCGCAGCCGCTGGGGCAAGTTCCGCCCGTGGATTTTGTTCGGCGCGATCCCGTTCGGCATCGTCTGCGTGCTGGCGTATACCACGCCGGACCTCAGCCTCAACGGTAAAATGGTTTACGCCGCCATCACCTACACCCTGCTGACCCTGCTCTATACCGTGGTCAACATCCCGTACTGCGCGCTGGGCGGCGTGATCACCAACGACCCGACGCAGCGTATCTCCCTCCAGTCCTGGCGCTTTGTGCTGGCGACGGCGGGCGGCATGCTCTCTACGGTGCTGATGATGCCGCTGGTGAACCTGATTGGCGGCGACGATAAGGCATTCGGCTTCCAGGGCGGGATCGCCGTGCTGTCGGTGGTCGCGTTCCTGATGCTGGCGTTCTGCTTCTTCACCACCAAAGAGCGCATCCAGGTGCCGCCGAGCACCACCTCCATGCGTGAAGATCTGCGTGATATCTGGCAAAACGACCAGTGGCGCATCGTCGGCGTGCTGACCATCCTCAACATTCTCGCCGTTTGCGTGCGCGGCGGCGCGATGATGTATTACTGCACCTGGATCATGGGCTCGCCGGAGGTGTTCGTCGCGTTCCTGACCACCTACTGCGTCGGCAACCTGATTGGCTCGGCGCTGGCGAAACCGCTCACCGACTGGAAGTGCAAGGTCAGCATCTTCTGGTGGACCAACGCCGCGCTGGCGGTGGTCAGCGTGGCGATGTTCTTCGTGCCGATGCATGCCACCGTGCTGATGTTCGGCTTCATCTTCGTTATCGGCGTGCTGCACCAACTGGTGACGCCGATTCAGTGGGTAATGATGTCCGATACCGTCGACTACGGCGAATGGACCAACGGCAAACGTCTGACCGGCATCAGCTTTGCAGGCACGCTGTTCGTGCTGAAGCTCGGCCTGGCGCTGGGCGGGGCGATGATCGGATGGATGCTGGCAGGCGGCGGCTACGACGCGGCAGCCAAAACCCAGAACAGCGCGACCATCAGCATCATTATCGGTCTGTTTACGCTGGCTCCGGCGATCTGCTACGTGCTGAGCGCCATTATCGCCAAACGCTACTACACGCTGAAAACCCCCTTCCTGACCAAAATCCTGCGCGAGCTGGCGCAGGGTGCGCGCCGCAATCAGCAGGAGTTTGAAAACCTGCCGGTCAGCAAAGAATTGCAGAACTAAGAGGACGAAAGCATGAAAATCAGTGATGGAAACTGGCTTATTCAACCGGGCCTGAACGTGACGTATCCGGTTCAGGTGTTCGACGTGGAGCAGCAGGGCAATGACCTGGTGGTGTATGTGGCGCCGCGTGACGTGCGCGAACGCACCTGGCAGCTCGACACGTTGATGTTCACGGTGCGCCTGTTTGCCCCGCAGGAAGGGATTGTCGGGGTACGCATCGAGCACTTCCAGGGCGCGCTGAATAAAGGCCCGCACTATCCTCTGAACGTTCTGAAAGACGTGAAGGTAGAGATTGAAAACAACGCCGAGTTTGCCGAGCTGAAAAGCGGCAGCGCCAGCGTGCGCGTCACCAAAGGCGAGTTCTGGGCGCTGGATTTCCTGCGCAACGGCCAGCGCATTACCGGCAGCCAGCTGAAAAACAACGGCTACGTGCAGGATACCAACACCGATCGCAACTATGTGTTTGAACGTCTGGATCTGGGCGTGGGGGAAACTGTGTATGGCCTGGGCGAGCGCTTTACCGCCCTGGTGCGCAACGGTCAGACGGTCGAAACCTGGAACCGCGACGGCGGCACCAGCACCGAGCAGTCCTACAAAAACATCCCGTTCTACCTGACCAACCGTGGTTATGGCGTGCTGGTGAATCACCCGGAAAATGTCTCGTTTGAAGTCGGCTCCGAGAAAGTGTCCAAAGTGCAGTTCAGCGTGGAAGGGGAGTATCTGGAGTACTTCGTGATCGACGGCCCGACGCCAAAAGAGGTATTAAACCGCTATACGCAGTTCACCGGGCGTCCGGCGCTGCCGCCGGCGTGGTCGTTCGGCCTGTGGCTGACCACCTCCTTCACCACTAACTACGACGAAGCGACGGTCAACAGCTTTATCGACGGCATGGCCGAGCGCGACCTGCCGCTGCACGTGTTCCACTTCGACTGCTTCTGGATGAAGGCCTTCCAGTGGTGCGACTTCGAGTGGGACCCGGTGACCTTCCCGGATCCGGAAGGGATGATCCGCCGCCTGAAAGAGAAAGGGCTGAAGGTCTGCGTGTGGATCAACCCGTACATCGGCCAGAAATCGCCGATCTTCCGGGAGCTGAAAGAGAAGGGCTACCTGCTGAAGCGCCCGGACGGAACCCTGTGGCAGTGGGACAAATGGCAGCCGGGGCTGGCGATCTACGACTTCACCAACCCGGACGCGTGCCGGTGGTACGCCGACAAGCTGAAAGGCCTGGTGGAGATCGGCGTCGACTGCTTCAAGACCGACTTCGGCGAGCGTATCCCGACGGACGTCCAGTGGTTTGACGGTTCCGATCCGCAGAAGATGCACAACCATTACGCCTACATCTACAACGAACTGGTGTGGAACGTGCTGAAAGAGACGGTGGGAGAAGAAGAGGCGGTGCTGTTTGCCCGTTCTGCCTCCGTGGGTGCGCAACAGTTCCCGGTGCATTGGGGCGGCGACTGCTACGCCAACTATGAATCGATGGCGGAAAGCCTGCGCGGCGGGCTGTCGATTGGCCTGTCCGGCTTCGGATTCTGGAGCCACGATATCGGCGGGTTCGAAAACACCGCTCCGGCGCACGTCTACAAACGCTGGTGCGCGTTCGGGCTGTTCTCCAGCCACAGCCGCCTGCACGGCAGCAAATCCTACCGCGTGCCGTGGGCGTACGATGATGAGTCCTGCGACGTGGTGCGCCACTTCACCCAGCTGAAATGCCAGCTGATGCCGTACCTGTATCGTCAGGCAGCGCTGGCCCACGAGTTCGGCACGCCGATGCTGCGGGCGATGATGCTGGAGTTCCCGGACGATCCGGCGTGCGATTACCTCGACCGCCAGTACATGCTGGGGGATTCGATGATGGTGGCGCCGGTGTTCTCCGAGGCGGGCGACGTGCAGTTCTGGCTGCCGGAAGGGCGCTGGACGCACCTGTGGCACAACGATGAAATCGAGGGCAGCCGCTGGCATAAGCAGCAGCACGATTTCCAGAGCCTGCCGGTCTATGTGCGCGACAACACGCTGCTGGCGCTCGGCAATAATAACCAGAAGCCGGACTATGCGTGGCACGAGGGGACAACCTTCCAGCTCTTCAACCTGAGCGATGGCGCAACGGCGGTAAGCGAAGTGCCTGCGGCGGACGGTTCTGTGGTGTTTACGCTGAAGGCGTCACGTCAGGGCGACGTCGTGACCTTTACGGGTACAGGCGAGGCGCGTAACTGGTCCGTCTGCTTGCGCAACGTGCAAAAGGTTGGCGGCGTGAAAGGCGGTTCATATGCGGGCAGCGAGTGGGGTGTGGTGGTGAAAGCCGAGGGGGATGAGGTGGTGATCCACCTCTGAGCTGGAAAAATGCCCGGTGGCGCTTCGCTTACCGGGCCTACGGTAATTATGCGGTCTGATGCCCTCACCCACGGGGCTGAGGGATCCCCAGTAATTTTTTTATGCAGAAGCAATAAAGTTGCTTTCTAAATGACTGAGGGCTGTCAGCGATGCCCTGGTCCGGCTGTAAATCGC
>NZ_JBMKHQ010000010.1:135486-163167 GCF_049237385.1 Enterobacter cloacae complex sp. IR5412 | reverse complement strand
ACGTCCGGGGTCAGGTCTTTATAATCCTTGCAGGCCAGCTCGCAGGTTTTACACCCGGTGCAGCGGCTGGAATCAATAAAAAATCCATACTGGGTTGTCATCGGTTACTCCTTACGCCTTTTCAACCTGAACGAGGTTTGTGTGGGATGGGTTGCCCTTCGCCAGCGGCGATGGACGCTGCGTAGTGAGAACGTTGATGCAGCCCGCCTGATCGATACGGTTCGCATCCGGGTTATACCAGGCCCCTTCCCCCAGCGCGACAACGCCAGGCATCATGCGCGGAGTCACTTTAGCTTCGATATGCACTTCGCCACGTCCGTTGAAGATACGTACGCGATCGCCATTACTGATGCCGCGCGCTTTCGCATCCATCGGGTTGATCCACATCTCCTGTCGGCAGGCCGCTTTCAGAACGTCAACGTTGCCGTAGGTGGAGTGAACACGCGCTTTGTAGTGGAAACCGGTTAACTGAAGTGGGAATTTCTCCGTCAGCGGATCGTTGTAGTTTTCGAAGCCAGGCGTATAGATCGGCAGCGGATCGATAACGTCCCCTTCCGGCAATTCCCACGTTGCGGCAATTTTTGCCAGCTCTTCGGAGTAGATCTCGATTTTGCCCGACGGCGTGGTCAGCGGATTGGCCTGCGGATCGTCGCGGAAGGCTTTATACGCCACGTGATGCCCTTCCGGATCGCGCTGCTTGTACATGCCCTGCTTGCGGAAGGTATCGAAGTCCGGCAGGTCTGGAATGGCTTTGCGTGAGAGCTCGTGCAGATGGCGCATCCACTCTTCCTGAGTACGCCCCTCTGTGAACTGCTGCTCAACGCCAAGACGTTTCGCCAGCTCGGACGTCATCTCATAGATAGTTTTGCACTCGAAGCGCGGTTTGATGGCCTGGTCTGTGAAGATCACATAGGACATGTTGCCGCAGGAGGCGTCCAGCGCGAAATCCATCTGCTCAGAGGCGGTGCAGTCTGGGAGCAGAATATCGGCATACTTCGCCGATGAGGTCATGTGGCAGTCGATCACCACAATCATTTCGCACTTCTTGTCGTCCTGCAAAATTTCGTGGGTGCGGTTGATCTCTGAGTGCTGGTTGATCAGGCAGTTACCGGCATAGTTCCAGATCATTTTGATTGGCACATCCAGCTTATCTTTACCCCGAACGCCGTCGCGTAGCGCGGTCATTTCCGGGCCGCGCTCGATCGCGTCCGTCCACATAAACATGGAGATGCTGGTCTGAACCGGGTTATCCAGCGTTGGCATACGTTCAAACGGTACTTCATACGAGCCTTCACGCGCCCCGCTATTACCGCCGTGAATGCCGACGTTGCCAGTCAGAATCGAGAGCATAGAAATAGCGCGGGTGGCAATTTCGCCGTTCGCGTGACGCTGCGGTCCCCAGCCCTGGCTGATATAAGCCGGTTTTGCTGAACCAATTTCACGGGCCAGTTGAACAATACGTTCGACTGGAATGCCGGTGATGGTAGATGCCCACTCAGGGGTTTTCGCTACCCCGTCGCTGCCCTGACCAAGAATATACGCTTTGTAATGCCCGTTAGCCGGTGCGCTGGCTGGCAGCGTCTTCTCGTCATAGCCGACGCAGTATTTATCAAGGAACGGCTGATCGACGAGGTTTTCAGTGATCATCACATACGCCAGCGCATTGACCAGCGCCGCATCGGTACCAGGGCGGATAGGGATCCACTCGTCTTCTCGCCCCGCGCCGGTATCGGTGTAGCGCGGATCGACGATGATCATACGTGCGTTGGATTTGGCGCGCGCCTGCTCAAGATAATAGGTTACCCCACCGCCGCTCATACGCGTTTCGCCCGGGTTGTTGCCGAACAATACCACCAGCTTGCTGTTTTCTATATCCGACGGGCTGTTACCGTCTGCCCAGCCGCCATAGGTGTAGTTCAGGCCCGCGGCAATCTGTGCGGAAGAGTAGTCGCCATAATGGTTGAGATAGCCGCCGCAGCAGTTCATCAGGCGCGCTACCAGCGTTTTACCCGGCGGCCAGGAGCGGGTCATGGTGCCGCCCAGCGTCCCGGTGCCATAGTTCAGGTAGATGGATTCGTTGCCGTATTCTTTGATCAGGCGCTGCATGTTGGTCGCGATAATATCGTAGGCTTCGTCCCAGCTAATGCGCTCGAACTTCCCTTCCCCACGCTTACCGACACGCTTCATCGGATATTTCAGACGATCCGGGTTATAAACGCGACGGCGCATTGAGCGGCCACGCAGACAGGCACGAACCTGGTGTAACCCTTCGTAGTTATCATCGCCGGTATTGTCGGTTTCAACGTATTTGATTTCACCGTCCACAACATGCATACGCAGGGGACAACGGCTACCACAGTTAACGGTACAGGCACTCCACACCACTTTTTCCGGGGCTGAAGCGGGAGACAGAGCCTCCGCCGCCGACGCCAGACGGGTAAAAGGAAGCGTAAAGGCGCTGCTGGCAACCGCCAGACCACCTATTGCCGTGGTTTTCATCAACCCACGGCGAGTGACCTCGGCAGCCATTAACGCTTCAGGCGCTTTGATTTTCATAAAGACTCACTTTGGTTGCTCACAAAGAAAAGAGAGGCGGCGCATACCGCTATGTAGTTTTATATATAACGAATTCCTTCGTTACAGGTGTTTTATGCTAACTTTCGTTCGGAGGAGTATTACTACTTTAGAGGGAGGGAATATTGCGTCGTATCAAATCAAAGATATAAAAAAAGCGCCCTGAGGCGCTTTTTTGTTTTGCAGCAAAATATTAGCCGATGAACTGCTGGCCTTTCATGTAAGGACGCAGCACCTCAGGGATCTCAATACGACCATCTGCCTGCTGGTAGTTCTCCAGCACGGCAACCAGCGTACGGCCAACCGCCAGACCAGAACCGTTCAGGGTATGAACCAGACGGGTCTTCTTGTCGGACTTGCTGCGGCAACGCGCCTGCATACGACGCGCCTGGAAATCCCAGACGTTAGAGCAAGAGGAGATTTCACGGTAGGTGTTTTGCGCAGGCACCCAGACTTCGAGGTCGAAGGTTTTGCAGGCGCCGAAGCCCATGTCACCGGTGCACAGCGCCATACGGCGGTATGGCAGCCCCAGCAGCTCCAGCACTTTCTCTGCGTGACCTGTCATCTCTTCCAGCGCGTCCATAGACTCTTCCGGACGAACGATCTGCACCATCTCAACTTTATCGAACTGGTGCATACGGATCAGACCGCGCGTATCACGACCGTAAGAACCGGCTTCAGAACGGAAACATGGAGAGTGCGCAGTCAGTTTGATTGGCAGATCGTCTTCGTCGATGATCTCATCACGCACGAGGTTGGTCAGCGGCACTTCCGCGGTTGGGATCAGCGCGTAGTTGCTGCTGTCAGCTTCTTCGTCCAGCGGACGGGTATGGAACAGATCGCCGGCAAATTTCGGCAGCTGGCCTGTACCGTACAGCGTATCGTGGTTAACCAGATACGGAACGTAGGTTTCGCTGTAGCCATGCTGCTCGGTGTGCAGATCCAGCATAAATTGCGCCAGCGCGCGATGCAGGTGAGCAATCTGACCTTTCATTACCACGAAGCGAGAACCGGTCAGCTTAACCGCAGCCGCAAAGTCCAGGCCCGCGTGCATTTCGCCCAGCGTCACGTGATCGCGCACCTCGAAGTCAAACTCGCGAGGCGTACCCCAGCGTTTCACTTCAACGTTGTCGTTTTCGTCTTTGCCGACAGGGACGCTGTCGTCAGGAATGTTCGGGATCGCCAGAGCGATATCACGAATTTCAGCCTGAAGAACGTCCAGTTCAGCTTTCGCCTGATCCAGCTCTTCACCCAGTTTGTTCACTTCCAGGCGTAATGGCTCAATATCTTCCCCGCGCGCTTTCGCCTGGCCAATGGATTTCGATCGAGAATTACGCTCTGCCTGCAGATTTTCTGTTTGTACCTGCAAAACTTTACGACGCTCTTCAAGAGCGCGCAGCTTATCTACATCCAGCTTAAAGCCCCGGCGTGCCAGTTTTTCAGCGACTGCGTCTGGCTCATTACGCAGCAGATTGGGATCGAGCATGCTTATCCTGTGCTTATCGAATTAAAAGAGGAAAAAGTGACCACAGCCTGCGGCCACAGAGATATATTGCCAACATTACCGCAACGATTGAACTAACGGTAGCGTTTTATAGGGCTATTTTGATCCTGTCCGGCAAGCCAGGCGAGCTTTTCGCCAATCTTACCCTCAAGACCTCTGTTTGTGGGGTGATAATAGCGGGTTTGTGCCATCTCCTGCGGGAAATACTCCTCGCCGGCGGCGTAGGCGTTGGGTTCGTCATGGGCGTAGCGATACTCCTGCCCGTAACCCATCTCTTTCATCAATTTGGTTGGCGCATTGCGCAGATGAACCGGCACATCGTAGTCCGGACGTTCACGTGCATCCGACATCGCCGCTTTGAAGGCGGTATACACCGCGTTACTTTTCGGTGCGCAAGCCAGATAGACAATTGCCTGCGCAATGGCACGCTCGCCCTCCGCAGGCCCGACGCGGGTAAAGCAGTCCCAGGCGGAAATAGCGACCTGCATGGCGCGTGGATCGGCATTACCGACATCTTCTGACGCAATCGCCAGGCAGCGACGCGCGACATATAACGGATCGCCACCGGCGGTGATGATACGCGCATACCAGTAGAGCGCCGCATCCGGAGCGCTGCCGCGCACGGACTTGTGTAATGCAGAGATGAGGTCGTAAAAACGATCGCCTTTATTATCGAAGCGCGCGCTGCGCTCACCGGCAATTTCGGTGAGCAGTTCAGGCTTTAATACGCGCTTGCCCGCATCGTCCACTTCGGCCATATCGGCCATCATTTCGAGCGTGTTCAACGCACGACGGGCATCACCGTTAACCAGTTCGGCGATAGCAAGACGCGTCTCGTCCGGCAGAACGATATCCTGCCCGCCGTAACCGCGCGCTTTGTCCTCCATCGCCTGCGTCAGAACTTTTTCAATATCTTCCGTGGTCAGCGATTTAAGCAGATACACGCGCGCCCGGGAGAGCAGCGCAGAGTTCAGTTCAAACGACGGGTTTTCCGTGGTGGCGCCGATAAAGAAAATCGTACCGTCTTCAATGTGCGGCAGAAAGGCGTCCTGCTGGCTCTTGTTGAAGCGGTGAACTTCGTCGACAAACAGAATGGTGCGACGTCCGGCATTGCGGTTTTGTCGCGCCCGCTCGATCGCCTCGCGGATATCTTTCACCCCCGACGTGACCGCCGAGATGCGCTCAACGTCCGCGTTGGCATAGCGGGCGATCACTTCAGCGAGCGTGGTTTTTCCGGTGCCGGGTGGCCCCCAGAGGATCATGGAGTGCAGATGCCCCGCCTCAATAGCGCGCGGCAAGGGTTTCCCCGCAGCCAGCAGATGTTGCTGACCGATGTACTGCGCTAAATTTTCTGGCCGCATACGGGCGGCCAGAGGTTGAAACGCATTATCTGAAAAATCGAGCGACAGGTTGCTCACTCATGCCTCTTACTTATTGCGTTGGTCGTCCACCGTTACGCCCTGCGGCGGGGTAAAGGTGAATTTCGATGCATCAATGGCGCCGTTTTGCTGAGACTTCAACTGATAGCTGCTGCGCTGATCGTCCTGCTCAACCGCGCCGAACTGATTGATGGTACCGTTGCTGCTCACGTTAATGGTGAACTGCTTCAGATTACCGTTACTGCCTTTTGGCGTCAGGACGAACTCATCACCGTTTTGTTTGATGTTGTACTGCTGCCAGTCGCTGGACTGGTTACGGGCAATGAGCATAAACGGCGTATTGCTGGTCGCGTCTTTGAGCCAGGTGGCGGTCGCCTGCTCAACAAACGGATTGTAGAACCACAGGGTTTTACCGTCAGACACCAGAACGCTTTCATCCGGCTGGGTCATGTGCCAGTTGAACAGATTTGGGCGTTTCACCCACAAATCTCCCTGGCCTTCCTGCACCGCGTTGCCGCTGCCGTCAGTCACTTTTTGCGTGAAGCTGGCGTGGAAACTGCTCACTTTATCCAGTCGGCTTTTAAGGTCGCTGGCTGCATCAGCCCAGACGCTGCTGGCAACAAAACTGGAGAGTAATGCACAGGCGATGGCGATTTTTTTCATTGTTATTCCTTAAAATACGTCTTCCCGATATGGGGGTTCCGTTTCTATTCTGTACCTGCCCGAAGGCAGGCGACAGAAGAATATGCTTAATTTTTGCTGATTTACCCTTCTTTGCAATCGCTGAAGATTACTCAAAAGGCGGTGGCGCCAGCACCTCACGGTTACCGTTGTGCCCCTGTTCGCTCACGATGCCCTGGGCTTCCATCTGCTCAATGATACGCGCCGCGCGGTTGTAACCGATACGGAACTGGCGCTGCACGCCGGAGATGGACGCTTTGCGTTTTTCGGTGACGAAATTAACCGCCTGGTCGAATAACGGATCCAGCTCTTCGCCGCCGTCAAAACCACCACCGCCACCTTCGTTTTCGCTGTCAGAGGTGATGCCGTCAACATATTGCGGTCGCCCGCGCGCTTTCCAGTCCTGCACAACCGCGTGCACTTCCTGGTCGCGAACAAACGCACCGTGAACACGCACCGGCGAGGTGGAGTTCGGCCCGGAATAGAGCATATCACCCATCCCCAGCAGCGACTCTGCTCCGCCCTGGTCAAGGATAGTACGGGAGTCAATTTTACTCGACACGGTAAACGCGATACGGGTCGGGATGTTTGCCTTAATAAGACCGGTGATTACATCCACGGACGGACGCTGCGTTGCCAGTACCAGGTGGATGCCCGCCGCACGCGCTTTCTGTGCCAGACGCGCAATCAGCTCTTCCACTTTCTTGCCAACGGTCATCATCAGGTCGGCAAATTCATCCACCAGCACCACGATGTAAGGCAGTTTTTCCAGCACCGGATGCTGGGCATCCATGCTGTCACCCGGCTTCCAGTATGGGTCCGGAATCGGACGGCCCATACGCGCCGCCTCGGCGATTTTCTCGTTATAACCGGCCAGGTTACGCACGCCCAGCGCCGACATCAGCTTGTAGCGACGCTCCATTTCATTGACGCTCCAGCGTAATGCGTTGGCGGCGTCCTTCATGTCGGTAACCACTTCCGTTAACAGATGCGGAATGCCTTCGTAGACGGACAGTTCGAGCATTTTTGGGTCGATCATGATGAAACGCACGTCTTCAGGCTGCGCTTTGTAGAGCATACTGAGGATCATGGCGTTCACCCCGACCGATTTACCCGAGCCTGTTGTACCCGCAACCAGCAGGTGCGGCATCTTCGCGAGATCGGCAACCACCGGATCGCCGGCGATATCTTTACCCAGCACCACGGTCAGCGGGGACGGGTTGTCGCGGAATTTGGTGTTATCCAGAACTTCACGCAGATAAACGGTCTGGCGTTTCTTGTTTGGCAGCTCAAGGCCAACGTAAGGCTTGCCTGGGATCACTTCCACCACGCGTACCGCCACGGTGGACAGAGAACGCGCCAGGTCGCGGGAGAGGTTAGAAATACGCGCCGCTTTTACGCCCGGTGCCAGGTTCAGTTCGAAACGGGTGATCACCGGGCCCGGTGAGTAGTTCACCACGTCCGCTTTAATGCGGAAGTCAGCCAGACGCGCTTCCACCAGACGGGCCATCTGCTCAAGGGCAAAGGTATCCACCGGCTCGACTTCCGCTGGCGGCGGCGTTAACAGATCCAGCGACGGCAGCGGCGTGCTTGGCCGTTGCAGCGGTCGGCTGTCTCCGTTACGCATCAGCAGCGGGTGAATCAGGCTCTCCTGCGGCTGTGGTGCTGGCTGCTGGAACTGTGGCTGAGGCGGTTGAGAAGGTGTCTGCGGCTGCGCATACGCCTGCGGCGCCAGCTGTTGCGGCTGCACATAAGCCTGTGGTGCAGGCGGCTGACGCACCGGCTCCGCTTCCGGCATTACGCTCGGCGTGAACAGCGGTTCGCTTGGGCCATCATCCACCAGATCTTTCATTGGTGAGAATTCGAAATCCGACAGCGAGAACGGGTTTGCCCCCGAAGGTTGCTCACCGGAATAACGCTGCTGCTGCGTTGCTGCAAATTGGCGCGCCAGCTCCGCTTCGGCCGCATCATCGTCGTCCTGCTGTGAAGGCACGTGATGCTGTGAAGGCACGTCATGCTGATACTCTTCGCCGTAACGCTGATTCTGCTGGGCAGCAAACTGACGCGCCAGCTCATCCTGATGCAGTTCGTCGGCATCATCTTCGTAGTCGGACTCACGGGCTTTTTCTTCCGCCATACGCTGGGAAGGCAGTTTAATGCCATAAGAGGCCAGCTCCCGGCGAGTCGGTACGCGCACGCGGTTAGGGCGCGGCAGCTGTGGACCAATGCCCTCTTTCACCTGAGGACGCGGGGCGCTGTCGGCTGCCGGGCTGAATAGCGGAGCGGACGCGGCAGCGGCTGCCGTTGCCTGCTTCACGGCTTCAGCACCCGACGCAACGGCTGGCGTAGGTTCTACAGGTGGAACGCTGACCGAAGGCGCTTTTGCAACAGGCTCCTGCACCGGCTCGGGCACGGGCTGATACCAGGCGGCAAGCTGCTCGCGCTCACGGGCGCGGCGCTCTTCCACTTCTTCAAAATAGTATAATGGCGGACGGGATGGCTTCGCTTCCTCCACCACTTCGGGTTCAGACACCGGTGCAACGTATGGCTGTTCAGGTACAGCGGGTTCGGGCGTATAAGCCTGATACGGTTGTTGCGGCACGCTGGCAGGCTCAGGCGGCTGATACGGTTGCTGCCACTGTTCCTGCTGCACAGGAATATAACTTTCAGGCTCCGGCGCAATGGTCGGTTCAGGCGTATGGACGCCTGGCGCAGTCTGCCAGTCTACCTGCGGTTGCTGGATCGCGGACTCCGGTGCCGGAACAGGCGAGGACGGCATCACGGCTTCAACAGGCGCAACATGGGCCTGCGCAGCCGTCGTTGCGGCAGCAGCAGCGGCTACCGGTTCAGTCACGGAGTAGCCATTCAGCAGCGGATCGTATTCGTCATACTCTCCCGGCGTGGCTCGATGGCCAGAGAACAGTACGTCATCAGGGTCGACGGCCGCACCGCGATACTCAATCTGCTCGTCTTCATCCATACGTTTGCCGGAGAACAGCGCGGCATCCGTTTTACGGCCTAACGGGTTAGAAAATTTTTCAGCGACGCGCTGGCGGCGCGCCAGAGCACCGCGCAGAATACGCGCGCGGCGAGATTCACGCCGCTGTACAGGCGCCTCGTCTTCCTCTTCGTACTCATCTTCATACTCGTCTTCATCGACCCACGTATCGTCACGACGGGTACGGTTGCTGGCGAACGTCAGCAGCGTCAGAATAAAGCTGCCGATCTTCTCAGCAATGCTCACCCAGGACCAGCCGGTAAACAGCGTCAGGCCCGCCGCCCAGATACAGAGCAGCGCCAGCGTGCCGCCGCTGCTATGAAGCATCGGTTGCAGCGCGGAGCTCAACAGGCTGCCGATCACCCCGCCGGAGGCGAAGTACCAGATATCATCAGCGTTGATCGCCGCCAGCCCACAGGAGGTGAGGATCAGCGCCAGGGCGCCAATCAGGCGCAGCGAAACGGCAAAATAATCGATGTAGTCGTCGTTCTGTCGATGACGCCAGGCAAACCAGCATCCGCCAATAATGATGACGGGAAGGGTATAAGCCATCACTCCGAAAATGAAAAAGAGCGTGTCCGCAAGCCAGGCACCGGGAACGCCACCTAAGTTATGAATAGGCTCATGCCATGCGGTTTGCGACCAGCTGGGATCTGAGGGGTTGAAACTGAGTAAGGCGGCCATCAGCCAGACGGCAAAAAGGGCAATAACAATCAGTAACGCCTCGAGGAGACGACGTCCGCTGCTTAGCTTAGATAATGTGACTTCTTTGTCTTCAGTGTATTCCTGGCTCAAGAAAGGCTCTCCAGGTATCAGGCATGTCCTGCCTGTGTGCTAAAACGGACAACAGCGCCGGGTATCCCCGGCACTGTTGCTGTATGGATTAACAGGAGTGTAATCAAACTACACTGATTTTGCACCTGTTCCGTGTTAGCGCGTCTTAATAACCAGACGATTGCTCTGTTTGACCTCTTCCATCACCACATAAGTACGGGTGTCGTTCACGCCTGGCAGACGCAGCAGGGTTTCACCCAGCAGCTTACGGTAGGCGGACATATCAGGCACACGGGTTTTTAACAGGTAGTCAAAATCACCGGAAACCAGATGACACTCTTGAATTTCTTCAAGTTTTTGTACAGCGGCGTTAAATTGCTCAAACACATCCGGCGCACCACGATTCAGAGTAATCTCAACAAATACCAGAAGTGAGGCATCCAGATAATGCGGGTTTAGCAGAGCCGTATAGCCCTGAATAAAACCCTGTCTTTCCAGTCGACGCACACGCTCAAGGCACGGCGTCGGGGAAAGTCCCACACGTTTTGAAAGCTCGACGTTGGAAATACGCCCATCCTTTTGCAATTCATTAAGAATGTTACGATCGATACGGTCGAGATCTTTGCCAGGGCGCTTCTTGCTATCTACCATTATTATTGTCTCTCTGTATTCCTTCCCTACTCCTGCCTGGACCCTGTGCACATCACTGTTCAGAGCCTGCACCCGTTATTCATCACATCGCCTGGTTATGTATTAGACGCGATGTGGATTCGGGGTCTGCGGTAAGAAGACCGTTGCCCGAAAGCAGTCACAGACATCACGTATGGCGTCTGTCCACACCATGCGTAGATTTCACTGACCCGGTAAAAATGGCATTTACGTGCATGTCTATTCGGCATGCAGTTCATGCGTCTTTTTTTCTTCCTTGAATGTTTTCGCAAAAGCGCAGGGGATTGTCAAAGCAAAACATCGATTTTTAGTACAAGATGCCGGATATTCATTACGGGGGGGTATTAATCATCATTTTATTGCCTTATAAACGCGCGATTTTCAGTAGCAGACGTGATATGTCCGTGTCTGATCCATAGGGCGTGACTATTGCATATATCGGAAGCAAAACTGTCGTGCTCTTTTTTTACGGCAACAAATTCCCTACAATCCAGCCCATTGCCTGCCAACAACAATGGGGATCTCATGGGCACGACCAAACACAGTAAGCTGCTAATCCTTGGTTCTGGACCTGCGGGATATACCGCAGCGGTCTATGCTGCACGCGCTAACCTGCAACCGGTACTGATTACCGGGATGGAAAAAGGCGGTCAGCTGACCACCACCACGGAAGTGGAAAACTGGCCGGGCGACCCGAACGACCTGACCGGGCCGCTGCTGATGGAGCGCATGCACGAGCATGCTGCTAAATTCGAAACCGAAATCCTGTTCGACCACATTAATAAAGTGGATTTGCAGAACCGTCCGTTCCGTCTGACCGGCGACAGCGGTGAATACACCTGCGATGCGCTGATCATCGCTACCGGTGCCTCTGCCCGTTATCTCGGTCTGCCGTCTGAAGAAGCATTCAAAGGGCGCGGCGTATCAGCCTGCGCGACCTGCGACGGTTTCTTCTATCGCAACCAGAAAGTTGCGGTGATTGGCGGCGGCAACACCGCTGTTGAAGAAGCGTTGTATCTGGCGAACATCGCCTCAGAAGTACACCTGATCCACCGTCGCGACACCTTCCGCGCCGAGAAGATCCTGATCAAACGCCTGATGGATAAAGTGGCGAGCGGCAACATTGTGCTGCATACCAACCGTACGCTGGAAGAAGTGACCGGCGATCAGATGGGTGTGGCAGGTCTGCGAATTCGTGATACGCAGAACACCGACACCGTCGAAACGCTGGAGGTGGCAGGCCTGTTTGTGGCAATCGGTCACAGCCCGAACACGGCCATTTTCGAAGGCCAACTTGAGCTGGAGAACGGCTACATCAAAGTGCAGTCTGGCATTCACGGCAATGCGACGCAGACCAGCATCCCAGGCGTCTTCGCGGCTGGCGACGTGATGGACCATATTTATCGTCAGGCGATCACCTCTGCGGGCACCGGCTGTATGGCCGCCCTGGACGCAGAACGCTATCTGGACGGACTGGCAGAACAAGGTAAATAATCTTTACAAGTCAGTAACAAACGTAAATAAAGGCGGCCACTGGTCGCCTTTATTTTTGCTCACGTGTAACATGCAGATGTCTAATTTCTTATAACGTCACCTGCAAAGTACGCAATGGAAAAAACCCGTCAACAAGAGTTAACGCGCTGGCTGAAACAGCAAAGCGTTCTGTCCCGCCGCTGGCTTATGATTTCCCGCGTTCTGGGATTTATCAGCGGTCTGTTGATTGTTGCCCAGGCATGGCTGCTGGCCCGCATTCTCAATCATATGATCATGGAGAGCATCCCGCGCGAAGCGCTGCTGCTGCCGTTTATCGTTCTGGTGCTGGTTTTCGTCCTGCGTGCGTGGGTGGTCTGGCTGCGCGAACGGGTTGGGTTCCATGCCGGCCAGCACATCCGCTATGAGATCCGCCGCAAAGTGCTCGACCGGCTTTCGGAAGCCGGGCCTGCGTGGATCCAGGGCAAACCGGCCGGTAGCTGGGCGACGCTGATCCTGGAGCAAATCGACGATATGCACGATTACTATGCGCGTTATCTTCCACAGATGGCGCTGGCAGTGTTTGTGCCTCTGATGATTGTTATCGCCATCTTCCCTGTTAACTGGGTAGCGGCTCTGATCCTGATGGGGACCGCCCCGCTCATCCCGCTGTTTATGGCGATGGTCGGCATGGGTGCGGCAGATGCTAACCGTCGCAACTTCCTTGCGCTGGGTCGGTTGAGCGGTCATTTCCTGGACCGTCTGCGCGGAATGGAAACCCTGCGGATCTTTGGTCGTGGTGAAGCGGAAACCGAAAACATTCGCCTGGCGTCGCAGGATTTTCGTCAGCGCACCATGGAAGTGTTGCGCATGGCCTTCCTTTCTTCCGGCGTGCTCGAGTTCTTTACCTCCCTGTCGATTGCGCTGGTGGCGGTTTACTTTGGCTTCTCCTACCTCGGCGCGCTGGACTTTGGCCACTACGGTACGGCGGTCACGCTTTCCGCCGGGTTCCTGGCGCTGATCCTGGCCCCGGAATTTTTCCAGCCGCTTCGCGATCTCGGCACCTTTTACCATGCCAAAGCGCAGGCGGTGGGTGCTGCCGACAGCCTGAAAACCTTTATGGAAACGCCGCTGGCGCATCCGGAGCGTGGTGAGGTGACGCTGAATACGAACGATCCGGTGACCATTGAAGCACAGGATTTTTCTGTTCTGTCGCCTGAAGGCAAAGTGCTGGCCGGCCCGCTGAACTTCACCCTGCCTGCCGGGCAACGTGTGGTGCTGGTGGGTACCAGCGGCTCAGGTAAAAGCTCATTGTTGAATGCGCTGTCAGGTTTTATGGCGTACACCGGATCGCTGCGTATCAACAAAACGGAGCTACGCGAGCTCGATCCTGATGCCTGGCGTAAACAGCTAAGCTGGGTGGGTCAAAACCCTCAGCTGCCTGCCCCGACGCTGCGCGAGAATGTGCTGCTGGCAAGGCCGGATGCACGTGACGATGAGCTGCAATCTGTCCTCGACCGCGCCTGGGTCAGCGAGTTTTTGCCGCTGCTTGCGCAGGGTGTCGATACCGTCATTGGCGATCAGTCTACCGGGCTGTCAGTGGGCCAGGCACAGCGCGTCGCGGTTGCCCGTGCGCTGCTGAACCCCTGTTCGTTAATGCTGCTGGACGAACCCGCCGCCAGCCTGGACGCTCACAGCGAGCAGCGCGTGATGGATGCGCTTAACGCAGCCTCACGCCAGCAAACTACCCTGATGGTGACCCACCAGCTGGAAGGTATTGCCGACTGGGATCAGATCTGGGTGATGGAAAACGGACACATTGTTGAGCAAGGCGATTACGCCGCGCTTGTTGCCGCGCAGGGGCCCTTTGCGACCCTGCTGGCGAACCGTCAGGAGGATATCTGATGCGCGCCCTGCTTCCCTATCTTGCTTTGTATAAACGCCACAAATGGATGCTGACGCTCGGGATCGTACTGGCGATTATCACTCTGCTCGCCAGCATCGGCCTGCTTACGCTTTCTGGCTGGTTCCTCTCCGCATCTGCCGCCGCAGGCTTTGCCGGGCTATACAGCTTTAACTACATGCTGCCTGCCGCCGGGGTGCGCGGCACGGCGATTACGCGAACTGCCGGGCGCTACTTCGAACGCCTGGTCAGCCACGACGCGACCTTCCGCGTGCTGCAACACCTGCGTATTTATACGTTCAGCAAATTGCTGCCCCTCTCCCCTGCCGGGCTGGCACGTTTTCGGCAGGGCGAATTACTCAACCGCGTAGTTGCGGATGTGGATACGCTGGATCACCTCTATCTGCGCGTCATCTCGCCCATGGTGGGCGCGTTTGTGGTGATTGTCGTGGTCACGCTGGGGTTGAGTTTCCTGGATGTTCCCATCGCACTGACGCTCGGCGGCATCATGCTGATGACGCTGATTATTCTGCCGCCCCTGTTTTATCGTGCAGGTAAAACCACCGGGGAAAACCTGACGCGTCTGCGCGGGGAATACCGCCAGCAGCTCACCTCCTGGTTGCAGGGTCAGGCCGAGCTCACCATTTTTGGTGCCAGCAAGCGCTACCGCACCCGTATGGAAAATACGGAACTGAACTGGCATGAAGCCCAGCGTCGCCAGTCTGAACTGACCGCGTTTTCTCAGGCGCTGATGATGTTAATCGGTGGGTTTGCCGTTATCGCCATGCTCTGGATGGCCTCCGGTGGCGTGGGCGGTAACCCGCAGCCTGGCCCGCTGATTGCGCTGTTTGTTTTCTGTGCCCTGGCAGCCTTCGAAGCCTTAGCCCCGGTCACCGGCGCCTTTCAGCATCTCGGCCAGGTGATTGCCTCTGCGCTGCGCATTACGGATATTGCAGAGCAGGAGCCGGAAGTGAAGTTCAGCGCGGGTCAAACCGCTGTGCCGGAGCAGGTCGCGCTGACGCTCAGCAACGTCACCTTCGCCTACGACAAGCAGGCGCAAAACGCGCTGGAAGATATCAGCCTTTCTGTTGATGCCGGGCAGCGCATTGCGATCCTTGGCCGTACGGGATGTGGCAAATCGACGCTTCTGCAACTCCTCACGCGCGCCTGGGACCCGCAGCAGGGCGAGATTCGGTTTAACGACCTTCCGCTGTCTGATTATAGCGAAGCGGCCTTGCGTAAAACCGTCAGCGTCGTGCCCCAGCGTGTGCACCTGTTCAGCGCTACGCTGCGCGATAATCTTCTTCTGGCGGCACCGGACGCCTCTGACGATACGCTGCGGGCGATGCTGGAACAGGTTGGGCTGCACAAGCTGCTTGAGGACGACGGGTTGAACAGCTGGCTGGGTGAAGGGGGCCGACAGCTTTCCGGCGGCGAACTGCGTCGTCTGGCCATCGCGCGCGCCTTGCTGCACGATGCGCCGCTGATGTTGCTGGATGAACCGACAGAAGGTCTGGATGCGACAACCGAGAGTCAAATTCTTGATTTACTGACAAAGGTGATGAAAGGCAAAACCGTGCTGATGGTCACTCACCGCCTGCGCGGGCTGGTGAATTTCGATCGAATAATTGTGATGGACAACGGACACATAATTGAGCAAGGTAATCACGCAGAGCTGCTGGCAAAACAGGGTCGCTACTACCAGTTTAAACAGCGCCTGTAGACTATATTTGTAGCGTCCTCTCTCGCGTACTGGAGTTCTGTTGTCATGCGCCTGGTGCAGCTTTCTCGCCATAATATTGCGTTCCCTTCTCCGGAGGGGGCGCTGCGTGAACCTAACGGATTGCTGGCTTTGGGCGGCGATCTCAGCCCGGCGCGTCTCTTAATGGCTTACCAGCGCGGCATCTTCCCGTGGTTTTCTCCCGGCGACCCGATTTTATGGTGGTCTCCGGACCCGCGAGCCGTGCTGTGGCCCGGGCAGTTTCACCTGAGCCGCAGCATGAAACGTTTTCACGCAAATTCGCCCTATCGCGTCACGCTCAATCACGCCTTCGGGCAGGTAATCGAAGGCTGCGCTGAAGATCGTCATGAAGGCACCTGGATAACCCGCGACATCATTATCGCCTACCACCAGCTTCATGAGCTGGGCTACGCGCACTCCATCGAAGTATGGAAAGATGATGACCTCGTTGGGGGGATGTACGGGGTGGCGCAGGGCACGCTTTTCTGCGGTGAGTCGATGTTCTCCCGCGCCACGAATGCGTCGAAAACCGCGCTGCTGGTTTTTAGCCAGGAATTTGCCCAACGCGGCGGACAACTGATGGATTGTCAGGTGCTGAATGAGCACACCGCCTCGCTCGGCGCGGTTGAAATTTCCCGCCGACGCTATATCGAACACCTTGAACAGTGCCGACAGGAGACTCTTCCGCGCGATTTTTGGGTTCCCAGAATGCTCTTTATGCCCAATGCCTAAATGTTTTCCGCATATTTTTTATGAGGGTGTTATAATTACGCCGCAGAGTAGCTTCTGCCTGTTGCCCCGCCGCCGTTTGGGACCCTCGCTTCAGATAACGTCCTGACGTTTATCCTGTCGTATCCCCTTTACGAATGCGCTTTCCGTTCGGTTGTACCGTGACGCTTGGGCAATACGCTGAAATTGTTTTGCTGCGTTTTAAACGCGCAATTCTTTACTTAATTGATGAATTTCGGCATTATCTTGCCGGTTCAAAACTTGGTAGTGATACCCCAGAGGATTAGATGGCCAAAGAAGACAATATTGAAATGCAGGGTACCGTACTTGATACGTTGCCTAATACCATGTTTCGCGTAGAACTGGAAAACGGTCACGTGGTAACTGCGCACATCTCCGGTAAAATGCGCAAAAACTATATCCGCATTTTGACGGGCGACAAAGTGACTGTTGAACTGACCCCGTACGACCTGAGCAAAGGCCGCATTGTCTTCCGTAGTCGCTAATTGTTTTCGCCTGTAATGGCAGATGAATATTTAAAAGGTCGGGACAATCCCGGCCTTTTTTATTTATGGCCTTAGTGTGGCTGTGTCGGCAGATGTATTGTCATGCACGGGTTCATGGGTACGATTAAATCTTCAGCTATCGCATGGGTAATGTCATGCAACAGTCCCGTCAGGTGCGGCAACATATCGCGGTCAAAATGCGAAACCAGCAGCACGTGGTTTAACGCCCGGCAGTAGTCACATTTCGTTTCTGTATCTTCCAGCAACCACTCTTTTTGTCGCGGCTGTTCCGCTTCGTCCTCAAATTCCACCACCTGAAAATCACGCATGGATTCTGTGAGGCCGGATTTTACCTCTTCCAGATAAGCTCCGAGACAGTGGCAAACGGGCTGCGTTTGTGGGAGCGAATGACAGTCGAGCAGGATTTCAGTGAGCAGGTTACAGCGTTCGGCAAGAGTTGGGAGAGCGGGGTTGAGGGAAAGTTCGGTGTAGAGCTGGGCGAAGCTATTAATATTAGTCATATGTAATCCTTTATGCACGCAAGATTGTCTGTGCACACACTTTCAGGACGCCAATCCCGGCACCCGATTTTGCAGGTGCGACGCCATTTTATTACTGTAGATTTATCCAGCAACTGACTTCGAAAGAAACTGGAAAGCGCCTCGCAAAATTCCTCTGCGGCCTGATGCCCTCACCCCAGCCCTCTCCCACTGGGAGAGGGAGCAAACAAAAAAAACGGCAACCGAAGTTGCCGTTTTGCTTTTACCTTTCAACTCAGTGAGCCGCTTCCGGCTTGTGCTTCGCCGCACTCTGGAAATCGTACGTCAGCTCGTTCTTCGCCTGGTCCAGCGCCACGGTCACCTGGCCGCCGTCCACCAGCGATCCAAACAGCAGTTCGTTCGCCAGCGGTTTCTTCAGGTTGTCCTGAATCACACGCGCCATCGGACGGGCACCCATCGCACGGTCGTAGCCTTTCTCGGCCAGCCAGTTGCGGGCCTCCTGGCTCACTTCCAGCGACACGCCTTTCTGATCCAGCTGAACCTGCAGCTCGACGATGAACTTATCCACCACCTGATGGATCACCTCGGTAGACAGGTGATCGAACCAGATAATGTTGTCCAGACGGTTACGGAACTCCGGCGTGAAGATCTTCTTGATCTCCTCCATCGCATCGGTGCTGTTATCCTGATGGATCAGGCCGATGGATTTGCGCTCGGTTTCACGCACCCCGGCGTTGGTGGTCATCACCAGCACCACGTTGCGGAAATCGGCCTTGCGCCCGTTGTTATCGGTCAGCGTCCCGTTGTCCATCACCTGCAACAGGATGTTGAACACGTCCGGGTGCGCTTTCTCAATTTCATCAAGAAGCAGTACCGCGTGCGGATGCTTGATCACCGCGTCGGTGAGCAGGCCGCCCTGGTCAAAGCCCACGTAGCCCGGAGGCGCACCAATCAAACGGCTGACGGTGTGACGCTCCATATACTCGGACATATCAAAGCGCAACAGCTCAATGCCCAGCGCTTTGGAGAGCTGCACCGTTACCTCGGTTTTACCCACACCGGTCGGGCCGGCGAACAGGAAGGAACCGACAGGCTTGTGGTCATGCCCCAGGCCAGCACGGGCCATCTTAATCGCTTCGGTTAAGGCCTCAATGGCTTTATCCTGACCAAAGACCAGCATTTTCAGGCGATTGCCGAGGGTGCGCAGCGTATCACGGTCGCTCTGAGAGACGCTCTTCTCAGGGATACGTGCGATACGGGCCACCACGGACTCGATATCCGCTACGTTCACGGTTTTCTTACGCTTGCTCGCTGGCATCAGGCGCGCACGCGCACCCGCTTCATCAATCACGTCGATCGCTTTATCCGGCAGATGACGATCGTTGATGTATTTCACCGCCAGCTCCACCGCCGCACGCACCGCTTTCGCGGTGTAACGCACGTCATGGTGCGCTTCGTACTTGGTTTTCAGGCCGTTGATGATCTGCACCGTTTCGTCAACCGACGGCTCGGTTACGTCGATTTTCTGGAAACGACGCGCCAGCGCACGATCCTTCTCAAAGATGTTGCTGAACTCCTGGTACGTCGTAGAGCCCATCACGCGGATCTTGCCGCTGGAGAGCAGCGGTTTGATCAGGTTGGCGGCATCTACCTGACCACCGGAAGCCGCGCCTGCGCCGATGATGGTGTGGATCTCATCGATAAACAGGATGCTGTTGGTGTCCTGCTCCAGCTGTTTTAACAGCGCTTTGAAACGTTTTTCAAAATCACCGCGGTATTTGGTGCCCGCCAGCAGCGAGCCAATATCCAGCGAGTAGATGGTGCAGTCGGCAATCACTTCCGGCACGTCGCCCTGCACAATGCGCCAGGCCAGACCTTCGGCAATCGCGGTTTTACCCACGCCAGATTCCCCCACCAGCAGCGGGTTGTTCTTACGGCGACGGCACAGCACCTGGATGGCACGCTCCAGCTCTTTGTCGCGGCCAATCAGCGGGTCGATACCGCCAACGCGAGCAAGCTGGTTAAGGTTGGTGGTGAAGTTTTCCATACGATCCTCCCCGCCTGCTTGCTCTTCATTGCTGTTGATCTGTCCGCTGGGATCCGATGCCTGGTTAGGCTCGTCTTTTCGCGTTCCGTGAGAGATGAAGTTGACCACGTCGAGCCGGCTGACTTCGTGTTTACGCAGCAGGTAGGCCGCCTGGGACTCCTGCTCACTGAAGATGGCGACCAGCACATTGGCGCCCGTCACTTCGCTACGTCCGGAAGACTGGACGTGGAAAACCGCGCGCTGCAGCACGCGCTGGAAGCTGAGCGTCGGCTGTGTGTCGCGCTCTTCTTCACTGGCTGGCAGCACCGGTGTGGTTTGTTCGATGAAGGCTTCGAGTTCCTGACGTAGCGCCACCAGATCCACGGAGCAGGCTTCCAGCGCTTCGCGGGCAGATGGGTTGCTAAGCAGTGCGAGCAGCAAATGCTCGACGGTCATAAACTCATGTCGGTGCTCACGCGCTCTGGCGAAAGCCATGTTTAAACTGAGTTCCAGTTCTTGATTGAGCATAGGCACCTCCCCCAATTTTATGCCTTATCAGGCCTTTTCCAGCGTACACAGCAACGGATGCTCGTTCTCCCTTGCATAGTCGTTCACCATCGCTACTTTGGTTTCCGCAACTTCGGCAGTAAAGATGCCGCAGATCGCTTTGCCACGATAATGAACGGTAAGCATCAGTTGCGTTGCACGTTCAACATCATAAGAAAAGAACTTTTGTAGCACGTCAATAACAAATTCCATCGGCGTGTAATCATCGTTCATTAACATAACTTTATACATAGATGGCGGTTTTAGCGCGTCGCGCACTTTATCTTCCGCCAGCTGGTCAAAATCCAGCCAATCGTTGGTCTTACCCATTATGCATAACCACTTTGAATCTACCTCAGATGTTAGATAACAATCATCTATTACTGTCATCCGCGATGTCTGTCACAAACTGTTGCAATAGCGTTAACTGCCTCAAATTTTGGTTGATTATTGTCCCAACTCCAGCGCCAAACGCTTGACGGCTTCTTCCGTTTCTCTAAATTGTACAAGCGTGAGTTGGCGAGGTTTTGAACAGCCCCCACTCCACCACCGGTTCATTCCATCTTAATTTATAAGATTTACGAAGGATGTCGAAGCATGGAAATGGGTACTGTTAAGTGGTTCAACAACGCCAAGGGGTTTGGCTTCATTTGCCCCGAAGGCGGCGGCGAGGATATCTTCGCTCACTATTCCACCATTCAGATGGATGGTTACAGGACGCTCAAAGCCGGGCAGTCCGTCCGGTTCGATGTACATCAGGGGCCAAAAGGCAATCATGCCAGTCTGATCGTCCCCGTTGAAGCAGAAGCGGTTGCATAGCTCTCTGATTCATTGTGTACACCCTGCAGGCAAAATGCCAGCCCGATCGGCTGGCATTTTTATTTTCGGGTTATTCGCGCGCCAGCGCATCCACCGGATCCAGCCGCGCCGCGTTTCGCGCCGGTAGCCAGCCGAACAGAATTCCGGTGAAGGTGGAACATAAAAACGCCGTCAGGATCGCCATCGGCGAGAAGCCAATCTCCCAGCCCGGTAAGAAGAGCTGGAGCGCAAAGGCGATCATCATCGAGAGCGCAATCCCCATCGCACCGCCCACCAGACACACCAGCACCGCTTCAATCAAAAATTGCTGCAGCACGTCGCTGGCTCTGGCTCCGACCGCCATGCGGATGCCGATCTCCCGCGTACGTTCGGTCACCGACACCAGCATAATGTTCATCACCCCTATCCCGCCGACGACCAGCGAAATCACCGCCACCAGCGTCAGGAACAGCTGAAGAGTACGTGTGGTCTTTTCCGCCGTTTTCAAGAGGCCATCCATATTCCAGGTGAAGAAATCCTTTTTCCCGTGGCGCAGGGTTAACAGCCGCTCCAGCTGCTGTTCCGCCAGCCCGCTGTCGTAGCCCTCCTTCACTCGAACGGTAATAGAGTTAAGCCATGACTGCCCCATGATGCGCCCGGAAATGGTGGTGTACGGCAGCCAGACGCGCAGGATTTTACTGCTGCCGAACATCGACTGCTTCTCTTCCGCCACGCCGATCACCGTCGCTGGCATGTTGCCTACGAGGATCACTTCCCCCACCACATTGGTCTTATTCGGGAACAGCTGCCTGCGGGAGTTAGCGTCTAACACCACCACCTGCGCCCTGCCCGCCAGCTGTTCAGCGTTGAAGGTCGCCCCTTCGCTGAAGGTCATGCCGTAGACGTTGAAGTAATCTCCGCTGACGCCGTTAGCGCTGGCCGCCACGTCGATGTTGCCGTAGCGCAGACGCAGGTTTTGCGAGACGGCAGGCGTGGCGGAGTTCACCCACGGCTGCTTCTGAATAGCCGCCAGATCGTCATACTTCAGCGCCTGCTGATACTGCGGCTCGTCGTCGCCAAAATCTTTGCCGGGGTAAACGTCGATGGTGTTAGTCCCGATGGCGCGAATATCTGCCAGCACCAGCTGTTTCGCCGCATCGCCCACCACCACAATCGACACCACTGAGGCAATACCAATAATGATGCCAAGCATGGTCAGCAGAGTGCGCATTTTGTTGGCCGCCATCGCCAGCCAGGCCATGGTCAGCGCCTCGCGGAAACCGCTGGAAAACTGGCCCCAGCCGGTTGCGGCCGGCAGCGCCTCTTTCGCCGCCGCCGCTCTGGACTGACGTGGCGGCGGGTTGCTGACCAGCTCGCCGTCGTGGATCTCGATAATGCGTTCCGCCTGCGCTGCCACCTGCGGATCGTGGGTGACGATAATCACCGTATGCCCCTGATCGCGAAGCTGATGCAGGATCGCCATCACCTCTTCACCGGAATGGCTGTCGAGCGCACCGGTTGGCTCATCGGCGAGGATCACCTGCCCACCGTTCATCAGCGCGCGGGCAATACTCACGCGTTGCTGCTGACCGCCGGAAAGCTGCGAAGGCTGATAATCAACACGCTCCGCCAGCCCAAGACGCGTTAACAGCGCCTTCGCGCGTTCGAGGCGTTTTTTGCGCTCGACGCCCGCATACACCGCTGGCACTTCCACATTCTGCGCCGCGCTCAGGTGTGAAAGCAGATGGTAACGCTGGAAGATAAAGCCAAAATGCTCGCGACGCAGCTTCGCCAGCGCGTCGCCGTCCAGGGTGGAAACATCCGTCCCGGCCACGCGATAGGTGCCGCTGGTAGGCTTATCCAGACAGCCGAGAATGTTCATCAGCGTTGATTTACCCGAGCCCGATGCCCCGACAATCGCCACCATTTCACCGGCTTCAACGCGCAGGGAGATGCCTTTCAGCACCTCCACCGGCCCGTCGCCGGACGGATAGCTGCGACGAATGTCATTCAGCTCAAGCAGCGCCGTCATTGCGCGGCTCCAGGCAGGCTTTCGCTGGTGACCACTTCCTCACCCTCTTCCAGCCCTTTTACCACCACCACGTCGGTGTCGTTACGTGCGCCAATCACCACTTCCCGCTCGCGGGTTTCACCGTTGCGCAGCACTTTCACCTTGTAGCGATTATCCCCGGCGGATTCGCCCAGCGCGGAGAGCGGAACCGTCAGCACGTTTTTCACGCCGGTCAGCTGGATATGCACCTGAGCGGTCATGTCCAGACGCAGCACGCCCTGCGGGTTAGGCACCTCAAAACGCGCATAGTAGAAGATGGCGTCGTTGACCTTCTCCGGCGTCGGCAGGATATCTTTCAGCACCCCTTCATAGCGGGTTTGCGGATCGCCCAGCACCGTAAACCAGGCTTTCTGCCCCGGCTTAAGGTGAATGACGTCCGCTTCAGATACCTGGGCTTTCACCAGCATGGTGCTCATATCCGCCAGGGTCAGGATGTTCGGCGCCTGCTGCGCGGCGATGACCGTCTGGCCTTGCAGGGTGGTTATCTGCGTCACTTCCCCGGCCATTGGCGCAACGATTTGCGTGTAATCGAGGTTGGTTTTCGCCGTATCCAGCGAGGCCTGATTCCGCTTGATTTGCGCATCGATGGTGCCAATCTGCGCCTGCTTCACCGCCAGCTCCGTGGCGGCTGTGTCCAGATCCTGTTTCGAGATGGCCTGCGTTTTCGCCAGCGCCTGCTGGCGCGACAGGGTGACCTGAGCGAGATTACGCTCCGCCTGAGCCTGAGCGCGCTGCGCGCGCAACTCCATCAGCGTCGCTTCCACCTCGCGGATCTGGTTTTGCGCCTGCTCAGGATCGATCACGCCCAGCAACTGGCCTTTTTTAACCTTATCGCCAATCTCAACCGACAGGGTTTTAAGCTGACCGCTGACCTGCGCGCCCACGTCAACCTTACGCAGGGCATCCAGCTTTCCCGTCGCCAGCACGTTTTGTTGCAGCTCGCCCGGACGAACAATCAGCGTTTGATACTGTGGTACCGGCGCGTTCAGTACCTTCCATAACCAGAATCCGCCTGCTAACACCACTACCGCCAGCAGCAGAAACAGCTTTCTGCGTTTTCCCTTCAGGTTCATAAATATTCCAAATAATTGTTCTGGCTATCATCACCGTTGATTTTATCTAAACCACTCCTCAACGAAACCCCCGATCCCCGTTATCGTCGGGAATTGTTTACCCGATGTTGATAAAGCGCCTGCTGAAATAGCGAAATTCCACCAGAAGCAGGATCTAACATGTCTTCCATCGTCGATACACCTTATTCAACGCTGTCCCAGCCTAAATCGGGCTGGCAACTGTTTAAAAGCCTGGCATCGGGTTCCCTCACGCCGGGGCTGGCGTGGCAAAATCCGGCCTATCGACGTAAGTTTATGCTGCGCTCGCTGGCAACGCCGTTCACCACTGCGCGCCTGCTCGGAAACCTTGCAAAACAGCCCCGTCTGATGCAGATCCTGCGCGTGCAGCCCGGCCTGCCGTGCCGCCTGCACCGACCGTGGCTGACCGTCAATATGGGCCGTCAGAATACGCTGGACGCATTGGACAATCACTATCAGATGATGAGCCGCCATCTTCCGGCGTCACTGCTGAACGGCTACCTTTCCAGCCAGGGCATCACGCTGGTGACGTTAACGGGCAAAGAGGAGCAGCAGTTTAGCGTTCGCCTGAGCGCGGATGCGTTTCTGGACAAAGAAGGGGAAGCGACCCTCACTTTTTGCGACCACCAGAACACGGTGCTGGCCGAGCTGACCTTTACGCTGTGCAAATACCAGGGCAAGTCAACGCTCTTCATCGGCGGAATGCAGGGGGCGAAAGCGCATGTCCCGCACGAGCACATTCAGCTGGCGACCAAAGCCTGTCACGGACTGTTCCCAAAACGTCTGCTGGTTGAAGCGGTCATGACGCTGGCAGGCGCCTTCCCCGTCGAGCAGATCCTCGCGGTGAGTAACGCCACCCACATCTACCGCAGCTGGCGCTATCGCAAGAAAAAAGAGGGAAAATTGCTGGCTGACTATGACAGCTTCTGGCGCTCCCTTGGCGGACAGCAGCAGGAGAACGGCAACTTTGCCCTGCCACTGACCATGCCACGCAAACCGATGGAAGAGATTGCGAGTAAAAAACGGTCCGAGTACCGCCGCCGCTATATCCTGCTTGATAGCCTGCATCAACAGGTATCGCAGGCGACTGCCCGTTAATCGGCTCTCCCGCGTGCCAGCCAGAGGACGCGGGAGAACATTTTACGCAGCAGCGTGGGCACCGACTCCACGCCCCGCCTGCCCGCTTCCGTCGCGACTTCAATGGCCAAATCCGGTTTTGACGACCGATGGATAGCTTTGGCAATCACCCGACGCATATTCATGGGCACATCCACCGGTATCATCGCCACGCGGTGAAAGACGTCGTCAAATCCCTGGCGGTACATAAAGTGCTCCATGTCCATCGCGGGCAGCGTGGTCAGATGTTCCCGCTCCTCTTCACGATCGTTATTGAGCAGGCTGCGCACGGTCGCCGCATATTTTTTACCCGCCTCATCGCCATCCACCAGCACGTGCCACTCTATCCCCATCCGGCGCGCAAATTTGATCAGCGGCTTTAAGCCAGACTGAGCAAATTCGATCACTTTGATCCCTTCGGCATCAAAGTGGTGCCCGCACTGGCGCGCCAGCTCGTTTATCACCCAGGTTTCAGTTTCCCCTTCCACCAGCAACCAGCAGCGGGCAAACAGGGAAGAGGCTCGGTTAAAACGGATATGAAACGCAATGCGTCGGCCATCTTCGGCATTTAACCCGCCGGGCCCGAGCCGGTAGGCGGTGACCCGCGAGGATTCACGCACCAGGCGGCAGACATACTCCACCGGCGTCAGGGAGAGCAGCTCGCCGGAATTCGTGGTGGTGACACGCTGCAACGGCAGCAGATTAAGAAGATGCCACGCCACGGAAAGCATAATCGGGTGCAGCCGCGTTTCCGGATCTTCCACCAGCAGCAGCGGGCGCGCGTCCCGATCCAGGCGCACCGTCCCTTTCGCCTGTAACAGCGTGGAGAATAATCCCAGCAGGATCACCCGATGCGTGCGCCCGCTGGGGCGGTCGATCATGCGGTTGATAATATCGAGATAGCGCCAGCTTCGTTGCTCGTCGTGCGAGCGGCGGCGCATCAGGCGGTGGCGCGCCTGCCCCGTTCCCTGCTCGGAGAAGTAGTGCTCCAGCAGTTGGACCATGGCAGACAGTCCCTGACGGATCTGGCCGTCGGTGAGATTCTGCGGCCGCGAGACCAGTTCACGGGCGAGGAAATCCAGCTCGCGGGCGGTTACTTCCACCTCGGGCATATTCGGTACGGTGCCGTTACGGATCCGCCGCATAAAGCGCGCGTCTCGTAAGCGCAACACGGGGGAGAGGCGGATAAGATGGCGGGCAAGCTCGTCAATATTATCGAGCGGGATCGGATTCCCCTTCTCATCAAGAAATTCACGCAGGGTTAATACCCCGTCGTTTTGCGCCATTTCGCCCTCAAGGCGATAGAAAATACGCTGGAACCCATCTTCACAGGGCACCCAGCAGGGCGACATAGGGCGAAAACGACGCACGCGATGGCGACCGGGCTCGGATTCGCGGAAGGTCAGAATGATATGCAGGTGTTTCTCGCGCCCGTTGACATCCCCCGGCGGAAACCAGAAGTCATCATGGACGAAGTGGTACAAGTTCTCTTCGGGCGAAAGCAGCAGCGTCAGGGCATCCAGCAGGCTGGATTTACCCCAGGCGTTTTCGCCTATCAGGACGTTGTTCTGTTCCAGTTGCAGCGACAGGCGGTTAATCCCGCGAAACCCGACAATCTCCACACGTTCGAGTAGCATACATCCCCCGCATTTCGGCCACTTTTTCCTTCAAGTTATCAGCAGTATAGCGGCAGGCTGTAGGTCACGACAGCAGAATATACGCCCCCTTAATTATTGGGCTATGCTCTAATTACCTCCGTTCTGAACAAGGATTGACATCACATTGCCTTAAATCAAATTTAGTGAATTTATTTGAGTGGCGAAGGGATGTTGATGGTTTCAAAATACTGGCTCTTTGAGTCGTCATCCCTTTATGGCGATATAACCCGCGCGCAGGAATGGGCGCGGACGTTTATTATTGAGGTGGTTATGTTCAGAAAATTAGCGGCAGAATGCTTTGGTACATTCTGGCTGGTGTTTGGTGGCTGCGGTAGCGCAGTACTGGCAGCCGCATTTCCGGAATTAGGTATTGGATTTGTCGGCGTCGCGCTGGCATTCGGTTTAACCGTATTAACCATGGCATTCGCCGTGGGGCATATTTCCGGCGGTCATTTCAACCCGGCCGTCACGTTAGGTTTATGGGCGGGCGGACGTTTCCCGGCGAAAGATATTATTGGCTATATTATTGCCCAGGTTATTGGCGGTATTATTGCCGCGGCGGTGTTGTACGTCATTGCCAGCGGAAAAGCCGGGTTTGACGCCGCGGCCAGCGGATTTGCGTCAAACGGCTTCGGCGAACACTCTCCAGGCGGCTACTCAATGCTGTCTGCTATCGTGATTGAAATTGTGCTCACCGCAGGTTTCCTGTTGGTGATCCACGGCGCAACGGACAAATACGCGCCTGCGGGCTTTGCCCCCATTGCTATTGGTCTGGCGCTGACGCTTATCCACCTGATCTCCATCCCGGTGACCAATACCTCCGTTAACCCGGCACGCAGCACCGCGGTGGCTATTTTCCAGGGCGGCTGGGCGCTTGAACAGCTGTGGCTGTTCTGGGTGATGCCAATTATTGGTGGTATTCTGGGCGGCGTGCTGTATCGCACCCT
>NZ_JBMKHQ010000010.1:127404-135453 GCF_049237385.1 Enterobacter cloacae complex sp. IR5412 | reverse complement strand
TGCGCCTTACCCGACCTACGTGAGTGTGCACTTTGTAGGCCGGGTAAGGCGCAGCCGCCACCCGGCTTTCTTTTGCCGCTTTACTGTACAGCCTTTATTGGGTAGTGTCTCTGGCGCTTAAATGATACTCAAAAGGACCGGCTGTTCATGTTCTCAGGACTCCTCATCATTCTTCTGCCCCTAATTGTGGGCTACCTTATTCCGCTGCGTCATGAATCGGCCTTAAAGCTTATTAATCGTTTTCTCAGCTGGATTGTTTACGTCATTCTGTTCTTTATGGGGATCAGCCTGGCCTTCCTGGATAATCTGGCGACGAACTTGCTTTCCATCCTGCATTATTCTGCGGTTACGGTAGTGGTTATTCTGCTGTGCAATATTGCCGCGCTGTTCTGGCTGGAACGCACTATTCCCTGGAAAAATCACCACCATCAGGAAAAGCTTCCCTCCCGTATTGCGATGGCGCTGGAATCATTAAAGCTGTGCGGCGTGGTGGTGCTCGGTTTTTTACTGGGGCTAACCGGATGGGCTTTTTTACAGCACGCTACGGAAGCCAGCGAATATACGCTGATTTTCCTGCTCTTCCTGATCGGTATTCAGTTGCGAAATAATGGCATGACGCTGAAACAGATTGTCCTTAACCGCCGGGGCATGATGGTTGCCGTTATCGTTGTGGCCAGCTCAATGGCGGGGGGAGTGATTAACGCCTTTATTCTCGATCTGCCGCTGAAAACCAGCCTGGCGATGGCATCCGGTTTTGGCTGGTATTCGCTCTCCGGTATTCTGCTGACCGAATCGTTTGGTCCGGTGATCGGCAGCGCCGCCTTCTTTAACGATCTGGCGCGCGAGCTGATAGCCATCATGCTGATCCCCGGCCTGGTACGCCGCAGCCGCTCTACCGCGCTGGGCCTGTGCGGAGCCACCTCAATGGACTTTACCCTGCCGGTGTTACAGCGCTCGGGAGGGCTTGAGATGGTCCCTGCCGCTATTGTACACGGCTTTATTCTGAGCCTGCTGGTCCCCATTCTGATGGCGTTCTTCTCAGCCTGATACTGCTTTGGCGGTAGTGAACCTGCCGCCAAAATTGCGCTAAATCAATAACCCTCCACTTAGTATAAGAAAGCACTTTTCTCCGTTGTGGCACAGGCATAACCTTAAACATGTATCTCAAATATAACTTTAACAGGTGTGATTATGTTTTGTGTGCAATGTGAACAAACCATCCGTACCCCGGCAGGCAACGGCTGCTCTTACGCGCAGGGTATGTGCGGCAAAACCGCAGAAACGTCCGATCTCCAGGACCTGCTGATTGCGGCGCTGCAAGGCTTATCCGCCTGGGCCTTCAAGGCCCGTGAATATGGCCTTGTCGATCACTATGTCGACAGCTTTGCGCCGCGCGCATTTTTCTCCACGCTGACTAACGTTAACTTCGATTCGCCACGCATTGTGGGCTATGCCCGCGAAGCGATTGCCCTGCGTGAAGCCCTGAAAGCGCAATGCCTGAATGCCGACGCCAGCGCCCGCGTGGACAACCCGATGGCGGAACTACAGCTGGTGAGCGACGACCTGGGCGAGCTACAGCGTCAGGCCGCCGAATTTACTCCCAATAAAGACAAAGCGGCGATTGGCGAGAACATCCTCGGCCTCCGCCTGCTGTGCCTGTACGGTCTGAAAGGTGCTGCGGCGTATATGGAGCACGCGCACGTACTCGGCCAGTACGACAACGACATTTATGCCCAGTACCACAAAATCATGGCATGGCTGGGCACCTGGCCTTCCGACATGAACGCCCTGCTGGAATGCTCGATGGAAATCGGCCAGATGAACTTCAAAGTGATGAGCATTCTGGATGCCGGTGAAACCAGCACCTACGGCCACCCAACGCCGACGCAGGTCAACGTCAAAGCGACCGAAGGTAAATGCATCCTGATCTCCGGCCACGACCTGAAAGATCTCTACAACCTGCTGAAGCAGACCGAAGGCACCGGCGTTAACGTCTATACCCACGGCGAAATGTTGCCCGCGCACGGCTACCCGGAACTGCGTAAATTTAAGCATCTGATCGGTAACTACGGCAGCGGCTGGCAGAACCAGCAGGTGGAGTTCGCCCGCTTCCCTGGCCCAATCGTCATGACCTCTAACTGCATCATCGACCCTACCGTGGGCGCGTATGACGACCGAATCTGGACCCGCAGCATCGTCGGCTGGCCGGGCGTGAGCCACCTTGAAGGCGATGATTTCGGTCCGGTTATTGCGCAGGCGCAGCAGATGGCAGGCTTCCCGTACAGCGAAATTCCGCACCTCATCACCGTCGGTTTTGGCCGTGAAACCCTGCTGGGTGCGGCGGATTCCCTGATTGACCTCGTCAGCCGTGAAAAACTGCGTCACATCTTCCTGATCGGCGGCTGTGACGGCGCGCGCGGGGAACGTAACTATTTCACCGATTTCGCCACCCGCGTTCCGGAAGACTGTCTGATCCTGACCCTGGCCTGCGGTAAATACCGTTTCAACAAGCTGGACTTCGGCAACATCGAAGGTCTGCCACGCCTGGTGGATGCTGGTCAGTGTAACGATGCGTATTCAGCCATCATTCTGGCGGTCACGCTGGCAGAGAAACTGGGCTGCGGCGTGAACGATCTGCCGCTGTCGCTGGTGCTCTCCTGGTTCGAGCAGAAAGCGATCGTTATTCTGTTGACCCTGCTCTCTCTCGGCGTGACCAACATCGTCACCGGGCCGACCGCGCCAGGCTTCCTGACGCCGGACCTGCTGGCCATCCTGAACGAGAAATTTGGTCTGCGTTCCGTGACCAACGTTGAAGATGATATGAAGCAACTGCTGAGCGCGTAAGGAGTAACTCATGACCATGCCAACCTCACAATGTCCGTGGCGGATGCAGGTTCATCACATCCAACAGGAGACGCCGGATGTGTGGACACTGTCGCTGCTGTGCCATGACTACTACCCGTACCGCGCAGGTCAGTATGCGCTGGTGAGTGTGCGTAATTCGGCGGATACCCTGCGCGCCTACACGATCTCCTCCACGCCGGGCGTGAGCGAATACATAACGCTCACCGTCCGTCGTATTGATGACGGCGCAGGCTCCCGGTGGCTGACCCGTGACGTGAAGCGCGGGGATTACATCTGGCTGTCTGACGCGCAGGGCGAGTTCACCTGTGACGACAAGAAGGAAGACAAATTCCTGCTTCTGGCGGCAGGCTGTGGCGTAACGCCGATTATGTCGATGCGCCGCTGGCTGGCGAAATACCGTCCTCAGGCCGACGTGCAGGTGATCTTTAGCGTGCGTTCCCCGGAAGATGTGATTTTTGCCGAGGAATGGCGAAATTATCCGGTGACCCTGGTGGCTGAGCACAACGCTACACACGGTTTTGTCGCGGGGCGTCTGAGCCGCGAAATGTTGCAAAGCGTGCCGGACATTGCGGATCGTACCGTGATGACCTGCGGCCCGGCGCCGTACATGGAGATCGTGGAGAAAGAAGTGAACGCGCTCGGCGTGACCCGCTTCTTTAAAGAGCAGTTCTTCACGCCTGTAGCGGCAGCGGCGACCAGCGGGATGAAGTTCACGAGGCTGCAACCGGCGCAGACCTTCTTTGGTCGCGTGGGCACCACGCTGCTTGAAGCGCTCGAAAGCAATAACGTGCCGGTAGCGGCAGCCTGTCGCGCGGGTGTGTGCGGCTGCTGTAAGACGAAGGTGGTTTCCGGTGAATACACCGTCACCAGCACCATGACGCTGACCGATGCGGAAATTGCAGAGGGTTACGTGTTGGCGTGTTCATGCCATCCGCAGGGGGACCTGGTGCTGGCATAATCTGGCGCAGTGCCCCCATTTGTTGCCGGGTGGCACTGCGTTTACCCGGCCTACTTTGTACATGTTGGCTCTTCGTAGGCCCGGTAAGCGTTAGCGCCACCGCGCTTTTTGCCGGGTGACACTGCGTTTACCCGGCTTACGTTGTGCCTACTGCCTGTGCGTATGGAATACCAGGCAGCCAATACAGTGACTTTCTTCTAAGCTTGTAAGCGATATCACATAAAGGAGAAGGACCACCATGAAACAAACCGTGGCTGCATACATAGCGAAAACCCTGGAGCAGGCTGGCGTAAAGCGTATCTGGGGCGTCACCGGCGATTCGCTGAACGGACTCAGCGACAGCCTCAACAAGATGAAGACCATTGAATGGATGCCCACCCGCCATGAAGAGGTCGCCGCCTTTGCCGCGGGTGCCGAAGCGCAGCTCACGGGCGAACTCGCCGTCTGTGCAGGTTCCTGCGGACCGGGAAACCTGCACCTTATCAACGGTCTTTTCGACTGTCACCGCAACCATGTTCCGGTGCTGGCGATTGCCGCACATATTCCGTCATCCGAAATCGGCAGCGGCTATTTTCAGGAGACGCATCCTCAGGAGCTGTTCCGTGAATGCAGCCACTACTGCGAGCTGGTCTCGTCGCCGGAGCAGATCCCACAGGTGCTGGCGATAGCCATGCGTAAGGCGATCCTGAATCGCGGGGTTTCGGTGGTTGTGCTGCCGGGGGACGTGGCGCTGAAGGCCGCACCTGAAACCGCCACCACCCACTGGTACTCTGCGCCACAGCCAACCATTACCCCTGCGGATGAAGAGCTAAAAAAGCTGGCGCAACTGCTGCGATACTCCAGCAATATCGCCCTGATGTGCGGCAGCGGCTGTGCTGGCGCGCATAAAGAGCTGGTGGAATTTGCCGCTAAGCTGAAGGCGCCAGTTGTGCACGCCCTGCGCGGGAAAGAGCACGTTGAATACGATAACCCGTACGATGTGGGCATGACCGGGCTGATCGGTTTTTCCAGCGGCTTTCATACCATGATGAACGCCGATACGCTGATCCTGCTCGGCACCCAATTCCCGTACCGCGCGTTCTACCCGACGGATGCGAAAATTATCCAGATCGACATTAATCCCGGTAGCATCGGCGCGCACAGCAAGGTGGATATGGCGCTTATCGGCGATATTAAATCCACCCTCGCCGCCCTCCTGCCGCTGCTGGAAGAAAAAACGGACCGCAAATTCCTCGATAAAGCCCTGAGCGACTATCGCGATGCGCGTAAGGGGCTGGACGATCTCGCCAAACCGAGCGAAAAAGCGATCCACCCGCAGTATCTGGCGCAGCAGATCAGCCACTTCGCCGACGACGATGCCATCTTCACCTGCGACGTGGGTACGCCCACCGTCTGGGCCGCGCGCTATCTGAAAATGAACGGCAAACGACGCCTGCTTGGCTCGTTCAACCATGGCTCAATGGCCAACGCCATGCCGCAGGCGCTGGGCGCAAAAGCGACGGCACCGGAACGTCAGGTGGTGGCGATGTGCGGCGACGGCGGGTTCAGTATGCTGATGGGGGATTTCCTGTCGGTGGCGCAGATGAAGCTTCCGCTGAAAATCGTGGTCTTTAACAACAGCGTGCTGGGCTTTGTGGCGATGGAGATGAAGGCCGGAGGCTACCTCACGGACGGCACCGAGCTGCACGACACCAACTTCGCCCGCATCGCCGAAGCCTGCGGTATCACCGGTATCCGGGTGGAGAAAGCCTCAGAGGTGGACGAAGCCCTGCAACGTGCCTTCTCCATCGACGGCCCGGTGCTGGTGGATGTGGTGGTCGCCAAAGAAGAGCTGGCAATCCCGCCTCAAATCAAGCTGGAACAGGCTAAAGGTTTTAGCCTCTACATGCTGCGCGCCATCATCAGCGGGCGCGGTGACGAAGTGATCGAACTGGCAAAAACCAACTGGCTCAGGTAAAACATTTCACAAGAACTCTTAAATGAAAGGGATGTGAAATGATTGATTTACGTAGTGATACCGTTACCCGTCCGGGCCGCGCCATGCTCGAAGAGATGATGGCCGCCCCGGTCGGGGACGACGTCTACGGCGATGACCCGACGGTCAACGAACTCCAGCGCTATGCGGCCGAGCTGAGCGGTAAAGAGGCTGCCCTGTTCCTGCCCACCGGCACGCAGGCTAACCTGGTGGCGCTGCTGAGCCACTGCGAGCGCGGCGAAGAGTATATCGTCGGCCAGGGGGCGCATAACTACCTGTACGAAGCCGGCGGCGCGGCGGTGCTTGGCAGCATTCAGCCGCAGCCGATCGATGCCGCGCCGGACGGTACGCTGCCGCTGGACAAAGTCGCGGCAAAAATCAAAGCCGATGATATTCACTTCGCCCGCACTAAACTGCTGAGCCTCGAAAACACCCATAACGGTAAAGTCCTGCCGCGCGAATACCTGAAAGCGGCATGGGATTTTACCCGCGAGCGCAAGCTCGGCCTGCACGTTGACGGCGCACGTATCTTCAACGCCGTGGTGGAGTACGGCTGCGAGCTGAAAGAGATCACCCAATATTGCGACTCGTTCACCATTTGCCTCTCTAAAGGGCTGGGCACGCCGGTAGGTTCCCTGCTGGTTGGCAGCGCGGACTACATCAGACGCGCCAACCGCTGGCGCAAAATGACCGGCGGCGGGATGCGTCAGGCGGGTATTCTGGCGGCTGCCGGACTGTACGCCCTGAAAAATAACGTGTCACGCCTGAAAGACGATCACGACAATGCGGCGTGGATGGCAGCGCAGCTGCGTGAAATCGGCGCTGATGTCATGCGTCATGACACCAACATGCTGTTTGTCCGCGTCGGCGATGAGCATGCTGCCGCGCTGGGCGAATTTATGAAAGCCCGAGGCGTGCTGATCAACGCCTCCCCGGTCGTGCGACTGGTGATGCATCTTGACGTTAACCGCGAGCAGTTGACCGAGGTGGTGAAACACTGGCAGGCGTTTTTACAGCGTTAAGGAGCATACCGTGCCGCAACGTATTCTGGTGCTCGGTGCCAGCGGGTATATCGGTCAGCATCTGACCACTGCGTTAAGCCAGCAGGGGCACCAGGTGCTGGCAGTGGCACGCAACACGGAACGCCTGCAAAAACTTCATTTGCCTGGCGTGACGTGTCACAACGTTGACCTTAACTGGCCGAAAGCGCTTCCTGCGCTGCTGGAAGGGGTCGATACGCTTTACTACCTTGTTCACAGCATGGGCGAAGGCGGCGATTTTATCGCCCACGAGCGTCAGGTGGCGATGAATGTACGTGATACGCTGCTGCAAACGCCGGTAAAGCAGGTGATCTTTCTAAGCTCGCTTCAGGCGCCTGAGAACGAGCAGTCAGACCATCTGCGCGCCCGGCAACTGACGGCAGAGACATTGCGAAGCGCCCGTATCCCCGTCACCGAACTGCGGGCAGGGATCATCGTCGGCGCGGGTTCCGCCGCGTTCGAAGTGATGCGCGATATGGTCTACAACCTGCCTGTGCTGACACCGCCGCGCTGGGTACGCTCGCGCACCACGCCCATTGCGCTGGAGAATTTACTCCACTATCTGGTGGCATTGCTGGATCATCCGGCGGCGGCGCATCGTGTGCTGGAGGCGGCTGGCCCGGAAGTGTTGAGCTATCAGGCGCAGTTCGAACATTTTATGCGGGTGAGTGGCCGCCGCCGCTGGCTGGTGCCCGTCCCCTTCCCGACCCGCTGGATTTCGGTGTGGTTTTTGAATGTGATCACCTCCGTGCCGCCGACGACTGCCAAAGCGCTTATACAGGGACTGAAACACGATCTGCTGGCGGACGATCGTGAACTGCGTGCCTTGATCCCTCAGGAATTGATCCCCTTCGACGATGCCGTACGCAATACGCTGAAAGAAGAAGAGAAGCTGGTGAACTCCAGTGACTGGGGCTACGACGCGCAGGCGTTTGCCCGCTGGCGGCCCGAGTACGGCTATTACCCAAAACAGGCGGGCTGTACGGTAAAAACCACTGCCAGCCTCTCAGCGCTGTGGGACGTTGTGAACCAGATCGGCGGCAAAGAGCGCTATTTCTTCGGCAATATCCTCTGGCAAACGCGCGGCACGCTGGATCTGCTGGTGGGTCACCGGCTGGCAAAAGGCCGTCCTGCCGCCCCGTATCTGAACGTGGGCGATACGGTCGACAGCTGGAAGGTGATCATCGTTGAGCCGGAAAAACAGCTGGCGC
>NZ_JBMKHQ010000010.1:80063-127353 GCF_049237385.1 Enterobacter cloacae complex sp. IR5412 | reverse complement strand
TGCCCGGGCTGTTCTACTGGCTGCTGATGATCCCGGCACACCTGTTTATCTTCCGCGGAATGGCGAAACGGATTGCGCAACTGGCAGAAGAAAAGCGGGAAAGTAACTAAATAAAACTCTTTTTCTTTCACCTTTCCCATTGCAACACATCGTAATTCACGAAAGAATGCGCACGAAATTCTTTTCAACACAGTGGATTGTTATGAAGGTACTGGTTACCGGGGCGACCAGCGGCTTAGGCCGAAATGCGGTCGAATTTCTGCGCAACAAAGGCATCAGCGTGAGGGCCACCGGTCGCAACGAGGCGATGGGCAAGCTCTTGCAAAAAATGGGCGCTGAGTTTGTCCATGCCGACCTGACGGAGCTGGTCTCCTCTCAGGCCAAGGTGATGCTCGCCGGTATCGATACGCTGTGGCACTGCTCCAGTTTTACCTCCCCGTGGGGTACCCAGGAAGCCTTCGATCTCGCCAACGTGCGCGCCACGCGCCGTCTGGGCGAATGGGCCGTCGCCTGGGGCGTGCGTAACTTTATTCATATCTCTTCCCCGTCGCTCTATTTTGATTATCACCATCATCGTGATATTCAGGAAGATTTCCGCCCTGCGCGCTTTGCCTGTGAATTTGCCCGCAGTAAAGCGGCTGGCGAAGAGGTGATCGACCTGCTGGCCCAGTCAAATCCGCACACCCGCTTTACCGTGCTGCGACCACAGAGCCTGTTTGGGCCGCACGACAAAGTCTTTATCCCGCGACTGGCCCAGATGATGCACCATTACGGCAGCGTGCTGTTACCACGCGGCGGCGATGCGCTGGTAGACATGACCTATTACGAAAATGCCGTTCACGCCATGTGGCTGGCGAGCCAGCCGGAGTGCGATAAGCTGGTGTCGGGCCGCGCCTATAACATTACCAACGGCGAACCCTGTACCCTGCGCAGCATTGTGCAAAGGCTGATTGATGAGTTAAAAATCGACTGCCGGATCCGTTCCGTTCCCTACCCGATGCTGGACATGATTGCCCGCAGCATGGAGCGCTTTGGCAGTAAATCGGCGAAAGAGCCTGCGCTGACGCATTACGGTGTGTCGAAGCTCAACTTTGATTTTACGCTGGATATTTCTCGGGCGGAGAACGAGCTGGGGTATAAACCGATTATCTCGCTCGATGAAGGGATAGTGCGTACGGCGGCGTGGTTGCGGGATCACGGGAAGTTACACCGGTAAGCGTTCCAGCCTCATGTAGGCCGGGTAAGCGCAGCGCCACCCGGCAAAAAACAGAGAGTGCGGACTGATGCCCTCACCCCGGCTCTCTCCCACAGGTAGAGGGTGCAAACATTAAAACGGCAACCCGAGGGTTGCCGTTTGCTTTTATAGAGCCGTCCAGGCTTCAGCCCATGCCAGGCCTGCACCCGGCTCATAGTACGTCGGCGCACTGTTACACCAGCCGCTGTACGGGAACGGTTTGCACTGGAACAATTTACCGTGGTTGTTCACGATATCACCGGCGTTGTACTTGCTGTTCGCGCTCCATGCCGGGTAAGACGTATCTTCTCCGGATGGCGTTGCCGCTTTCGCTTTCACGTTCAGCAGGTAAGACGTGGTGCTGCTCAGCTCGCCATCGCTGACGGTCAGGCTCACTTCATACTGCTGCGCCGTTGCAGACTCAGGCGCCTTAAAGGTCACCACCGCTTTATCTTCGCCGGTCACGGTCTGGCCATCCTGAGAACGCCAGGTGTAGGTCAGCTTGTTGCCGTCTGCGTCGGTAGAGCCTTCCGCGCTCAGAGAAACCTGCGCGCCCGCTTCTACGGCACCGATTGGGCCCGCAATCTGCGCAACCGGCGCGTGGTTCACCGCGACAGGTTCAACCGGAGTTTCATCCGGAACTGGCGCTGGCGTTGGGGCCGGCGTAACATCTTCAGAAGGTGTTGGCGTTGGCGTGACCGGGGTTTCGTCCGGCGTCACCGAGGAACTGTCGTCATTCACGATATTCACGTTATAGAACTTCTGCACGCACTTGCTGTAGTCGCCCTCTTTGAACGCGCTGAACGGTGTCTGATAGCCCACCAGCTGGCAAGAGTAAGTCTTGCCGTCCGGGGTATCCGCGCTCCATCCCCAGTCCTGTTCCCAGTAAATCTTCAGGGCGCCTGCGCCACCTTCGTCAAACTGCTTCATGTTGGCGCAACCCAACACTTCGTTCGCCGGAACAGGTACTTTCAGGTAGTTCGCAAATTCTTTGTAATACTTGATACGGTTCTGAGACTGCGCAATTTCAGTCGGGCCGCCGCACTCAACGCCGCCGTTGATGATCTGGGTTGTTACACCGAAGCCCGGGACCAGGCCGTTGGCTTTATCGTGATCGTTCGGCTGCCATGTACCGTCGATCACCTGCAACATGCTTGGTTTTGGCGGCTGTGGATAGGCGAAGAAGAAGATAGCACTGGCCAGGTTCAGCCAGGTGTCCGCCACCAGCTCAGGTTTATCGAGCAGGGTACGCACGTCGCCGTACATCGCTTCAGAGAATGGACCGTAGTTGTAGTTGTAGGACAACTGTTTCGCACCGCGTCCGAAATAGCTCAGGAAATCGCCGTCTTTGTCTTTACCGCAAGGCCAGGTCTGTCCCTGCCAGACGTCCGGGTTACATTCGCCGTTATAGCCCCCCTTCTGCCCTTCGCTCCAGCCCATTTCACGCACGTGGACCAGCGCCTGACGCCATTCGGCTTCCGGACGCCAGCTTTCGTGGCCGCCGGTTTCCTGGGCAAAGTGGGCAAACATGGTCGCCAGCTCTTTGCGGCAGATAGCGTCGCTGTCACGACCGTCGTTGTAGGTCTTACACAGCGCCGGGAATTTACCCACGGCTTTCAGGAAGTTGCTGTAGGTATAAGCCTGTGCACGCAGCGGGAAGAGATATTCCCAGTCGCTGGCTTTCACAATCCCTTCAACGCGTTTGACGTTGTCCGGGTTCGCCGCGCGGCCTGGCTCAATCAGTTCGACCTGCGCGTTGTCCAGGGTCTGAATAGTCTCTTTAACGGAGGCCATCAGCGGGAAGTTAGTGAGCTCATGCTCTTTCTTCGCCAGATCGCTGGCTTTCATGGTGTACGGCTCGCCGGTGGTCGCCTGCAAAGAGGCGGCCTGCGCCATAAAAGGTGCAACGCAAGCACCAGCAACAAGTACACTCAGTAACGTCCTTTTGTTCATTTCAGTTTTCCTGTTCGTTTCAAATTAAATGTTAATATCCCGGCTTAGGTATTATTCCGTTAATACATAAACCACATTCAGCTGTTTTCACTTTTCGAAGAACACCTTCAGGAATTCTTCAAAAATAAAAAACGTTAATCACGTGCTGCTAATTTTAATTGCTGATATTTAGCCCAGACCTTATGGGCATATTTCATCCGCTGCGGATAATTCTCTTTCTTCAACCCGGCGTTATAAGCGCCTACCGCTTCCCAGTTATAGCCATATACTCTTATCATTCCGGAGAGAATGGAGGCACCCACCATGATGGAGGTACACGGCTCGGTCATTAAGCGATACTCATCGATGCCTCTGCTTTCCAGCGCGGTAAAATGCGAGCTGTTGATTTGCATCAGCCCGACATCCCGCGTGCCATCGCGGTTTTTCCCAACCGCGTACGGATTCATACCGGATTCCACATTCGCTATCGCGTAGAGTAAATAAGGGTCGACATGATAATAACGCGCCGCTTTATCCCAACAGTTTGCCAGAGCACCCTGGCTTATTATTAATAACAACAAAATGAGCTTTTTCATTTTTACCTGCTGACTTTATTGGTTATTTCTCCTTAGAAACATCCTGTAAATGAATTTCTAATTACTCCCCCTCAGAAGGGGGGAGTAATTAATGGGTTAAATTATTTGCAATCTGTTGATGCGCCTTCTTTCACCCATACGTCGCTATTTGCTGGGTTATCACCACGGGTCCACCATTTCGCACGGTAAACGTTACCTTCATAGGTGGTGGTGTCGCCGCCGTTGTAGACCAGGTCAGAACGCCAGTTCATCTTCACGTTGCTTACCAGCTCCCACGCGTCCATACCGAAGCCAGGCTGATTGCCCTGAGTCCAGTATTTCGCTTTCCACACGAGGTGGTCGAAGCTTACGGTATCGCCGTTGTTATAGATTTTGCTCGCGTCCCACGCAGCGTATTTGCTGGCGTTGGCATCGACAGGTGCGTCGCAGCTGCCGGTGGTATCGTCAGCTGGCGGGGTTACGTCGTCAGCCGGTGGTGTGACGTCATCGGCAGGAGGCGTTACGTCGTCAACCGGTGGGGTTACGTCATCGGCAGGAGGCGTTACCTCGTCAGCTGGCTTAGGCTCCACCGTCACCTGCACGTCAGACTGCACGCTGGTTTTACCGTCCGTCACAATAACGCTCAGGGTGTAGGAAGAAGTATTGTGCACTTCTGGCGCAGTGATGCGAACGTTGGCCGAATCAGTGCCGGTCGCGTTCATATCAGCCGGTACGCTCCAGCTGTAGGTCAGCGCGTCACCATCAGGATCGGATGCCTGTGCGTGCAGAGAAATTGCTTCACCGGACTGAACGGTAACGGCTTCCATAGCATTTATTACCGGCGCCTGGTTGGCTTTAGGCGCTTTATTCACAACCTGGACGTCAACAGCATTGCTCAGCCCTTTAGCGTCGGTTACGGTCAAACGGAAGACCAGGTTCTGGTCGCTTGTCACAGCCGGAACGCTAAAGCTGGCTTTTGCTTTGGTGCTATTGGCGATGGTCACAGAAGGGCCTGAAACCTGCGTCCATTTATAGGTCAGCGCATCGTCGTCCTGGTCGCTGGAAGCAGAGCCATCCAGGGTCACGGTTGCAGGACCGGTGACATTTTGATCGGCAGCTGAAGCCACTGGCGCATGGTTAGTCTCAACAGGCAGATCCGGGATGGAACTTCCGCCCAGCAGGCTTTCGTTCATGGCGTTCAGGATATCGCCGTTATCAGACTCGATAGACCATGCGAACAGTCCGCCCAGGTTTTTGTTCAGTACGTATTTGCCTTTCGCCATAACGGAACGGGCGTTATCGTACGTCACCAGCTCACCGGTGGACTTGTTGAACACGTACGGCGCTTCAGCCGCTTCGTCATATTTGTATTCCCAGCCCGGTTTGCCCAGCATCTGGTTGACGATTTGACGATAGTCAACGATACCGTTTTCCCATGTCCCTTTAATTGGTCCGGTTGCGGTGCCGGTAAATGGATTATCGCCGGTATAACCATGAACGCCGGTCCAGCCGCGGCCATACATACCTGCGCCTACCACGATCTTGCCTGGCTTAACGCCCTGCTCCAGCATCGCTTTTACCGCGTTATCGGTGGTGTAGTTAGTGTCTGGTTTCCAGGAAGCACCGTACAGGGCGGTCTGGTGGCCCAGATCGGTATTGCTCCAGGCACCGTAGAAGTCGTAGCTCATCAGGAAGATATGGTCGAGGTACTGCTGCGTGGTGTTATAGTCCACGTCTTCGATCTTATCTTTACCGGCACCGATTGCAGTAGTCAGCTCGTAGGTACGACCGGTTTCCGCAGACAGTTCATTCAGCATCTGACGCAGGTCGTGCATCAGCGCGGTGTAGGTGGCTTTATCGGTCTGAGGATTGCCGAGTTTGGCGTTTTCACCGCCGCCGCCCGGGAATTCCCAGTCAATATCCACGCCGTCAAACACTTTCCAGGTGGTCAGGAAGTCTTTTACCGACGCCACGAAACGGTCACGCAGTACTTTGTTATCCATCTGATAGAACGGATCGGACAGGGTCCAGCCACCAATGGATGGCAGAATTTTCAGGTCAGGATGGGCTTTTTTCATCGCCATCAGCTGCCCATAGTTACCTTTGTAGGGATCGTCCCAGTTGCTTACGCCTTTCTGCGGTTTCTGCAACGCAGCCCATGGATCGTGAATGGCCACGGTGTAGTCCTGACGGCCAGCACAGGCGCGTTTCAGGGATTCCAGTGCACCTGAAGATTTGGCGCTGTCGTTAATACCGTCGCCGCCGCAAATTGGAATAAAGCCGTACAGCAGGTGGTTAATGTTCGCGACCGGGATCTTATCCGCAGAGAAGTTTCGATCGTAAACGCCCCACTCAGGGAAATAGGCACCGACGACTTTATCGGTATGCTGAGCGAAAGCTTTGTTATTTTCCAGCAGCGGCGTATTCAGCGGCAGCAAATGGCTTCCGTCGGTATCCGCCACGATAATCAGTTTGCTTGCGCTTTTGGTACAGCCGCTGTCGTTACACAGTTCGACCTGTTCCTGATAGCGGCCCCCTTTTTTGACTTTGAAGGTCGCAGAACCCGCCGCGCTGCCCGCGCCGGTCCAGACGGTCTTGCCGTCCAGCAGCACTTTTGCAGACGTTGGGGCGTCACCGCTCCAGACGTTCCATTCCACTTTTACATCAACACCCTCTTTATGCACTTTGATGAGGTTGTTGTAATCCTGTGCCGCCTGATCCACTTCTACCAGCGCAAATTTATCATTGCCCGATGTAATAGAAGGCGTACCCGGCGCAGCTGCAAATGCGGAGCTGGTGGCCGCCGCAATAAAGAGCGCCAGATATTTTGGTTTCATAAATTTCATTTTTATTTCCTGATAAATTTATTTATAACGTAATAACCCATGCCTTCCGTGAGATCATGGATGCGTTTCGCGTAATGCGTATTTAACCAACGTGAGTGCCGTGAACAAAAAATTGTTGCTGCGCTGTATTCCTCCATAAAAAGATACAAGCCAAATCCAGTGTAGCTTATATCTCCTACGATACACCGAGCGTAAAGAGTCGTCCTTCTCTCGCAGCATCAAAAAGATTTATAAAAAACCTTGACCAGTATATTTAAAATGTGAAAGCAAACTGCTGACTAATAAACACCACGATTCCAGAAAAGGCGAGGTAAGGACCAAAAGAAATAGTGAGGTTATTTTTATTTAAATTATTGACGGCGAAATAACCTACAATACCGCTTAACGCTGCCGCCAGTTCAATGGAGGGTAATGCCTGCCAGCCGCACCAGGCGCCCAGCGCCGCCAGTAGCTTAAAATCCCCGTAACCCAGCCCTTCTCGTCCGGCGATCAGACGAAAAGCCCAGTAGAGCAGCCAGAGCGACAGATAGCCCGCCACCGCGCCAAACAGCGCATCACGTAGCGGCAATGTGTGGTCAATAGCATGGAGCACTAACCCCGCCCACAGCAGCGGCTGGGTCAGGCAGTCCGGCAACAACTGATGCTGCCAGTCGATCATGGCCAGCGGCAGTAAAAAAGCCGCCAGTAACCACAAAGAGAACAGCGCCTGAACGTCCGGCATGCACCAGGCCGTGATGCCAAAAAACAGCGCGGAGAACAGTTCCACCAAAAAGAGTCGCAGCGGGATCGCGCTGCCGCACTGGTGACAGCGCCCCCGTAATAACAGCCAACTGAGCAGCGGGATATTTTCCCATGCAGCAAGCGTGTGCTGACACACCGGGCAGTGCGAGGCAGGAAAGAGCAGATTGCCGCTCCCCTCCTCATCCATCACCATTCCCGGTACGCGCTCGGCAACAACGCCGAGAAAACTGCCCATAATCCCGCCCAGGATAGCACTCATCATCGGGAAACCGAGCGGACAGGCCTCCCGCATCAGCGTGAAGGTATTCATGCGCTTTTTGACCAGGTAAGCTGCACCTGTGCTTTCACATCGCTGAGGTGGTCAACCGGTGTGAGGTTTATTTTTTGCAATGTCACGCCGGAGGTCTGATTAATTTCACGCAGCCAGCTTTTTAATTCATATACATTTACCCGATTCACCACGAACGATAAAGTTTGCCCCTCCTGGCGCACATCCGTCAGTGAAAGATTAATTTCATGAGCGCTGTTCTCGACCACCGTACGCGGATTATTCGTTTTAACTAACTGGACCTGAAGATGATTTTTATCAATTTCACTGCGCATCCAGTTGAGCGTCTCTTTTTGTCTTTTAAGCGTCGATTTACTATTTTGGATCATATTATCCAGGGGAATTACTCCTGTGTAATACACCGCAGCCCCCACAATGGCAACGGCACATATTTTTAAAATGATTTTTTCCCGGGCGCTGTAATTCTGATAGCGTGATTTCAGCTGCGCGATTCGCTCTTTCATTTATGTTTCCCTGCGATCATGGCGGTATACGGTTCGGTTGTTGAAACAGGTTGTAAGGTAAAATCAAAATTCTCACTGGTCTGGTTCACAAACGCCTGCAACGCGGGCTGGCTTTGTGCGCTAACGCTCAGCGTCAGGGTGTTTTGCTGCGCATCGTATTCCAGCAGATCGATCTCCATCGCAGGGACTGACTGCCGGGCTTTCTCCAGCTCCTCAAGCTGAAGAAAGAACCCCTTGCTCTGTTTTTTCAGGCTTTGGCCAAAGTGATATTTGATATTGGTCTGCTGGCGCATGCTGGGGAAATGGTGCTGATAAACCTGAACGATCTCCTGCTGAACCCGATTTTCCTGCTGCACCAGCATCCAGGCCATCGCAATGCGCGGCCCCAGCAGCAGACCAACGGACAGCAGGCCCGCCGCTATCATCGCTGCTTTCATGCTTTTTGCGGCCTGGCCATGACCGGCCTTAAGGCTGAATTCACCGTGAAGCAGATTCATACGACAGGTTTTCCACTGCGGCTGGATCAGCACCAGCGGGTGCTGCCAGGCATGCTGTACGTCAACGTGAACGTCCGCAGGCGCGTCGCCGTAGCAACACACTTCCCCGTCTCCGGCTTTCTGCATCAACAGCGGCAGCAGGGTTCCCTCCATTTCACCCGCCACGTGGGGAGATAAACGCAGCCAGTAGCCTTTATCCTGTGCGACCAGCGTGCTGCCCCCTGCCGCCACGGGCAGCAGCCAGGCATCAGGCAGGGCCTGAATCACGTTTAATCCGGCCTCGTGACAGCGGGTCAATGCCGCACGCAGGCGGTCGGCGTCAATGGCAACGGCGTCGACGTCAGCGCCTTTTTTGTAGAGCACTGTCCAGTGGAGGTTGTCCACGTCGCCAATCAGCGTCTCTTCCGCCATCCACGAGAAGGCCATCGCCTGAGAAGCCACCTTTTTCGGCAGCGTGAAATGGCGGAAAATCATGTCGCTGGCGGGCAGCAGGAGACAAACGCGTGTAGCCAGCGGGTGTTCGGCCAGCATCTCCAGGCTGTCGAGCACCTCGACGCGCTCGCTGCCGGACTCACAGCACATTATTTTCCCGCCCTCGCGGCTGTCGGGGCGAACAAAAAGTACCTGTTTCATAACGTTCTACTTTTCTTATTCAATCATTCGGTAACGACGCTGCCACGTCACGATCTCACCGGCTTCGTTATTCATCTGAAGCTGGCTGACCACGCGAAGCGTTAATTCATTGGTATTGCCGCTGTAATTCACGCGGAAGTACCGGCTGTTTATAGAAAATTGATCTGTCACCTGCGGGAGATCGTCTTTTAACTGCGGGAAGGTCTGCTCCAGCGCTTTGCTGAACGCGTCCATATTTTCCCAGCCCGATTCCGGACGTGTATCCAGCAGACGAACCGCGTCATCCTGCGTGAATTTTCCCGGAAACATGGCCGCCAGCACAGCGGCCTGTTCCGGTTGCAGGGTGTTAACGTCCACCTTGCTGGCGGCGTCCGGCAGCGCGCATAACAGCTTGCTCACCTTCGGATATGCCGTAACCGGGAACGCTGGCAGCAGTTTGATCTCCGCGATGCTGCGCATCATCTGGTTTGCCGGTTGCCGGGCGGGCACGATGCCAGCCCACGCATCGCTTTCGGCACCCTCTTTCGCCGTGGTGCTGTCACCATCGAGATAATCCACCAGCTGGAAATAGACCGCCTCCGCCGTACCCGGACTGAGCCCGCTTTCCGTCAGGAGTTGTTCAACAATCCGCTCTTTACGCGGTTTTTCCGCCACCGCGGGAGCGCTTTGCCCCTGGGGCGCGACGTCGGCGGTCAACAGGTTATTGACGTTAAAGCAGTCCTGAGCGTCTTCCACCTGGCTCACGACCGTGTAGTCTTCTCCCTGCGTCTCCAGCGGCTGATGCCAGTCGCCGTCCAGCGCCAACGGCTTGCTCTCGCCGCTGGCATCGGTCTGTAACCTGTCCTTCACTACTTTTTCCTGGGCCTGCATCGCCCAGCGCAGCTGCTGCTGGCTTATCTGATAATGCGTTTTCTGCAAATTACGGCAGAACTGCTGGCTGATTTTGGCGGCCAGCGCCGACATCATCACCAGCAAAATCAGCACCACCAGCAGGGCGACGCCCTTTTGTTGACGGATTCGGTTCATGGTCTGGTCTCCGGCGAAGGCGCAGGGGCTGCGTCCGGAGTCGTCGCAGGCGCGTCGGCGGCTTTCTCTGGGGCTGCGGCAGCGGCCACCTCCGGCATATCCCCCGGCGTGGTGAACACCCAGCGCCAGGTATCCCCGTTTTCCATCGTCAACGTGACCTCCACGCCGTCCGGCAGATGGGCGGCGTCGTGCCAGGTTGTCTGCCAGCCCTGACGATAAAACCGCCACTGCAATGCTTTTACGCCGCTGACAATCGGCACTTCGTCAGGCTTAACGTCCACCGGGCCGTCAATGACCGGCCAGACGTCGCGGTACAAACGCCCCTCTTCCAGCCGCCAGCGTACGCGCTCCAGCTGGACCGTTCCGCTCACGCCATTCAGGGTGGTCAGTTCAAGGGCATCGCCCTCCTGACGGAACAGATCTGGCTCATTACGCGGCGCTCGCGCCTGTAGCTGGAAAAAATCGCGCTCCATCAGACTCCAGCCGCGCTGAAGCTGGTTGAGCTTAGCGGCGCTGGCATCGGTGGCCGAGCTGGTACGCATCGCGCCGTCCAGAATTTGCCAGGCCAGGGTGCTGATTACCGCGAAAATAGTCAGCGCAATCATGATCTCCAGCAGGGTAAATCCGCGCTGGCGTCGCGTTTTCTTCACTTGCTCTCTCCCGGCGGAATGATGTGCAGGGAAACAACCGGCTGGCTCTCATCGCCTTCCGCATAGACGCGAATGGAGTTCGCCCAGCCGTTGTCGGCGGTTTTCACCCGCTGCTTACGCCAGTTCCAGCTGCGCCCGCCCATGATTTCCGTCCCCTGCTGCTCAGCATCCGGGAAGTCGGTTTTGGTGAGTTGCGCTTCCGCCAGCTGATTTTCCGCCACCCAACTGGCCTGCAAGGTATCGGCCAAGCCATGGGTAAAACGCACGTTCAGGGAGACCGAGTTCATTAGCGCCAGCGCGGCGGTGGAGAAAATCACCAGCGCGACCATCACCTCCAGCAGCGTCATCCCCTTTTGCTTTGTGTTGTCGTTAGCCATCGTTTTCTACCGATACCGGCGCCGCACCCTGCGACACCACGCGGAAATGGTGCTGTTTGTCGTAACTTTGCAGCGTCAGCGTAAAGCGGCTGATTTCACCGTCCGGTAAAAAGATCACCTGTGGCTCGGACGCCACCGTCGCGGCCAGGCGCTGCGGCGATAGCGACACGTGCATCTCTTCCGGAAAATCACCTTTGGTGGTAATACGTCCGGCAGATAATGGCACCCAGTGACGCTCGCCATTTTTATCCGCGATCGTCACCAGCTGATATTTATCGGTGGCGATCACCAGCCCGACAATATTTCCGTCCATCACCGCACGGTCTGAACCATAATCAACGAGCGCTTTTAATTGCTGGCCAAATATATCCGCGCCGCTGCGCGAAGGAATGGTGGACACCACCATCATGGCGCAGCTGGCAAATATCACCAGCGCCAGAATAATTTCCAGCAACGTAAAGCCGCGTTGATTTTTCATTACTTCTCGTTCTTATCCAGAGACCAGTTGGTAATGTCATCGGCAGTATTCGCTTCACCGTCCGGACCCGCAGAGAAAATGTCCACCGCACCGTGTTCACCTGGGCTGACCAGAATATAATCGCTGCCCCATGGATCCTGCGGCAGGCGGCGAATATAGCCATCCGCGCGATAGCCGTTCGGGATTGGTGCGATTTCCGGCTTCGTCACCAGCGCCTGCAAACCCTGCTCTGTGGTCGGGTAGCGGTGGTTGTCCAGCTTATACATATCCAGCGAGCCTTCGAGCGCGACAATATCGCTGGTCGCCTTTTGCGTATCCGCTTTTTCTTTATTACCCATTAAGTTTGGCACTACCATACTCGCCAGAACGCCAAGAATAACAATCACCACCATTAATTCGAGCAATGTGAAGCCCGCCTGGCGAGCCAGGTTTTTACGTTTTAGAGCCATGATTTAACCTACCATATTATTAAGTTGCAGAAGCGGTTGTAATATTGAAAGAACGATGAATAAAACAATCGTCGCCATGGATACCACCAGCGCCGGTTCAAATACCGACAGCGTTAATGTAATTCGATGCTGTAATGCCGATTCCTGATTTTCTGCAGCGCGATCCATTAAATTACCTAATTCCCCGCTCTCTTCACCGGAGGCAATCATATACAGCATGGTTGGCGGGAATAATTTCGCCTGTTCCAGCGCCGCATACAGCGACGCCCCCTGACGTACGGTATCGGCGGCCTGCTCAAGCACCTGACGGGCATAGAGATTTTCAATACCGTCCATCGCGATATACATCCCCTCCAGCAGCGGCACGCTGCTGGCCTGCAAAATGCTCAGGGTACGGATATAGCGGGCGCTGTTGATGGCGCACACCAGCTTTTTAATCGGCGAGCCGTTCACCAGCCAGCTGTGCCAGCGAAAACGGTTTTTCACGTTTCGCACCCAGGTTTTGAAGCCGACGAACGCCCCCGCCAGGCTGCCGACAATATAGATACCCCAGGCTTGCAGGAAATCACTTACCGCAATCAGCGTCCGGGTGGTGATCGGCAGTTGCTGTTTCATGTGGGTAAACTGCTCAATCACCTGCGGCACCACCGCCACCAGCAGAATGCCGATCACCGCGATAGCGACCACGGTGAGGGTAATCGGGTAGACCATCGCCTGTGTCAGCTTGCTTTTCATCTTCTGGCGCTGCTCGTTGTACTCCGCCAGCTTCTCCAGCACGTCGCCCAGGTGGCCGGTCTTTTCACCGGCCATCACCAGCGTGCAGTAAAGTTTGTCGAAGGTGCGTGGAAACTGGCTAAAGGCGTCGAACAGCGTATGCCCCTCGACCACCTTCTCGCGGATCTCCACCACCATCGCCGCCAGCTTTTTATCTTCCGTCTGCTTAGAGATCGCCTTCAGCGCACTTTCCAGCGGCAGCGCGGCGTTCACCAGCGTCGAAAGCTGACGGGTAAACATCGACAGCACCGGGGTAGAGAGCTTCGCCCCGGTTTTCGCTTTCCCGCCTGTCGCCGTTTTGCGGGTTTCGGTGATACTCACGGGCATCAGCTTTTGCTCGCGAAGCCACTGGCGAACCTGCTTCTGTCCCTCGGCCTGTAACGTCCCGCGCTGGGTTTTTCCCGCGGCACTCGTCGCCGTCCAGGCGTAGAAAGCCATTACGCATCCCCCCCACGCTCGGCGGTGACGCGCATGACTTCTTCCAGAGACGTCACGCCGCTAATCACCTTCAGCAGCCCGTTTTCACGCAGGCTGTAGGCCTGCTTAAAGAGCTGCGTTTCGATGGACATTTCGTCCTTATCTTCATGGATGGCGCGGCGCATGGTACTGTCCACCACCAGAAACTCATGAATACCGGCGCGGCCCTGATAGCCGCTCTGACGGCAGTGTTCACACCCCACCGCGCGATAAATCGCTTTTGGCGGCGCGTCCATAAAGCTGAACAACGCTTTTTCATTGGCATCCAGCGGACTGGTGGTCCGGCAGTGCGTACACAGCCGACGCACCAGACGCTGGGCAATGACACCGAGCAGCGATGAACCGATTAAAAACGACTCCAGCCCCATATCCCGCAGACGGGTTATCGCCCCTGCGGCACTGTTGGTGTGCAGCGTCGACATCACCAGGTGACCGGTCAGCGACGCCTGCACCGCGATCTGGGCGGTCTCACCGTCGCGAATTTCCCCGATCATCACCACGTCCGGGTCCTGACGCAGAATCGCGCGCAGCCCGCGGGCAAAGGTCATGTCCACGCGCGGGTTAACCTGCGTCTGCCCCACGCCTTCCAGCTCGTATTCGATCGGGTCTTCCACGGTCAGAATGTTGCGCTCGTGACCGTTCAGCGCCGAAAGAATGGCGTACAGCGTGGTACTTTTACCCGAACCCGTCGGGCCGGTAACGAGGATGATCCCATGCGGGCGGTCAATCAGCCCTTTCAGCTTCTCCAGCTCTTCATCAATCAGCCCAAGCTTGTTGATGTCGGGCTTGAGATTGCTTTTATCGAGCAGGCGCATGACCACGCGCTCGCCGTACTGGGACGGAATGGTCGACACACGCACATCGATGGACTTGCGGCCGATGCGCAGGGAGATACGTCCATCCTGGGGGAGACGTTTCTCGGCGATGTCGAGTTTCGACATCACCTTAATACGCGACACCAGCAGCGGCGCGAGCTTACGCGCCGGTTGCAACACCGGGCGCAGCACGCCGTCAACACGAAAGCGGATGCTCAGCGTGCGCTCGAAGGTTTCGATATGAATATCCGACGCGCCGTCCTTCACCGCCTCGCCGAGAATGGCGTTGATCAGGCGGATCACCGGTGAGTTTTCGTCGTTATCGAGCAGATCTTCGTTATCCGGGATCTCCTCGGTTAAGGCCATCAGATCGATATCCGCGTCCATGTCGTCCACCAGTTGCTGCGACACGCCGCTGCTCTGCTGCCAGATTTTGGCCAGCATCTCGTCAAACGCTTCCGGCGTCACAGTGACGGGGATGAAAGCACGGCCCAGCACCCGGCGCACCTCCAGCAGAGCATGCGCAGGAGTGTCGTCCCGGATATAGACATCATTGTTGTAAAACAGAACGCCGTTATCTTTTGCGTAGCTGCTGTTACACAGTGTTTTACTCAGTTCGTCCACGTTACCCCTCCGCGCTATTCTTTAAACGGATTGCGCGTGGCGCTGGTTTTCACCGGTGCGGCGCCAGTGCTTGCAGAGGGAAACGCGGGCAGGACAGCGTTGTCAGTCGGCTCAACAATACCGAGCTTTTTCTCCTCCACTCGCTGCATCTGGCGCACCCGGATCTGGTCATATTTCTCTTTCGAGGCCGCGCTGTAGTTGTCGTCGTCACGCAGGACGGTGGTATGAATAAACACCATCAGGTTGCGTTTGGAAGTATCCTGCGAGGTGTAGCGGAACAGCTGACCGACCAGCGGGATATCGCCGAGCAGGGGCACTTTGGACACGGACTGTTTGGTCACATTTTCCATCAGACCGCCGAGCACCACCGTCTGACCACTGTGGACCATCACTTCGTTATTAATCGTGCGCGTGTTGAAGGTTGGGCCGAGGCTGGAGTCTTCCGTCGCGCTGTTGTCGACACTCGACACTTCCTGCTCAATCTTCAGATGGATCATGTCGCCATCGTTAATCTGCGGCACAATCTTCAGCTTGGTCCCTACGGTTTTACGCTCAACCGAGTTAAAGACGTTGTCGCCGCTGGTGGTTTGCGAACCGGAAAGCACCGGCACATCCTGACCGACGTTGAACGACGCTTCTTTGTTATCCAGCGTGACCACGCTTGGCGTTGAGAGGATGTCATTTTTGCCGTCGGTGGAAAGCGCGGTCACCAGCGCACCGAAGTCACCGTTAAAGAAGCCGGTCGCAAGGCCAGTGAAACTTGCCCCTTTCATGGTGCCATTTTTAATCTGGCTGATTGGCAGGCCGGTGGAGCCAAACTGCACCCCGCCGTGCTTGCTGGTCCACTGCACGCCAAGATCCAGGCCGTTACCGTCCTGCACTTCGGCAATGATCGCTTCCACCAGCACCTGCGGACGGCGAATATCCAGCTTGTCGATCACTTTCTCGAGGGAGTTCATCACGTTAGGCTGTGCGGTGATCACCAGGGAGTTGGTTGACTCGTCGGCGGTAATATTCAGATCGGTTGAGGCGCTCGCGGATTTCGCTTTGGCCGCACCCGGCTTGTCTTTCAGCTGCTCACCAATCCCGGTGAGAACCGGCACCACTTTGGTGGCGCTGGCATACTTGAGGTAGAAGACGCGGGTATTGCCCTCGTTATTCTGCTCACGATCCAGCTGATGAATAAGGGAACGGGTGCGCGCCCGCGCATCTTCCGCGCCGCTGATCACCAGGCTGTTGGTTTCGTCATCCGCGACGACTTTAGTCGCCAGCTGCGGCGCGTTCTGCCCTTTCTGTTCTTCATTGTTGAGGTTATTCAACATCTCCGAGAGTTCTTTGGCGGACGCAAAGCGCAGCGGGATGATTTCGCGACGCTGGATGCCGTCTTTATCGACGCGCTGCACCAGATCCACCAGCCGGTTCACCACCGAGGCTTTACCGGTTAACAGCAGGACGTTGGACGGCTCAAAGTGGACCACGTTCCCGATACCGGTGGCATCGTTGAGCTGACGCAGCAGCGGGGCCAGCTCACGAACAGGCACGTTTTCCATGCGCACCACGCGGGTGATGATCTCATCACCTTTGCCCGGATTTTTGCTGTCTGCCAGCGGCGCACCGGCGGTACGCGCTACGCTTGAGCGCACCACTTTGACCATGCCGTTGTCCATCGGGATCACCGACAGGCCGTAGAGATCCAGCACGCTCAGAAAGAATTGATAGTACTCATCTTCCGTCAGCACGTTGTAGGTTCGGACCGAGACGGTTCCCTGGACGGACGGATCGACCAGAATGGTTTTATTGAGATTGCGGCCTACCGTATCGATAAACTCGCGAATATCAGTATTTTTAAAACTCGCGCTAAAGTTAGCTGCAAGCAGCGAACTGGAATATAACGACAATGCGGTCAGCGCCACGCACGCCCAGGGAATTTTTTTCATGTCTGCACACTTTTTAATTGTTTAGAACATTAATCCGAATATTTTCAAGGTGAGCGTGACGTCGTACGATGACCTCCGCTTCTTTCATTTTTGACCAGTTGGCAATAATGCTTTTCGCTTTTGCTTCATCGGTCATATCGACAGAGTTAACCTGAACCGCCACATCGCCTTTTTCCAGACCTGACTGGCTGTAAAAGGCGGAGGCATTCCTTGGGTTTATCCTGTAGCCTTCCAGTCGGCCCTTTTCAATTATGGGTTTTAACACCAGATAATCATCAAGATGCACACTCTCTGCGCCAACATCTTTTGTCGATTTCGTTACCGGGCCGCTATCCACGCCACCCTTAAAATAGTCCGGTTTATTTAATGCCAGAACCTGCGTAGTACCTTCATAATTAACCACCACATTATCTTTGTTTATTTCCTGAATAAATGCGTCGTTAAATCCAGAGAGAGGTTCACCCTCACGGTAGCTTCTCTGACCGCCTGGCGTTTTGATGACAGCAAAGGAGAGCCAGGCGTCATCGCTGTTCACAATACCTTCGATTTCAGCTGCCAGCGGGGCTTTCACCGCACCCGGTAAGATTTCCTGACGCACGGCTGCCGTAAATAGCGAAAAGGATTTCTCTTCGCGCGTTTTTTTCAGCGGCTGTTGATCGGCATTAGCCAACTTATTCATAACTTTTTTATAATCTTTAAAGGTGAGATACCCTTGCTGGCCGCAAAAGATCAGCAGCACAAACATAATACAAGGCGTTATCCACCGTGAAAGAAATGAGAACCTCATTTTTTATCCGGCCTATAGCAAAGCAAAAATAAGCAGCGTCATACTGCGCCAATATGGATGAAAATAGTAATAAGCTGGTGCAAATGCGACCACTGACTTCGCCGCTAACTTTCATAAAGAAAAATATTGACCGTATAAAATCCAAATGTTAGACGCTGCCAGCAGGATATTTTTACCCTGTTTGCAAATTGACCGTTCAGGGGCGTTACCTTACTTTCTGATGCTGTTGCTATTCCTAATCAGAGACGGTAAGTCGTTATGTATCAGAGCCACTTTAATTTTAAAAATCCGCCATTCAGATCGATCACCCGTTTATCCGGGGATTTTCTGGTGCCTTATCATCAGGATGTGTTCAACCTGTTGAAAGAGAAAACCCAGCAGGCGGGAATTATCGGGCTCTTTTGCGACGACGCCCCGCTTCTGAGTCACTTCAGCGATGCGCTAAAAACCCGCCACAGTAACGTCCTTGTTATCAATGCGTTTCCCAAACTGAGTGCCAGTAGCCTGCTGTACAAGCTCAATCCGGTAACGAAAGAGAGCAAGAATCGCCTGCAGGCGGTGGATGCCATCCTGCGCCAGTGGCACGAGGGAAAAGCGAAAACCAGAGTGCTGGTGATTTCACACGCCGAAGCCATGAAAGAGAGCTGCCGTGAAGTCCTGGGTACGCTGCTCACGCGAGCCCAGGAGCTGAACTTCCGGCTCTCCGTGGTGCTGACGGGCACTGCGGATCAGGAAATCCTGCTTAAGCAACCTGAACTGCGCGAATATACACACACTCGTCATGTCCTGCGCCCCCTGACTTGCCGCGAATTCCTGGGCTATGTGCAGGCGCAATGCGAAGAACACGGCTGTGAAAATTCGCCGTTAACGCCGGCCCGCGTGCGCAAAATGCACACGTTGACCAAAGGCAACATCAGCAAACTTAACGAACTGGCGCACCTGTCAATGCTCGCCGCCTGGACGGAACGCGCGTCGCAGGTCAGCCCGCGTCATTTACGCCTGGCGGCGGGAGAGATCCTGCCCGCGAAAAAACACGGTAAGCGTCTGGCAACCGTGGGGCTGTTCGCATCGGTGCTGTTTGCCGCCTGCGGCTGGTATTTAACCTCATCCATCAGCGGGCATCTTCCCATCCAGCTGCCGGTCCCCGTCAGCTGGAAACAGCCGACGCGAAAAACGGAGGCGCCCGTGGTGCCGGTTATCGACAATGAAATGGTTAATCAGCCGGATGCGATGCACCAGCTCTATCTGATGTGGGGATATGACGCCTCGGCCGAAGATGCGCTGTGCCAGAATGCCGCTAAAGTGAACCTGATGTGTAAACAGGGGAACGCGTCGCCGGAGACGCTGGCGCAGGAAGGGTATCCGTGGGTCAGTGAACTGAAAACCAGCGGTCACCTTAACTATGCGGTGGTCGCCAGGGTCGGAGATACATCAATTGACCTGTTAATGAATAACCGGACCTGGCAGGTGAGCCGCAGCTGGTTTAACCGGCATGCGACCGGCAACTTCACCCAGTTGCACCGCCTGACACCGGAAGGAAAAGACGCGATCGGCGCGGCCAGCGACAGCAAAGACATGGCCTGGCTCGATCAGCAGTTAAGCCTGGCGCTGAACCAGCCCGAAACGCATGCCCGGATCTGGACCGCTGAGATGATGAAACGCACCCGTGAGTTTCAGCAAAAAATGCATCTGCACGTGGATGGCATCCCCGGCGAAGAAACGCTGATGCAGCTGATGCGCGTGACCAACAGCACGCCGAGCGTACTGATTCAGGCCACCCGCACTACCCCGGACGCAAAAATGCAGGAGAAGAAAGCCTAATGTCGACCATCTGCCTTGCGGCCCAGCGCAGCTATACAACCGGGGAAGCGGTCTGGTTTTCGTACCGCCTCCCCAGCCTGAAAAACGTTTTCGGCAAAACAGCATTATGGATGGTCGGCCTTTGCGCCATGCTGGTTGTCGGCCTGTATATGCATGTCTACTGGAACATGCGCCACCCGGCACCTGAACCGGTCAACGCCAGCGTTGCCAAACCGGAAACCCAGCTTTCGGAGATGCACTACGTGTACGTGAGTAAACCGTTCCCGCATCCGCAGCCTAAAGCTGCGCCAGTGCCTGTTGATGTTCCACCGATGCAGGATCTGCCGATCATCAGTGATGATGCCGACTGGCAGCAGGCGCCCGACGGCGCGGTGCCGCAAGACCCCTCGCGGGATACCCTACCCGGAACTGAGGCGCATGAGCACGATACCGCCCCCGCCAGCACGAGCAGTGAAGAGTCATCATTAACGGAATTATTTAAACAGGCATTAAAAGAGCAGGAGCAGGATTATTCTCAAGGAAAAATTCCCGCACCGCCGGTTGACGAAACGCAGGATAATTCACAAGCAAGTGTTAAAAACAGTGAAAACAGCCGTTCCCCTTTCAGTGATAAAGGAGACCGGCGGGAGTAGGCATTAATATTTTTCAGGCAGTGCGGTGAGGTTAAGCAGTCGACCTTTTTCCACCACAATATATTGACCTTTTTTCAGATCGGAGAGGATTTTAATAATGGTGCTACGTGCCAGGTTAGTGTATTCCTGAATGTAATCATAAACGTTAATATCACGCTGATGCTGTACAATCAGGTCGTTGATCTCATATAAAAATTCGCGAACAACAGAATATGCGCTGCGAGCGACCAGAATATCATCGCGCTTGCTCATCAGGCATATGTACCAGGAAAGCACTTTTGTCAGTTCAGGCCACAGGTTTTTCTCGGTCATCAGCTGGGCGAAGACCTCTTTCTTGATCGAGCGAACAACCGTATTCGACCGAACAAGGCCGTACATATGGGTGGCGTTGTAATACATCGACGACAGCCCGAAAATGCATTGCCCGGTAACGGTGAACAAGCACAGTTCGTCAGAGTCACGTCGAAATTCGACTTCGCCGCTGACGATAATATGAATTAAACCGGAATCAGCAGTGGAAATCTTCTGCCATTTTTTTAACGTTCTTTCTTCAACGCATGAGGTTGCAGAAATAATCTTTTCCATTTCATGTTGCGGACGTAATTTTTTTCCATAGATGCTTAACATTGTTATACCCGTTTTAAGATGTGATTTTAAAAAAAACATGGCAACGGCATTCATACCGAACCATAAATATTTTCCTGATGAAAAACTCAAGAATAAAAAAAAGAGTAAAGTTTTTTATTCGCCAAATTGCTTAGCGTGCTATGTGTCCATCTTAAATCCGAATAATTTTAAGTCAATTAACTAAAAATGAAATGAGATTGTACTTAGGATTAATCTAATAGAAACTTGCGGAAATATACTCATTTGGGGGTAAGCTAAAGGTTTACCCCTGCCCGTATTTCTCTAAAAGTGCTTCGGCAATCGCCATGGTTTCCACATCCGCTACGCCATTCCATAACTGCGGACGAAAATGCATCTGGAACACCATGATGATGCGTTTTTGCTGTGCAGGCGTGCTGTTTTCTGGCACCTCGTAACCGTAGCGCGCCAGCAGATCGAGCAGTGCTGCGGTATCAACCTGCTGATAATGCGGTCGCCCGTTGATATAAAAATTTACCCGCGCCGGTTCGGGCCAGGCTCCGATGCCCTGCTGCGCCAGCTCGCGCCACGGAAACAGCGGGCCAGGGTCGTCTTTACGCTGCGGGGCGATATCCGAATGGGCCACAACGTTCTGCGGTTTAATGTCGTAGCGGGCGATGATGTCTCTGGCAAGCGGGATTAGCGCCGCAATTTGCCCCGGTTCGAAGGGGGTAAAGGTTTTCACACCATCGGTTTTCCGCCAGCCGCGGTTTTCCAGCTCAATGCCGACGGAGGTATCATTTATGCGGTTGGTCCCACGCCAAAAGCTAATACCTGCATGCCAGGCCAGCTCGCTCTCCGGCACCAGCTGCCAGATACGCGGTTTGCCCTGCGGAGCTGGGGGCTTTGCGGGGATGAGATAGTGAGAGCTGACGTTTTTATCGGTTAAGGTCGCAAGCGAGGTGTCGAAATCATCGGCGGTGTAATGGATCACCAGCACCTTTATGCGCGGGTAGGCCGCCTGCGCCTGATGGCGCGTATCAAGTTCGTACGCGCCTTTATCAACAATGCCCTCTTCCGAGGCGCATCCTGCCAGCAACAATGCCAGCAGGAGGGTTGAGAGCGAACGCTTCATCGACGGGTTTTCACCGCCGTGCCGCTTACGCTCACCATCAGCATGCTGGCATCTTTCCCGACCGTTTCGTAGTCGATATCAATGCCCACCACCGCATCCGCGCCCAACGCTTTGGCCTGCTCGCCCAGCTCCTTAAACGCAATGTCACGCGCTTTACGCAGTTCTTTCTCGTAGGCACCGGAGCGCCCGCCGACGATATCCCGAATGCCGGCAAAGAAGTCCCGGAAGATGTTGGCGCCCAGAATCGCCTCACCGGTGACCACGCCGCAGTACTCGGTAATGGGTTGACCTTCCAGGGTTGGTGTTGTTGAAAATTGCATACTTCCTCTCCGTCTTTAGCGTTCAATGCGTTAGCAACTGCATTATCGGTTCGTTACGCTATGATTGAAAGGATAGTTAATAAATAAGGAAATCAACATGCGCTACTCTGCTTTAACGCTTTTAGTGCCCTGCGCGCTGGTGCTCAGCGCCTGCACTACGCCGGTCACGCCAGCCTTTAAGGATATCGGTTCCCGCAGCGGCCCCTGCATTGAGGGCGGCCCGGACGCCGTGGCGCAACAGTTCTATGATTACCGCATTCAGCATCGCGGTAATGACCTCACCGCCCTGCGCCCGTACCTGAGCGATAATCTGGCGAAACTGCTTAATGACGCCTCGCGCGATCCGCAGCAAAACGCGCTGCTTTCATCCGATCCGTTCTCCAGCCGCGCCACGCTGCCGGACAGCGCCGACGTCGCCAGCGCGTCCACCATTCCGAATACCGACGCACGGAATATTCCTCTGCGCGTGAAGCTAACCCAGGGGACACAAACCTGGCAGGATGAGGTACTGATGATCCGTGAAGGCCAGTGCTGGGCAATAGATGATGTGCGCTACATTGGCGGCAGCGTTCATGCTCCGGCGGGCACCCTTCGCCAGTCGATTGAGAACCGCTAACGCATACGTTAAATAAACGTTAACCCCGTAAAATGTCCGGCATTTCATGCGGAATGCCGACATTTATTCTCGCCCCCCTTTCCCGTCGCTATTTTGTGCTATGTTTAAGAGGAAACACGGGTTATATTTAACTTTTAACGCAGAAATATTGCATAACTATTCTGTCAACGGTACTATCTGCGGCCTCAATTGCTATAGATTGCCTGGATGAGTAAAGACTGCCCCGATGAGTATTAAACTAAACGGCATTAACTGCTTCTACGGCGCACACCAGGCGCTGTTCGACATTACGCTGAGCTGCCCGGAGGGCGAAACGCTGGTTTTGCTCGGCCCAAGCGGTGCGGGAAAAAGCTCCCTTCTGCGTGTTTTAAATCTGCTTGAAATGCCCCGTTCGGGAACGCTGGCCATCGCCGGTAACCATTTTGACTTCGCGAAAACCCCTTCTGATAAAGCGATTCGTGAACTGCGTCAAAACGTGGGCATGGTTTTCCAGCAATATAATCTCTGGCCGCATCTGACGGTGGTGCAAAACCTGATTGAAGCCCCGTGCCGCGTGCTTGGCTTAAGCAAAGACCAGGCGATGGCGCGTGCTGAAAAGCTGCTGGAACGTCTGCGTCTGAAACCGTACAGCGACCGTTATCCTCTGCATCTCTCTGGTGGTCAGCAACAGCGTGTGGCGATCGCCCGTGCGCTGATGATGGAGCCAGCGGTGCTGCTGTTCGACGAACCAACCGCGGCGCTGGACCCGGAAATTACTGCCCAGATCGTGAGTATCATTCGTGAACTGGCGGAAACCAACATTACCCAGGTCATCGTGACCCACGAGGTGGAAGTGGCGCGCAAAACCGCCAGCCGCGTGGTCTACATGGAAAACGGGTATATCGTTGAGCAAGGTGATGCGAGCTGCTTCACCAACCCGCAAACCGATGCCTTCAAAAACTACTTATCACACTGATGTGTTAGGGAAATTATAATGAAAAAAGTATTGATTGCCGCGCTGCTTGCTAGCGTCAGCCTTTCCGCTACCGCAGCCCAGACCATCCGTTTCGCCACTGAAGCGTCCTACCCTCCGTTTGAATCCATTGATGCGAACAACAAGATTGTTGGCTTCGACGTGGATCTGGCAAATGCCCTGTGTAAAGAGATCGACGCGACCTGTACCTTCAGCAACCAGGCGTTCGACAGCCTGATCCCCAGCCTGAAGTTCCGCCGTATCGACGCCGTGATGGCCGGTATGGACATCACTCCGGAGCGTGAAAAGCAGGTTCTGTTCACCACCCCTTACTACGACAACTCGGCGCTGTTCATTGGTCAGAAAGGTAAATACGCCTCCGTTGACCTGCTGAAAGGCAAGAAAGTCGGCGTGCAGAACGGCACCACGCACCAGAAATTCATCATGGATAAGCACCCGGAAATCACCACCGTGCCGTATGACAGCTACCAGAATGCGAAGCTGGACCTGCAAAACGGCCGTATCGATGCGGTGTTCGGGGACACGGCTGTCGTGACTGAATGGCTGAAAGCGAACGACAAGCTGGCCGCCGTGGGTGACAAGGTGACAGATAAAGACTACTTCGGTACAGGTCTGGGTATTGCCGTACGTCAGGGCAACACCGAGCTGCAGCAGAAATTCAACGCTGCGCTGGAAAAAGTGAAGAAAGACGGCACCTACGAAACCATCTACAAAAAATGGTTCCAGAAGTAATTCCTGATGAATGAAATTTTTCCTTTAGCAAGCGCCGCCGGGATGACCGTCGGCCTTGCCGTTTGTGCACTGATTATCGGCCTCGTACTGGCGATGTTCTTTGCGGTGTGGGAGTCCGTTAAGTGGCGCCCTGTCGCATGGCTCGGTTCAGCGCTGGTAACTGTGCTGCGTGGACTGCCGGAAATTCTGGTGGTCCTGTTTATCTATTTCGGCTCCTCACAGCTGCTGTTAACGCTGTCGGACGGCTTTACGATTAATCTCGGCTTTGCGCAGATCCCGGTGCAAATGCAGATTGAGAACTTCGACGTCAGCCCGTTCCTGTGCGGCGTAATTGCGCTCTCCCTGCTCTATTCGGCCTATGCGTCACAAACGCTGCGCGGCGCGCTGAAAGCGGTACCGCAGGGACAGAGGGAATCCGGTCAGGCGCTCGGCCTGTCGAAAGCGGCGATCTTCTTCCGCCTGGTGATGCCGCAGATGTGGCGTCATGCCCTGCCAGGGCTGGGCAACCAGTGGCTGGTACTGCTGAAAGATACCGCGCTGGTGAGCCTGATCAGCGTGAACGATTTGATGCTGCAAACCAAAAGTATCGCCACCCGTACGCAGGAGCCATTTACCTGGTACATCGTCGCGGCGGCTATCTACCTGGTAATCACGTTGCTGAGCCAGTACGTTCTGAAGCGTATTGATCTGCGCGCAACGCGTTTTGAACGGAGACCAGGCTGATGCTGGATTATTTACCCGAACTGATGAAAGGGCTGCACACCAGCCTGACGCTGACCGTTGCGTCTATCATCGTAGCGCTGATCCTGGCGCTGTTCTTCACCATCGTCCTGACGCTGAAAACGCCGGTGCTGGTGTGGATTGTCCGTGGCTACATTACGCTCTTTACCGGTACGCCGCTGCTGGTGCAGATCTTCCTGATTTACTACGGTCCAGGGCAGTTCCCGTCGTTACAGGAATATCCGGTTATCTGGCATTTGCTCTCTGAGCCATGGCTCTGCGCCCTGATAGCTCTCTCACTGAACAGCGCGGCCTATACCACGCAGCTGTTTTACGGCGCGATCCGCGCGATCCCGGAAGGCCAGTGGCAGTCCTGCGGTGCGCTGGGCATGAGCAAGAAGGACACGCTGGCGATCCTGCTGCCATACGCCTTTAAGCGTGCGCTCTCTTCCTATTCCAACGAAGTCGTTCTGGTGTTCAAAAGCACCTCTCTGGCCTACACCATCACCCTGATGGAAGTGATGGGCCACGGGCAGCTGCTGTACGGACGTACCTACGACGTGATGGTGTTCGGTGCGGCGGGTCTGGTCTATCTGGTGGTCAACGGTCTGCTGACGCTGATGATGCGTCTTATCGAGCGTAAGGCGCTGGCGTTTGAGCGCAGGAATTAATCACGCCAATGCATAAAACGGTATTCATTGAGCGGGTAACCTGATGGGTTATCCGCTTTTTTTTGCAACAAAGGTAATATTTAATCATTTTTATTGCATATAAATTCAGTAGATGGCATTGTATATCCAGGCCGTAGACACGGCGCATAAATAAGACAGACGGGAGCATTACAATGAAAAAGTTAGTTCTGGCCGCATTACTCGCAACCTTCGCCGCAGGCGCATCCGCCGCAGATAAAATCAATTTTGGCGTTTCTGCCACCTATCCGCCGTTTGAATCGCTGGATGCCAGCAACCAGATCGTCGGCTTTGACATTGACCTGGCGAAAGCGCTGTGCAAGCAGATGCAGGCCGACTGCACCTTTACTAACCACGCGTTTGACAGCCTGATCCCGTCCCTGAAATTTAAAAAATACGATGCGGTGATCTCCGGCATGGATATCACTCCAGAGCGCAGCAAGCAGGTCGCGTTTACCGACCCGTACTACGCGAACTCTGCGGTAGTGATTGCGAAGAAAGGAGCTTATAAGTCTTTCGACGAACTGAAAGGCAAGCGCATCGGCATGGAAAACGGCACCACGCACCAGAAATATCTCCAGGACAAGCATCCTGAAGTGAAAACCGTGGCCTATGACAGCTACCAGAACGCAATTATCGACCTGAAAAATGGCCGTATCGATGGCGTATTTGGCGACACCGCGGTCGTGAATGAGTGGCTGAAAACCAATCCGCAGCTGGGTACAGCGACGGAGAAAGTGACCGATCCGCAGTACTTTGGTACCGGCCTCGGCATCGCGGTACGTCCGGATAACAAAGCCCTGCTGGAAAAACTGAACGGCGCGCTGAAAGCGATCAAAGCTGACGGCACATACCAGAAAATCAGCGAGCAGTGGTTCCCGCAGTAATCTCTTTTTGCCGGGTGGTCTGGCCTACGGGGGTGGTCTGTAGGCCGGGAAAGCGCAGCGCCACCCGGCAATTTCTCATAGCGGCACAAAGAACCTGAACCGCGCCCCGCTCACGGACTCCATCAGCCTGATCCCGCCACCGTGCAGCTCCAGCATTCTCTTCACGATTAACAGCCCTAATCCCCCACGGTTCTCCCGCGACGCCTGAGGATTTAACGCTGACGGTCGCTGGAACAAATCGTCGCGCAGCGAGGCATCTACGCCCGTACCATTGTCTGCCACTTCGACCTGAAGTCGTTCATTCTCCTGCCAGACCGCCAGACGAATTTCTCCGCCGCTCGGCGTATGACGGATGGCGTTATCCAGAAGATTAGTGACCACGCGCTCGATCATCGACACGTCGGCGTTCACCAGCGGCAATCGCCCCGACACATCAATACGCAGGTTCACCTCGCGCGTGCGGGCGGTAAGTTCAAACTTCTGCGCCACGTCGGAAATCAGTTCAGCCATGGCAAAACGCTCGCGCTGGGGCTTGATGCCGCCGTGCTCAAGACGCGCCAGCTCGAACAGCTGCTGCGACAGATGGCGTACCTTTTGCCCCTGACGCAGCGCGGTAGCGAGGTACTGCTGATGCTCCTGCGGCGACAGCGTGGCGGATTTCAGCGACAGCGTTTCCAGATAACCCAGCAGCGACGTCAACGGGGTGCGTAAGTCGTGCGAAATGTTGGCGATAAACTCCCGGCGCTGGCGGTCGCTGTCGGCCAGCCGATCCCACTGAGAGGTGATTTTGCGCGCCAGCTCGATAAAGGTATTGCGCAGGATCGCCACTTCATCCTGGCCGGCAGGCTCGAGCGGCTGGGCCGCCAGCTGCTTAATCGCGCTGATGCTGTCCTGCTCCAGCCCGGCCACGTCCAGCGTGAGCTGTTTAACCGGGCGCGTCACCCAGTACCAGAGCAGCAACCCCGCCAGCAGACCAAACAGCGCCACCAGCAGCATCGACCACAGCGCCGTACTCCAGAGCGCTTTGTGCCAGGCCATCTCCGCCAGCGCGTTGGACTCCTCCCCCTGCAAAATAATGTACAGATACCCCTTCAGCTCACCGTCTTGCCGCAGCGGGGTGGCGCTGAAGACTTTCTTATTCTGGCTTCGGGGATCGTCGCCAAACACCGGCATCACCGTCCCGCTCAGGAAATTCTGTATCGGCGCGAGGTCAATTTTTTGCCGCTGAATGTGCCCCGGCGGGGCGGCATCGGCCAGGATATCGCCATCAGGCGAGACAACATACAGCTCGACGCTCGGATTAAAGGTCATCAGCCGGTCGAACAGCGGCTTTAAGGCGCTGCGATCCACCCTGCCCTGCGAATCCAGAATCGCTTCCCGCTGCGCAATCTGCTGCGCCAGCCCGCCGGAGAGACGCTGCACCATCGCATTGCCGTACTGCATGCTAACGTAGAGCTGCACCGCACAGGCGACGGTGGCGCAGAGCAAAAGTAACACCGTAAACAGCAGCGTCAGGCGCTGGCTCAGGCTAAAGCGACGCATCATGATTCTGCTCCGCAAATTTGTAGCCTTTGCCCCAGACGGTGCGAACGATCTCCGGCTCGGCGGCATCTTTCTCTATTTTGATGCGCAGGCGGTTAATATGAGTGTTGACGGTGTGTTCGTAGCCTTCGTGCTGATACCCCCACACCTGCTCCAGCAATGCCAGCCGTGAAAAGACCTCTCCGGGATGGCGGGCAAAAAAATAGAGCAGTTCAAATTCACGCGGGGTGAGATCGACGTGTTGACCGTTAAGACGCACGGTGCGCGCCAGCGGATCGATAGTCAGACCGTGCGCCTGAATAATGCCGTCCGTCTGCGCCTGGCCCATCGCCTGCTGACGACGAAACAGCGCCTTAATGCGGGCAATCAGCTCCTGCACCGAGAAAGGTTTTGCCAGATAATCATCCGCCCCGGTTTCCAGGCCGGTAATACGGTCAGTTTCACTGCTGCGGGCGCTAATGATGATAATGGGCAGGTAGCGGGTCATCTGGCGGATACGGCGGCAAATCTCCAGACCATCAACATTCGGCAGCATCAGATCGAGGATCACCGCGTCCCACGGCTGTTTTTCCAGAAGCGGTAACGCCTTTCCCCCGTCCGGCTCGTGGGTAATGGCGTAGCCTTCATCTTCCAGGTTAAGACGCAGGAGTGCAGCGATATCGTGGTCGTCTTCTACCAGCAGGATCTGCTTCATGGGTAAGCCTTCAATCATTTGTTATGACGTAAGCTTACCTGATTTCGAGCGGGGGAAGAGTTCACATTTTGTTTAAGATTTCACGAGCAACGTCAGCACTTCGTAATGCGCAGTGTGCGGGAACATATCAAAGAGCTGAACGCGCGCAATGCGGTAGCCCGGCAGGCTGGCGATATCCTTCGCCATGGTCTGCGCGTTACAGCTGGAGTAGACAATGTACTCCGGCGCCATCTGGCTCAGGTAGTCGCAGAGCGCCTGGCCGATACCCCGGCGCGGCGGGTTCACCAGCACCAGCTCCGGCACGTTGCCCTGGCCGGTGGCGAACCGGGTCGAGTCCAGCGCCTGGAAGTGCAGATTCGTCAGCCCCAGCTCCGCGGCGGACTGTTTCGCGCAGGCGATGGCCTCCGCAGAAATTTCAATCCCGGTGAGCTGCATGTCTGGCGTGGCACAGTGCAGGCCAAAGCCGCCGACGCCGCAGAACAGATCCCACATGTGATGAACCTGTAACGCACGCACCCAGTCGCGCGCGGTCGCGTACAGCGCGCTGGCGACGGTGGGGTTAGTCTGGAAGAAGCTTTGCGGACGGATCCACAGCGGCACGCCGTTGAAATTCTCCGCCAGCGCATGCTGTTCGGTGAAGAAAATCTCTTTCTCTCCTTCCATGATCGCCATATGCACCGGCTGAATATTAGCGGTAATGACCTTGAGCTGCGGAAGCTGTTCCTGCAGCCACGGCAACACCGCGCGAAGCTGCTCCAGTTTGGTTTCCGAACGCAGCACAAAGCGCAGCATCATCCCGCCGTCGATTTGGCTTTCGGTCAGCAGAAGGTACTTAAGCTCGCCGCGCCTGCGGGCAACGTTATAGGGCGTTAACCCCGCGCGGGCGATAAAGGGTTTCAGGGCGGTAAACACCGGCTCAAACGAGGCGGGATACAGCGGACAGCCGGTGAGATCGACGGGCGTGCCGTCACGGTGCAGCATGCCCAGCAGCGGCTTTTCGACGCTGCCGCTGACCACCATTTTGGCTTTATTACGAAAGCCCTGCTCCGGCCCGCTGACGGGTGCGCACCACTCGCCCACCGCGTGTGCTGCCAGCAGCTGTTGCAGGTCGGCCATTTTGGCGGTGAGTTGTTGAGGGACCGGCTGTTCTATCCACTGACAGGAGCGGCAGCGTCCGGCGTCATAGAGTGCGCACTGCATATGAAAACCTTAAGAATCACGAGGGCTGCGATTATACACATTATTGCAGGCGGAAGAACCGCCGACTGGAGGCGGGAACATAGAGCAGGCAGAGCACCAGCATGTCCGGCAATTTTTGCATCACTAAGGAATGGAAAATCTCACGTCGCGACTCACCGGGTATGCTGAACAGCTCCGGATAGCCGTAGCCCAGCGAGGCGGCCCACAGATAGCTGGCGGCGGTGATCTGCGTAAGAAAATATACCCAGCGCGCCCAGTTGCGCCCCTTTACCAGCGAGAACGCACAGTAGATCTCAATAAACACCAGCATCAGGCTGCTGAGAAACACCAGCGTCAGATTCCACGTCTGCGCGCTGCGGTGAATGAACTCCCCCATGCCTCGCGGGCCCAGCGTGTTCATAATCATCAGCACATCCAGGCAGCGGATCATAATAATGGCGAGCGCCGCCACCTGCACCAGCGCAGGGACGTTCGGACGGGCGTGCGAATGACGTGTTTTTTGCAAGAATCCCAATGTTTTTACTTCCCTGAAAAACAGTGCCGCGTCATACGCGGCACATCACTGGAAATAATAATTCCTTCAGCCGCGTCTTGCACGCTGGATATCGCGCACGCGCTGCTTTTCCGCGCGAGCCATCAAATACCAGGCGATAAATCCGACAATTCCGACCACCCCGAGGATGATGGAGGCCAGGGCATTAATCTCCGGATTCACCCCCATGCGCACGCTGGAGAAGACCAGCATCGGCAGCGTCGTCGCGCCCGGCCCCGACACAAAGCTGGCGATAACCAGATCGTCGAGCGAGAGCGTGAACGCCAGCAGCCAGCCGGAGATCACCGCCGGCATAATCATCGGCAGCGTAATGATGAAAAAGACCTTCAGCGGCGTGGCGCCGAGATCCATCGCCGCCTCTTCAATGGAGCGATCCAGCTCGCGCAGCCGCGAGGAGATGACCACCGCCACATACGCCGTACAGAAGGTGACGTGCGCCAGCCAGATGGTGAGCATCCCGCGATCCGCTGGCCAGCCGATGGCGTGCGCCAGCGCGACAAACAGCAGGAGCAGCGACAGACCGGTGATGACGTCCGGCATCACCAGCGGGGCGGTGATCATAAACGCAAAACCATTTGCTCCGCGAAAACGGCCGAAGCGCACCATCACCAGCGCGGCAATCGTGCCCAGCACGCAGGCCATCGTCGCCGCCAGCGCCGCAATGGTCAGGCTCAGCCCCACCGCACTCATCATCGCATCATCGTGGAACAGCTCGCTGTACCAGCGCGTCGACCAGCCCGCCCAGACGGTGACCAGCTTAGAGCTGTTGAACGAGTAGATCACCAGCATCAGCATCGGCGCATACAGGAAGGTAAAGCCGATAATCAGGATCAGAATTCGCCACGGGGAGCGTACTACCGGTAAGTTGTTCATCCGTGGTCTCCCATCTGTTTCTGCTGATGTTTGTGGAACCACATGATCGGCACGATCAGCAGCAGTAACATGACAATCGCCACCGCCGAGGCCACCGGCCAGTCGCGGTTATTGAAAAACTCCTGCCACAGCACGCGGCCAATCATGATGCTGTCCGGGCCGCCGAGCAGTTCGGGGATCACAAACTCCCCGACCGCCGGGATAAACACCAGCATCGATCCGGCGATGATCCCGCCTTTTGTGAGCGGCACAATGACGCTGAAGAACGTCTTCAACGGGCGTGCGCCGAGATCCAGCGAGGCTTCCACCAGCGAGTAATCGATTCGCGTCAGCGCCGTATAGATTGGCAGCACCATAAACGGCAGATAGGCATAGACAATCCCGATATACACCGCAAGGTTGGTATGCAGGATCGTCAGCGGCTGGTCGATCACCCCAAGCCACAGCAGGAAGTTATTCAGTATGCCGTTATTCTTCAGGATCCCCATCCACGCGTACACGCGGATCAGGAACGATGTCCACGACGGTAAAATGACCAACAGCAGTAAAATATTTCGCGTCGACGGCTTGCTGTGCGCCACTGCCCACGCCAGCGGGTAGCCCATCAACAAGCAGCAGATCGTTGAGATCGCCGCAACCTGTAACGACTGTAAATAGGCTTCGAAATAGAGCGGATCCTCAGTCAGTTGCAGGAAATTCCCAAGGTTTAAGGTCAGCGTCAGTTGCCCGTCGGCCCACTCCCACAAATCGGTATACGGCGGGATCGCCCGCGCCATCTCCGCCAAGCTGATCTTAAAGACGATCAGGAACGGCAGCAGAAACAGCAGGATCAGCCAGATATAGGGCATGGCGATGACCAGCTTGCGGCCATGCGCCATCTGCACGCGCGCCAGCCAGTGCGAGAAACCGCCCGGTTTTTTGACGCGGGCTGGAGGTTCAAGTGTGCTCATGACCGCTCCTTATACCGTCAGGACTACGCAACTGTCCGCATCCCAGCACAGGCTCACTTCGTCGCCCCAGGTTGGCTGTCCCTTGCGATACCGGTGTTCGTTCTGTAACTGGGCGCTGAGCATCTGGCCGCTTTTCAGGCGGACATGGTAAATCGACAGATCGCCGAGATAGGCAATGTGTACCACTTCGCCCACGGCAAAGTTATAGCCATCGGCGGGCGGCTCATCGCAAAGCATGATTTTTTCCGGGCGCAGGGCAACGTAAACCGGCACGTTGTCCACCACGGAATTATCAGAATCAACCTTAAGCGGGTGCACCAGCCCCGGCGATTCAATCACCAGACCGTCGTCCTGGCGTTCCTTCAGCAGCCCTTCGAAGACGTTTACCGAGCCGATGAACTCCGCGCTGTAGCGGGTTGTCGGGTGTTCGTAAATCTCCTCCGGCTCGCCTATCTGCACGAACTTACCGCGATTCATGATCGCAATGCGCCCGGCCATGGTCATCGCCTCTTCCTGGTCGTGCGTCACCATCACGCAGGTCACCCCTACGCGCTCAAGGATATCCACCACTTCCAGCTGCATCCGGTCGCGCAGCTTTTTATCCAGCGCGCCCATCGGCTCGTCGAGCAGGAGTAATTTCGGCCGTTTGGCCAGACTTCTTGCCAGCGCCACGCGCTGACGCTGGCCGCCGGAAAGCTGATGCGGCTTACGCTTCGCGAACTCCTGCATGTGCACCAGGCTCAGCATCTCCGCCACGCGCGCGGTGATTTCGACTTTCGGCAGTTTGTCCTGCTTCAGGCCGAAGGCGATGTTCTGCTCGACGGTCATGTGCGGGAACAGGGCATAGGACTGGAACATCATGTTAATGGGCCGCTGGTACGGCGGCACGCTGGAGAGGTCTACCCCATCCAGCACGATCTGCCCGGCGGTAGGTTGTTCAAACCCGGCCAGCATGCGCAGCAGGGTCGATTTACCGCAGCCGGATGCGCCGAGCAAAGCAAAAATTTCACCTTTGTAGATCGTCAGGCTGACATCGTCCACGGCATGCTGGCCGTCGAAGGATTTGGTGAGGTTACGAATTTCAAGAAGCGGGGTCAGCGCTTTACGGACTTTCGCCTGCGGGCGGGGGATCGCGTCATTCACGGGGTGCTCTCCGGCATAGATCAACACTGGTGCAAACGCACCGTCAGGGTGCGCATCGCCGGGCGGCGCTAACGCTTGCCCGGCCTACGGGATTTGTCGGCCCGGTAAGCGACAGCGCCACCGGGCAACGATATCAAACGCCGTTACTTACCGCTTTTCACCTTCGTCCACGCGCGGGTACGCACACGGTCAATTTTCGGTTCCTGCACTTTCAGGGTGAACAGCTTGGCAAACACATCGGCTGGCGGGTAGATCGCCGGATTATTGCGGATTTCTTCGCTCACCAGCGGCACGGAGGCCTTGTTACCGTTGGCGTAGTAGACGTGGTCGCTGATGTGGGCAATCACTTCCGGGCGCATCAGGTAGTTGAGGAACTGATACGCTTCCTCTTTGTTTTTCGCATCAGCCGGCATCGCGAAGACGTCGAAGAACGCCAGCGCCCCCTCCTTCGGAATGAAGTAGGAAACATTCACACCGTTTTTCGCCTCTTTCGCACGGTTCGCTGCCTGCCAGACGTCACCCGCCCAGCCGATGGCCACGCAGATATCCCCGTTAGCCAGGTCGTTGATGTACTGAGAGGAGTGGAAGTAGCGAATATTCGGACGCAGCTTCAATAGCAGGTCGGTCGCCGGACCGGTGTAGTCGTCGGCCTTGCTGCTGTTTGGATCTTTGCCGAGATAGTTAAGCACGGTGGCGAAAATCTCTTCCGGCGCATCGAGGAAAGAGACGCCGCAGCTTTTCAGCTTCTCGAGATTTTCCGGCTTCAGCACCACGTCCCAGCTGTCCAGTTTGACGTCCGGGCCCAGCGCCGCTTTGACTTTATCCACGTTAAAGCCAATACCAGTGGTCGCCCACAGGTAAGGCATGGCGTATTTGTTGTCCGGATCATGCTTCGCCACCAGCTTCAGCACTTCCGGGTCAAGATTTTTCCAGTTCGATAACTTGTTCTTGTCCAGCGGCTGGAAGACACCGGCGGTCAGCTGACGCTCCAGGAAGCTTGCAGAGGGCACCACCAGGTCGAAACCGGTACTGCCCGCCATCAGTTTGCCTTCCAGTACTTCGTTGGAATCGAATACGTCGTAGACAACCTTAATGCCGGTCTCTTTTTCAAAATTCGCGACGGTGTCCGGCGCAATATAGTCAGACCAGTTATAGACGTGCAGCGTTTTTTGTTCCGCAGCGAGCGTGCCGGCAGAGACGGCCATCAGAGCACCCGCAACCAGACCCGATAACCATTTTTTATTCAAGGCGATCATATTGTTATTCCTTCTGAAAGCTCGTTAACAAACGAACCAAAACTGTGCAGCCTGAAGATATGCAATATTCATGCATAGTTTGTCGCTCTGCCCGAAATAAAATACACCCCTCTTCCCGGCAGGTTCCGCTCGCTTTTTTAAGCACCGCAAGAATAACTGTAGCCCGTGTCTCCGGCTATAGCCCAGACGAAAAAACGCCTTTTATCAATTTTTTATGCAGATTATGTCTACGTGATAAGCCGAAACGGCCCGAGAGGAGGTGAAAAATTCTTTAAAGAAAGGTTAAAAGCAGCAGAAAAAGCGGTGTTATGCAGCCGCTCTGGTAGCGACTGCGCAAAAGTCAGACAGGCTTAGTGGAGAAAATTGGAAGATGCATCATTATTCTCGGCATCATCTTCCGCGCTATACAGCAGGTGATGTGCGTTGGCTTCCATCATTACCATGGAAATTTGCTCTTCGCTCAGGCGCATAAACCAGGCGAACTGTTTGAAGGAGAGCCCCGCGCCGGAGAATAAAGACTGGCAAACCACCAGTTTCGGCAGATTATCATCCTGTATGTCGAGAAACGCTTTCACGGTCAAAGAACTGGCGTTAATCGCTGACAGATCGGATGCCAGTGCAAGCAGCGCTGAAGGCTTCACTTCAGCCAGCGCCGAGAACAGGATCACGTCGTTAATCAGATCGATTTTGGCATCAAAAATACCATCGAAATTTTGCATGTGAGGCAGATGCAGCGCCTGGCAGGAGTCGCATTCGAAAAAAGTAATACCGGCATCATCGAGCCATTGACGTAACGTATCCAGTGTAGGTACGACCTGTAAATCCATCGCTGTGCAGCCTCTTAAATAAAAACGTTGTCCAGCTTACGCAAAAAGTGCGCGCCGATCCATTTAACCGCCCGTTTTCAGGCAAAATCCCGGCGTCGCATGGCGTTCAATCCATGCGATCATTTTACCTGCAATATCGACGCCTGTGGTTTTTTCCACCCCTTCCAGCCCCGGCGAGGCGTTAACTTCCATCACCAGCGGCCCGCGGTCGGCACGCAGCAGATCGACCCCCGCCACGTCCAGGCCCAGCGTCTGCGCCGCTTTCACCGCAATCTCGCGCTCGCGCTCGCTGATAAGGGCCACCCGCGCGATACCGCCGCGGTGCAGGTTAGAGCGGAAGTCGCCCTCTTTCGCCTGCCGCTCTATGGCGGCCACCACTTCATCGCCCACCACAAAGCAGCGGATGTCGCACCCTTTGGCCTCTTTAATATACTCCTGCACCAGAATATGGGCATTCAGACCGCGAAAGGCGTCAATCACGCTTTCCGCCGCCTGACGCGTCTCCGCCAGTACCACCCCAATACCCTGCGTGCCTTCCACCAGCTTAATGACCAACGGCGCACCACCCACCATGTCGATTAAATCGCTGGTGTCGTCCGGGGAGTGAGCAATCCCGGTGACGGGCAGATCGATCCCCTGGCGCGCCAGCAGCTGCAGCGAGCGCAGCTTATCGCGGGCGCGTGAGATCGCCACGGACTCGTTGAGCGGATAGCTTCCCAGCATTTCAAACTGGCGCAGCGCGGCCGTGCCGTAATAGGTGATCTGGGAGCCAATGCGGGGAATTACCGCATCAAAATGCGGGAGTTTGCGGCCTTTGTAATGAATCGACGACGCCGCAGGGTCGATGTTCATATAGCAGGACATCGGATCGAGGATCTCAACCTGATGTCCGCGTTTCGCCGCCGCTTCTCGCAGGCGTTTACATGAATAGAGCGTTCCATCCCGGGACAATATGGCAATTTTCACCCTGCACCTCTCTAAAGACATGGGAAAAGCCTGCCTATCATACACGAGGCGCAGGAGGAAGGGACTATCGCGTTGCCCAGCCCTGTTTGTGCAGGTAATCAAGAATGAACGGGCGGTTTTCTTTAATGATGGTGCGACGAATATGGTCGCTCCAGGTGTCGCGGCGGTTGTTGCTGTCGCGCGTCAGATAGTAGTTCGCCAGCTCTTCATCGTAGTGATGCAGAACGTCCTGATCGACCGGCTGGTAGTGGTTTTCATGCACCAGCATCGCAGCAGGAATACGCGGCTTCAGATCCGGGTTATCCGCCGGCCAGCCGAGGCACAGACCAAACAGCGGCAACACGTGTTTCGGCAGCTTCAGCAGTTGCGTCACGCTTTCGATGTTATTACGCAGCCCGCCGATATAGACGCCGCCAAGCCCCAGCGATTCCGCCGCCGTGAACGCGTTTTGCGCCATCAATGCCGTATCCACCACGCCCAGCAGCAGCTGTTCCGCCAGCCCCAGCTCCGCCTCAGGACAGATTTGCAGGTGACGGTTAAAATCGGCGCAGAACACCCAGAACTCAGCCGCCTGGGCAACGTGCTTTTGTCCGCCCGTCAGCGTTACCAGCTGCTCACGCATCGCCGGATCGGTGATGCGGATAATGGAGCTGCACTGCAAAAAGCTGGAGCTGGAGGTGCCTCTTGCGCTGTCGATGATCGCGTCCCGCTGCGCCTGGGTGATCGGCTCATCGGTGAAATGGCGAATGGAACGGTGGGAACGAAGCAGGTCAATGGTTGGCGTCATTTTGTCTCTCTTTGTATTGCGTAAAACGTATGGCAGCCAGTATAGGCAATGATCCACCTGATGTAATTGGCGAAACATAGCCTGACTGTATCAAAGTGACAGGTGAAACCTTCTTTCCATGACGGCAGGTTATCGTGCACTATAGGGATTATTCGCCGTCAGGCTTGTTTTTTGAGGAGAGAGAAATGTTTGCAGTAATTTTTGGTCGTCCAGGATGCCCTTACTGTGTGCGCGCGAAAGAGCTGGCTGAGAAACTGACTGAAGAACGTGATGATTTCAACTTCCGCTACGTGGATATCCACGCGGAAGGCATCAGCAAAGCCGATCTGGAAAAAACCGTGGGTAAACCGGTTGAAACCGTGCCGCAAATCTTCCTCGATCAGAAACACATCGGCGGCTGCACCGATTTCGAAGCGTACGCCAAAGAGCACCTGGGCCTGTTTGCCGCTCAGTAATGCTAAGACGCCCTCACCCTGAGGGCGTTTTTATTTATGGTGCTTCCGCTGTTGCAGCAGGCTGCGCATAAATAAGAAACAGAGCGCCCCCAGCGCACACCAGAAAACGCCACTTAGTAGCCACGCCACTTCCTGCCAGACGCTTCTCGACGAGAGAAACAGCACGCGCATCAGAAGCAGGCAGAGGGGCGCCGCAAGGATGGCCCCCAGCAGCGGCATTACCACCTCGCCTTTGCGCGAGAGAAAACTGGCCACTACCCCCGGCAGGATGAAGAACAACAGGCCCAGCTCGGGATGACCGGACGCTCTGAAGGCGCCCTTCACATTAAAAGCAAGCGACATGCAAACGACCGTAAACAGCAAAAAGCAGCTGATTACGCCAACCCAGTTTCGTTTAAAGTTCAAACTATCCTCCTGACTTATCTCTATCAAATACAAAAATCGTCCGGTGGACGCCCAGTCAGATAAAGCATTGCGGCAATCCTTGCCAAAACACGCACACAAGTCGTGCGATAATAGGTGGCTGTCGGTAGCTATTACGATTAAACTAACCGCCTGCTAGTGTTTAGGGTATTTATCAGGAAGCAGGGAGGTGCAAAGTGATTCCCTGACTCTGAAAACAGTAGCCCAAATAGTCCTTTCATTCAACAACTTACTGGTAAACAAGAAGTTAGCCTCCGTGAATATAAACGTCGCAGACTTGTTAAATGGGAATTACATCCTGTTATTATTTGTGGTACTGGCACTGGGCCTTTGTCTGGGTAAATTGCGCCTGGGTTCAGTTCAACTTGGTAATTCCATTGGCGTTTTAGTCGTCTCCCTGTTATTAGGTCAGCAACATTTCAGTATTAACACGGACGCGCTTAACTTAGGTTTCATGCTGTTTATTTTCTGCGTTGGCGTGGAAGCCGGTCCGAACTTTTTTTCCATTTTCTTCCGAGACGGCAAAAATTATCTGATGCTGGCGCTGGTGATGGTCGGCAGCGCCCTGCTGATTGCGTTAGGGCTGGGCAAACTGTTTGGCTGGGACATCGGCTTAACGGCCGGTATGCTGGCAGGCTCGATGACCTCCACGCCGGTGCTTGTTGGCGCGGGGGATACGCTTCGTCATTCTGGCATGGCAGGCACGCAGCTTTCCGCCGCGCTGGATAACCTGAGCCTGGGCTATGCCCTGACCTATCTGATTGGTCTGGTGAGCCTGATTGTTGGCGCGCGCTATCTGCCAAAACTTCAGCATCAGGATCTCCAGACCAGCGCCCAAACCATTGCCCGAGAGCGTGGTCTGGATACGGACTCCAAACGTAAAGTTTACCTGCCGGTGATCCGCGCCTACCGCGTCGGGCCAGAGCTGGTTGCCTGGACCGACGGGAAAAACCTGCGCGAGCTGGGGATCTACCGTCAGACCGGCTGCTACATCGAACGTATCCGTCGTAACGGCATTCTGGCAAACCCGGACGGTGACGCAGTACTCCAGATGGGCGATGACATCGCTCTGGTTGGTTACCCGGACGCCCACGCGCGTCTCGATCCGAGCTTCCGCAACGGGAAAGAAGTGTTCGACCGCGACCTGCTGGACATGCGTATCGTCACCGAAGAGATTGTGGTGAAGAACCACAACGCCGTGGGCCGCCGTCTGGCGCAGTTGAAGCTGACCGACCACGGCTGTTTCCTCAATCGCGTGATCCGCAGCCAGATTGAAATGCCTATCGACGATAACGTGGTGCTTAATAAAGGCGATGTGTTGCAGGTCAGCGGCGATGCCCGACGTGTTAAAACCGTTGCCGACCGTATCGGCTTTATCTCGATCCACAGCCAGGTGACGGACCTGTTAGCCTTCTGCGCCTTCTTCATTGTTGGCCTGATGATCGGGATGATCACCTTCCAGTTCAGTAACTTTAGCTTCGGCATCGGTAACGCTGCCGGTCTGCTGTTCGCCGGGATCATGCTGGGCTTCCTGCGAGCGAACCATCCCACCTTCGGCTACATCCCTCAGGGAGCGCTGAACATGGTGAAAGAGTTCGGTCTGATGGTCTTTATGGCGGGTGTCGGCTTAAGCGCCGGGAGCGGCATTGGCAATGGCCTGGGTGCGGTCGGCTGGCAAATGTTGGTTTCCGGACTTATCGTCAGCCTGGTACCGGTAGTCATCTGCTTCCTGTTCGGCGCCTACGTGCTCCGCATGAACCGCGCCCTGCTCTTCGGCGCGATGATGGGCGCGCGCACCTGCGCACCGGCAATGGAGATCATCAGCGACACCGCGCGCAGCAACATCCCGGCGCTGGGCTATGCAGGCACCTACGCCATCGCAAACGTGCTGCTGACGCTGGCAGGTACGCTGATCATCATTATCTGGCCAGGACTCGGATAAATCTCAAGATTGCGTGTGGCTGAAAAAATTTTCGTTACGCGCAGAACTTTTTACGCAGGGTGCAGTCATAACTAGTGCCACTGCTTTTCTTTGATGTCCCCAATTTGTGGAGCCCATCAACCCCGCCATTTTTGGTTCAAGGTTGATGGGTTTTTTGTTTCCCTAAAAAATAGCTTTTAAATTCAATCAATTGCATAGTTTCGGGTTATTGGCGACATTATGCGACGGATTTTTTGTATGTCAGGTTTGATTCGACAAAATCGAGCGATAAAGCTCACCCGCCTCTAATTTTTGCGGCTCCGTATGAAAGCACATAGCCAACTATCAACGCCCCAAAACACCCGGTGAATTTCATCCATGTACTTTCAAACCAGAAGAATGACCCCATAGCAAAAAGCACAGCCAGAAAGGTGATAGTTCCCTCAATTGCGTGGGACATTAACGATTTTACAAATTTCATTCTGTATTCCTTTGCAATCAATAGGGTGTCCTTCAATGAACACCAGGTAAGGCTCTAACTGCTGTTCAACGAGAAAGTAGACCATATCCAGACTCTCTTTTGACACCCTGGCGTATGTAGAGGGATATTTGGCTTTCATCCGTCTTGACGCTCTGGCTGATTCTTCAATGATTCCCTGAAACATCACGACGTTTAACGCTGCTGAAGCGCTGAACCGAATAAAATGCTTGTACGCCTGATCAATCGCCAGACGATTCAACATCAGACTTGCGGTTGTCTGTGCCAAAGCTATTTGCCCTGCTGCTCGCCCACCAACGCTCCCGGCTCCGTAACCCAATTTATTGTTTACGGCCTCTTTACCATCATCATTGAGTTTCTGATAGAACGACGTGAAAACGATAGTTATCAGTCTGCGTAATGGTGACTCAGCATTACCCAGGCTCTTGAGCATATAGAAAAAACGCTCCGTCTCAGCCTGGTTTCTTTGTTTAGCGCTATCCCCGGCAAGCCCGCTTCCCTCCCAGCTTCTTACAACGCCCATGTAAGCTGTGTTCGGTATGGAGGAGATCCCATCGAGAATCCCTAATGCAACCTGTTTAATATCCATATCTCATACGTATTGTTCTGAACCCGAACAAAGAATAACCAAAGCTCACGGGCGCTTCCAGACGTAATTTTTCAGTTTCCCAGAAATCCTTAAATTCCCCTTGTACCGTGCCAGCTCTGCCCTGTCGCCCGGTTGCGCCGTTAAAACAAGAAACCCAAACGATCCTCCAAATCTCACATAAAATTATTTTTTATCTTAACCAATGGAACAAAATAAGATCCGGTGCGGAATTTGGCCGTGATGAGTGGTTTGCTTTATATAAGGATGACTGGGGAATCGACGATGGAACATGGATTGATCACGTCTATCGCGGGCTGTTCAGACTCCATCCCGGTACAGTGTCAGAAGGGTGTATATCAATCGCCCATAACTCCGATTAGCATTAATCCGTAACGCTCTTATGAACACAGAGCTTATTCAGGTTCCATGTATGCGTTCACATATGGCTCGCGGCTGTATTGAGGTTATTGACGGTGGATATCACTACCCTTGCCTGTAAATGGGGCTCAAGACTACTTAAGGCCGTCTGGTTTGCGTTAATTAGCTTTCTGCTAGGACGCACGCTGGGTCCTTCAACAGCTTATATTAACCACGACGTTGCAACTGCTATTTGCGGCTTCATCTATGGTGATATTAATGCGGAGACAATGTACGAAACATATACAAATATTGATATTTTGATTCTGTTAACATCTGCAACGATCGTCTGTCTCATAACATTGAAGATATTCAACAAAACCAGGAATCATTAATCTTCTAATCCCGCCCTGTCTGTGGCTCAAAGACGACGGCTCAACGTAATGGTACTTCACTGAGGACATTTATTTGCCCTTATTGCCCTTCCCTCACTCGCCACAAACATATATGATTTAATGTATATGACAAAAACCACGCAGGATCGCCAGATGCTTCACCCCGTTCAGCTCTTCAAAACCCTCTCCGATGAAACGCGGCTCTCCATCGTCATGCTTCTGCGTGAAGCGGGCGAGCTGTGCGTCTGCGATCTCTGCTCCGCTACCAACGAGCCGCAGCCGAAAGTCTCCCGCCACATGGCCTTACTGCGCGAGGCCGGGCTGGCCATCGACCGTCGCGAGGGTAAGTGGATCTACTACCGTCTCTCTCCCAACATGCCTGCATGGGCGGCAACCGTTATCGACACCAGCTGGAACTGCCTGCGGGAAGAGACACGTATGAAGCTGAAAAACCGCCTCCCGGGCTCGTGCTGACCACAACACATTCACAAAAACAGATATAACGGAGTAAAAGATGTTTCTGGCAGGGGCTATTTTTCTGTTTACGCTGGTACTGGTTATCTGGCAGCCCAAAGGGCTCAGTATCGGCTGGAGTGCCACCATTGGCGCCGCGCTGGCGCTGGCGAGCGGTGTGATCCACGTTAACGACATTCCGGTGGTCTGGAACATCGTCTGGAATGCGACGGCCACGTTTATCGCGGTAATCGTTATCAGTTTGCTGCTGGATGAGTCCGGTTTTTTCGAGTGGGCGGCGCTGCACGTTGCTCGCTGGGGAAACGGTCGCGGGCGGTTGCTGTTTACCTGGATCGTGCTGCTGGGTGCGGCCGTGGCGGCGCTGTTCGCCAATGACGGTGCGGCATTGATCCTGACGCCTATCGTTATCGCCATGCTGCTGGCGCTGGGGTTCAGCAAGCAGGCCACGCTGGCGTTCGTGATGGCGGCGGGATTTATCGCCGATACCGCCAGCCTGCCGCTGATTGTCTCCAACCTGGTCAACATCGTCTCAGCGGACTTCTTTAAGCTGGGCTTTAGCGAATACGCCTCGGTGATGATCCCGGTTGATATCGCCGCAATTGCCGCGACGCTGGTGATGCTGCATCTGTTCTTCCGCAAGGAAATACCGCCGGAATATGACCTGGCAAAACTCCGCGAGCCCGCACGGGCCATTCATGACCTGCCGACGTTCAGAACGGGCTGGATCGTGCTGCTGCTACTGCTCGTCGGTTTCTTTGTGCTTGAACCTCTGGGTATCCCGGTCAGCGCTATCGCAACAACTGGCGCGCTGATTTTATTTGCCGTTGCTAAACGCGGGCACGCCATTAACACCGGGAAAGTGCTGCGCGGCGCACCCTGGCAGATCGTTATCTTTTCGCTGGGGATGTATCGGGTGGTGTATGGCCTGCGTAATGCCGGGCTGACGGAGTCTCTTTCAGGCGTTCTTGATCGCTTAGCCGGACACGGACTCTGGGCCACTACGCTGGGAACCGGATTTATCACCGCCTTTCTGTCATCCATAATGAACAATATGCCAACGGTATTGATCGGCGCGCTCTCCATTGAGGGTAGTGCGGCAACAGGCTTGATTAAGGAGGCGATGATTTACGCTAACGTGATTGGCTGCGATCTGGGGCCGAAAATCACCCCCATCGGTAGCCTGGCTACCCTGCTATGGCTTCATGTGCTGGCACAGAAAAACATGACCATTACCTGGGGCTACTATTTCAGGACGGGCATCATAATGACGCTGCCGGTTCTGTTTGTGACGCTCGCCGCGCTGGCGCTACGTCTCTCCTTCACACTGTAATGAGTAACGGATATGAGCAACATCACTATCTACCACAACCCGGCCTGCGGCACGTCGCGCAATACGCTGGAGATGATCCGTAACAGCGGTACGGAACCCGAAATTATTCTCTATCTTGAGAACCCACCGTCGCGTGATGAATTGACCAGGCTGATTGCAGACATGGGGATTTCCGTATGCGATCTGCTGCGCAAAAACGTCGAGCCTTATGAGCAACTGGGCCTTGCCGGGGGAAATTTCACCGATGACCAGCTTATCGATTTCATGCTGCTGGACCCCATTCTGATTAACCGTCCGATTGTGGTGACGCCGCTGGGTACACGTCTGTGCCGCCCTTCTGAAGTCGTTCTCGACATCCTTCCGGACGCGCAAAAAGGGGCATTTACAAAGGAAGATGGCGAAGTCGTCGTTGACGCCAGCGGGAAAAAAATCTCCTGACATCAGGCGTGGCCGGGGCGAGCGCTATCAAACGGTATCCTCGCCTGCAATCCGTCCCACTATCGACCGGATCTCCTCCCGGGTTAACGGCGACCGGTCGGTTACAAAATGCAGCGTCATCCCCTCGATAAACGCATCCAGCGCACGGGCGGTGGCCGGATCAAACCACTGCTCAAGCGTAGTCTGGCTCATCTTCATCCAGTCCTGCATCACCGTTTTCAGCGCGGCGCTGCGGTGCATAAAAGCGTACAGCTGATACATCAGCGCCATATTGTGTGGCGTGGTCACGGCTGAACTGTGGATCAGCGTGGTAATGGCCTCGCACGCCCTCTCCCGCCCGGTCACCCCCGCGAAGAAATCCCGGTACTGCTGAGACATCTGCTGCGTAAACCACGTGAACGCCTCCTCCAGAAGCGACTCCATCCCGTCGAAATAGTAGGTCATCGACCCCAGCGGTACGCCTGCGCAGGTGGCAATTTTGCGGTGCGTGACGGCATGAATACCGTGCTCAGCAATGGTGTCCAGCGTCGCCTGGAGTATCTTCTCGCGGCGGTTAGGGTCGTTTGGTGGTCTGCTCATAAAATCCTCATCCGGTTTATGTACAAATGTACACAAAGTTGCTAGTGTTGTCGCTATTGTTGTACTTCTGGTGCTGATCCCAATGACGCTAACTTCTCCTCGCAAAGCCCTGCATCTGCGCATGTGGGCGCTGTTTATGTTCTTCTTCATCCCCGGGCTGCTGATGGCTTCCTGGGCAACGCGCACCCCGGCAATCCGCGATACGCTATCCGTCTCGACGGCGGAGATGGGGATCGTACTGTTTGGCCTGTCGATTGGCTCGATGAGCGGCATCCTCTGCTCGGCCTGGCTGGTGAAGCGCTTTGGCACGCGCGCGGTGATCCGCACCACCATGTGCTGCGCCGTGGTGGGAATGTTCGCTTTGAGCGTGGCGCTGTGGTTCGCCTCGCCGCTGATGTTTGCCCTTGGGCTGATGGTATTTGGCGGCAGCTTTGGTGCGGCTGAAGTGGCCATTAACGTCGAGGGGGCCGCCGTCGAACAGGCGATGAACAAAACGGTGCTGCCCATGATGCATGGCTTTTACAGTCTCGGCACGCTGGCGGGCGCGGGCGTGGGGATGGCGCTGACGGCGCTGGGCATTGCGGCCAATGTGCACATTTTGCTGGCGGCGCTGGTCTGTATTATCCCGATCCTCACCGGCATCAGGGCTATTCCCGCAGGCACAGGACAACACGCCTCGGACGAACAGAAGTCTGCGGCAAAAGGGTTGCCCTTCTATCGTGATTTCCAGCTAATGCTGATTGGCGTGGTGGTGCTGGCGATGGCATTTGCTGAAGGCTCCGCCAACGACTGGCTACCGTTGCTGATGGTGGACGGGCACGGATTTAGCCCCACCTCCGGCTCGCTGATCTACGCTGGATTTACGCTCGGCATGACCGTCGGACGCTTTACCGGCGGCTGGTTTATCGACCGTTACAGCCGCGTGGCGGTCGTCCGTGCCAGCGCCCTGCTGGGTGGGCTGGGCATCGCGATGATCATCTTTGTGGATGTGGACTGGATTGCCGGTGTGTCGGTGATCCTGTGGGGGCTGGGCGCCTCCCTTGGCTTCCCGCTGACCATTTCCGCTGCCAGCGATACCGGTCCCGATGCGCCGACGCGCGTGAGCGTTGTGGCGACCACGGGCTACCTTGCCTTCCTGGTGGGGCCACCGTTGCTTGGATTCCTCGGTGAGCACTACGGGTTGCGCAGCGCCATGCTGGTGGTGTTAGGGTTAGTGATTATTGCCGCCCTGGTGGCGCGTGCGGTGGCAAAACCGGAAGCAGAACAAACGACAATGGAGAAGGGATATGAGCGTTAAACTGATTGCAGTCGACATGGATGGCTCCTTCCTGAGCGATGCGAAAACCTATAATCGCGCGCGTTTTCTGGCGCAGTACGCGCGTATGAAAGCGCAAGGCATCCGTTTTGTGGTCGCCAGCGGAAACCAGTACTACCAGTTGATCTCATTTTTCCCCGAGATCGCCCATGAAATCGCTTTCGTCGCCGAAAACGGCGGCTGGGTGGTGGATGCGGGCGAAGACGTGTTTAACGGCGAACTGTCGAAAGAGCATTTTCTGACCGTCGCCACCCTGTTAAACGACGTGCCCGGCATTGAGATAATTGCCTGCGGAAAAAACAGCGCCTACACGCTGAAAACGTATAACGACCTCTTCAAAGAGATTGCGGCGAAATACTATCACCGCCTTGAAAGCGTCAGCAGCTTTGACAACCTCAACGATATTTTCTTCAAGTTCGGGCTTAACGTCTCTGACGACGAAATACCGCGCATTCAGGCGCTGCTGCATGAGAAGCTTGGCGACATCATGGTGCCGGTGACCACGGGTCACGGCAGTATCGACCTGATAATCCCTGGCGTGCACAAAGCTAACGGCCTGCGGATCCTGCAAGCGCGCTGGGGCATTGAGGACAGTGAAGTGGTGGCTTTTGGTGACAGCGGTAACGACGTGGAGATGCTGCGCCAGGCTGGGTTTGGCTTCGCGATGGCCAACGCCAGACCGCATATAAAGGCTGTGGCCCGCTATGAAGCGCCGAACAATAATGACGAAGGGGTGCTGGACGTGATTGATATGGTGCTGGAGGGGAAGGCGCCGTTTAATTGATTCCGTGCGCTCTGGTGCCTTCACCCTAACCCTCTCCCACAGGGCTGAGGGTTCCCCACAAAATAATGCCTGCACAGATGGCCCCCTCTCCCTTGAGGGAGAGGGCTGGGGTGAGGGGGAACATACGGCTCTGGTGGTCATTCCGTTCACTTTATGTTCCTTGCTACTCTGTCACGACATGACCGG
>NZ_JBMKHQ010000010.1:0-79974 GCF_049237385.1 Enterobacter cloacae complex sp. IR5412 | reverse complement strand
TTTACAGCCGGACCGAGGCATCGCTGAAAGCCCTCAGTTATTCTGAGGCAACGTTATCGCTTTTGCTTTCAAATTACTGGGGATCCCTCAGCCCACAGGGAGAGGGAACTGTCCTGAGCTCGCCCAGGGGGGAGAGGGAATAAGGATTACGGTTGCAGTGCGCTTCCGACGCGTTTGTCCTTCAGGAACACCACCATCAGCCCTACCCACAGCACACCGTTTGCGAGGTTGAACAGGCTGAACAGCCCGTTACCGCCGAAAGCATAGGCATGTTTGCTCACCTCAATACCGACAGTGAAAATCAGCATTTGCAGCATCCCCATCGCGGCAGACACCGTGCCTTTACTCATTTCACTGGCGAACAGCGTCAGGCGCACCAGGCCAGCATTCGCCACGCCGATACCAAACGCGTAAACACTCAGCCCCGCCGTCATCCACAGGTACGCATGAGACGAGGCTACGGTCGCCACCGCCGCGATAATCAGCCCTGCCGCTATGGGCCAGCCGCCCAAAATAATCAGCGAACGCACGGTACGGCGCGACGTCAGACGCGCCAGCACCAGGTTACCGATAATCAGCGCGCCAAAAATCGGCACCTGTAACAGGCCATACTCATAGCTGCTAAGCTGTTCGCCGCTGATGATAATGACCGGCGACTGGGCAATCCACGCCAGCAGCGGCAGGCTGACAAAGCCCGTCGCCAATGCGCCCGCGACAAAACGGCCATTTTTCAGCACCGCCTTATAATCCCGCCCCAGCTCTTTAAGCGAGAGCTTTTCGCCCAGGCGGGTGGCGGTTTCCGGCATCGCACGGTGCAGGCCAAAGAAAGAGATAGCCGCAAGCGCGGCAAAGAGGACGAACATCCCCTCCCACGGCGCGACGTGAACCCATGCGGCTCCCACCAGCGGCCCAAGAAGCGGTGCAATCAGCGCCACGTTTGCCATAAGCGCGGTAATTTTGATACACACCGCCTCCTCAAACGACTCCTGAATAGCGGCATAGCCCACGGCGCCAATAAAGCACAGGCTCACGCCCTGAAGGAAACGCAGCAGCGTGAACTGCTCAATACTCTGCGCCAGCAGCGTGGCGAGACAGGTGACGATAAACCACACTACGCCCGTCAGCATCACCGGACGGCGGCCAATACGATCCGACAGCGGCCCTAACAGCCACTGTAAAAACATGCCGCCCGCCAGATAGGCGGTCATGGATGTCGGCACCCACTCAATACCTGCGTTGTACTGCTCAACCACAGCCAGCATGCCGGGCTGGATCATGTCGTTGCCGATGTAGGTAGAGAATTCGTAAAGCACCAGACACAGAGGAAAAAGTAACGCCTGACGACCCAGACGATTACCGGAAGAAGAACGGTTTATCATGCAATCTCTTTAGTATGAAAAAATCGCGATGAGTGTAATGAATTGCCGCTGTCTGAGATAGCAAATTAACGTGAAAAAACAGAAATAACGCACTTATCGTTGTTGTTTAAGGTTTCCTTAAGTTGCCCTCCCTATGATAGTGCTATTTCACGTTATTGACCGAAACTATGACACACGCCGTCAGCCCTTCAGAATTATCTAAGTTACCGACAAATAAGACAAAACGTCTTTACCGTTTGCCTGCCCGCTTTTATGGTTATCAACTTTTCGTGCTTATTGCCCTTGCGGTGCTTTTTACCTGGCTTTCGCGCGATGAATCGCTTGACCGATGGATAACCGGTTTCTGGTATGACGCAGCGGCGCATCATTTTCCGCTACAGCAAAACCCGCTGCTGGATCTGCTGAACCATCGGCTGGCGAAATATGTGACCATTGTTATCGCTGCCGCATCGCTGATTTACGGCGCTTACAAACGCAATGCCCGACTGGTAACGGCCGCGCTTCTGATGGGGCTGGGTGCGCTGGCAGTAGGGGTGCTGAAAAGCATAAGCCACCACAGCTGTCCGTGGGATCTGGTGGAATATGGCGGCAGGTCCGTTTCGTATCCCCTGTTCAGCGCCGTTCCGGCAGACAGCGGACCGGGACGCTGCTTTCCCGGCGGCCACGCCTCCAGCGGGTTTATGGTGATGGGGCTGTTTTTTGCCTTCTGGCGTGAACGTCCGCGCCTGGCATGGTCCTTTGTCGCGTCAGGCGTTGTTATGGGGCTGGTGATGGGCTTCGGGCAGGTCATGCGCGGCGCGCATTTTTTCTCTCACAACCTGTGGGCCGGGTGGTGGGTCTGGTTTTCCCAGGTGCTGGTTTACGGGCTGGTTTCCGCCCGGTTTGCTAAAGAGTAACGAGATTATGTTAGAAAATCTGAACTACGAACTGTTTTACCTGCTCAACGCCACACCGTCGTCACCGGAATGGATGATCGATCTCGCCACCTTCATTGCGAAAGATCTGATTAGCATTGTACCGGCGCTGGCGGTGATCCTCTGGTTATGGGGACCTCGTACACAGGTCACCGCCCAGCGCCATCTGGTGATCAAAATGGCGATGGCAATTGGCGTGAGCGTGCTGGCAAGCTACGTGCTGGGTCACGCCTTCCCGCACGATCGTCCGTTTGTCGATCGCGTCGGCTACAACTTCCTGCACCATGCGCCGGATGACTCGTTCCCGAGCGATCACGGCACGGTGATCTTCACCTTTGCGCTGGCCTTCCTGTTCTGGCATCGCCTGTGGTCCGGCGTAGTGCTGATGGGCGTGGCAGTCGCCATCGCCTGGTCCCGCGTCTACCTGGGAGTGCACTGGCCGCTGGATATGGTCGGCGGTTTCCTGGTGGGGCTGATGGGCTGCGTCAGCGCAGCCATCCTGTGGAGCCTCTTTGGCCCGGCGCTTTATCGTGCATTATCACAGGCCTATCGCGTTCTGTTTGCCCTTCCGATCCGCAAAGGCTGGATACGTGACTAACCCCGGTCCGTCAGGTTACACTTGAGCCCCCGCCCTGCGGGGGCTCACTTTTTTAGCCCGAGGATCTATGGAAACACGTCGCGATGACCGCATTGCTCAGCTGCTTCAGGCGCTGAAGCGCAGCGATAAGCTGCATCTTAAGGAAGCCGCTTCCCTGCTTGGCGTGTCTGAAATGACCATTCGTCGCGATCTGAACAGCGACAGCGCCCCCGTTGTGCTGCTTGGCGGGTATATTGTTCTGGAGCCGCGTAGCGCCAGCCATTATCTGTTAAGCGATCAAAAAACACGCCTGGTGGAAGAGAAGCGCAAAGCCGCGCGGCTCGCCGCCTCGCTGGTGCAGCCGCATCAAACGCTGTTTTTTGACTGCGGTACGACAACCCCGTGGATCATCGAGGCCATCGACAGCACCGTTCCCTTTACCGCCGTCTGTTATTCGCTAAATACCTTCCTGGCCTTGCAGGAGAAACCAGCGTGCCGGGTGATTTTGTGTGGCGGCGAATTTCATGCCAGCAACGCCATCTTCAAGCCGCTGAATATTCAGGACACGCTGAGCAATGTATGCCCTGATATCGCCTTTTACTCTGCGGCGGGCGTGAATGTGAAACAGGGGGCAACCTGTTTTAATCTTGAAGAGTTACCGGTGAAACAGTGGGCGCTCAACGCCGCGCAGCAGCATGTGCTGGTGGTTGATCACAGTAAATTTGGCAAGGTCCGTCCGGCAAGGATGGGAGAACTGTCGCGCTTTGACGCCATCGTCAGTGATTGCCGCCCGGATGACGAGCTGGTGGCATACGCGAAAGCGCAGCAGGTGAAGTTGATGTATTGAGGTTATGCCGGGTGGCGCTGCGCTTACCCGGCCTAGTTCGAGCCGTTACAGGCCGGGTAAGGCGAAGCCGCCACCCGGCAAAAACTTAGCTGAACCAGCTGCCAAACCAGCCGTGGAATTTCATTAACACAAAGTCCCACATCCGGCTGAAGAAGCCGCCCTCTTCCACCGCTTCCATTACCACCAGCGGACGCTGCTCAATAGATTTGCCGTTAAGCTGGAAATCTATCGTCCCGACCACCTGACCTTTTTTCAGCGGTGCGGTGAGCTGTGGCTCGGTCAGGGTATAGCTGGCTTTCAGGTTTTTCAGCTGACCGCGTGGAATGGTGACGGAACCCGCTTCACCCGCTCCCAGGTTCACTTCACTTTTATCACCAAACCAGACGCGCTGACTCACGAAGGTAGCGTCCGGCTTAATCGGCGTGACGGTTTCAAAGAAGCGGAAACCCCAGGTCAGCAGTTTTTCGGATTCGTTAAAACGAATACGGTCGGTTTTCGTTCCCAGCACCACTGAGATCAGGCGCATATCGCCCTGCGTCGCAGAAGCCACCAGGTTGTATCCGGCCCCGGCAGTTGTACCGGTTTTCATGCCGTCCACGTTAACGTTACTGCTCCACAGCAGACGGTTACGGTTAGGCTGGCGGATATTGTTGAAGGTAAACTCTTTCTCTTTATGGATAGCGTACTCATCCGGCACGTCATGGATCAGCGCTTTGCCCAGCAGCGCCATATCGCGCGCGGTACTGAACTGACCCGGCGCATCCAGGCCGTGAACAGTTTTAAAAGTGGTATTGGTCAGACCCAGTTTTTTCGCGTAGCCATTCATCAGCCCAATAAATGAGTCCTGACTGCCCGCAACGTAATCGGCCAGCGCAATACAGGCATCATTTCCCGACTGAATAATGACCCCTTTATTCAGATCGGACACGGAGACCTGGTCGCCAGGCTTCAGGAACATCACGGACGAGCCGCGCAGCGCCGGGTTACCAGTCGCCCAGGCATCTTTCCCGACGGTGACCATGTCATTCAGCTTGATCTTGCCCGCTTTCAACGCCTGGCCGACCACATAGCTGGTCATAATTTTCGTCAGGCTCGCCGGGTCGAGTTTCTCGTCGGCGTTACCTTCCGCCAGCACTTTCCCGCTGGCGTAATCCATCAGGATCCAGGCGCGCGCATCAACAGGCGGCGCTTCGGGCGCTGTCTGTTCCGCCGCATGGAGCGTTGGGGCAAAAAGGAAAAGCAGCGCCGAGCCTGCCGCCAGGCTGCGCAGAGAGGAAGTTTTTTGCGTCATAAATGCCACCCGAGTGTCCATTCTAAAAATCACGTCACAATCACCGTGTCGCAAGAAGCGATGAGTAATAGCGCACTACAGCCTTCAAAGAAACCTGTTCCAGGTAAAGTTTTTAAAGTTTATGCAATAACATTCAGATACGCTTTGATTGCGGTGTTTTTTTTAGCATCTGTTGCGTAATTGTTAGGTTTATCTCACCATGGCGAAAAGCTGACTCGGATTCACATCTCATCGGGAGTAAATATGATTACGCTGTGGGGCAGGAACAATTCGACCAACGTGAAAAAAGTGCTCTGGACGCTGGAAGAGCTGGATTTACCGTTCAAGCAGGTTATGGCGGGCCTGGAGTTTGGCGTGAATAAAGACGCGGACTACCTGGCGATGAACCCAAACGGACTGGTGCCGCTACTGCGCGATGACGAGACAGACGCCACGCTGTGGGAGTCTAACACCATCGTGCGATACCTCGCCGCGCAGTACGGCCAGGGTCGGCTGTGGGTAGAAAATCCAGCCCAGCGCGCGCAGGGCGAAAAATGGATGGACTGGGCAAACCAGACGCTTTCCCCAACGCACCGCGTGATCCTGATGGGGCTTATCCGTACGCCGGAAGCCGATCGTGATTATCCCGCCATTCATGCCGCCCAGGACGCGTGCGAGTCGCTGTTTGCGATGATGGACGACGAACTGGCGAAGCATACCTGGTTCTCCGGCGACACGTTCGGCGTGGGCGATATCGCCGTCGCCCCTTTCGTCTGGAACCTCACTAACATGGGTCTCAGCTGGACCCCGCGCCCTCACCTTCAGCGCTGGATCCAGCAGCTCAGCGAGCGCCCGGCGTATCGCAACGTGGTGATGATCCCGGTGACCTGATTACGACCCGGACGGGCTGACTTTCCAAAGCTGCCCGTCCGTCTCGTCGGTCAGCACGTACAGATAACCATCCGGCCCGACGCGCACATCGCGAATTCGATGATCTTTATCCCCAAGAATGCGCCCGTCCTCCGTCACGGTATTGCCCTTCACGCTCAGCACGATGACGTCTTTCTCCTTCAGCGCGCCGATAAACAGCTTGTTTTTCCATTGCGGGAAGACGTCGCTGTTGTAGAACGCCATGCCGCTGACGGCGGGCGACACTTTCCAGACAAACAGCGGTTTTTCAGTGCCCTCAACGTGCTCGCCTTTCGCTTCCGGGATTTTCAGGCCGCTGTAGTTGATCCCGTGCGTCGCCATCGGCCAGCCGTAGTTTTTGCCTTTTTCAGGAATGTTGATCTCATCCCCGCCGCGAGGGCCGTGTTCATTAAGCCACAGCGCGTCGCTCCACGGGTTCATCGCCATCCCCTGCGGGTTGCGAATGCCGTAAGACCAGATTTCAGGCCGTGCACCGGCGGTGTTCACAAACGGGTTATCCGGCGGCACTTTCCCGTCCTCCGTCAGGCGCACCACCTTGCCCTGAAGCTTATCCAGATCCTGCGCCGTCGGGCGCTGGTTGTTTTCACCCAGGCCAATAAAGAGATGGCCTTTGCCGTCGAACACCAGCCGTCCGCCAAAGTGGTTGCCAGTAGAGAGCTTCGGCATCTGTCGGAACACCACCTGGAAGCCCTCAATGCGCGAGAGGTCATCGCTCAACCGCCCGTAGCCCACCGCGGTGCCCGCTTTTCCATCATCACCCGCCTCGGCGAAGCTGAGCCAGATCCGCCGTGATTGTTCAAAATCCGGGGCCAGCACCACGTCCAGCAATCCGCCCTGGCCGCTCGCCCAGACCTTCGGCACGCCGACAATCGGATCGGAGAGCCCTTTCCCTGCCTGCCAGTGCTTAAGCTGCCCGTCTTTTAGCGTGATCAGCAGCCCCTTATTATCAGGCAGAAACGCCAGCGACCAGGGGTGATCCAGTTTTGTCTGTAGCACGTCGACCTTAACCGTCTCGGGCGCCGCAAGCAGCGAAAGCGGGAATAACAGTACAGGGAGGAAAAGCAGCGAGGATCGAGGCATAACGCACTCCTTTATCGGCATATGGCTTAAAGATTAGCCACTGTTCCCGGGTGCGTTAACACTTTTACAAAAGCTTAATCAAAAGGGGGAGTTGCCTCCCCCGGGTTCAGTGTCGGGCAAGCGTTTCCGGCTTGTTCAGACACATGATGCAAAGCGCGAGCGTGGTCAGGCAGTTTTCAAGCTTCTCCGCGTTAACGGCAATAAAATTCGGGCAGTCGTGACGTCCGTTCATCAAACAGACCCCGGCGATGGAAAGCACCTCGGCGGCGCGGCGCAGCGCCACTAATTCGTTTTCAGCGCAGTGCGCTTTCAGGATGGGTGCTTTATCACGCATGAAATTGCAAAGTTCAAAGAAATTATCACGCAGATTTTCGCTTTCGCTGACTGACATATACCCTTTCGCCTTGCGGAGTTGCAAATATGCAGCCAGGTCGATTCGGGCGTTGATCAGCTTGTTAAGCAGATCGCGTTTCAGTCTGTCAACGGACATGCTATTTCCTCCTCTGTCAGCCATGTTACCCTATTAATAATAAGGTCATTTTTTGTACAATGTGATGCCTGAGATCAATAAACGATAACTGATTAACATTCTTTACAATGTTACAACGATTGCCCGCCTCAACTGCGCCATCAAGAGTGTATAAATCCCCCGCGATACGCTGTAAAATCCCGCCCTGATAACTCCATAATTGATGAATTTTTAACCTATGAGCAATGTTACGCCCCCGCCGAAAATCGGCTTTGTCTCCCTGGGCTGCCCGAAGAACCTGGTGGATTCCGAACGCATCCTGACTGAACTTCGCACTGAAGGCTATGACGTGGTGCCAAGCTACGACAACGCCGACATGGTGATCGTCAACACCTGTGGGTTCATCGACAGCGCGGTCCAGGAGTCACTGGAAGCCATTGGTGAAGCCCTGACGGAAAATGGCAAAGTGATTGTCACCGGCTGCCTGGGCGCGAAGGTGGATCAGATCCGCGAAGTGCACCCGAAGGTACTGGAGATCACCGGCCCGCACAGCTACGAGCAGGTGCTGGAACATGTTCATCACTACGTACCAAAGCCAAAGCACAACCCGTTCCTGAGCCTGGTGCCGGAACAGGGCGTGAAGCTGACGCCGCGCCACTATGCTTACCTGAAAATTTCCGAAGGCTGCAACCATCGCTGCACCTTCTGCATCATCCCGTCGATGCGTGGCGATTTGGTGAGCCGTCCGATTGGCGAGGTGCTGGCAGAAGCCAAACGCCTGGCCGACGCGGGCGTGAAGGAGTTACTGGTCATCTCCCAGGACACCTCCGCCTACGGCGTGGACGTCAAACACCGCTCCGGCTTCCATAACGGCGAGCCGGTAAAAACCAGCATGGTTGGCCTGTGCGAGCAGCTTGCTAAGCTCGGGATCTGGACGCGTCTGCACTACGTCTACCCTTACCCGCACGTTGACGACGTGATTCCGCTGATGGCGGAAGGCAAAATCCTGCCGTATCTGGATATCCCGTTACAGCACGCCAGCCCGCGCATTCTGAAGCTGATGAAGCGTCCTGGCTCCGTTGACCGCCAGCTGGCGCGCATCAAGCAGTGGCGCGAGATCTGCCCGGATCTGACCCTGCGCTCCACCTTCATCGTTGGCTTCCCGGGTGAAACCGAAGAAGATTTCCAGATGCTGCTCGACTTCCTGAAAGAAGCGCGTCTGGATCGCGTGGGCTGCTTCAAGTACAGCCCGGTTGAAGGCGCAACGGCCAACGAGCTGGCGGACCAGGTACCGGAAGAGGTCAAAGAGGAACGCTGGAACCGCTTTATGCAGCTGCAACAGCAGATCTCTGCTGAACGCTTGCAGGAGAAAGTGGGCCGCGAAATTCTGGTCATTATCGACGAAGTGGACGAAGAAGGCGCGATTGGCCGCAGCATGGCGGATGCGCCTGAAATCGACGGCGCGGTGTACCTGAACGGGGAAACCAACGTCAAGCCGGGTGATATTATTCGCGTGAAGGTTGAAAACGCCGACGAGTATGATTTGTGGGGCAGCCGGGTTTAATCTTTAACCCCTCACCCCGGCCCTCTCCCCAAAGGGGCGAGGGGGAACAGACCGCACCGAGCAGTCCCCTCTCCCCTCAGGGGAGAGGGTTAGGGTGAGGGGTAAGTTCCTGCAAAAACCTACCCCTTAATCCGCGGATCCAGCGCGTCGCGCAGCCCATCCCCCAGCAGGTTAAACGCCAGCACGGTCAGGAAAATCGCCAGGCTCGGGAAGATCGCCACGTGCGGGGCGATCACCATATCCGCCCGCGCCTCGTTCAGCATCGCGCCCCACTCCGGCGTCGGCGGCTGTGCGCCTAACCCCAGAAACGACAGGCTGGCCGCCGAGATAATCGACACGCCTATGCGCATGGTGAAATAGACCACGATAGACGAGACCGTTCCCGGCAGAATATGGCTGAACAGGATTGTGGCATCGCTGGCTCCCATGCTGCGGGCCGACTCGATAAAGGTCTGCTGCTTCAGCACCAGCGTGTTGCCACGTACCAGGCGCGCGAAAGCGGGAATCGTGAATACCGCCACGGCGATGATGACGTTCGCCATGCCGCTGCCCATCACCGCCACCACGGCAATCGCCAGCAGAATACCGGGAAAGGCAAACAGCACGTCGCAGATACGCATGATGATGCGGTCCCACCAGCCTTCATAGTACCCGGCCACCAGCCCCAGCACGGTGCCAATTGCTGCGCCCATCAGCACAGCAAAGACCCCGGCCGCCAGCGAGATCTGCGCCCCTACCAGCACGCGGCTGAAAATATCGCGCCCGAGCGAGTCCACGCCAAACCAGTGCATCATCGACGGTCCATCGTTCAGCCGGTCGTAATCGAAGTAATTTTCCGCATCAAATGGGGCTATCCAGGGGGCGATAATCGCCACCAGGATCAGCAGTAACACAAACAACCCGGCGACCATAGCGACGGGCTGACGACGGAATCGACGCCAGAACTCAACCCACGGGGTGCGAATATGGTCCGGCCTGATCCCCGGCATAGCGTTTAAAATGGCCTGGCGACGCCAGTTCAGTAATCGCATCTTACTTATACCTGATGGCCGGGTTAATGGCGGCGTACAGCACATCCACCACTAAGTTGATAAGAATAAACTCCAGCGAGAAAAGCAGAACTTCAGCCTGAATAACCGGATAGTCACGCATATCGACCGAGTCGACCAGCAGGCGCCCCAGCCCCGGCCAGTTAAAGACCTTCTCAACCACGATAGAGCCGCCCAGCAGGAAGCCGAACTGTAGCCCCATCATCGTGACCACCGGGATCATCGCATTACGAAAACCATGCTTCAGAATGACCCATTTCTCACTCACCCCTTTTGCCCGCGCGGTGCGAATGTAATCTTCGCTCAGCACGTCGACAAAGGAGGCGCGGGTGAAGCGGGCCATCACTGCCGCAACGGCTGCGCCAAGCGTCATAGAGGGCAGAATGTAGTGCTTCCAGGTGTCGGCCCCGACGGTGGGCAACCAGCCCAGCTCGACGGAGAAAATCTGCATCAGCAGCATACCCAGCGCAAACGCCGGGAAAGAGATACCGGTGACCGCCAGCGCCATACCGAGCTTATCCGGCCAGCGGTTGCGCCAGACGGCGGCGACAATCCCCGCGCCCAGGCCAAACACAACCGCCCAGCTCATACTGGCAATCGTTAACCAGAAGGTAGGCATAAAGCGGCTGGCAATCTCCTCCGACACCGGACGACGCGACACCATCGAGATGCCGAAATCGCCCTGAAGGACATTGCCAATGTAGCGCAGAAATTGCCGATACAGCGGCTGGTCAAGACCGAGCTGTTTACGTACCAGTTCGATAACCGTGGCATCCGCTTCCGGTCCGGCAATCAAACGCGCCGGATCGCCGGGCAGCATGTGGACAAACAAAAACACCAGCACGGCCACAATCAGCAGCGTCGGGATAAGCCCCAGCAGGCGTTTACACACATAATTCAGCATGAGTTTTATTTTAGATCCGCGTCATCAAAGCTAAAGCCCGTATCCGGCATGATGTAAAAACCGGTCAGCGCTTTATTGTGGGCTGAGACCAGTTTTTCCACCACCAGCGGCACCCACGGCGACTCTTTCCAGATAATGTCCTGCGCCTCTTTGTACAGGCGCGCTTTCTCTTCCGGTTTGGTGGTTTTCAGGGCATCGGCCAGATCCTTATCCACCTGCGGATTACTGTAGAACGCGGTATTGAACAGCGTTGGCGGCCAGTTCTGGGAAGCAAACAGCGGCGACAGGGACCAGTCCGCTTCACCGGTTGAAGCCGTCCAGCCGGTGTAGAACATCCGCACGCCGCTCTCTTTCTGTCCTTTGCCTTCCACTTCCGCCGCGCGCTGTCCAGCATCCATCGCCGTGACCCTGGCTTTAATGCCCACCTGTGCCAGCTGCTGCTGGGTAAATTGCAGCACCTTCTGCGCGGTACTGTGGTTATGCGACGACCACAGCGTGGTGCTAAAGCCGTTCGGATAGCCCGCCTCTTTCAGCAGTTCCCGCGCTTTCGCCGGATCGTACGGCCACGGCTGATAGCTCTGCGCGTACTCAATGGTTGGCGGCATCACGCCCGTCGCCGGGGTGGCGTAGCCGGCAAAGGCCACCTTCACCAGTGCCTGGCGGTTAATGGCGTAGTTGATGGCTTCGCGCACCTTCGGGTTATCGAACGGTTTCTGCGTGACGTTCATGCTGATGTAGCGCTGCATAATCGACGGGCTGGCCACCAGCTCCAGCTTGCTGTTTTTCGCCAGCAGCGCTGCCTGTTCGTAGGGGATCGGGAAGGCAAACTGCGCTTCGCCGGTTTGCAGCATCGCGGCGCGGGTATTGTTGTCCACGACCGGCCGCCAGGTGAGGGTATCCAGCTTCGGCAGCCCCGGCTGCCAGTATCCGGCGAATTTCTTCACCTTCACATAATCGGTCTGGTTCCAGGTAAGCAGTTCGTACGGTCCGGTCCCCACCGGGTGGAAGCCAATCTCTTTGCCGTATTTCTTTAACGCCGCAGGGGAAATCATCACCGTCGCGGGATGCGCCAGGATATTGATAAACGCCGAGAACGGCTCTTTGAGGGTGATCTTCACCGTCGCCGGATCAACCACCTCGGTTTGGGCGATATTTTTATACAGGTTGTAGCGCTTAAGACCGTTTTCCGGATTGCTGGCTCGGTCCAGGTTGACCTTAACCGCCTCGGCGTTGAAGTCGGTGCCGTCCTGGAACTTCACGCCGGTACGGAGCTTAACGGTATAGACCAGCCCGTCGTCCGACACGGTATAGCCTTCCGCCAGCACGTTTTTCAGCTTCATCTCGCGGTCCAGGCCGAATAGCCCCTGGTAGAAGGATTTTGCCACCGCCTGAGAAAGGGTGTCGTTAGCATCATACGGATCCAGCGTCGTGAAGTTAGACCCCACAGCCACCACCACGTCTTTCGCCGCGATCGCGGGGGCGGCGGCCAGCGCAGCCGTCACGCTCGCGGCAAGCAGCCATTGACGAGCAACAAAAGGAACCATTGTGTTCTCCTGCCTGTTGTAAGTTATAACCGCGAGAATGCATTGCCCTGACGCGGGGGTGCGACAAAATGACCGGGACCGACTTCACGCAGCGCCACGCGCTCCAGAGTTTCGCCCCGTTTACGAATATTGCTCGGCATTTCGTCCTGCAACAGCACGCGCTGGGCGTGACGATGCTCAGGATCGGCAACCGGTACGGCGGCCATCAGCTTGCGGGTGTACGGATGCTGCGGGTTTTCAAATACCGCCCGACGGGGGCCAATTTCAACAATTTGCCCCATGTACATCACCGCCACGCGATGGCTGATCCGCTCAACCACCGCCATATCGTGAGAGATAAACAGAAACGCAATGCCCAAATCCCGCTGTAAATCGAGTAGGAGATTGATGATTTGCGCGCGGATGGAGACATCCAGCGCTGACACGGACTCATCCGCAATCACCACTTTCGGATTCAGGGCCAATGCCCGGGCTATGCAGATACGCTGTCGCTGACCGCCAGAAAATTCGTGCGGATAACGCCAGGCATGCTCCGGCTTCAGGCCCACGCGCTCCAGCAGCCACGCGACGCGGCGCTGCGCGGCTTCACCGTCGAGCAGGTTGTGCACCCGCAGCGGCTCCATAATCGAGTACCCCACCGTATGGCGCGGATCGAGCGACGCATAAGGATCCTGAAAAATAAACTGAATATCCCGGCGTACCGCCTGCAATTTACCATTGGGGAGTGTATCGATGCGCTCACCGTTGAAGGTGATGCTCCCCTCCTGCGGCTCAACCAGCCTGAGCAGCGCCCGCCCGGTGGTGGATTTACCGCAGCCGGACTCCCCCACCAGCGCCAGCGTTTCGCCCGGCCAGAGATCAAAACTGACGTATTCAACCGCATGCACTTCGCGCTTCACGCGGTTAAGGATCCCGCTGCGCAGCGGGAAACGGGTCACCAGGTCACGCACTTCAAGGATCGGCCTGCCGGAAACCACCGTGTTCTGCTCGGTTTCGTCTTCCTGCTGGCCCTGTTCGGTCTGAGAGAACAGCGGAAAACGGCGCGGAAAATCACTGCCATTCATGGCGCCCAGACGCGGGACCGCCGCCAGCAGCGCTTTAGTATAAGGATGCACCGGCGTATGAAAGACCTGCTCCACCGAGCCGGTTTCCACGGCATTGCCCTGATGCATAACCAGCACCCGATCGGCAATATCCGCCACCACCCCCATATCGTGGGTGATGAATATCACCCCCATCTCCATCTCCTGCTGCAACACCTTAATCAGTTGCAGGATCTGGGCCTGAATGGTGACATCCAGCGCCGTGGTGGGTTCGTCCGCAATGAGCACCGCCGGACGGCACGACAGCGCCATCGCAATCATCACCCGCTGGCGCATGCCACCGGAAAGCTGATGCGGATAGCGGGACAAAATCGCGTGCGCCTCAGGGATACGTACCAGCTCCAGCATCCGTTTAGCTTCGTTGAGCGCCTCATCACCGCTCAATCCCTGATGCAGGCGGATAGATTCGGCAATCTGCTCGCCCACCGGGAAGACCGGGTTCAGGGAGGTCATCGGCTCCTGAAAAATCATCGCAATATCCGCCCCGCGCACCCCCTGCATCCGGGACGCGCTCAGCTCGTTGAGATCGATAACCTGACGGTTGCGACGGCGCAACAGCATCCGCTCGCTGGTGACCTGCCCGCCCGTCTGCTCAAGCAGACGCATCAGCGCCAGCGCGGTAACCGATTTACCGGATCCGGACTCGCCGACAATCGCCAGCGTCTCGCCGCGCCTGAGCGAAAACGATAAATTCTGTACTGCAGGGATGAACTGCCGCTCTTCCTGAAAGGCAATATTCAGTTGGTGGACAGCCAGCACTTCGCAGTTGTCCAGCTCTTCACTGTGCGGCACGCAATGCCCCCTTATTCACGATAAATGCCTGTGCTGGGCGCATCGCCGGCATACCCCCACGCCCGGTACATCCCTTCACTGTTGAACGGCAGCGCCACGTTGCCCTCCCGATCCACCGCGATTAAGCCACCTTCTCCGCCCAAGGCTGGCAGTTTCTCCATTACCACCCGCTCGCAGGCCTCACTCAGGCTTAATCCGCCGTAATCCATTAGCGCGGTAATGTCGTAGGCCGCCAGCGCGCGGATAAACACTTCGCCGGTTCCGGTGCATGACACCGCCGCCGTGGCGTTATTAGCGTAACACCCGGCCCCCGGCAGCGGACTGTCGCCGACGCGTCCGGGAAGCTTGTTGGTCATACCGCCTGTCGACGTCGCGGCGGCGAGGTTACCGGCTTTATCCAGCGCCACCGCGCCTACCGTGCCCATTTTGCTGCGTTCATCGAGCGGCGCGGCATGGTCCAGCTGCGTCATCCCCGCTGTACGGGCCTCCAGCAACTGCCGGTAACGCTCCTCGGTGGAAAAAAGATCGGGCGAGACCGTATCCATCCCGTGCTCGACGGCAAATTTCTCCGCCCCCGCCCCGGTCAGCAGCACATGCGGGCTTTGATCCATCACCAGACGCGCGGCCAGTACGGGATTGCGCAGTCGGCTGACGCCCGCCACCGCCCCCGCTTTCAGGGTGATACCGTCCATCACGCAGGCATCCAGTTCATGCGTTTCATCGCGCGTAAAGACCGAGCCAATACCGGCATTAAACAGCGGACACTCCTCCAGCAGGCGCACCGCTTCGGTCACCACGTCCAGCGCGCTTTCGCCCGCTTCCAGCATGCGCTGGCCTGTTTCCACAATGGCGTTCAGCGCATCAATATAACGCTTCTCCTGCTCGGGACTGAGCTGTGCACGGGTGATTGCCCCGGCACCGCCATGAATTGCGATAACCGCTTTACTCATTTCGCATCACCCATCAGCCTGGCTGGCTGCTTTTTCTATAAATATCATTATCGTCGACGAATCTTCAGATGATTTTTGAATATAGAAAGACGCAACTGTGATGTAAAGCGTACACCCATCGGGTCATACAGTTAGCCGCACTTTTCTGCCATAATGAGCGCTTTCGTTGTAACTCCGCAGGAGCCCACCATGGATTTTACCGCCGGACTGATGCCGCTTGAGACGGCACTCTCGCAGATGCTTGATCGTATTACTCCCCTGCACAACGTTGAGACGCTGCCGCTTGTGCGCTGTTTTGGCCGTATTGCCGCGCGCGATATCGTCTCGCCGCTGAACGTTCCGGGGTTCGATAACGCGGCGATGGACGGCTATGCCGTACGTCTGGCGGATTTGCAAACGGGTCAGCCGCTGCCGGTGGCAGGTAAAGCCTTAGCCGGGCAGCCGTTCAACGGTGAGTGGCCAGCGGGCACCTGCGTGCGCATTATGACCGGCGCGCCGGTGCCAAAGGGCTGTGAAGCCGTGGTGATGCAGGAAGAGACCGAACTAACGGACGACGGCGTGCGTTTTACCGCCAGCGTCAAAGCGGGACAGAATATCCGCCACATCGGGGAAGACATTACCCTCGGCGCAACGGTCTTTGCCGCCGGGCAAAAACTGACGGTCGCCGAACTGCCGGTGCTGGCATCGCTTGGCATCGCGGAGATTGACGTTGTCCGCAAGGTACGCGTGGCGGTGTTCTCCACGGGAGACGAGCTACAGCTTCCGGGTCAGCCGCTGAACGAGGGGCAGATTTACGACACCAACCGTCTGGCGGTGCACCTGATGCTTGAGCAACTGGGCTGCGAGGTGATTAACCTCGGCATCATTCCTGACGATCCGGAGAAACTGCGCACGGCGTTTATCGACGCGGACGCCTCTGCCGACGTGGTGATCAGCTCCGGGGGCGTTTCGGTTGGCGAAGCGGATTACACCAAAACCCTGCTTGAAGAGCTGGGTGAAATCGCCTTCTGGAAGCTGGCGATTAAACCGGGCAAACCGTTCGCGTTTGGCAAACTTCCGCACAGCTGGTTCTGTGGCCTGCCGGGTAACCCGGTCTCTGCCGCGCTGACCTTCTACCAGCTGGTGATCCCGCTGCTGGCGAAGCTTTCAGGCAACAATGCCAGCCCGCTTCCGGAACGTGTGCGCGTGCGGGCGGCAACGCGCCTCAAAAAATCACCGGGCCGTCTCGATTTCCAGCGCGGCATTCTGGCGCGCAACGCCGACGGCGAGCTGGAGGTGAGCACCACCGGGCATCAGGGTTCGCACATCTTTAGCTCCTTCAGTCAGGGTAACTGCTTTATCGTGCTGGAGCGCGATCGCGGCCACGTTGAGGCGGGCGAATGGGTTGAAGTGGAACGCTTTAACCACCTGTTCGGAGGCTGACATGACGGTGGAACTGAGCGACCCGGAGATGATGCGCTATAACCGCCAGATCGTGCTGCGCGGGTTTGATTTCGAGGGCCAGGAAGCGCTCAAGGCGGCCAGCGTGCTGGTTGTGGGTCTTGGCGGGCTGGGCTGCGCGGCAGCGCAATATCTGGCTGCGGCGGGCGTCGGCCGCATGACGCTGCTGGATTTCGATACCGTGTCGGTGTCGAACCTGCAACGCCAGACGCTGCACAGCGACGCGACGGTTGGTCAGCCGAAAGTGGAATCTGCGCGCACGGCGCTGGCGCGAATTAACCCCAACGTTCAGTTCACCCTGATTGACGCGATGCTGGATGACGACGCGCTGTTTGCGCAGATTGCTCGGCATGACCTGGTGCTGGACTGCACCGATAACGTCGCCGTTCGCAACCAGCTCAATGCGGGCTGCTTTGCCCATAAAACGCCGCTAATTTCCGGCGCGGCCATCCGCATGGAGGGGCAAATCAGCGTTTTCACCTACGCTGAGGGAGAGCCCTGCTACCGCTGCCTGAGCCGTCTGTTTGGCGAGAATGCGCTGACCTGCGTCGAGGCGGGCGTGATGGCGCCGCTGGTTGGGGTGATTGGTTCCTTGCAGGCGATGGAGGCGATTAAGGTGCTGGCGCATTACGGCACGCCCGCAGCGGGCAAAATCGTGATATATGACGCGATGACCTGCCAGTTCCGCGAGATGAAGCTGATGCGTAATCCGGGGTGTGAGGTGTGCGGAGGTTAAACCCTGCTGCGGCCTGATGCCCTCACCCCGGCCCTCTCCCACAGGGAGAGGGAGAAAATCGTAGGCCGGGTAAGCGTCAGCGCCACCCGGCAACAGCATCAAATAGACGTCCGCCCAAACGCCCCCTGCCAGTCCTGCTCAAACTTCACAATTGCCGCATCTACTGCCGGAGAGGTAATAAACTGCTGCGCCACGTCCAGCGGCAGCGTGATGGACTCGCACCCTGCCAGCAGGCAGTCCAGCGCCTGGCGCGGGGTTTTAAAGCTCGCGGCGAGCACCTTTGACTGCGGTGCGTGCAGCGTCAGCAATTGTTGCAGTTCAATCACCGTCTGGATCCCGTCCCCGCCCTGCGCGTCCACGCGGTTCACGTAAGGGGCCACATACTCAGCACCCGCCAGCGCGGAGAGCATCCCCTGCGCTGCGCCGTATACCGCGGTACCCAGGGTCGGGATCCCTTCTGCTTTCAGCATTTTGATCGCCGCCAGCCCTTCAGCGGTCACGGGCACTTTCACCACCAGGTCATTGATTATCGCGCGCAGCTTACGCGCGTCTTCCACCATCCCCTCGGCGGTCTTCGCCATCACCTGGGCGAACAGCCGGCCCCTGCCGCCCAGCGCGTCGTGCAGCGCGGGCAGCAGTTCTTCCAAAGGCGTTTTACCCGCCGCCACAATGCTTGGGTTAGTGGTCACGCCCGCCAGCGGGAAGATACGCGCCAGCTTTTTGACTGCCGCAACGTCAGATGTGTCGAGATAAAGTTCCATGATGTCACCCTCAAAATTAGCCTGCATTTACCCTATCACGAGAAAACCTGCTCATGAATTGACCCATATCAAGATAACTTTCATTCGAAAGTAATTTAATCTTCATATGTAATTAGAGGGCAAAAAAATGATCTTCAACATACAGCGTTACTCCACCCACGACGGCCCCGGTATTCGAACCGTGGTGTTCCTGAAAGGCTGCTCGCTGGGCTGTCGCTGGTGCCAGAACCCGGAAAGCCGCTCCCGCACGCGGGAAGTCCTGTTTGACGCCCGTCTGTGTCTGGACGGCTGTGACCTGTGTCAGCAGGCCGCGCCAGGGTGTGTTGAACGTGCGCTGAACGGGTTGATCATCCATCGTGAAAAATTAAGTGAAAAGACGCTCACTGCCCTCACCGACTGCTGCCCGACGCAGGCACTTACCGTCTGCGGTGAAGAGAAGCAGGTGGAGGAGATTATGGCCACCGTGCTGCGCGACAAGCCCTTCTACGACCGCAGCGGCGGCGGGATCACCCTCTCCGGCGGCGAGCCGTTCATGAACCCGGCGCTGGCACATGCCCTGTTTAAAGCCAGCCATGAACAAGGCATTCATACCACCGTTGAAACCTGCCTTCACGTCCCCTGGCATTATATCGAGCCGTCACTGCCGTATGTCGATCTGTTCCTGGCGGACCTGAAGCATGTGGACAGTGACGTATTCAAACAGTGGACCGATGGCTCTGCTAAGCGGATCCTGGACAACCTAAAGCGCCTGGCTACCGTCGGGAAGAAGATCACCATCCGCGTGCCGCTGATCCAGGGCTTTAACGCCGATGAAGCGTCGGTTACCGCCATTACCAACTTCGCCGCCGATGAACTCGGCGTCGATGATATTCATTATCTGCCGTATCACACGCTGGGCATGAACAAATACACCCTGCTCGGCCAACCCTACTCTGCCCCTGACAAACCGCTGGATAACCCTGCCCTGCTGGACTTCGCGCAGCAGTATGCCTGCCAGAAAGGGTTAACCGCGACCTTACGAGGATAAACTTATGACCACCCTGAATCTCAACACCCTCAGCGAGCGCATCAAGGCGCACAAAACGGCTCTGGTGCATATCGTTAAGCCGCCGGTTTGTACCGAACGCGCGCAGCACTATACCGAAATGTATCAGCAGCATCTGGACAAGCCGATCCCGGTACGTCGCGCGCTGGCCCTCGCCCACCACCTGGCAAAACGTACCATCTGGATCAAGCACGACGAGCTGATTATCGGTAACCAGGCCAGCGAAGTGCGTGCCGCGCCGATCTTCCCGGAATATACCGTCTCCTGGATTGAGAAAGAGATTGACGATCTGGCGGACCGTCCAGGTGCAGGCTTTGCGGTGAGCGAAGAGAATAAACGCGTTCTGCATGAAATCTGCCCGTGGTGGCGCGGCCAGACGGTACAGGATCGCTGCTACGGTATGTTTACTGACGAGCAGAAGGGCCTGCTGGAAACCGGCATCATCAAAGCGGAAGGTAACATGACCTCCGGTGACGCACACCTGGCGGTGAATTTCCCGCTGGTGCTGGAGAAAGGGCTCGACGGCCTGCGCGCGAAAGTAGCCGAGCGCCGCTCGCGCATCAACCTGACGGTACTGGACGATCTGCACGGCGATCAGTTCCTGAAAGCCATTGATATCGTGCTGGAAGCCGTAAGCCTGCACATCAGGCGCTTCGCCGATCTGGCTCGTGAGATGGCCGCCAGCGAAACCCGCGACAGCCGCCGCGACGAGCTGCTGGCGATGGCGGAAAACTGCGACATCATCGCCCACCAGCCGCCAAAAACCTTCTGGCAGGCGCTACAGCTGTGCTACTTCATTCAGCTGATCCTGCAAATTGAGTCCAACGGTCACTCCGTCTCCTTTGCCCGTATGGACCAGTACCTTTACCCGTACTATCGCCGCGACGTGGAGCTGGACCAGAGCCTGGATCGCGAGCACGCCATCGAGCTACTGCACAGCTGCTGGCTGAAGCTGCTGGAGGTGAACAAAATCCGCTCCGGCTCGCACTCCAAAGCCTCTGCGGGCAGCCCGCTGTATCAGAACGTCACCATCGGCGGCCAGAAGCTGGTCAACGGCGAGCCAATGGACGCGGTCAACCCGCTCTCCTACGCAATTCTGGAATCCTGCGGCCGTCTGCGCTCCACCCAGCCAAACCTGAGCGTGCGTTACCACGCGGGGATGAGCAACGACTTCCTCGACGCCTGCGTGCAGGTGATCCGCTGCGGCTTCGGGATGCCGGCGTTTAACAACGATGAAATCGTCATCCCGGAATTTATCAAGCTCGGCGTGGAACGAGAGGACGCGTATGACTATGCGGCGATTGGCTGCATCGAAACCGCCGTCGGCGGAAAGTGGGGCTATCGCTGCACCGGCATGAGCTTTATCAACTTCGCTCGCGTGATGCTGGCAGCGCTGGAAGGCGGTCGCGATGCCATCAGCGGCCAGGTATTCCTGCCGCAGGAAAAAGCGCTTTCGGCCGGTAATTTCGGCAATTTCGACGAAGTGATGGCGGCGTGGGATAACCAGATCCGCTACTACACCCGCAAATCCATTGAGATCGAGTACGTGGTGGACACCATGCTGGAAGAGAACGTCCACGATATTCTCTGCTCGGCGCTGGTGGATGACTGCATCGAACGCGCGAAAAGCATTAAGCAGGGCGGCGCGAAGTATGACTGGGTTTCCGGCCTTCAGGTGGGGATCGCCAACCTCGGTAACAGCCTGGCCGCGGTGAAGAAGCTGGTGTTTGACCAGGGCGTTATCGGTCAGCAACAGCTGGCGGCGGCGCTGGCGGATGACTTCGAGGGGCTGACCCACGAGCAGCTGCGCCAGCGCCTGATCAACGGCGCGCCGAAGTACGGCAACGACGACGACAGCGTGGACCTGCTGCTGACCCGTGCCTACGAAACCTACATTAAAGAACTGAAGCAGTATCACAACCCACGCTACGGCCGTGGCCCAATTGGGGGTAACTACTACGCGGGCACGTCGTCTATCTCCGCAAACGTGCCGTTTGGCGCAGCAACCATGGCGACGCCGGACGGACGTAAAACGCACACCCCGCTGGCGGAAGGGGCAAGCCCGGCCTCCGGTACCGACCACCTCGGCCCGACGGCGGTGATTGGCTCCGTGGGTAAACTGCCGACGGAAGCGATCCTCGGCGGCGTGCTGCTTAACCAGAAGCTGAACCCGTCGACGCTGGAAAACGACAGCGATCGCCAGAAGCTGATGGTGCTGCTGCGCACCTTCTTCGAGGTGCATAAAGGCTGGCATATTCAGTACAACATTGTCTCGCGCGAAACGCTGCTGGAAGCGAAGAAACACCCTGATCAGTATCGTGACCTGGTGGTGCGCGTCGCGGGTTACTCGGCGTTCTTCACCGCCCTGTCACCGGATGCGCAGGACGATATTATTGCCCGTACCGAGCATACACTGTAAAAAAACGCCCGGTGGCGCTTCGCTTACCGGGCTTACATTGTCTCCCCGTAGGCCGGGTAAGGCGAAGCCGCCACCCGGCTTTCTGACTTTCATTCGAAATTAAATTTGTGCTCCCCGTCACCTTGTTATTAGAATGTTTCAAAACGCAGTGACCCAGGAGCACAGTATGACCGTAAAAGTTATCGTCACCGATATGGACGGAACTTTCCTTGATGATGCCAAGCAGTACGATCGTGACCGCTTCCAGGCACAGTTTGAGCAGCTTAAAGCCCGTAACATCGAATTTGTTGTCGCCAGCGGCAACCAGTATTACCAGCTCATCTCCTTTTTCCCGGAGCTGAAAGATCAGATCTCCTTCGTCGCGGAAAACGGCGCGCTGGTGTTCGACCACGGCGAACAGATTTTCAACGGTGAGCTAACGCGTCATGAGTCGCAGATCGTCATTGGCGAGTTGCTGAAAGACAAAGGGCTGAACTTTGTAGCCTGCGGGCTGGAGAGCGCGTACGTCAGCGATAAGGCTCCAGAAGCGTTCGTGAAGCTGATGTCGAAACACTACCATCGCTTAAAACCCATCAGCGATTACCGCGACATTGAAGACGTGCTGTTTAAATTCTCCCTGAACCTGCCGGACAGCGATATCCCGAATCTGGTCGATAAACTGCATGTCTCCCTGGACGGCATCATGAAGCCGGTTACCAGCGGCTTCGGTTTTGTCGATTTGATTATCCCGGGCCTGCACAAAGCCAACGGCATCAGTCGTCTGCTGAAACGCTGGAAAGTCTCCCCGCAGGCGTGCGTGGGCATTGGCGACAGCGGCAACGATGCGGAAATGCTGAAGCTGGTGAAATATTCATTTGCGATGGGCAATGCGGCGGAAAGCATTCAAGCGGTCAGCCGTTACACTACCGACGATAACAACCATCAGGGCGCGCTGAATGTGATTCAGGCCGTGCTCGACGCCCACTCCCCGTTCGACGCCTGATCCCCTACCTGCCGGAGCCTCGCTCCGGCCCCTTCACTCTTTTTCCATCCTGTGGCGCCCGTCAAGGTTTTAAACTTGCATTAACTTATTTTTAACTTAAAGTATCACTTGTAGACACTTTTACTTTCGAATGAAAGATGCGAGGCAGTTATGACCTTTACCAGCGAAACGTTGCCAGCGGACCACAAAGCGGCAATTCGTCAGATGAAACGCGCGCTACGGGCCCAGATCGGTGACGTGCAGGCAGTGTTCGACCGGCTTAGCGACAAAATCGCCGCCCGCGTGGCGGAAATTAACGCCCTTAAAAATAAAGGTGAATCCGTATGGCCGGTAATCCCCTTTACGGATGTGAAAAACGGTACGATCACCGCCGAACAGCGCGAAGCGGTTAAACGTCGCGGCTGCGCGGTGATCAAAGGCCACTTCCCGCGCGAGCAGGCGCTGGCATGGGATCAATCGATGCTCGACTACCTCGATCTGAATAAGTTTGACGAGGTTTACAAAGGACCCGGCGATAACTTCTTTGGCACCTTAACGGCCTCTCGCCCGGAGATTTATCCGATCTACTGGTCTCAGGCGCAAATGCAGGCGCGCCAGAGTGAAGAGATGGCACAGGTACAGTCGTTCCTGAATCGTTTATGGACATTTGAGAGCAACGGTAAGCAGTGGTTCGACCCGGACGTGAGCCTAATTTATCCGGACCGCATTCGCCGCCGCCCACCAGGAACAACCTCGAAAGGACTTGGCGCACACACCGATTCCGGCGCGCTGGAGCGCTGGCTGCTGCCCGCTTATCAGCAGGTCTTTGCCCGCGTGTTTGACGGCAACGTTGAAAAATACGATCCGTGGAATGCTGCGCACCGTACCGAGGTGGAAGAGTACACGGTGGATAACACCACCAAATGCTCCGTGTTCCGCACCTTCCAGGGCTGGACGGCACTGTCGGACATGATCCCCGGCCAGGGGCTGCTGCACGTGGTGCCGATCCCGGAAGCGATGGCTTACATTCTGCTGCGTCCGCTGCTGGACGACGTGCCGGAAGACGAACTGTGCGGCGTGGCGCCGGGGCGCGTGCTGCCGATTTCTGAGAAGTGGCATCCGCTGCTCATCGAAGCGTTGACCAGCATTCCCGCGCTGGAAGCCGGTGATTCTGTCTGGTGGCACTGCGATGTGATCCACTCGGTCGCGCCGGTGGAAAACCAACAGGGCTGGGGCAACGTGATGTATATTCCTGCCGCGCCGATGTGCGAGAAAAACCTCGCCTACGCGAAAAAGGTCAAGGAAGCGCTGGAAACCGGCGCGTCACCGGGAGATTTCCCGCGCGAGGATTATGAGAAAAGCTGGCAGGACCGTTTCACCGTGAACGATCTGAACATCCACGGCAAGCGCGCGCTGGGCATGGCTTAACTGTCGTAAAGCCCTTCCCGCTCAACGGCGGTGCGTCGTTTTCCCTGACGTATCCGCCGTACCGATTCCCGCACGGCCAGCGTGCCGTTTAGCAGCAATGTTCCGACCGGCGCGTCCGGGCGCATCAGCCGCTGCTGGAGCATATATACCGCTTCTGTTCCCAGCTCATCGCGCGGGACATGCACCGCCGTCAGAGGCACATCCTGAATCGCCGCGAGATTAAAGCCGTCGATGCTCATCACCGAGACATCCTGCGGCACGCGCAGACCGTGTTTTTGCAGGGCGCTGATGGTCCCCGCCGCCATAAAGTCGCCGCCCACCAGGAACGCCGTCGGCAGATCTTTCCCTTTTTGCTGGTGAAGCCACTCACTCACCAGCTGCTCCGTCTCTTTGGCGCTGAAGCTTGGCACCATCAGCAGATCGCGCCGGTCGCTAAACCTGAGGTTATGGCCGTGCCACGCGTCGCGGATCCCCGACAGGCGCAGCTCCATGGTATAGCGACGCAAACACAGCACATTCATCACCTCCCGGTGCCCCATCTCGAACAGGTACTCCGCCGCCCGCTCGCCAATGGCGCGGTGATCCGGCGCGACGGCGGGCAGGCGCATGTGGCGGTCCCGGCAGTTAATCAGCATGCAGGGTTTGCCCACGTCTACCGCCAGATCGTGGATATGCGGATCGTCGATACCGAGGAGGATCGCCGCCTGGGTGTCCACTTCGTTCATGCGGGCCAGAAACAGCTGGGCGTCGCTGTCGTTCTCCTCCAGCGCACAGTAACGCAGGCGAACCTCGTGCGAGGCCAGCCCTTTGCTCACGCTCTGGATGACGCGGTAGTAAAAGATGTCAGACCGCTCGTCAAACGCCCGCTGCGGGGCAAACACCATCAGGCTGTTAAGCAACAGACGCCCCGCCGCCATGCCCTCTATTACCCCCAGCTCCCGCGCGCATGCCAGCACCGTTGCCCGTGCTTTTTCGCTGGTGTTTGCCTTCCCCGCCAGCACGCGGGAAACGGTGCTGATGGAGAGCCGGGTACGGGCGGCGATTTCGGTGATTTTAAGCCTTTTATCCATTTTGTGATCTGGCTCCGGATGTGAAATGAAAAAATTTTCACAACATCTTTATCAGGTAATAACTTGCGAGAAGGCCATAATGCCGAAAATTAAACCTCGGTTATGAGAAAGTTTGCACAAAATCCACTATTTCCTGCTCAATTTCTCTCTTAAGGTGAACCTGTCACACAACTTCCATACTAGTTGTATAGCAGCTTAGCACTCTAAAACAGATAACTTTCAAACGCCTGACGCTGTGTGACATCTGAACCTTTGTCCCTTACCGTCCGTCTTGTGGAGAAGAAAATGAGTCAGGACATCAACAACACCGTTGCGACAAGCAAAACCCGTCGCGTCATTAAGAATCTGCGCTGGTACGTACTGGTGCTGTTTCTTCTTGGCGTGACCGTAAACTACATCACCCGTAACTCGTTAGGTATTCTCGCCCCCGAGCTGAAAGAGAGCCTTGGTATCACCACCGAGCAATACTCGTGGATCGTCGGCGCGTTCCAGATCGCCTATACCATTTTCCAGCCCCTTTGCGGCTGGCTGATTGACGTTATCGGCCTCAAGATTGGCTTTATGGTCTGCGCCGGGATTTGGGCGCTGATGTGTATCTTCCACGCAGGTGCCGGGAGCTGGCTGCATCTCGCGATCCTGCGCTTCTTTATGGGCGCGTCCGAAGCCGCCGCCACGCCAGCGAACGCCAAAACCATCGGTGAATGGTTCCCGAAATCAGAGCGTCCTGTTGCCGCCGGTTGGGCGGGCGTGGGCTTCTCCATCGGTGCGATGCTGGCTCCGCCAATCATTTACTTCGCTCATGCGTCGTTCGGCTGGCAGGGTGCGTTTATGTTTACCGGCGTACTGGCGCTGCTGTGGGTGATCCTGTGGTGGATCTTCTATCACAACCCGGAGCAGCACCCGAACCTGAGCCGCGACGAGCTGGCGTTTATCAAACAGGATAACGAACCCGCACCGGTCAGGCTGCCCTTTCTGACCGCGCTGAAAACCGTCTCGAAGAACAAACGGTTCTACGGTATCGCCATTCCGGCCTTTATGGCGGAACCCGCCTGGGCGGTGCTGAGCTTCTGGGTGCCGCTGTACCTCGCCAAAGAGCACGGCATGGATTTGAAACAGATCGCGATGTTCGCCTGGCTGCCGTTCCTCGCCGCCGACCTCGGCAGCGTGGCGAGCGGCTACCTCACCCGGCTTTACACCCGCTGGTTCGGCTGCACCCGCGTCAACTCGGTGGTGGCAAGTTCAGTGACCGGCGCGTTTCTGATGATTTCTCTGGCCGTTGTGGCCGTGACCCGCGACCCGTATATCACCATCGTGCTGATCTCCATCGGCGGTTTCGGCCACCAGATTATCTCCTGCATGCTGAGCGCGCTGGTCGTGGAGTCGTTCGACAAGGGCCAGATGGCGACGGTTAACGGCATGCGCGGCTCGGCGGCGTGGATCGCCAGCTTCCTGTTCTCCCTTTTGATTGGGGTGACCGCCGACAAAATCGGCTTCAACCCGCTCTTTATCGCCATGGGCTTCTTTGACCTGATTGGCGCTTTCTTCCTGGTGGCATTTATTGCTGAACGTCGCGCCAAGCGCGCCTGATAGTGGATGTATTGCATATGAAAACCCTGAAAAACTGGACCATCGATACGCAGTCAGCGAATCATCTGGAACTGCTGGTGGATAACCAGCACCGTCTGTGCCTGTATGTGCTGGAAGAGAATCTGTTCCGCGTGCTGATCAAGCGTAAAGGCCAGCTGGCGCTGGACCGCACCTGGAGCATCGCGCCGGAACAAGACGTACCGTGGGAAGGCCGCCGTCGTGACGATGTCAGCGGCTTCACCTGCCCGGCCTGGACACTGACGCAGCAGGGCGATGCGTTAACCGCAGCGACCGAACAGCTGCGCGTCACCGTCCACCAGCCCCTGTGGCTGGAGTGGCACTACCGCAATGAAGCGGGCGAGTGGCAGCCGTTGGTCAATGACCGCCCGACCAGCGCCTACCTGCTGAACGCCCACGGTGACGGCGTGGCGCACTATCTCAGCCGTCGCAATGATGAACGTTTTTACGGTCTGGGTGAGAAAGCGGGTGATTTACAGCGCAACGGCAAACGCTATGAGATGCGTAACCTGGACGCGATGGGCTATAACGCCGCCAGCACCGATCCGCTGTACAAGCACATCCCGTTCACCCTCACCCGTCGCGATGACGTGAGCTACGGCCTGTTCTACGATAACCTGAGCAGCTGCTGGCTGGATCTGGGTAACGAGATCGACAACTATCACACCGCCTACCGCCGCTGGCAGGCGGAAGCGGGCGATATTGACTACTACCTCTTCACCGGCAAGCGCGTGCTGGACGTGACGAAAGCCTTCGTGCGCCTGACGGGGAAAACGCTGTTCGGACCGAAGTGGAGCCTGGGCTACAGCGGCTCAACCATGCACTACACCGACGCGCCGGACGCGCAGGACCAGCTGATGAACTTCATCCGCCTGTGCGATGAGCATGCCATTCCGTGCGACTCGTTCCAGCTCTCCTCCGGCTATACCTCGATTAACGGCAAGCGCTACGTCTTTAACTGGAATTACGACAAAGTGCCGCAGCCGAAGGTGATGAGCCAGGCGTTCCACGACGCGGGGCTGCGGCTTGCGGCAAACATCAAGCCGTGTCTGTTGCAGGATCATCCCCGCTACGGCGAAGTAGCGGAACGCGGCCTGTTCATTCGCGATTCAGAAACCGATGCGCCTGAACGTTCCAGCTTCTGGGATGACGAAGGATCGCATCTCGATTTCACCAACCCGCAGACGGTGCAGTGGTGGCAGAACGGCGTGACCACGCAGCTGCTGGAGATGGGCATCGACTCCACCTGGAACGACAACAACGAGTATGAAGTGTGGGACGGGGAAGCGCGCTGCTATGGCTTCGGCCAGGAGATCGCCATTAAGCATATTCGCCCGGTGATGCCGCTGCTGATGATGCGCGCCTCGCTGGAAGCACAGCAGCGCTTTGCGCCGGATAAACGTCCGTATCTGATCTCCCGCTCCGGCTGTGCCGGAATGCAGCGCTACGTTCAGACCTGGAGCGGCGACAACCGTACCAACTGGGACACCCTGCGCTACAACATCCGCATGGGCCTGGGCATGAGCCTGTCCGGACTGTTCAACGTCGGTCACGACGTCGGCGGTTTCTCCGGCGACAAGCCGGATGCCGAGCTGTTCGTGCGCTGGGTACAGAACGGCGTGATGCATCCGCGCTTTACCATCCACTCGTGGAATGACGATCGCACCGTGAACGAACCGTGGATGTACCCGGGCGTGACCCCTGCGATTCGCAGCGCCATTGAACTGCGCTATCGCCTGCTGCCGTACCTCTACACCCTGCTCTGGCAGGCGCACGCCGACGACGAGCCGATGCTGCGCCCGACCTTCCTCGATCATGAGCACGATGCGCAGACCTTTGAAGAGTGCGACGACTTCCTGCTGGGCCGTGACCTGCTGGTGGCCAGCGTCGTCGAAGCCGGGCAGCGCGAGCGCCGCGTCTGGCTGCCGGATAACGAAACCGGCTGGTACGATTTTTACACCCACGCGTGGTATGCGGGCGGGCAATCGATCGTCCTTGATGCGCCGCTGGAAAAGCTGCCGCTTCTGGTGCGCGCCGGGGCCGGTTTGCCGCTCAGCGAACGCATCCGTCACGTGAGCGCCGATAAAGACGATACCCGCGAGCTAAAACTGTTCCCGGTGAAAGGCGTCGGCACCACCTCCGGGCTGCTGTTTGAGGATGACGGCGAAAGCTGGGGCTACCTGAACGGCAATGCGCTGTGGGTGGAATGGGAGATGGTGTGCGACGGCGCAAGTATCAACCTGAAGGTGAATGCGCGCGGCGACTATCGTCCGGCATGGAAGGCACTGAAGGTGTCGTTACCGACGGGGGAAAAACGTACGCTGCGGGTGAACGGGGTTGAAGGAGGCGAGTGGGTGGTTTAGTGCGGCCTGATGCCCTCACCCTAACCCTCTCCCACAGGGAGAGGGGATAGAACGTAGGCCGGGTAAGGCGAAGCCGCCACCCGGCTATTTTTTTAACTCTCGATACCTTTACTGCGCAGGTAATCTTCGTAGTTACCGGTGAAGTCCACCACGCGCTCTGGCGTAATTTCGATCACGCGGGTCGCCAGGGAGCTAACGAACTCACGGTCGTGAGAGACGAAGATCAGGGTGCCCTGATACATCTCCAGCGCCATGTTCAGGGATTCGATCGATTCCATATCCAGGTGGTTGGTTGGTTCGTCCATCACCAGGATATTCGGTTTTTCCATCATCAGCTTGCCGAACAGCATACGGCCCTTTTCACCACCGGAGAGCACTTTGGCGGGCTTTTTGATGTCGTCCTGGCTGAACAGCAGACGCCCCAGAATGCTGCGTACCGCCTGCTCGTCGTCGCCTTCCTGCTTCCACTGGCTCATCCAGTCGAAGACGGTCAGATCGTTTTCGAACTCATATTCATGGTCCTGCGCGTAGTAACCAATCTGCGCGTTTTCAGACCATTTCACGGTACCGTTATCCGGTTGCATTTCGCCCACCAGAGTTTTCAGCAGGGTAGATTTACCCACGCCGTTGGCGCCCAGGATAGCAATCTTCTCGCCCACTTCCAGCAGCAGGTTGAAGTTTTTGAACAGCGGGCCTTCATCGAAGCCTTTGGTGAGGGCTTCCACTTCCAGCGCGTTACGGAACAGCTTCTTGTCCTGCTCGAAGCGGATGAACGGGTTCTGACGGCTGGAGGCTTTTACCTCTTCGAGCTTGATTTTGTCGATCTGACGGGCACGCGACGTTGCCTGGCGCGATTTAGAGGCGTTGGCGCTGAAGCGGCTCACGAAGGATTGCAGGTCCGCAATCTGCGCTTTCTTCTTGGCGTTGTCGGCAAGCAGACGTTCACGCGCCTGGGTTGCCGCCGTCATGTACTCATCGTAGTTGCCCGGATAAACGCGCAGCTCGCCGTAATCCAGATCCGCCATGTGCGTACACACCATGTTAAGGAAGTGACGGTCGTGCGAGATGATGATCATGGTGCTGTCGCGATCGTTCAGCGTCTGCTCCAGCCAGCGGATGGTGTCGATGTCCAGGTTGTTGGTCGGTTCGTCGAGCAGCAGGATGTCTGGATTAGAGAACAGCGCCTGCGCAAGCAGCACACGCAGCTTCCAGCCTGGCGCAACTTCGCTCATCGGACCATAGTGCTGTTCAACAGGAATGCCGACGCCCAGCAGCAGTTCGCCCGCACGCGCTTCCGCAGAATAACCGTCCATTTCGCCGTACTGCGTTTCCAGGTCGGCCACTTTGTAACCGTCTTCTTCGCTCATCTCAGCGAGACCGTAGATACGATCGCGCTCCTGCTTCACTTCCCACAGCTCCGCATGCCCCATGATCACGGTGTCGAGCACGGTGAACTCTTCGAAGGCGAACTGATCCTGACGCAGCTTACCGATACGCTCGTTCGGGTCGAGCGACACGTTGCCCAGCGTCGGCTCCAGGTCACCGCCGAGGATCTTCATAAAGGTGGATTTTCCGCTACCGTTGGCACCAATCAGGCCGTAACGGTTGCCGCCGCCAAATTTGACGGAAATATTTTCGAACAGCGGCTTACTGCCAAACTGCATAGTGACGTTGCTGGTAACTAACACGGAGAGATTCCTGCGAAAAGTGTGATAAACGCGGCATTATGCCACAATTCCGAATTGAGATCCTGTGTTGCGGTAATCCACTAAACTTTAACAAAATCGAAAAAAATGTGATTTCGTACACATCTGAATTCCCAGTTAACGGGAATGCACATATAATGCGCTCCCATTACAGATTCAGACTTCTCAACTCATCGCCAGAATGGCTTAGATACCTCGCATAACATGAACATGAAATTAACAACGCTTTTTGCGGCGGCGTTAGCCGTAGTAGGTTTTTGTAAGACCGCGTCTGCGGTGACGTATCCCCTGCCAACAGACGGAAGCCGTCTGGTGGGTGAAAACCAGGTGGTGACAGTTCCGGAAGGTAACACTCAGCCGCTGGAATACTTCGCGGCGCAGTATCAGCTCGGCCTGTCTAACATGCTGGAAGCGAACCCGGGCGTTGACCCGTATCTGCCGAAAGCGGGTACCGTACTCAACATTCCACAGCAGCTGATCCTGCCGGATACCGTGCACGAAGGTATCGTGATTAACAGCGCCGAAATGCGTCTGTATTACTACCCGAAAGGCACCAACACCGTGATCGTGCTGCCTATCGGTATCGGTCAGCTGGGTAAAGACACCCCGCTGAACTGGACCACCAAAGTGGAGCGTAAGAAAGCGGGCCCAACCTGGACGCCGACCGCCAAAATGCACGCTGAGTACATTGCTGCCGGTGAACCGCTACCGGCCGTTGTGCCTGCTGGCCCGGATAACCCGATGGGTCTGTACGCGCTGTACATTGGTCGTCTGTATGCCATCCACGGTACTAACGCCAACTTCGGTATCGGCCTGCGCGTAAGCCACGGCTGCGTACGTCTGCGTAATGAAGACATCAAATTCCTGTTCGATAACGTGCCGGTCGGTACGCGCGTGCAGTTCATTAACGAACCGGTGAAAGCGACGTCAGAGCCGGACGGCAGCCGTTACATTGAAGTGCATAACCCGCTGTCCACCAGCGAAGATCAGATCAACAACAACGAAATCGTACCGATTAAGCTGACCAGCGCGGTGCAGTCCGTTACCTCTCAGGCGGATGTTGACACGACCATCGTTGATCAGGCGATTCAGAACCGTTCCGGTATGCCGGTGCGTTTGAACTAATCGCGAGCACGAACAAAGCGGGCCTCGAGGCCCGCTTTTTTTTATCCGTTATTCACAATTACGATGCCGCCATGGTCATAGCGATAGTGACAATGGGCGTACTCCAGCGGCGTACCATCTTCCAGATAGATCACCTGCTCCACCTCCAGCACCGGGTCGGTTGGCTCACAGACCAGATGCTGCATATCCAGCGCACTGGGCTTCAGCGCCCGCACCACACGATACGATCCCATGATCTTCAGCCCCAGCGTCTCCTGCACATACCGGAATACCGAACTTTCAAGATGGGTTTTGTTCAGCCCGGGCACCAGATTGAGCGGCATCACCGTGGCATCCAGGGACATCGGCTCACCGTTGAGTAAACGCAGACGGATGAAGTCATAGATCGGCGTATCCGGATTTATCATCAGCGAGGCCTGCTCTTTCTCGTTCGGGAAGCGAAGTTCGAAGTGCACCACCTGGCTCGTCACCGTGCCTAAATGTTCCCAGGTTTTGGTCGCCCCAAAGTAGTCGCTGCCGGAGAGATCCCACTGGGAAAGCTGGAGGAAATTTTTGCGGATGAACGTGCCCTGTCCCTGCCGGGTATAGACCAGCCCTTCTACGATCAGCTGACGCATCGCCTGCTGAATGGTCATCCGGCTGGTGCTGAATTCCGCCGCCAGCGCGAACTGGTCCGGCAACGGTTCATTGGCGGCGTACTGCTGGGTAATAATGCGTTTCTTAATTTCCCGCGCTATGGTGATGTACTTCGCCGCCATCTTCCTTCCTTAAATTAGTTTTCTGTCCCGCTGTTTTTCAAGGCCACTCGCTCGGCCACCTTGAGGAAAGGCAGGTAGAAGAATACACCAAATACGATGATTGCCAACTGCACCACCACCGCCCGCCAGTCCCCCGCCGTCGCCAGCCAGGCGCTGAGGATCGGCGGCGTGGTCCACGGGATCATCACCACGCAGCGCGACATCAGACCCAGCGTGGTACAGAGCCACGCAAAGTAAATCCCGATGGCGGGCAGCAGCACAAACGGGATCATCAGCGGCAGGTTAAAGACAATCGGCAGGCCGAAAATCACCGGCTCGTTGATGTTGAACAGACCCGGCGCCAGTGACAGACGCGCCACCTGCTTCGCTGATTTCTGTCTTGAGAAGATGAAGATAGCGATCAGCAATGAGATAGTGCTGCCCGTCCCGCCCACCATGCCAAAGGTCGGCACAAAAATGTTGTTGATGATGTGTGGGATCGGCTGGCCGTTGGCAAAGGCCAGCATGTTCTCGTTGGTGTTGATCAGCAGAAACGGCTCCAGCACCACGCTGTTGACTACCGACTGATGAATACCGAGCGTGAACAGGAAGTTACCGAAGCTGTAAATGAAGATCGTCCCGGGCAGACTGGTGTTGATCAGCCGCAGCGGCTGCTGAATGAATGTCGTAATGAGATGGATCAGATCCGTATGCAGCACGTTCGCCAGTATGGCCGCCAGCACCGCAAACAGGGAGAGCGTAAGGATTGTCGGGATCAGCGCGGTAAAGGATTTGCTCACCGCCGGAGGCACGTTCTCCCCCAGCGAAATGTGCAGCGCCTTCAGCCGTGAAATGGCGATAAACAGCTCGGTTGAGAGCAGCCCAATCAGCACCCCGGCGAAAATGCCGGTGGAGCCGATATTGGCGAACGTCAGCACCTGGGTGACGTTCACCGTGGCGTCGCTGCCGACAGGCGTAATCTGTAAGCGCATCGGCATCATGATGATGAAGCTGCTGACGGCGATAACCACTGCCGAGACCGGATTGTCGAAATCTTTGTTGCGCGCCAGCGACCAGGCGATCATCGGCGCCAGCAGCAGCGCGGCGATGTTCAGCGTGCCGTTGATAATCGCCTCGCCCCACACCTTAAACTGCGTGAGCGTGTCGCCTTCCAGCACCCATGGAAACACGACGTTGTTCACCAGCACCGCCAGACCGGCGAGGATGAAAATCGGCATCACCGTGGCGAAAGCGTCCCGCAGGGATCGCAGGTGTACCTGGTTTGCCAGGCGCGCCGAGAACTCAACAAATTTATCGACAAAAGACTGCATGTGCGGTGTTATTTTTGTTTCAGACATAGCGGAGTATTCCCATCAATCAGTCACAAAAACGGCCCGGCAGCGTACGGCTTACATCTCGCGTCCGTTAGTATGGATAACCTGTTTTAACCACGCGTAGCTCTTCTTCGGCACGCGCTTAAGGTCTTTCAGGTCGTGATTTTCACGGTTGACGTAGACCACGCCGTAGCGCTTACGCATGTCACCCTGCGAGCTGAGAATGTCGATTAAGCCCCAGCCGAGGTAGCCCATTACCTCTGCCCCGTCCTCGAATATTGCCGCTTTCATCGCCTCGATGTGCGCCCGGTGGTAGTCGATGCGGTAGGTGTCCTCGATCGGGTTTACCCCGTCCCAGGACTCGATCACGCCGATGCCGTTTTCAATCGGGAATACCGGCATCCGCCAGTCGTTGGCATAGCGGGTGATGATGGTGCGAAAGCCCAGCGGGTCGATCTGCCAGTTCCACTCGGTGGCTTTCAGGTACGGGTTATTTTTCTCGCCATGCAGCAGGTAATGGTTCACCGGCGTGCCTTCCGGGATGGCATCGCTGTCCAGCGTTTTGCTGGCGTAATAGCTGAAGGCCAAAAAGTCGTTCTTCGTGCGCGCAAACAGCGCGAGATCGTCTGCGCGGTAGATATCACCGAAGCCCTCCTGCTCCACCACCGCCATCACCGCCGGGCTGTAGCCCTGTCCCGCGAAGACGCGCAGCAGGTTCTGGTTGAGGAATTCGTCGTACTGCTGGGCGCAGAAGATATCACGCGGTTTGCAGGTGGCCGGATAAATCAGCTGGTGCGCCAGCATGCCGCCCATCAGCTTGCCTGGCTTAGTCTGGTGCAGGTATTCGGTCAGAGTCATGTGCGCCACCATCGCATGGTGCTGAAGCTCATACAGCTCGCGCAGGGTTTGCTCGCCTTTCATGTAACCGGAAATGCGAAAAGCTTCCGGCATATGGAAAATGTTCTGCTCGTTGAAGGTCAGCCAGTACTTCACGCGATCGCCGTAGCAGTCGATCATCTTCTTGCCGTAGCGGATAAAGGCCTCCATCACCCGGCGGTCGTTGAAGCCGTTGTACTCCTGCGCCAGCGCCAGCGGCATATCGAAGTGGTAGAGGCAGACCATCGGCTCAATACCGCGGGCGAGCAGATCGTTAATAAAGCGGTCGTAAAACGCGATACCTTCGGCGTTGAACTCGCCGTCACCCTGCGGGCAGACGCGGCTCCAGGAGATCTGGAAGCGGTAGCAGTTCATGCCCAGATCCTGCATTAGATCGAAATCTTCCCGGTAGCGGTGATAGGAGTCGGTCGCCACTTTCCAGTCGGAGATGTTTTCTCCTGCTTCCCGAATGTCATATACCGACATCCCCTTCCCGCCCTCATTCCATGCCCCTTCCGTCTGCATGCTGGATACCGAGTTGCCCCATAAAAAGTTGGCTTGCAGTGATTTGTTCATGGTCTCTCCCTATATGACTAGTCATTTAAATTTCATGACTAGTCATATAGATCGAGATCAAACATCAGGCAAAGAGAAGGAGTATTTTTTGTGAGGTGGGTTGAAATAAAGACCAGAGATAGTAGCCCCGGTAGGCGAAGCGCCACCGGGGAAAAGGAAGGTTACTGCTGCGCGAGCTGACTACGACGGTATTCCCCCTGCCGCTCCAGCATCCAGCCTGGATATTCGCGCGGCAGCGCGCTGACGGCATCAAGCTGTTTAAGCTCGTCTTCGCTTAAGCGGATCCCGGTGGCGGCAATATTATCGTCCAGCTGATCGACGCGTTTCGCACCAATAATGACGCTGGTCACCGCTTTTTGATGCAGCAGCCATGCCAGCGCGATTTGCGCCACGGAGACGCCCCTACGCTCGGCAATGACGCGCATTACGTCCACGCAGTCGAAGGCGCGATCTTTATTCACCGGCGGGAAGTCAAATTCCAGACGGCGGCCTCCGGTTTCGCTCTGCCCGTCACGACCGTATTTTCCGCTCAGCAGGCCGCCCGCCAGCGGGCTCCAGACCATCAATCCGACGCCTTCGCTCTGCATCATCGGCACCAGCTCGCGCTCCAGGTCACGTCCGGCAATGGTGTAATACGCCTGCAACGATGCGAAACGCGCCAGCCCAAGACGTTCAGAAATACCGAGCGCTTTGGCAATCTGCCACGCAGTCCAGTTCGAGACGCCGATGTATCGCACGTGACCGTGCTGCACAAGGTTATCCAGTGCGTAAAGCGTCTCCTCGATGGGGGTCGCGGGGTCGAAACCGTGCAGCTGATAGAGATCGATATGATCGAGCTGCAGGCGGCGCAGGCTCTCCTTTACGCTGTCGATAATGTGATAGCGCGAGCCGCCGCGTGAGTTCACTCCCGCCGTGCCCGTTTCACCAAACACCTTTGTGGCGACCACCACGTTTTCACGTGGAACGCTCAGGTTTTTCAGCGCCTGCCCGAGGATCTCCTCCGAGCGTCCTTCCGAATAGACGTCGGCAGTGTCGATAAAGTTGATGCCCGCGTCCAGCGCGCGGCCCACCAGCTGCTCGGCTTCGTTTTGCCTTAGCTGGCCAATCTTGCCCCACATGCCGCCCTCGCCGCCGAAGGTCATGGTGCCGAGGCAGAGTTCAGAAACAAACAGTCCGGTATTGCCCAGTTTTTGATAACGCATAACGCTTTCCTCGCATGTCGATTGGGTGTCTGTTAGTTATACCCGCCCCCCAGCCATCGCGAATGTGGCGTTCCTGTCCGTTTCTTGCCCAATCCTCTGAATCTATCCGCGCGGGGCATCGCCAAAGACGCTGTAGTCTGGCAGCTGAACCTGCTGATACGGCTCCCAGCCGCCGCCGAGGGCTTTGTAGAGCGCCACCAGGTCAAGCGCGCTCTGCACCTGCGCCTGCGCCCGCTGCTGTTCGGCCTGAGCGAGCTGACGCTGGGCGTCCAGCACGTCAATAAAACTGGCGATCCCCTGCCGGTAGCTGTCGCTGGCGAGATCAAAAGCGTTTTGCAGCGCGTCGATGGTTTTCGCCAGGCCCGCCTCACGCTGCTGGTCAGTGCGATAGCTCACCAGCGCGTTTTCAACGTCACCGAGCGCCGTCAGCACCGTCTGACGATAGTCCAGCACCGCCGCCCCTTGCTGTGCGCGGGCCACCTTGACGCTGGAGACCAGCCGACCGCCCTGGAAGATGGGGATGGAGACCTGCGGACCGAAGCTGTAAAAGTGGCTGCTCCAGTCGGTCAGCCAGCCGGATTCGCTGTTACGCAGGCCAAACTGCCCGGAGAGGGTGAAGCTTGGGAACAGTTCGGCTACCGAGACGCCAATTTGCGCCGTGGCGGCATGGAGGTTCGCCTCGGCTTCGCGCACGTCCGGGCGACGACGCGCCAGCGTTGACGGAATGCCGGTTTGCACAATATCCGGCAACGCTGGCATCGGCTGCACGGATTGTAATTCGGCATCCAGCGCCCCCGGCGGTTTGCCGAGCAGGATGGCCAGCCCGTTCATCGCCTGGCGTTCCTGCGCCTGATACTGCGGCAATTGGGCTTCAAGATTGCCCAACTGCGCCCGGGCGTTTTCTACGTCCATCTGCGGTGACAGCCCGCCCCGCTGGCGGCTTTCGGTCAGATCCAGCGTCTGCTGCGCGCTTTCAATTTGCGTATTAAGCGTGGCAATGATGCTCTGCGCCCCTCGCAGCTGTAGCCACGCCCGCGCCACTTCGGCTTCCAGCGAGACCAGCGCATCGTTACGCTGCTCGATCGCCGCCCGCTGCTGCGCCTCGGCCGCTTCTACCTGACGGCGCACCTTGCCCCACAGGTCGATTTCCCACTGAGCGTCGAAGCTGCCCTGATAGAGGTTAATCGGCTGCGTCAGCGGGCCTAACGCGCTTCGCAACTGCGGATCGACATTATTCAACTGGTCATACACGCCGTGGGATTTCAGCTCCCCTTCCAGCCCAAGCTGCTGGCGCGTCGCCTGCACATTGCCATTCACCGACGGGAAAAATGCCCCGCCGGCCTGGTTAATCTGTTCGCGCGCGCCGGCAATGCGCAATACCGTTTGCTGTAGCGTCAGATTTCCGGCGATGGCGCGTTCAATCAGGCTGTCGAGCTGCGGCGAGCCGAAAGTTTTCCACCAGCGCGGGTTAGTTGCCGCGGAGGACGTTTGTGATTTCACCGCGCCGTCGCCCTTATCGTTCCAGTGCGTGGTGGCGGGCGGTGCAGGCTGTTGGTAGTCCGGCCCGACGGCGCAGCCCACCAGCAGCGTCATTATCATCAGGGGGTGTAAACGTCTGTGTATCATCAGTGTGCTCCTGCACTCCCCTCGCTCTTAACCGGCGAGAGCAACAAACAAAACGGAATCAGTAAGAAGGCCACCGCGCTCAGAATGGTGAAGACGTCGATGTAGGCCAGAAAGCGCGACTGCTCGATCATGGTCTGGTACATCCGCCCGGTGGCAATGCCGGTCGGATCGCCCACCTGAGTGGTGAAGTTCTGGATCGCCTGGGCGCTTTCGCGTATCGCCAGCTGGAACTGCTCATTAAACGGCGAAGCGTGGTAAGCCAAATGCGCGCTGTGCGCCTGTGAGCGCTCGGTGATCGCCGCCGTCGAGAGCGAAATCCCAATCGAGCCAGCCACGTTGCGGAACATGGTAAACAGCGCCGCCGCGTCGGCGTTAAGCCGCCTCGGGATCGAGATAAAGGCGATGGTGGTGAGGGGCACAAACAGGAACCCGAGTCCAATCGACTGGGCGCTGCGGAACAGCACCAGCGTTTCGAAATCGATATCCGGCGTCAGCGTGCGGGACCAGAAGAACGACACCGCCAGGCAGGTAAAGCCGAAGGCGATGATCCAGCGCGTCTGCACCACCGGCATCAGCTTCAGTACCAGCGGAATAGTCAGCACAATCAGCACCGCGCCGGGCGAGAGCACCAGCCCGGACCAGGTGGCGGTATAGCCCAAATCCTGCTGCGCCAGTTGCGGAATAACCACCGAACTGCCGTACAGGATCATCGCCATCCCCGCCATCAGCAGGCTGGAGATCGCAAAGTTGCGATCCTTCATACAGTGCAGATCCACCACCGGCTTTTTGGCATACATCAGCCAGCAGATCGCGCCGATAATGCCGACCAGCGTCAGTACCGCGAAGGTGCGGATAAAGTTCGAATAGAACCAGTCATCATCTTCGCCCCGGTCGAGCATCACCTGCAAACAGCCAAGTCCGAGAGCGATCAGGCCGATCCCCGTCCAGTCGACGGTGAGCTTCTCTTCCGACTTTTTCTCCCACGGCGGATCTTCCAGCAGCTGATAGATGGCCAGCACCGTCACAATCCCTACTGGAATATTGATAAAGAACACCCAGCGCCAGGAGTAGTTATCGGTGATCCAGCCTCCCAGCGTCGGGCCAAGTACCGGCGCGACGATAATGGCAATGGATGAAAGGCCAAAGGCTTTGCCCCTGTCCTCCGGCTTGAAGTAATCGAGCAGCACCGATTGCTGCGTGGGCTGCAACCCGCCGCCAAAAAAGCCCTGCATCACACGGAACAGGATGATTTGCCAAAGCTCGGTGGCGATGCCGCACAGGAACGAGCAGATGGTGAACATCACAATGCAGATCAGGAAGAACTGCTTGCGGCCAAACAGCCGGCTCAGGAAGGCCGAGATCGGCAGCACGATGCCGTTCGCCACCAGGTAGCTGGTGAGCACCCAGGTAGATTCGTCATAGCTGGCCGAGAGCGACCCCGCGACGTGGGGCAGCGCCACGTTGACGATGGTGGTGTCCAGAATTTCCATAAACACCGCCAGGGTGACCACAATCGCCACCGCCCACGGGTTACTGGCGGGCTTCCAGTTTTCGTGGCTGCTGTCCGTCATTCCACGGTGACCTTCGGTTCAACCGACAGCCCCAGCGGCAGCGGTTTGTTCGGATCCAGCCCCTTATCAATGACGATTTTCACCGGCACGCGCTGAACGATCTTCACAAAGTTACCGGTGGCGTTTTCCGACGGGAAGGCGGAGAAGCGCGAGCCGCTGCCCTGCTGGATGCTGTCAATATGGCCTTCGAGCGCCATATCCGGCCAGGCATCGACGGACACGGTCACTTTGTCGCCCGGCTTCATACGTTCAAGCTGCGACTCCTTGAAGTTCGCCACCACCCACACGTTCGGGGAAACCAGCGAGAACAGTGCCGTGCCTGCCTGCACCAGCGTACCAGGCTGGACGTTGCGTTTGGTGACAAAACCGTCGAACGGGGCGCGGACTTCGGTATAAGAGAGGTTCAGGTTGGCGGTTTCCAGCTGCGCTCTGGCCTGATCGACCTGCCGTTCGCGGGCTTCGACGTTAGTCTCCTGCTGGCGGATTTGCAGCTGGACCTGCTCCGCCACCTCCAGCTGCGCCTGCGCGCTGGCCAGACCCGCCTGGGCACTCCGCAGTTGAGCGTTCGCGGCATCGATGCTTTGTTGTGTGGTCGCGCGGGGGTCAACGCCGCGCTGACGGCGGTACTCCGCCTGAGCGTTGGCCATATCCGCCTGGGCTTTCAGTACCTGGGCTTTGGCTTCATCGCGCTGGGCGGGATATTGCACCTTCGAGAGCGCCAGCTGCGCCTGTGCCTGATGCAACTGCGCAACCGCCAGCCCAAGCTGGGCCTGAGCCTGATCACGCTGGGCGGTGGTATCACGCGGATCGATCACCACCAGCACATCCCCTTTCTTTACACGCTGGTTATCCCGCACGCGAAGTTCGGTAACGTAGCCTGCCGTTTTTGGGGCAATGGTCACTACGTCGCCGTCGGTGAAGGCGTCGTCGGTGGTCTCTTCGTTACGGGTTAAAAACCACCAGACCAGCGCCACGATCACCATCACGATGACCACGATGCCAAGGATAATTAACGGTTTTTTGCCCGGGCGCTTGCGCTCGTTATTGTTTTGATCCTGCTCGTCAGCAGGTGGATTTTGATCTTCTGCCATAGTTCAGCAACGGTCCTGTCAGTGAGCGGCATCACACTATGCCGTTCACTAAAGCTAGGACGTTGCTATACATTTGCCAGGAAAAACTGACAAATTGCGCACTATATGAGAAGGAATAGTCCGAAACCGACCGCCGCAGACCAGAGCAGCATCGGGATTGACCATAAATGGAAGCGCCACCAGATGCGGCGATCGTTGGCCATCCGCAGGGCGATGAGGTTGGCCAGCGAGCCGGGCAGCAGCCCAAAGCCGCCGACGTTGACCGCCCACGCCAGCAGTACCGTTGGGGGAACATAGTTAAGCAGCAAAATGGTAGACGGCACGTTACTGATCACCTGCGAGAGACCAATCGCCGTCAGCCATAATCCCGGCTGCGACAGACCGCTGACGCTATGAAGAACGGTCTGCAATACCGGGAGCTGGACCAGCAGATGCACGTCAATAAACATCGCCATAAACACCAGCAGCAGCGTCCAGTCAACACTCACCAGCACCCGCCGGGCGAGGAACAGGAAGCCACACGCCACCAGCAGCGCGCCCGCCAGCGCCTGGTTTAACTCCAGCGCGGTAATGAAAACGATATACAGTCCCAGGCAGCTCCAGACGAGACGCGGTTGCCACTGGGGGCCGGTGGTACCGCTGTGGTACTGCAACGATTTATTCGGGAAAGCAAACCAGCCCACCACCAGCAGCGTCGCCACGATCGCCAGCGCCAGCGGCGCCATCTGCCAGGTAAATGCGGTAAACGACAGGCCGGAGCGTCCCCACAGCAGAATGTTCTGCGGGTTACCGATCGGCGTGAGCAGCGAGCCTGCATTGACTGCCAGCGCTTCAAAGATAATCAGACGGGTAACCGGTATTTCGCACAGCTTACGCAGCGTGAGCGTAAGCGGCACCACGATAAACAGCGCTACGTCATTAGTGAGGAACGTCGACAGCAGCGCCGCCGAAAAGACCATGAACAGAGCCAGTTTGCGCTCGGTGGCGAAGCGGCGCACCATTTTGCGCCCCAGCACGTCAAAATAGCCGCTCAGCTCTACGCCTTTGGTGAGCATCATCAAACCGCTCAGGGTAATAATGGTGCGCCAGTCTATGGCCGCCGGCCAGGTGTGCGGCGTGAAGGGCACAAAGACGCTGAGCCCAACGCCAGTGATAAGTAAAAGATGGAAAAAACGATCGCGTTTCAGGGCCTGCAAGCCGGGGATGTTCATTCAGCGGCGGGGCCATATTTGAGCGTAAATTCGCGGAACTTCACCAGCGTCTCTTCGCTGACGTGGTGTTCCATACCTTCGGCATCCCGACGGGCAATTTCCGGGCTGACGCCCAGCACCAGTAAAAAATTCTCGACGATCTGATGGCGCTCGCGGCTCTCCTGCGCCAGCTTTTCGCCTTCAGCGGTGAGAAACACCCCGCGCCAGGGGATCATCTCGATCAGCCCGACCGACGCCAGACGTTTTAACATTTTGGCAACGGTTGGCTGCGACACCCCCAGGCGTGCGGCCATATCCACCTGGCGCGCTTCTCCAACTTCACGAATCAGATCGGAGATCAGTTCGACATAATCATCAATCAGCTCCCGGCGGTGCGCCTCACGCACCTGGCGGAAGCCTTCCACATGTTCTTCAACGTTCACCAGTTGCGTCGTTTTTTTTGTTGTTGGCTTACCTGCGCGACGGTTCATTGTGCTTCCTCAATGGGTTGACGCTTCCAGCGCCCTGTAACGGAGCGCACATTGTAAACCATAGCTCTACAAGCACAAAAAATTAACGAATTAGCCATAGCTATACAATATAGCCTGTGCTATATCTGTATGTAATGCAGTCACCCTTCACGGATCGAAGGGATCATGAATCAGGAGGTCTTATGAATGAATTCAAGAGGTGTATGAACGTGTTTACCCACTCTCCTTTTAAAGTGCGTCTAATGCTGTTGAACATGCTGTGCGATATGTTTAACGCCAAACCGCATCAGGACGACAAATCTTCTCACTAAGCGGCGTCGCGGCACGCCGCTTCATTTTCCTGTCACACTTTCGTTGTAAACTCGCTTTTTCCTGATTATTTTTGCGGATTTGCAGCCCCCTTCGCAAAACATCTGTTTAGCAACTGTTGACCTTGATTCACGCTCGCACTATCTTCTTGCAGCCCTGCACAATTTGCGGCTCGCTGAAGCGGACCTCCATTCCCTTTCCACGCACTGTCCGGCAGGCTTTGACCCTTGACGCCAGGGTGAGCACATGGCGTTTTCGTGATAGTGATCTATGAACGTAACCCTGATTGATACACTTGTTACCCGCAGCCGGGCCCTAAGCCCGTGGACGGGATTTTATTTTTTGCAATCGCTGTTGATTAACTTTGCTCTTGGCTACCCCTTTAGCCTGCTTTATGCCGTCGGGTTCACCTGCATTCTTCACCTGCTATGGCGAAGCGCACCGCGCGTGCAGAAAGTGCTTATCGGGATCTGTTCTCTGATTGCTGCCGCCTATTTCCCGTTTGGCCAGGCCTATGGCGCGCCGAACTTTAATACTCTGCTGGCGCTCCACTCCACCAATATGGAAGAGTCCACAGAGATCCTGACGATCTTTCCGTGGTACAACTACGTGGTTGGCCTTTTCATTTTTGCCCTCGGCGTGATTGCGGTTCGCCGTAAGCAGGTCGGGAAAAAAACATGGGGTAAAATTGAAAGCCTGTGCCTGGCCTTTAGCGTAGTGACGTTTTTTGTTGCGCCGGTACAAAATCTGGCCTGGGGCGGCGTGTTTAAGCTTAAAGATACCGGGTATCCGGTGTTTCGCTTCGTTAAAGACGTGGTAGTGAATAACGAGGAAGTGCTCGACGAGCAGGCGCGTATGGCCGAGCTTTCCACCATGAAAGATACCTGGAACGTGCTGGCGGTGAAACCGAAGTATCACACCTATGTGGTGGTGATCGGTGAAAGCGCGCGTCGCGATGCGCTCGGCGCGTTTGGCGGTCACTGGGATAACACGCCGTTTGCCAGCTCCGTCAACGGTACGCTGTTTACCGATTACGTGGCGGCCAGCGGTTCGACGCAGAAATCTCTCGGTCTGACGCTCAACCGTGTCGTGGATGGAAAACCGCAGTTTCAGGATAATTTTGTCACCCTGGCCAACCGGGCAGGTTTTCAGACGTGGTGGTTCTCCAACCAGGGGCAGATCGGCGAGTATGATACCGCCATTGCCAGCATCGCGAAGCGTGCCGACGAGGTACAGTTCCTGAAAAGCGGTGATTTCGAAGCCGATAAAAACACAAAAGATGAAGCGTTGCTAAAAATGACCGCGCAGGTCTTTGCCACTCAGCGCACCCAGCCGCAGCTGATCGTCCTGCACCTGATGGGGTCACACCCGCAGGCATGCGATCGTACCGGGGGAAAATATGCGGAGTTTGTGCAATCCAAAGAGACCTCGTGTTATCTGTACACCATGACGCAAACCGACGATCTGCTCAGCAAGCTGTACGCGCAGCTGCGCAACAGCGGCGATAGCTTCTCGATGGTCTATTTCTCTGACCACGGTCTGGCGTTTAAGGAGCGCGGTAAAGAGGTGCAGTATCTGGCCCACGATGACAAGTTTCAGCAGAACTTCCAGGTACCGTTTATGGTGCTGTCGAGTGATGACAAAACGCATCGCATCATCAAAGCGCGCCGTTCCGCGAACGATTTCCTGAAATTCTTCTCACAGTGGACGGGGATTAAGGCGAAAGAGATAAAAAATGATTACCCGTTTATCTCCGGGAAGAAGGGCCCGCCAGTTTACATTACCAACTTCAGGTTACAGAAAGTTGACTATAACCATCTGGGGACGGATATTTTCGATATTAAGAGTAAGTGATCTCTGTCGTCTCGTGCAGGCTGATGCCCTCACCCTGGCCCTCTCCCACGGGGAGAGGGTACAAACAAAAAAAATCCGCCACATTGGGCGGATTTTTTACTGGCTCACCGAAGTGATTAGAAGCGGTAACCTACGCCCGCGATCCAGGTGCCAACGTCAACGTTGCGGATACGGCTCTGCTCATAGGAGAAGTCCAGAGCAACGTTTTCGATTGGGTTGAACTGCATACCTGCGCCATAGGAGAAACCGTAGTCGCTGTTGCTTGCAGTACGGTTCAGACCCTGGTTTTCGGTCTGCTGGAATTTACCGTAGCCAACACCTACAACACCGTAGATGCTTGCCCAGTCATTCAGGCGGTAAGCAGGACCCGCGGTGATGCCGTAGTACTGACCTTTATTGTAAGAGCCATTTTCAGTACGATCTTTCTCGGTGTAAGTGAAAGAACCGATCACACCCAGCGGGTTGTTGTCTTGCTCGTAACGGTACTTCAGGTTGAAACCGTTGGTTTTGTTCATCACGCCCTGCATATCGCTCTGAGCGTAACCACCAGTTACAGTTGAAGTTGCCGCTACAGCGGTACCTGCGGAAACAGCCAGAACAGCTGCCAGTGCTGAAAGACATGCAATTTTTTTCATAACCACCTCAAATGTGCTTCAAGTAAGTCCGTAAGTTTTAAATATATCAAAAAAATCTGTGAAACTCTTTGTCATTCACGATGTCTAATGCGACCTTTCCTGTAACAGAACATTTCCAGCACCAGCTATCTCGTTCAAATAACTCCAGATTTTCACCTGTAAATGCTAATAGTGCGCGTCATCGCCATTTAGTTCATCCAGATTATTCCTAATCTTTCAGGCGATAAAATCAGCAACGTTTTCTCATTTTACGGATTTTCCCTGGATTTTTTTTTCAACAGTAGCTCAACCGTTGCAGGTTATTTCCATTACACTGCGACTTTTACCTCTTTTGACAAAAATTGACAGGAGAAAGGATGCCAGGTTTACCTCGTAAATCGTCGGTCTGGATGCCGGTGGCAGTCATACTTATCGCGATGATGTCCATACAAAGCGGCGCGTCGCTGGCAAAATCGCTGTTTCCGCTGATTGGTGCGCCCGGCGTCACGGCGCTGCGTATCGCATTAGGCACCCTGATCCTCGTGGTTGTCTTTAAACCCTGGCGGCTACGGTTTAAAAAGGAGCAGCGACTGCCTCTGCTTTTTTATGGGCTGGCGCTGGGAGGGATGAACTACATGTTCTACCTCTCTATTCAGACTATCCCGCTGGGGATCGCGGTCGCGCTTGAATTTACCGGCCCGCTGGCGGTTGCCCTCTTTTCTTCTCGTCGCCCGGTAGACTTTATCTGGGTCATACTGGCCGTGCTGGGGCTATGGTTCCTGCTGCCGCTCGGCCAAAGCGTTTCACAAATCGATTTGACAGGGGCCGCTCTGGCGCTGGGCGCAGGGGCGTGCTGGGCGGTGTATATTCTCACTGGCCAGCGTGCGGGCGAAGAGCACGGCCCCGCGACGGTCGCCTTAGGCTCGCTGATTGCCGCGGTTATCTTTGTCCCGATCGGCATGGCACAAGCAACGGACTCAATATGGCAGTGGTCAATCCTGCCGGTTGGGCTGGCGGTCGCCATTCTTTCCACGGCGCTGCCCTACTCTCTGGAGATGATAGCCCTGACGCGTCTGCCTACGCGTATTTTTGGTACGCTCATGAGCATGGAGCCCGCGCTGGCTGCCATCTCTGGAATGATGTTCCTCGGCGAAACCCTGACACTGGTGCAGACGCTTGCGCTCTGTTCCATTATCGCGGCGTCAATGGGCTCTACATTGACCATGCGCCCGGAACCAAAAGTACATAAGATTGACCTCAACTAGCCCTTAAATTCTGCATGGCTTACCGGCCATGCAGAATATAGGTCTCGTCAGCCCTTCAAATAATTTCTTACAAACTCTCTTATATTGCCAAAATATTTCACCTGCCCGCCTTGTCACTTAACGAATTAAGATTGATCTGCATCAATTTATATAAAAAACTTTAAAATCATTAAGTTAAAAGTTCAACCATCCTTTCGCTATTAAACCGATAGGCAGCGCCAAACCGCAGAGAAAAAATCCGGTGCTATACTTAATCCCGTAATTACCTGGGACACAAACATCAAGAGGATATGAGATTATGAGTACCGCTAAACTGGTGAAAACGAAAGCGTCTAATCTGCTTTATACCCGTAACGATGTATCGGATAGCGATAAAAAAGCGACCATTGAGCTGCTGAATCGCCAGGTGGTCCAGTTCATCGATCTTTCGCTGATCACCAAACAGGCCCACTGGAATATGCGCGGTGCAAACTTTATTGCCGTTCATGAAATGCTGGATGGCTTCCGCACAGCACTGGTGACTCATCTGGATACCATGGCCGAACGCGCCGTACAGCTGGGCGGTGTGGCTCTGGGTACCACGCAGGTGATCAACAGCAAAACGCCACTGAAAAGCTATCCGCTGGATATCCATACCGTTCAGGATCACCTGAAAGAGCTGGCAGACCGTTATGCGATTGTCGCGAACGATGTTCGTAAAGCGATTGGCGAAGCAAAAGATGAAGACACCGCTGATATCTTCACTGCCGCGTCACGCGACCTGGATCAGTTCCTGTGGTTCATTGAGTCAAACATCGAATAATCCCTGCGGATTGTCTGAATAACCCTCGCCCCTGGCGGGGGTTTTGCACATTTATGGTGCACACCTTTGTCCGCAACGGCCGCAAAAGTGAATAAAATGTAATAATCACCTCACACAACCGTTAACGGAAGATTGTTTTTTCGTCAGATTCTGCGCTAAATATCCCCCTGTCAGAAGACCTTAACGAAGCGCACCAAAACGGTGCTCCATTCTGGTGCAACCTGACAGAATTGCCACGCTTTTTGTGCAATGCGTGACATTATCCCCTTTGCAAAACAACAGCTTGTAAAACTGGCACGATTTTTTCATTGTGCCTGAGGTTCTCGCAGGGGATCGCCCCGTGGATATAAAAGGAAATGCTATGAAGTCTGTATTAAAAGTTTCACTGGCTGCACTTACCCTGGCGTTTGCGGTGTCCTCGCAGGCTGCCGACAAACTGGTTGTGGCGACTGACACGGCGTTCGTACCGTTTGAATTCAAACAGGGTGATAAATACGTTGGTTTTGACGTTGATCTGTGGGCCGCTGTTGCAAAAGAACTCAAACTGGATTACACCCTGAAGCCAATGGATTTCAGCGGTATTATCCCGGCACTGCAAACCAAAAACGTTGACCTGGCGCTGGCGGGCATCACCATTACCGAAGAGCGTAAAAAAGCTATCGATTTCTCTGATGGCTACTACAAAAGCGGCCTGCTGGTGATGGTGAAAGCGGATAACAACGACGTGAAAAGCGTGAAAGATCTCGAGGGTAAAGTGGTCGCCGTGAAGAGCGGCACCGGTTCCGTTGATTACGCGAAAGCCAATATCAAAACCAAAGACCTGCGTCAGTTCCCGAACATCGACAACGCTTACATGGAACTGGGCACCAACCGCGCAGACGCGGTGCTGCACGACACGCCTAACATCCTTTACTTCATCAAAACCGCCGGTAACGGCAAGTTCAAAGCGGTAGGTGATTCTCTGGAAGCTCAGCAGTACGGTATTGCGTTCCCGAAAGGCAGCGACGACCTGCGTAATAAAGTTAACGGCGCGCTGAAAACCCTGAAAGAGAACGGCACCTATAACGAAATCTACAAAAAATGGTTCGGTACCGAGCCTAAATAATTTCACCTGACTTCAGGTTTGTAACGCCCGGTGGCGCTACCGCTTACCGGGCCTACGTTTTTCGTTTTTCACCACGGTATACAGGAATACATCATGCAGTTTGACTGGAGCGCCATCTGGCCTGCCATTCCTCTCTTGCTTGAAGGCGCTAAAATGACCTTGTGGATTTCGGTCCTCGGTCTGGTTGGCGGGTTAATTATCGGTCTGGTGGCCGGTTTCGCCCGCACCTACGGCGGCTGGATTGCAAACCACATCGCGCTGGTTTTCATCGAAGTGATCCGCGGCACCCCCATTGTGGTGCAGGTCATGTTTATCTACTTCGCCCTGCCGATGGCCTTCAACGATCTGCGCATTGACCCGTTCAGCGCAGCTGTCGTCACCATTATGATCAACTCCGGCGCCTACATTGCGGAAATCACCCGCGGTGCGGTGCTGTCGATTCATAAAGGCTTCAGCGAAGCCGGTCTGGCGTTAGGTCTTTCCCGTCGCGAAACGATCCGTCACGTGATCCTGCCGCTGGCGCTGCGCCGCATGCTGCCGCCGCTGGGCAACCAGTGGATCATCAGCATTAAAGACACCTCGCTGTTTATTGTTATCGGCGTGGCCGAGCTGACCCGTCAGGGCCAGGAGATCATCGCGGGTAACTTCCGCGCCCTGGAAATCTGGAGTGCGGTCGCTGTTGTCTACCTGATTATCACGCTTGTCCTGAGCTTTGTTCTGCGTCGTCTTGAAAGAAGGATGAAAATCCTGTGATTGAATTTAAAAATGTTTCCAAGCACTTTGGTCCAACCCAGGTGCTGCACAATATCGATTTGAACATCAGGCAGGGTGAAGTGGTGGTGATCATCGGGCCGTCGGGTTCCGGAAAATCCACCCTGCTGCGCTGCATTAACAAGCTCGAGGAGATCACCAGCGGCGATTTGATCGTTGATGGTCTGAAGGTGAACGATCCGAAAGTGGACGAGCGCCTGATCCGCCAGGAAGCGGGCATGGTGTTCCAGCAGTTCTACCTGTTCCCGCACCTGACGGCGCTGGAAAACGTGATGTTTGGTCCTTTGCGCGTGCGTGGGGCCAGCAAAGCGGCGGCAGAAACGCTGGCAAAAGATCTGCTGGCGAAAGTGGGTCTGGCGGAGCGTGCCCACCACTATCCTTCCGAGCTGTCCGGTGGCCAGCAGCAGCGCGTGGCCATTGCCCGTGCGCTGGCGGTGAAGCCAAAGATGATGCTGTTTGATGAGCCAACGTCCGCACTCGACCCGGAGCTGCGTCACGAGGTGTTGAAAGTGATGCAGGATCTGGCAGAAGAAGGCATGACGATGGTGATCGTTACCCACGAAATCGGCTTTGCCGAAAAAGTGGCGTCCCGTCTGATCTTCATTGATAAGGGCCGCATCGCGGAAGACGGTAATCCGCAGGCGCTGATTGCGAACCCACCGAGCCAGCGCCTCCAGGAGTTCCTGCAACACGTCTCCTGATAGCCATACACAGAGCCGGGCATGCCCGGCTTTTTTATGCCGGATTGTTCCCAAAAACTCCCCTCCGCTCCGCGCGCTCTATACTTATCATTTTGCACGATATTTTTGTCGGAGGACGCCGTGCCGTGGATCCTGTTGCTACTGTTTACCCTGTTTAGCGCGCCATCACTTGCTGTCACCATTCCCGGCGTCACCACCGGAGCCACCGCCACCCAGCAAAATGCGCCGCCAGAACCCGACGCTGAAAAGAAAAAAGCCGCTTACAGCGCACTTGCCGACGTGCTTGAGAACGACACGTCCCGGCAGGAGCTTATCGATCAGTTGAGGAAAGTGGCCGCCACACCGCCTCAGGATCCGGTTCCGACTATCGCGCCGCCGGAAGTCGAAGACGAAAAGACGGTACTGGAAAACGTCACCGATATCAGTCGCCGCTACGGGGAAGCCCTGTCGTCGCGTTTTGCCCAGCTCTATCGCAACCTTGTTGGCACCTCGCATAAGCCTTTTAATCCCCACACTTTTTCTGCAGCCGCGACCCAGTTTTCTATTCTGGCCGCCGCGGTATTCATTTTTTACTGGCTGTTGCGCCTGTCTGTCTGGCCGCTTTACCGGAAGATGGGCCACTGGGGACGTAAAAAGAATCAGCATAAAAGCAGCTGGCTGCATCTTCCGGCAATGATTACCGGGGCCTTTATCATCGATTTGCTGCTGCTGGCGCTGACGCTGTTTGTCGGCCAGATGCTGGCCGACCGTCTTAATACCGGGAACAAAACCATTGCCTTTCAGCAGGGGCTGTTCCTGAACGCCTTTGCCCTGATCGAGTTCTTTAAGGCGCTCCTGCGGTTAATATTCTGTCCGCGCGTGCCGGAACTTCGCCCGTTCGCCATTTCGGATCGGAGCGCCAAATACTGGGCGGTTCGGCTCAGCGTGCTGAGCGGGTTGATCGGCTATGGCCTGCTGGTCGCCGTCCCGATTATTTCCAACCAGGTTAACGTGCAGTTCGGGGCCCTGGCGAACGTGCTGATCATGCTCTGTATTACCGTCTGGGCGCTGTACCTCATCTTCCACAATAAAAAAGCGATCACCGACAGTCTGCTTCACCTGGCCGATCGCTCCCTCTCCTTTTTCAGCCTCTTTATTCGCGCCTTTGCGCTGGTGTGGCACTGGCTGGCCAGCGCCTATTTTATTGTGCTGTGTTTCTTCTCGCTGTTCGATCCGGGCAACAGCCTGAAATTTATGATGGGGGCGACGTTCAAAAGCCTGGCGATTATCGGCATCGCGGCCTTTGTTTCTGGCCTGCTCTCCCGCTGGCTGTCGAAGACGATCACCCTGTCGCCGCAGGTTCAGCGTAATTACCCCGAGCTGCAAAAACGGGTAAATGGCTGGACATCGGTGTCGCTGAAGGTGGCGCGTATTTTGACGGTCTGCGTGGCAATTATGCTGCTGCTGAATGCGTGGGGACTGTTTGATTTCTGGAACTGGCTGCATAACGGTGCGGGAGAAAAGACCGTCGATATTCTTATTCGTATCGCGCTGATCCTGTTCTTCTCCGCCGTCGGCTGGACGCTGCTGGCAAGCCTTATCGAAAACCGTCTGGTGTCGGATGTCCACGGCAGGCCCCTGCCAAGCGCCCGCGCCCGCACACTGCTGACGCTGTTCCGCAACGCGCTGGCGGTGATCATTAGCACCATTACCATCATGATTGTGTTGTCGGAAATCGGCGTAAATATCGCCCCACTGCTGGCGGGTGCCGGTGCCCTGGGACTGGCGATCTCCTTTGGTTCGCAGACGCTGGTGAAGGATATTATCACCGGCATTTTTATCCAGTTTGAGAACGGGATGAACACCGGGGATCTGGTGACCATCGGACCGCTCACCGGCACGGTGGAGAGGATGTCCATTCGCTCCGTCGGCGTACGTCAGGATACCGGGGCGTACCACATTATTCCGTGGTCATCGATCACCACCTTTGCCAACTTTGTGCGCGGCATTGGTTCGGTGGTGGCGAATTATGATGTCGATCGTCACGAAGATGCAGATAAGGCGAAACAGGCGCTGCGGGATGCGGTGAGCGAACTGATGGAGATGGAGGATATTCGCGGGCTGGTAATTGGTGAGCCGTCGTTTGCGGGCATCGTCGGGCTGACAAACACAGCCTTTACCCTGCGCGTGTCGTTCACCACCCAGCCGCTGAAACAGTGGACGGTGCGCTTTGCTCTCGACAGCATGGTGAAAAAACACTTCGATCTGGCGAACGTGAGAGCGCCGGTGCAGACGTATCAGGTATTGTCGCCGCCCGCTTCGCCGCTCCCTCCACAGGAGCCGACGCTGTAACCGAGCCGGGTGGCGGCTTCGCCTTACCCGGCCCGAGAAACGATTATTTGCGACGTTTGTTATCGTCCATAAAGGACCAGGCAATAAAGCGGCTCTGCTTCTGACCCTGCGCCATCTCTTTTTTGACCACCTTCACCGCGCCGGCTTCGGTCAGCGCGCGGTAAAGCGGCGGCAGGTTATCGCCACGAGAGACCAGCGTGGTAAACCATTTCACCTGACGACCGAAGCCTTTACTCTCGGCAATCATGCGCAGAATAAAGGCCACTTCCCCGCCCTCGCACCACAGCTCCTGCTGCTGGCCGCCAAAATTCAGCGCGCCATCTTCGGCCTGGCCCAGGTTACGCCGCTTGCGTTCACTTCCCGCACGCGCGGACGCGGCGGAGTCGTGGAATGGCGGGTTGCACAGGGTGGCATCATATTGTTCGTTCTTATGAATTATTCCGGTGAAAATAGCAGCGGCATCCTTCTGACGACGCAGACGTATGGCCCGGCTTAACCCCGGGTTAGCGTTGATAATGGCCTTCGCGCTGGCGAAGGCCTCATCACCGATCTCGCTGCCGGTAAATCGCCACTGGTACTCATGTGCGCCTATCAGGGGGTAGATCAGGTTCGCGCCCGTACCGATATCAAGGACGGTAGCCTGTTTCGGCACTACGCCATCGTGGTCATCCGCCAGCAGATCGGCAAGATGATGGACGTAATCCGCACGGCCCGGGACCGGCGGGCAGAGAAAGCCATCAGGGATGTCCCAGTGCGTCACACCATAAAAATGGGCCAGCAGCGCTTTGTTCAGCGTTTTAACCGCCAGCGGATCGGCAAAGTTTACCGACGGTTCACCGGCTGGTGTCTGAACGATAAAACCCTGCAATTCAGGGCAGCTCAGACACAGGGCTTTCATATCATAGCGGCTACGGTGGCGGTTACGCGGGTGCAATCCCGGCTTGTGGGAAGTCATGGCATTCTCCTTTAAACAGCCGCGTAAGATACCCTGTGACGGCGCGGGGGTAAATATCTGTCTGAGTCGCACAAAAAAACGACAAAATTCAGCGACCTGTATGTCTATGATCTGTCAACAAATTGTCAGAATTTATCGTTCAAAAAATAAGCAGATCATCATCAAATTTTTGCGCTAAATCACACGCATCAGGCTTCTAAACTTAACAGGAATCACCTGTTGTTTCCCCTGAGGATGTGATTATGAAAAAGTATCTGACCTTTATTATTGCGGGTGCGCTGGCAGGCGCATCGTTCTCTGCCTTGTCCGTTCAACCTCTGACCGACAGTACCGACACCAGCCAGCTACGCGCGGCCGGGACGGTCTCTGTCAGCCGGGCAAGCAACCTAGATGACCTTCAGGACAAGCTGGCCGAAAAAGCTCGTCAGGAAGGCGCTAAAGGCTTCTTGGTGAACGCCGCCGGTGGCGATAACCATATGTACGGTACAGCGACTATCTATAAATAACTTACCGCCTTCCAAACTGCATCTGTCCGGCAGATGCAGTTCTCTCTGCCAGCGCCTTGACTGTGCGTTTTTTCACCCCATATTAAAATGCATGACTTGATCCTTTCAGGAGAACATCATGGCTTCCGGCTGGGCGAATGACGACGCCGTTAACGAACAGATCAACAGTACCATTGAAGATGCGGTTGCGCGTGCTCGCGGTGAAATTCCGCGCGGCGAAAGTTTGACGGAATGCGAAGAGTGCGGGGATCCCATTCCTGAGGCACGACGTAAAGCCATTCCCGGGGTGCGGCTTTGCATCACCTGTCAGCAGGAGAAAGATTCAAAAAATGCTTCACATTCAGGATATAATCGTAGAGGATCGAAAGACAGCCAGTTACGTTGACTTTCCTTTACCGTAGTTAACCGCACCAACAGTTTACTTTACGCTCACGACTTTCAGCGAAGCGCGTAGCAAAACGTGCCCTTCTGATTGTGTCTGTAAAGCGTATCCGCAAGAAGTGTCAATTGCGCTTCTGATTTTATTAATAATCAATAAGTTATTTGTCATTCAATTTTTTTGACCAACCACGTCAATTCTCTTCGATTTTATCTTCCGCTAAAAAGCGTGATACTTATCACATCGACGGAACATCGTCCCCTTTACAGAATAACCTGCGAGAATTGACCTATGAAAACCATCAAATATGCTGTTGCCGCTGTTGCCCTGTCCGCTCTGTCTTTCGGCGCTTTCGCTGTAGAGCCAGTCTCCTCTACTCAGGCACAGGATCTGAACAAAATCGGTGTGGTGAGTGCTGAAGGCGCGACCACGCTGGACGGTCTGGAAGCAAAACTGGCTGAAAAAGCTGCCGCCGCGGGCGCAAGTGGATACACCATCACTTCCACTAACGGTAATAACAAACTGAGCGGTACTGCGGTTATCTACAAATAATCGAACAAATTATGCTCCACCCTCGCCATACCCTCTGGTGAGATGCTCCAACCCTCATTGACCCTGTTGTTGTTACCCTTGTTTGCCCGTCCGCCACTGGACGGGCTTTTTTTTGCTTAAAATGACTGCGCCACGCGCTGCAACCCGGCTTCCACGGACTCGACTTCCCCTGCAGCCAGCAGGCAGCAGGCCATTTGCAGCTTGATTGACTGCGGAACCGGCACCTTCCCGGCCAGACACTGCACAATCCAGCGCGCGGTGACCTGCGGATCTTTCGACTCAGGCAGGATCGCATCTCTGTTCTCTTCCCCACGTTCAACAACGGCCCGCGTCCCGGCGGGCTCAATCAGCATCAGCTGTGGACAACGCTGCGGGTTGGCGTAAACCTCGCCTTCTGTCCCGTGCATCAGCAGCGCGCGTCCACCGATTTCGGCAAAGAATTGCCCGACTCGCGTCACGTATTCCGGATGGGAGACGCTGGAAAGACGCAGCGCGGCGTCTTCGGCAAACGGCGTCGCCAGCTTCGCCAGGGTGTGAGCGCTGTTACGTACGCCCATGCGCCAGCGCATGTCCAGCTGCTTTTCCAGCGGTGGGCAGAGCGCGCTAACGGGGATATAGACCGGCTGATTCCCCTCCAGCTTTGCCTGTGCCTGACCGGCATGGAGGGTCGGTTCAATACCTAACAACGCCAGGATGGTTTCTGTCAGCACGCGCGTCGGATCTTCGCTCACGCCATGCACTACTACCGGGAAACCGAGTTTCTGCAACAGAATAGCCAGCAGCGGCGTGAGGTTTGCCTGCTTACGCGCGCCGTTGTAGGTCGGGATCACAATTGGCATCGGCTTCGTGACGGGCGGGGTTAAGCGCATGGTCTGCGACTGCATGGCCTCATAAAAGCCGCGCATCTCCGCCTCACCTTCCCCTTTAATACGCAGCGCAATCAAAATGCCGCCCATTTCCAGTTCCGGCACGTCGCCATTCAGCATATGCGTGTACAACGCGCGGGCTGTTTCCTGGTCCAGATCGCGAGCGTGGTTTTTCCCACGCCCTACCTCTTTGATAATTTTGCGGTAATCCACGACATTTCTCCTGACTGCATTATCTTGTTAACAATATAGCCCGATGAACACATACCCGATAGTGTTTTGTGATCATTATCAACCTGCTGTTTTCATATAAAAAAATTAAACTCAAGTACTATTTACATTATTTGTGATTGGGACAAAAGATCCGCAGCGACCCTTTTTTTGATTAAATAAACATCGAAAAATCATTAAGGGTCAACGGTAAAAACGTCCAGGCAACGCTTTTACCAGAATCACATCAGGATTAACTATGAACAAGGTTGCATTAGGTTTTTTTATCGCCGCAACGGTGGGATGTTCTGCATCCGCATTTGCGGCAACTAACGGTGAAGGCCAGATTAATTTCACCGGTGAAATTATCGATTCTGCTTGCCAGGTCGTGAATGGATTAAGTAATCCATTAAACGTTCAGTTGGGTAAGGTGTCTAAAACGGTATTTACCGGCGCAGGCTCTACCAGCACATCAACGAAGTTTGATATTAAGTTAACCAATTGTCCGGAAACAGTGACCTCGGCTGCGATTAACTTCGGCGGTACGCCGGATGCGGATAATAATGCCGCGCTGGCATTAACGCCAGATACCGATGCGGCAACCGGTGTAGCCATTCAGTTGATGGATGCTTCCGGGCAGCCTGTCACTCTGTATACGCCTTCGCAGCAATATCCTTTAGCCTCCGGCACGGCAGTTAACGACCTGGAATTCGGTGCGCGTTATATTCAAACTCAGGCCGCCATTACCGCAGGCCCTGCCAACTCTGTATCGACTTTCACCGTTATTTATAACTGATCTTATCAATCCTGAGATATTAATGCTTTTGCGGGCATTAATATCTCTTCTATTTATTGAGAAATCTTTATGCGCCACGGTTATTTACTGAGCACTCTTTTACTGATAGCAGCCTCTGCACATGCGGGTGTCGTGATTAATGGTACCCGGCTGGTCTATCAGGGAGATAAAAAGGAATCATCTCTTGGCCTGTCAAACCCAGATACGACGGATTATCTGGTACAGTCCTGGGTCGATTCTGGCGGTAAAAACCCGGCCAAAGCCCCATTCCTGATCACCCCGCCGCTTTTCCGTCTGGATGCAAAAGAAGATAACGTTCTGCGCGTGGTACGCACGGGCGGAAATTTACCGGAAGACAGGGAATCTCTGTACTGGTTGAATATCAAAGCGATCCCTTCCTCAAAACACGTTGAGGGAGTAAATACGCTGCAAATTGCCATTAATACCCGCATTAAATTGCTGTATCGCCCGTCCGCGGTAAAAGGCCGACCAGAAGATGTGGCGGATAAGCTTGAATGGCATCGCGAAGGTAACGACCTGGTGGTGAATAACCCTACGCCTTTCTATATGAATTTCCAGACCGTCACGCTTAACGGTCAGAAAGTCACAAAAGCGACCTGGGCTGTTCCGAAATCAGAAACACATTTTGCCATACCGGGTAATGTCGGGGGCTCAAACGTGACGTATTCCATTATTAATGATTACGGCAGCATCAGCCATTCCTGGTCGAAATCCGTTCATTAATTGTTCCGGTAATAAAATAATCATGTACAGCCACAAAAAGCCGTTCACCTGCCGAATGTCTTCATTGCTGGTCATTCTCTGTGGCCTGGCAATAGCCATCTTTGCGCAGCAGGTTATGGCTGATGATTATTTTAACCCCGCCCTGCTGGATATTGATAATCCCCAGCAGGGTAAAACCGATCTGTCCGTCTATGAAAAAGGTCCCGGCCAGGCACCGGGGAAATATGAGGTCGCGGTGTTTATCAATAATAATAAAATTGATACCCGCAACGTGACCTTTACGCTTGAGAAAGATTCGCAGGGCAACGACACGTTACAACCTTGCTTTAGCATGGGTGAGTTAAAAAGCCTCGGTATCAGGACCCAAAAGTTTCCTCAGCTAATGGCCAAAGGCCAGTGTGCCGATCTAGGTGTCATCCCTGCTTCATCTGCAATCTTTCACGTTCGCAACCAGCAGCTGCTGCTGAGCATTCCGCAAAAGGCGCTCGGACAGGTGCCACGCGGTTACATCGACCCGAAAGAGTTTGACGAAGGGATCAACGCGGGCTTGCTTAATTACAGCGTCAACGCCAGCCAGAGCCATACGCGCCAGCAGGGTGAAGAGGATAGCAGTAGCCAGTACGTGAACCTGCGTCCGGGTTTAAACGTTGGCGCATGGCGCCTTCGCAACTATTCCACCTGGAATCGCAGCACCACAGGCAATGAGGAGGAACAGAAATTCACCTCCGTTTATACCTATGCGCAACGCGATATTGTGGCGATGAAAAGCGATATCACCGTTGGCCAGAGCTCATCACCTGCTGATGTTTTTGACAGTGTCCCTTACACCGGCGTGGAGCTGAAATCCGATAACGACATGCTTCCCGACAGCGAAAAAGGCTATGCACCTATTATTCGTGGCACCGCCCACAGCAACGCGCTGGTGATGGTGCGCCAGAACGGGTACGTGATTTATCAGAACACGGTCGCGCCGGGGGCCTTCGAAATTAACGATCTCTACCCCACCGGCAGCAGCGGCGACCTCCAGGTCACGGTGAAAGAAACTGACGGCAGCGAAAGCCATTTCGTGGTGCCGTTTGCCTCCGTTCCGGTATTGCAGCGTGAAAAAAACCTGCGCTACAGCGTAACTGCCGGGCGTTATCGTTCTTATGACAAAGATGTTGAAAAGACCCCGTTTGCTCAGGGGAGCGCCATCTATGGTTTACCCCACGGCTTCACGGCCTACGGCGGCGTGCAGCAGAGCAGACATTATCAGTCGCAGGCGATAGGCGCCGGGAAAAACATGGGCGATTTAGGGGCGTTCTCCATTGACGTGACTCGCGCCAGAGCCCTGCTGAAAAAACAGCAGTCCAGCACAGGCAAATCGTGGCGCGTACGCTACAGCAAAGATTTCGCCGGTTCAGGCACCAACTTTTCGCTTGCGGGCTATCGCTACAACAGCAAGGGGTTTTACACCCTGGACGACACCATGGAGTCGTATACCCGCGCCGACAACTGGTCTGCGCCACAGCAGCGCCGCGCCCGTACCGAAGCCACCATCGACCAGACGCTACCAGAAGGCTGGGGATCGGTCACGCTGAGCATGGTGAAGGAAACCTACTGGAGCCAGAACCAGGACATGACCTCCATGAGCGTCAGCTACAACAACAGCTGGCACGGCGTTAGCTACAGCCTTAGCTACAGCATGAATAAAAACACTCACGACAGCGATCTGGACGGTAATGCGGTGACGAACGACAACCAGTTCTCGCTGAGCGTTTCGGTTCCGCTGGATCGCTGGATGCATAACACCTGGGCCACGTACAACCTGAACAACACGAAAGATGGCACCACGCAGAACATCGGCCTGAACGGTACGGCCCTGAAAGAAGACAACCTGAACTGGAATCTCCAGGAGGGGCTGAGCAGCACCGGCAGCGGTAACTCCACCAGCGTTAACGCCGACTACAAAGCGACATACGGTGAAGTGAGCGGTGGCGTCAGTCAGGATAAATATCAGCAAACACTGAACGTCGGCTTGCAGGGAGGCGTGATTGCCCATGCAAACGGCATCACGCTAAGCCAGCCGCTCGGTGAGACCATTGCGCTCGTGAAAGCCCCGGGTACGCACGGCACGCATATCACTAACCAGACCGGCGTTGAAACCGACTTCCGCGGCTACACCGTCGTACCGTTCGTCACCGCGTATCGCCACAACACTATTGCGCTGGATACGGAAACGCTGCCGGAGGACGCCGACGTCACCCATGCGGCACAAATTGTGACGCCAACCCGCGGAGCCATTGTGCGCGCCAGCTTCACGACGCGCGTGGGCAATCGCGTCCTGATGACGCTCACGCAAAACGGTAAACCGCTGCCGTTCGGCGCAACGGTTACCACCGAGGACAAGGACAGCGAATTTATCGTCGGGAATGATGGCCAGACCTATCTCTCCGGTCTGCCACAGCAAGGGCATCTCCGCGTTTCCTGGGGACAGGAGGCAAACGAGCATTGCGTCGCTGACTATGTGCTCACGGATGAGAAAGCGAAAACCAGCATCATTAACGCTGCCGCGCAGTGTCACTGATCTCCCCTAAAGGCAAAACATTATGCAAATGATTAAACAGTGCTTTTTCTTACTGATTCTGGGAACCGCTGCGTTATTCATGCCGCATGCGAAGGCGACCTGCACCACGCCGGATCTCCCCAAAATGATCAACGTGGCATCCATTTCTGTCCCGACGACGCTGGCAGTTGGCGCAACTATCCCGGGTACAGAGCAGAGCGTTCATGTTGCCGGGCATTGCGATCAGAGTACCGACAGCGGCCTGGAGATTGTCTCCTGCTACTACGGCACCGGAGCGGAAATGCCAGGGCTCAGGGGGGTATACGAATCCGGCGTGCCGGGGATTGGCGTAGCATTGATGAATGATCACGGGCAGCGAATTAGCGGCGCTGGCGGCGTGCAGTGCGATTCACGTGGAACGCCTGTTGGCTACGTCTCTACCGATGGAACACAGACTTTTAGCTTTGAAATAACGCTTGAGCTGGTTAAAACGAGTGACACCGTGACATCCGGTACGCTGGTGCAGTCTCAAACCGAATTTGGCATTGGCGTTTTCGGCCATGAAGGGATCGGCAACCCTAACCACATCGCCTATGCAGGTAATGTTATTCTTCATCAGGTCACCTGCTCCGTTTTACCGAAAAATCTCACCGTTAATTTGGGCGATTTTCCCGTCAGTGATTTCATCAGCGTAGGTTTTTTATCCAGTCCTGCTCAAAAATTTAATATCACCGTCAACTGTGACACAACCGTACAGCCTGAGCTAAAAATCACCAGCGCGAATGGATATGACACAGCATTTGAGGGGGTGATCAAACTCACGCAGCAGACCGGCATGGCTACAGGCGTCGGAGTAAGAATGCTATTTGATGACCATCTCGCCACCTTCGGTACCTATGTAAGTACCCAAAATCAGGCCGTAGCCAACGAAACGCTGGTGATCCCGTTTGAGGTTCGCTACGAGCAGGTCAGCAATGTAGTCACCCCCGGGCCAGCCAATACTGTGGCAACCATCACCCTCGCTTATAAGTGAACGTCATGAAAAAAACCGCATTGATTCTCGCGCTGGGGCTGATCGCCCAGGCCCACGCCGATGATATACAGATCCAGATGACGGGTAACATTTACGCCAACACGTGCGTCATTGACAGTGCCAGCCGCAACCTGACGGTGGACTTAGGCCAGGCGGCATCGGGTAGTTTTAAAGACGTGGGCGATACCGGCGAGTGGAAGGACTTTTCCCTTTCGGTGTCGCACTGCCCGGCCACGCTGGCGCTTGCCACCGCCTTTTTCTACGGTCAGGCCGACAGCACCCATCCCACCAAATTTGCCAATCTCGGTAGCGCAAAGGGGCTGGCACTGGAGCTGGCAGATCGTCAGGACAAGATACTGATTGCCCCGCAGGCCGCCTTTAACGCTGCCATAAACCCGTCAGACCACACGGCCACGTTCCCGCTGGCCGCACGCTATTACGCCACCTCGATGCCCATCTCTGCCGGCACGTTCAGCAGCGTGATCCAGGTGACCTTCACTTACCAGTAGGACCGCGCCCCTTAGCACGGAAGCTTTTTCGACGCCCGGCAGCCAGTTTTGTCGGGCGTTTTTTTACTTCCGGCACGTCCGGCTGCTCAATCGGGAAGATCGGCAGCGCATTCAGCAGCCGCTGGCCGTAGTTTTTGGTGAGCAGTCGTTTGTCATAAATCACCACCTCGCCCCAGCAGCCGTGGCTACGGATCAAGCGCCCGACCTGCTGAATCAGGTTAAACGACGCTGCAGGCAGGCTTTGCACTTCAAACGGATAACGGTTAAGGCTTTTCAGCCATTCGCCTTCGGTGATCACCACCGGGCTGTCGATGGGCGGGAAGGCGATTTTATGGATATGCACCTGCGTCAGGTAGTCGCCTTTCAAATCAAGCCCTTCCGCAAAGGACTGTAACCCCACCAGCACGCTGCGCTCGCCGTTATCAATGCGTTTACGGTGGGTTTCCACCAGCCGATAGCGCGGCTGATCGCCCTGCACCAGCAGGAGTAAGCGCAGATCGGTGACGTGCTCCAGGAAGCGTTGCATCGCCCGACCGCTGGCAAACAGCACCAGCATACCGGGGTATTTTTTACTCTCAACCTGCTCGCGGAAGTAGGCCGCCATTTCCGCAATATGCTGCTCTTCGTTATCGATAAGCGGCTCATAATTCATGCGCGGAATGACCAGCTTTCCCTGCTCACAGTGGTTGAACGGCGAGTCCAGGGCCACAAAGCGGTCGCCGGCTTTCTCTTTCAGGCCGCTCATCTCCTGCAACCTTGAGAAGCTGTTCAGGGAACGCAGAGTCGCTGACGTCACTACCACGTGCGGAACGCTGCGCCAGATCAGCTTTTCCAGCTGATCGGCCACGCGGATGCCCACGCAGTGGAAGAAGAGATGTCCCTGCCCGTCTCGTACTTCGCGGGTGGCCCACTTAGTCACCGGCGCGCCGGACGCCTGCGCCATCGAAGCCAGCCGCCAGAGTTTGCTCTGCGCTTCAAACATCCCCAGCGCACGATTCATTTGCAGCAGAATGCGGTGCAAACGCACCACGTCGTGAGTACCGGTTTTCTCGCTGAGATCGTTTAAGAACATCTCCGCCAGCCCGCGCAGCTTTTCCAGGTGCTTCGCCAGCTGCTGGCAAATCTCCATCACTTCCTGCGGCAACTCACCCATCGCAAAGCGGTGTTCCGCCTCCTGGGTGGCGGGGAGATACAGGTTAAGAATATTATTCAGCGAGGCGATGAGGCTGTACACCTCTTCACAGTGCTCGCTCAACCGCTCCGGAACCGCCAGCGGCGGCGTGGTTTTCGGACGGAACTGCTCCATGCAGGTTGCCACCAGTTTGCAGAACAGATCCAGTTGCAGGCGAAACCACGGGGCGGTAATTTCCGCGCTCATCTCCAGCGCATCTCGCGCCACGTCGGGCAGATGATGACCTTCATCGAGCACCAGCAGCAGGTTTTTGGGCTCCGGCAGGACCGCTTCACTCTCCAGTGCAGCCATGACCAGCGCGTGGTTGGCGACAACCACCTCCGCTTCCTGAATCTCACGCCGGGCGACAAAGAACGGGCACTCGCGATAGTAGTGACAGTTACGGTTCAGGCAGCTTGCTTTATCGGTGCTGAGCCTGCGCCACAGGTCGTCGCCGATCGCCTGGTTGGTGTGATCCCGCAGGCCGTCCCACTTGTAGCCGTCGAGATCGGCCTTCAGCTTTGCGCACTGCTCCTGCTCCGCCTTGTTGTTTGGCGTCAGCTCGTCATCAAGAAACGCGAGCAGATCCTGTTGGGAGGGTTCACTGCTGGCCAGAGCCGCCAGATTGCGCGGACAGACGTAGCGCCCGCGACCAAAGGCGGCGGTAAACCGTAAATCGGGGATAATTTTGCGCAGCAGCGGCAAATCTTTGCTGAAGATCTGATCCTGCAAGGCCACGTTAGCGGTACTGACCACCAGCGTTTTATCTTCTTCCCGCGCGATGGCAATGCCGGGAATAAGATACGACAGGGTTTTCCCGACGCCGGTCGGGGCTTCAATCGCCAGATGTCGCCCGTCGTCCCCGGCGAGCGTTTTTGCCACGTCGGCAATCATCTGCCGCTGCGGGGCTCGGGGGATAAAATCGGGGATCTGCTGTTGTAGCGCCTTATACCATGCGCCAATTTGCGCCTTGAGCGCAGCGGTTAAAGCCATCGGAAAACCTGAAATACTGTATAAACAGCCACTATTGTGGCACTTTCTCTCCGCTGCCGCAAAAAGAAAAGCCCGGCTTTACGACCGGGCTTCCAGATTACTGCGGGTTAGCAGGCTTACGCGGGCGGCGTCGGCGCTGTCCCTCGCCTGCCGGTTTCCCTTCGCCGCTACGCCATGGGTTTTCACCGGCCGGTTTGCTGTCGTTATTACGACGCGGCGGTTTGCCCGAAGATTTCGGCGCGCCGCCTTCGGCACGACGCGGCTGCTGACCGCGACCACCGCCGCCCTGACCGCGCCCGCCACCCTGACGACCGTTCTGAATTGGCTCGGCTTTGATTGACGGGTCAACTTCATAGCCCGGGGTTTCAATGCGCGGGATCTCTTTCTTCAGCAGGCGTTCGATGTCGCGCAGCAGCTTGTGCTCATCCACGCAAACCAGAGAGAGCGCTTCCCCGGTTGCCGCCGCGCGTCCGGTACGGCCGATACGGTGAACGTAATCTTCCGGCACGTTTGGCAACTCGTAGTTCACCACGTGCGGCAGCTCTTCGATATCCAGACCGCGTGCGGCGATGTCGGTTGCCACCAGCACGCGTATGTCGCCGGACTTGAAGTCTGCCAGCGCGCGGGTACGCGCGCCCTGGCTCTTGTTGCCGTGAATGGCCGCGCTGCGGATGCCATCTTTATTCAGCTGTTCCGCCAGGTGATTGGCGCCGTGCTTGGTGCGGGTAAAGACCAGCACCTGCTGCCAGTTGCCCTGGCCGATCATCTGGGAGAGCAGTTCCCGCTTACGCTTCTTATCTACAAAGTGCACGTGCTGCGTCACCTGCTCGGAGGCGGTGTTGCGGCGCGCGACTTCCACTTCCAGCGGGTTATGCAGCAGCTTTTCCGCCAGCGCCTTGATCTCGTCGGAGAAGGTCGCGGAGAAGAGCAGGTTCTGACGACGCGTCGGCAGCTTCGCCAGCACGCGGCGAATGTCGTGGATGAAGCCCATGTCCAGCATACGGTCGGCTTCGTCCAGCACCAGAATTTCGATGTTATCGAGCTTCACCGCGTTCTGGTGTTCGAGATCCAGCAGACGCCCCGGGGTTGCCACCAGCACGTCCACGCCGCCGCGCAGCTTCATCATCTGCGGGTTAATGCTTACCCCGCCGAAAACTACCAGCGAACGAATGTTGAGATAGCGGCTGTATTCACGCACGTTCTCACCAATCTGGGCCGCCAGCTCGCGGGTTGGGGTGAGGATCAGCGCACGCACCGGACGACGGCCTTTGGCGTGTGGCTGGTTTTTTACCAGCAGCTCCAGCAGCGGCAGGGTAAAGCCCGCGGTCTTACCAGTACCGGTCTGCGCGCTTGCCATCAGGTCACGGCCCTGCAAAACGGCCGGGATAGCCTGCTGCTGAATAGGGGTTGGCTCAACGTAGCCCTGCTCTGCGATGGCGCGCAGAATTTCCGGGTTCAGACCAAGGGAATCAAAAGACATAAAAACTCCGAACCGCCCCGACCATCACAGGTGTAGTTTTCAGGGAGATATAACGAATAGAAGGACAAAAACCACAATGTCGCGAAGGAGCGGAGTGTAGCAGCTTTTGTGACGTGGCGCATAAAATATCCCCGGCGATGACTCGACGTTTGCGCAAATCAGGCATAATCTTAATCAATCGATTGATTAATTTTTAATGCTGCTATGAATACAACCCCAACGACAACCAAAGGCGAACAGGCGAAAAGTCAGCTTATCGCCGCCGCGCTGGCGCAGTTTGGCGAGTATGGTCTGCATGCCACCACGCGGGATATCGCCGCGCAGGCCGGGCAGAATATTGCGGCCATTACCTACTATTTTGGCTCAAAAGAGGATTTATACCTCGCCTGCGCCCAGTGGATCGCGGATTTTATCGGCACCAGCTTTCGCCCACACGTGGAAGAAGCGACCGCGCTGTTCAGCCAGCCAGAGCCGGACCGGGTTGCCATCCGCCAGCTGATCCTTAACGCCTGTCACAACATGATCCGCCTGCTGACGCACGACGATACGCTGAACCTGAGCAAATTTATCTCCCGCGAGCAGCTCTCCCCCACTGCCGCGTACCAGCTGGTGCACGATCAGGTGATCGCCCCGATGCACAGCCATCTGACCCGGCTGATTGCCGCCTATACCGGACGGAACGCCAGCGATACGGACACCATTTTGCATACCCACGCCCTGCTGGGCGAAGTGCTCGCCTTCCGTCTGGGGCGTGAGACCATCCTGTTACGTACGGGCTGGACACAATTCGATGAGGATAAAGCCGCGCAAATTAGCCAGGTCATTACCTGTCACGTTGATCTGATCCTGCAAGGCTTAACGCAAAGGAGCCAGAAGTCATGAAAAAACCTGTCGCCATCATTCTTATGGTTGTTGTCTTGCTTGCTGCGGGAACAGGCGGCTGGCTGTGGTATCAGAGCCAGCAGGCTCGTGGCCTGACGCTGTACGGCAACGTGGATATCCGCACCGTGAACATGAGCTTCCGCGTCGGCGGACGACTGGCCTCGCTGAGCGTTGACGAAGGCGATGCCATCAAAACCGGGCAGACGCTGGGGATGCTGGACAAAGCCCCGTTTGAAAACGCGTTGATGCAGGCAAAAGCGGGCGTCGCCGTCGCACAGGCGCAGTACGACCTGATGCTGGCGGGCTATCGTGATGAAGAGATCGCCCAGGCGGCCGCTGCCGTTAAGCAGGCAAAAGCCGCCTATGACTATGCGCAGAATTTCTATAACCGTCAGCAAGGCTTATGGAAAAGCCGCACCATTTCCGCCAACGACCTGGAAAATGCGCGCTCATCCCGTGACCAGGCGCAGGCGACGCTGAAATCTGCCCAGGATAAGTTAAGCCAGTACCGCACCGGTAACCGCGCGCAGGACATTGCCCAGGCGAAGGCCAGCCTTGAGCAGGCGCAGGCGCAGTTAGCCCAGGCGGAGCTGGATCTGCACGATACCACGTTAATCGCCCCGTCTGACGGTACGCTGATGACCCGCGCCGTGGAGCCGGGCAGCATGCTCAGCGCGGGCAGCACCGTGTTAACGCTCTCCTTAACCCGTCCGGTGTGGGTGCGCGCTTACATTGATGAGCCGAATCTTGGCCAGATGCAGCCGGGCCGCGAACTGCTGCTCTACACCGATGGTCGCCCGGACAAGCCGTATCACGGCAAAGTGGGCTTCGTCTCCCCAACGGCCGAGTTCACGCCAAAAACCGTTGAAACCCCGGATCTGCGTACCGACCTGGTGTATCGCCTGCGCATCATCGTCACCGATGCGGACGACGCGCTGCGTCAGGGCATGCCTGTTACCGTGACCTTAAACGACGGGGAACAACATGAATGATGCGGTTATCCAGCTCAATAATCTGGTCAAACGCTTCCCGGGAATGGCTAAACCGGCGGTCGCGCCGCTGAACTGTACGATTCAGAAAGGCTATGTGACCGGGCTGGTGGGGCCGGACGGCGCGGGTAAAACCACGCTGATGCGGATGCTGGCGGGATTGCTGAAGCCGGATGAAGGCAGCGCCAGCGTGCTTGGCCTTGATCCCATCAAAGACGACGCGGCGCTCCACGGCATACTCGGCTATATGCCGCAGAAGTTTGGTCTGTATGAAGATCTGACGGTAATGGAAAACCTCAACCTGTATGCCGATCTGCGCAGCGTTACCGGCGAAACCCGGCAGAAAACCTTCGAGCGTCTGCTGGCGTTTACCTCCCTCGGCCCGTTCACCGATCGGCTGGCGGGCAAACTTTCCGGCGGGATGAAGCAGAAGCTGGGGCTGGCCTGCACGCTGGTGGGCGAACCGAAGGTGCTGTTGCTGGATGAACCCGGCGTCGGCGTGGACCCGATTTCCCGCCGTGAGCTGTGGCAGATGGTGCACGAGCTGGCGGGTGACGGCATGCTGATCCTCTGGAGTACCTCTTACCTTGATGAAGCAGAGCAGTGCCGTGACGTGCTGCTGATGAACGAAGGCGAACTGCTCTATCAGGGCGAGCCCACCGAGCTGACGCAAACCATGGCCGGGCGCAGTTTTCTGCTACACAGCGCGCAGGAATCCAACCGCAAGCTGCTGCAACGGGTGCTGAAGCTGCCCCAGGTGAGCGACGGGATGATTCAGGGCCGTTCGGTGCGCGTGATCCTCAAAAAAGAGGCCACCGCCGACGATATCCGGCGTGCGCAGGGGATGCCTGAAATCGACATGACAGAGACCGCGCCGCGCTTTGAAGATGCGTTTATCGATCTGCTGGGCGGGGCGGGAACCTCAGAATCACCGCTTGGCGCCATTCTGCACACGGTGGAAGGCACGCCGGGCGAAACGGTCATTGAAGCGAAATCGCTCACCAAAAAATTTGGCGATTTCGCCGCCACCGATAACGTCAATTTTGCCGTGAAGCGCGGCGAGATATTTGGCCTGCTCGGGCCGAACGGTGCAGGGAAATCCACCACCTTTAAAATGATGTGCGGCCTGCTGGTACCGACCTCCGGCAAAGCGCTGGTGCTGAACATGGATCTCAAAGTCAGCTCCGGCAAGGCGCGCCAGCATCTGGGCTATATGGCGCAGAAGTTTTCGCTCTACGGCAACCTGACGGTGGAGCAAAATCTGCGATTTTTCTCCGGCGTCTACGGCCTGCGGGGACGGGCGCAGAACGAGAAAATCGGCCGCATGTGCGACGCCTTTGGCCTGACCGATATCGCCTCACACGCTACCGACGCGCTGCCGCTTGGCTTCAAACAGCGGCTGGCGCTGGCCTGTTCGTTGATGCACGAGCCCGATATCCTCTTTCTTGATGAACCTACGTCAGGCGTGGACCCCCTCACCCGCCGTGAATTCTGGTTGCATATCAATAGCATGGTGGAAAAAGGCGTGACCGTGATGGTCACCACCCACTTTATGGACGAGGCAGAGTATTGTGACCGCATCGGGCTGGTCTATCGCGGCAAGCTGATTGCCCACGGCACGCCGGACGACCTGAAAGCGCAGGCCGCCGACGACGCACAGCCGGACCCAACCATGGAGCAGGCGTTTATCATCCTCATCCACGACTGGGATAAGGAGAATCCTCATGCGCAGTAACGCCCTCTCCTGGCGCCGGGTGCGCGCCCTGTGCGTCAAAGAGACGCGGCAGATTGTGCGTGACCCCAGCAGCTGGCTGATTGCGGTGGTGATCCCCCTGCTGCTGCTGTTTATTTTTGGCTACGGGATTAACCTCGATTCCAGCAAGCTGCGGGTCGGTATCCTGCTGGAGCAGCAGAGCGAAGAGGCGCTGGACTTCACCCACGCCATGACCGGCTCGCCCTACATCGATGCCACCATCAGCGACAACCGGCAGGAACTGATCCAGAAAATGCAGGCCGGTAAAATTCGCGGTCTGATCGTCATCCCGGTCGATTTCGCCGCCAACATGGCACGCCCGGGCGCCGATGCGCCAATTCAGGTGATCACCGACGGCAGCGAACCGAACACCGCCAATTTCGTGCAGGGCTATGCGGAGGGGATCTGGCAGCTCTGGCAGATGCAGCGCGCCGAAGACCGGGGGGAGAAGTTTGAACCGCTGATTGACGTGCAGACGCGCTACTGGTTTAACCCCGCCGCCATCAGCCAGCATTTTATTATCCCGGGTGCAGTCACTATCATCATGACGGTGATTGGCGCGATCCTCACCTCGCTGGTGATCGCCCGCGAATGGGAGCGCGGCACCATGGAGGCGCTGCTCTCCACCGAAGTGACGCGCGTCGAGCTTTTGCTCTGCAAGCTGATCCCCTACTACTTCCTCGGCATGCTGGCGATGCTGCTCTGTATGCTGGTCTCGGTATTTATTCTTGGCGTGCCGTACCGCGGTTCGCTGGTGGTGCTGTTCTTTATTACCAGCCTGTTTTTACTCAGCACGCTGGGAATGGGGCTGCTGATCTCCACCATCACCCGCAACCAGTTTAACGCCGCGCAGGTGGCGCTTAATGCCGCCTTCCTGCCGTCGATCATGCTCTCCGGCTTTATCTTCCAGATTGACAGTATGCCAGCGGTGATCCGTGCCGTGACCTACATCATTCCGGCACGCTACTTTGTGAGCACCCTGCAAAGCCTGTTTCTGGCGGGGAACATCCCGGTAGTGCTGATTATCAACACCCTGTTTTTGCTGGCGTCGGCGGTGATGTTTATCGGGCTGACGTGGATGAAAACGAAAAGAAGATTAGATTAGCCATCGGATTTTGTAGGTCGGGTAAGCGCAAGCGCCACCCGACAGGAGGACGACGCGATGTTTCACCGTTTATGGACATTGATCCGCAAAGAGCTGCAATCCTTGCTGCGCGAGCCGCAGACCCGCGCCATTCTGGTGCTGCCGGTGCTGCTTCAGGTTGTACTGTTTCCGTTTGCCGCCACGCTGGAGGTCACCAACGCTACCATCGCCATTTACAACGAAGACAATGGCAAGCATTCCGTCGAGCTGACGCAGCGTTTCGCCCGCGCCAAAGCCTTTACCCATGTCCTGCTGCTGCAAAGCCCGCAGGCGATCCAGCCCACCATCGACACGCAGAAAGCATTATTGCTGGTGCGCTTCCCGGCGGATTTCTCCCGCAATCTGGACACCTTCCAGACCGCGCCGATGCAGCTGATCCTCGACGGGCGTAACTCCAACAGCGCCCAGATAGCGGCGAACTATTTGCAGCAGGTAGTGAAGGACTACCAGCAGGAGCTGATGGCGGACAAACCCAAACCCAACAACAGCGAGCTGGTGGTGCGCAACTGGTACAACCCGAATCTGGACTACAAGTGGTTTGTGGTGCCGTCGTTAATCGCCATGATCACCACTATTGGCGTGATGATTGTCACCTCGCTGTCCGTGGCACGCGAACGTGAGCAAGGTACGCTGGATCAGCTGCTGGTCTCGCCGCTCGCTACCTGGCAGATATTTGTCGGCAAGGCGGTGCCGGCACTGATTGTCGCGACGTTCCAGGCCACCATCGTGCTGGGGGTGGGAATATGGGCGTACCAGATCCCGTTTGCCGGATCGCTGGCGCTGTTTTACTTCACGATGGTGATTTACGGCCTGTCGCTGGTGGGGTTTGGGCTGCTGATTTCCGCGCTCTGCTCAACGCAGCAGCAGGCGTTTATCGGGGTGTTTGTCTTTATGATGCCGGCGATTTTGCTTTCAGGGTACGTGTCGCCAGTGGAGAACATGCCGGTGTGGTTACAAGATCTGACATGGATAAACCCGATTCGTCACTTCACGGATATCACCAAGCAAATCTATCTGAAGGATGCGAGTCTGGATATTGTGTGGGGAAGTTTGTGGCCGCTACTGGTCATCGCGGCCACAACGGGCTCAGTGGCCTATGCGATGTTTAGACGAAACATCGCGTAGCTTTTTCTCTTTGGTGAGCAACGACACCACCGCAGGCCCTGCGAGGATAGCCAGACCCGCCAGGGCCAGCAGCAGGTTGTTTTGCAGCACGCGTGACAACAGCCACAGGACGATCATTGCCGCACCAAAATACCAGGTGGTGGTAAGCTCTTCGAGCACATCACCCACTTCACGCCAGCGCGCGTCGTGGTGACGCTGTAAAAACAGCATCGACAGCACGGTCACGCCGTAAACCACACATAACCCTAAGCCGACACGCACCAGCGTGCCGCTCATCCAGCCCATCACCAGTACGGCCACGACCAGTAAATGCAACATTATCTGCCAGCAACTCAAACCGGTTGCGACACGAACGCGTTGTTGCCACTTCATGGCTTCTCTCCTGAAGGATTTTTCTCTGCTAATTCAGACTACCGCACTTTACGGAAAATTCCGTAACGCCGCATCTTTTTGTGACGCCTACTACACTTTATTTTCATCGGGATAGTCACCCAGGAAGGTGTTTATGAGCAAAAGAACGCAGCATTTCTCGCTTAAGGTGCTGACGATAAATATTCATAAGGGCTTCACAGCATTTAACCGCCGCTTCATTTTACCGGAGCTGCGCGACGCGGTACGCACCGTCAGCGCCGATATTGTCTGCCTCCAGGAGGTCATGGGCGCGCACGAAGTGCACCCGATGCATTTCGAAAACTGGCCCGACACGCCCCATTACGAGTTTCTGGCGGATACCATGTGGAGCGATTACGCCTACGGGCGCAATGCGGTCTACCCGGAGGGGCATCACGGTAACGCAGTGCTGTCGCGTTTTCCTATCGAGCATTATGAGAACCGGGACGTCTCCGTTGGCGAGAGCGAAAAACGCGGGTTGTTATACTGCCGCATCACGCCACCGGCGCTCGATTTTCCCATTCATGTGGGCTGCGTTCATCTTGGCCTGCGTGAGGCCCACCGTCAGGCTCAGCTACAGATGCTGGCAGACTGGACCAATGCGCTGCCGGAGGGCGAGCCCGTGGTGGTGGCCGGTGATTTTAACGACTGGCGACAGCGGGCCAACCATCCTCTGAAGGTGAATGCGGGGCTGGAGGAGATTTTTACCCGCTCACGCGGTCGTCCCGCGCGGACGTTTCCGGTGCGCTTCCCCCTGCTGCGCCTTGACCGCATCTACGTAAAAAATGCCCACGCCAGCAGCCCGACGGCGCTGGCTTTACTCAACTGGCGACATCTCTCCGACCATGCCCCACTCAGCGCGGAGATCCACTTATGAAATGCACATGGCAGGAAGGTAACCGTATTACGCTGCTGGAAAATGGCGATAACTTTTATCCGGCTGTCTTTGAGGCGATTAGCCACGCACAGCAGAAAGTCTTTCTGGAAACGTTTATCTGGTTTGAAGACGACGTGGGCAGGCAGTTGCACAGCGCGCTGCTGCAAGCCGCTCGTCGCGGTATAAAAATCGAGGTCCTGCTCGACGGATATGGTTCGCCGGATCTCAGCGACGAATTTGTTAACGAGCTCACCGCCGCAGGGGTGGTATTCCGCTATTACGATCCCGGCCCGCGTCTGTTCGGGATGCGCACCAACCTGTTCCGCCGAATGCACCGCAAAATTGTGGTGGTGGACGAAACGGTGGCCTTCGTTGGCGGCATTAACTACTCCGCCGAGCATATGTCGGATTATGGTCCCGAAGCGAAACAGGACTACGCGATCCGTATCGAAGGGCCGGTGGTTCAGGACATCCAGCTGTTCGTGCTGGAAAACTTACCCGGCAAAGAGGCCGCACGCCGCTGGTGGCGACGCCGCCATCGCCCGGAAGAGAACCGCAAGCCCGGCGAGGCGCAGGCGCTGTTCGTCTGGCGGGATAACGAGGAGCACCGGGACGATATCGAACGTCACTACCTGAAGATGCTGGCGAACGCGAAGCGCGAGGTGATTATCGCCAACGCCTATTTCTTCCCCGGTTACCGGATTTTGCACGCCATGCGCAACGCGGCCCGACGCGGCGTGAGCGTGAAGCTCATCGTCCAGGGTGAGCCCGATATGCCGATTGTGAAGGTGGGCGCGCGTCTGCTCTATCGCTATCTGGTCAAAAGCGGCGTGCAAATCTATGAATATCGCCGCCGCCCGCTGCATGGCAAAGTGGCCGTGATGGATGACCACTGGGCGACCGTTGGCTCAAGCAACCTCGATCCGCTGAGCTTATCGCTCAATCTGGAAGCGAACCTGATCATCCACGATCGCCAGTTTAATCAGACCCTGCGCGATAACCTTCAGGGTCTGATCAATAAAGACTGCGTGCGTGTGGATGAGTCCATGGTGCCGAAACGCAGCTGGTGGAACGTTGGCATCGGTGTGGTGGTGTTTCACTTCCTGCGCCACTTCCCGGCCATGGTGGGCTGGCTGCCCGCGCATACGCCGAAACTGGCGCTGGTGGATCCGCCAGTGCAACCCGAAATGGAAACCCAGGACCGCGTAGAGGCGGAAGATGGAGGGAAAACCTGATGTCGAAATCTCATCCTCGCTGGCGGCTGGCGAAAAAAATCCTGACCTGGCTGTTCTTCATTGCCGTCGCGGTCCTGCTGGTGGTGTATGCCCAAAAGGTGGACTGGGAAGAGGTGTGGAAGGTTATTCGCAACTACAACCGGACAGTCCTGCTGGGGGCGGTTGGCCTGGTGATTGTGAGCTACCTGATGTACGGCTGCTATGACCTGTTGGGACGCGCCTACTGCGGGCATAAGCTTGCCAAACGGCAGGTTATGCTGGTGTCATTCATCTGCTACGCCTTTAACCTGACGCTGAGCACCTGGGTGGGCGGGATTGGTATGCGCTATCGCCTGTACTCCCGCCTTGGCTTACCGGGCGGCACCATCACGCGTATTTTCTCGCTGAGTATCACCACCAACTGGCTGGGGTATATCCTGCTCGGCGGGGTGATCTTCACCATTGGCGTGGTGCAGCTGCCTGCGCACTGGTACATCGATGAGGCCACCCTGCGCATTCTGGGCATCGTACTGCTGCTCATCATCGCCGCCTACCTTTGGGCCTGCGCCTTTGCCAAACGTCGTCATATGACCATTAAAGGGCAGAAGCTGGTGCTGCCGTCATGGAAGTTTGCCGTCCTGCAAATGGTGGTTTCCAGCGCCAACTGGATGGCGATGGGGGCCATTATCTGGCTGTTGATTGGCGAAGATGTGAACTACTTCTTCGTGCTGGGCGTGCTGCTGGTAAGCAGTATTGCCGGGGTAATTGTGCATATTCCGGCGGGGATCGGCGTACTGGAAGCGGTGTTTATCGCGCTGCTTGCAGGGGAGCATGTGTCTCACGGGACGATTATCGCTGCCCTGCTCGCGTACCGCATGATCTACTACTTCCTGCCGCTGGCGCTGGCAACGATCTGTTATCTGGTGCTGGAGAGTCGGGCGAAGAAGCTGCGCGCCAAAAACGAGAAGGCGATGGCAAAATAAAAGCAAAACGGCAACTTCGTTGCCATTTTTAGGGTTTGTTCCCTCTCCCTGTGGGCTGAGGGATCCCCAGTAATTTTTTTATGCAGAAGCAATAAAGTTGCTTTCTAAATGACTGAGGGCTGTCAGCGATGCCCTGGTCCGGCTGTAAATCGCTGAGGCGTTTGCCTTCCGGCCGGGGCGAGGCGCAGGGATGCGCCGAGAGGGCGGCTTTACAGGGACGTTGCCTCCGCCCGTACCCGATAAGCCGGAAGGAATAAGCCGAGGGCACCGCGAAGCGGCGATTTACCGCCGGGAGCCCGGGTCGCCAGGGTGGTGGCGACTGAGCCACCCTGGCACGTTCACCGGTCATGTCCTTACAGAGTAGCAAGGAACATAAAGTGAACGGAATGACCACCACCGCCGTATGTTCCCCTCACCCTGACCCTCTCCCCGGAGGGGCGAGGGGATTGCTCAGTGCTCGCATTAATTTGTGGGGAACCCTCAGCCCTGTGGGAGAGGGTCAGGGTGAGGGCATCAGACAGCGCCACCCTCACTAACGCCGGTTGCCAAAAATACGCAGAAGCATCAGGAACAGGTTGATGAAGTCCAGATACAGCGTCAGCGCGCCCAGAATCGAGTATTTGCGCAGGTTTGAACTGTCGCGAACATCAATTTGTTCACCGATGTTTTTCAGCTTCTGGGTGTCGTAGGCGGTTAAGCCCACGAAGATCACCACCCCGATATAGGTCACCGCCCACATCAGCGCGTCACTCTTCAACCACAGGTTCACCAGCGACGCCAGCACAATCCCTATCAGCCCCATAAACAGCATGTTGCCGAAGCCGCTCAGGTCACGTTTGGTGGTGTAACCGTACAGGCTCATCACACCGAACATCCCGCCGGTCACCACAAAGGTGCTGGCGATGGAGGAGTAGGTGTAAACGATGAAAATACTGGAGAGCGTCAGCCCGGTCAGCGCCGAATAGAGCATAAACAGCGTGGTCGCCATGCCCGCGCTGAGCTTGTGCACCAGCCCGGAGAGCACGAATACCAGCGCCAGTTGCGCAATAATCAGCCCAAAGAAGGTGATTTTGCTGGAGAAGATAAACATCATCAGTTCAGGCGTGTTTGCCGCATACCACGCGATAAACGCGGTAAGCAGCAGGCCAACCGTCATCCAGCCATATACCTGAGCCATGTAGGTTTGCAGCCCGCTACGGGTCTGCTGAACTATCGAATCGGAACGCGGAAATCGGTCCATGATTCACTCCTGATTAAGTAAACACACACGTTAAGACTAACACATCCACGTAAACCTGTTACCAGCGGCTGGCAGCCTGTTTGTCGCTGTCCCGCGATTCCACCCAGCGCTCACCTTCCGGCGTCGCTTCACGCTTCCAGAACGGCGCTTTAGTTTTGAGGTAATCCATGATGAACTCCCCCGCCGCAAAAGCACTCCCGCGATGGGCGCTGGTGACGCCGACAAACACAATTTCTTCGCCGGGCCACATTTCGCCGATGCGATGGATAACCGTAACGCGCCCCAGCGGCCAGCGGCCTCGCGCCTCTTCGACAATGGCCGCCAGCGATTTTTCGGTCATTCCCGGATAGTGCTCCAGCGTCAGCGCTTTTACGCTGTCACCGAGATTATGATTGCGCACTTTCCCGGTAAAGGTCACGACCGCGCCGTCTTCGTCGCGCCCGGCCAGCCAGTCATATTCCGTGCCCACGTTAAAACGCTCATGGCCAACCAGAATTCGGGTTTCCGTCATCTCAACCCCCTGTGACCGGCGGGAAGAAGGCCACTTCATCCCCATCAGCCAGCGGGTGGGTCAACTCCACCAGCGTCTGATTCACGGCGGCCAGCACTTTGCCTTCATCCAGCGCCAGCGCCCAGCGGTCGCTTTGCGCCGCCAGATGCGCACGCAGGGCGGCGACGTTTTCGAAAGAGCCGTCCAGCGTCAGGCTGTCGGTATTGATCAGCTCACGGACCTGGGCAAAAAAGAGCACCTTAATCATGGCTTTCCACCTTAAAATCACCGGATTTGCCGCCGCTTTTTGCCAGCAGACGCACCGGGCCAATCACCATATCTTTCTGCACCGCTTTACACATGTCGTAGATGGTCAGCGCCGCCACGGAGGCTGCCGTTAACGCCTCCATCTCCACACCGGTTTTCCCGGTTAAGCGGCACAGGGACTCGATACGCACGCGGTTATGCTCCGGCTGCGCCTGCAAATTTACCTCCACTTTGCTAAGCATCAGCGGATGGCAGAGCGGGATGAGGTCCCAGGTGCGTTTAGCGGCCTGAATACCGGCGATGCGGGCGGTGGCAAACACATCACCCTTGTGATGGCTACCGTCGATAATCATCGCCAGCGTCTCCGGCAGCATGGTGACGAACGCTTCAGCACGCGCCTCGCGCACCGTTTCGGCTTTGGCGGAGACATCCACCATATGCGCTTCGCCAGCGGCGTTTATGTGGGTCAGTTGTGACATAGCTTATTTCTTTAAATGGGGATGGAAATTACACGGACGGGTACGGGCATCCAGCTGCGGGGCAATAATGTTTTCCCACGCGGTGCGGCAGGCTTTGGTCGAGCCCGGCATGGCGAAGATCAGCGTCTTGTTCGCTACCCCCGCGACGGCACGGGACTGGAGCGTAGAGGTGCCAATCTCTTCAAATGAGAGCATGCGGAACACTTCGCCGAAGCCTTCTACTTCGCGATCGAACAGCGGAAGCTGCGCTTCCGGCGCCTGGTCGCCTGCGGTAAAGCCGGTGCCGCCAGTGATCAGTACAACCTGGACGTCATCACTCGCAATCCACTGTGAAACCTGAGCGCGAATGGCGTAACGGTTCTCTTTGACGATCGCTTTATCAACAATCTGGTGCCCGGCTTCGTGTGCCGCCTCGCGCAGCCAGTGGCCGGAGGTATCATCCTCTTCACCACGACGTTCGGAAACGGTAAGAATTGCAATGCGTGTCGGGATAAATTCCGCGCTTACCTGACTCATCTTCTGGTTCCTTCTAAAGCCTGATTACCCGCCGATATAGGACAGGTTCTGAGTAATGCCGGTGTTGCCCTGATGCAGGAAATGGGTCTGCTTTTTGTGCGTCAGCGCCTCGGAAATGCGTGCTTCAAGCGCGTCCTGTTGGGCGTCGTCTTCCAGCAAATCGCGCAGATCGACGCCGCCATCCCCGAACAGGCAGAGGTGCAGCTTGCCAACAGAGGAGACGCGCAGGCGGTTGCAGCTGGCACAGAAGTCTTTTTCATAGGGCATGATCAGGCCGATTTCGCCTTCATAATCCGGATGACAAAAGACCTGCGCCGGGCCATCGCTGCGCTGGCGGATCTGGTGGATCCAGCCGCGTTTCAGCAGTTCGTCACGCAGGACCATGCCGGAGATGTGATGGCGACGGAACAGCTCGCTGCCCTCCCCGGTCTCCATCAGCTCAATAAAACGCAGTTGAATGCGGCGCGGTTTGATCCACGCCAGAAAGGTGTCCAGCTGATGGTGGTTCACATCACGCATCAACACGGTATTGACTTTGACCTTGTCGAAACCGGCGGTGAACGCGGCATCGATGCCGTCCATTACCTGCTGGAACTTATCCTGGCCGGTAATGGCGTGGAACTGACGGGCGTCCAGGCTATCGACGCTGACGTTGATCGCCGTCAGCCCCGCATCGCGCCAGTTCGCCACGTCACGCGCCATGCGGTAACCGTTGGTGGTCACCGCTATCTGGCGGATACGTTCGTTTTCACGCACGGCGGCAATGATGTCAGGGAAATCACGGCGCAGGGAGGGCTCTCCCCCGGTAAGACGCACTTTTTCCGTACCGAGTTCAGAGAACGCGCGCGTGACGCGGCGTACTTCATCCACGGAGAGAAAGCCGTTGTTGGTGACGCTGCCCGGCTTGTAGCCATCGGGCAGGCAGTAGGTGCAACGGAAGTTACACACGTCGGTAATCGACAAACGTAAGTAGAAAAACTTACGCGCGAAAGCATCAGTAAGTTGTGAAGCCATGTACACCTTTCCAGATCGGGAGGCACAGTCATTTCTTTCTGTACCCTGGTGGCAAATCCGCCACGGCCAGGGCGCCATATCTCTCGACACAGGCGCCAGGGCTAGAGTGTATGTTTTCAGTTTTGAAAACGTGGTTATGGCGATAGTAGCGTGGAAATCGCCACTTCGCCATTGTCGCTTTTCGCTATATAAGTTTATACATAACGATGTTATCGTGCATTTTCACTACAGAATACGCAAAAACAGCGCTTTCGCATTGATATACGTCATTATGGTTTGTGAGAGGCATCGTCTTTTAGGAGTAGTTGCGTTACTGTGACGCAAGCTTAACAGGATAAGGAATAGGTATGCGCAATCGCACTTTTGCGGATCTGGACCGCGTGGTCGCTCTTGGAGGAGGTCACGGTCTGGGACGGGTTATGTCGTCGTTATCGTCACTGGGCTCACGCCTGACGGGCATCGTGACAACAACGGACAACGGCGGCTCAACCGGGCGGATCCGACGTGCTGAAGGCGGGATAGCCTGGGGTGATATGCGCAACTGCCTCAACCAGCTCATCACTGAGCCAAGCGTGGCCTCGGCGATGTTTGAGTACCGTTTTGGGGGAAATGGCGAACTTTCAGGCCATAACCTTGGAAATCTGATGTTAAAGGCGCTGGATCACCTGAGCGTGCGCCCTCTGGAAGCGATCAATTTAATTCGTAACCTGCTAAAAGTGGATGCGTTCCTGATCCCGATGTCCGAACAGCCGGTAGATTTGATGGCGATCGATGCTGACGATCACGAAGTGTATGGTGAAGTGAATATCGACCAGCTTCTCCTTCCGCCAAAAGAGCTGATGACCTACCCCAGCGTACCCGCAACGCGTGAAGCGGTTGAAGCGATTGGCGAGGCCGATCTGATCCTGATTGGGCCGGGGAGTTTTTATACCAGCCTGATGCCGATCCTGCTGGTGAAAGAGCTGGCGCAGGCGCTGCGCAGAACGCCTGCGCCCATGGTCTATATCGGTAATTTAGGCCGCGAACTCAGTCCGGCGGCGGCAAGCCTGTCGCTGGCGGATAAGCTGGACCTGATGGAACAGTATGTTGGTAAGAAAATTATCGATGGTGTCGTGGTCGGGCCAAAAGTAGATGTGTCGGGGATTGGCGATCGCGTGGTGGTGCAAGAGCCGCTGGAAGCCAGCGATATTAAATATCGCCACGACCGCCATCTGCTGCGCGAGGCGCTGGAGAAGGCGATTCAGGCATTAGGTTAGGTTCGTTTTGTGCGGCCTGATGCCCTCACCCCGGCCCTCTCCCACAGGGCTGAGGGTTCCCCACAAATTAATGCGAGCACTGAGCAATCCCCTCGCCCCTCCGGGGAGAGGGTTAGGGTGAGGGGAACATACGGCGGTG
>NZ_JBMKHQ010000009.1:97079-184462 GCF_049237385.1 Enterobacter cloacae complex sp. IR5412 | reverse complement strand
CACCGCCGTATGTTCCCCTCACCCTAACCCTCTCCCCGGAGGGGCGAGGGGATTGCTCAGTGCTCGCATTAATTTGTGGGGAACCCTCAGCCCTGTGGGAGAGGGCCAGAGTGAGGGCACAGCCCGCAGCGGAGTTTAGCGGCTAAAATGTCTGGTGATGGCGCCCTGTCCTGAAGCCGTCACAACCACCTCCCTGTACCCCGCCACCCGCTGGATCCACCCTTTGCTTTCCAGATAAAGAAGCAGCGCTGCGCCGGCTTCGCCTCCGAGATGAAACCGCCGCTCGCTCCAGTCCAGGCAGGCGCAGCACGCTTTTCGGCGCGGATGAGCGCTTAACGAAACGCCGAGCTTCAGAAACTGCTCCCGACCATACGGCGTGAGCGCTGAACCGTCTGCCTCCAGCCAGCCTGCTGCCTGCATGAAATCGTAGATCTGCACCGCCACCGCGCCCGCCAGATGGTCGTAGCAGGTCCGCGCCTCCCGCATGGCTTTCGGCGCGGTAGTTTCCGGCGGGGTAATGCGGCTCCACGAAAGCCCCATCATCTGTTCCACCAGCGCCGCCACGTCGTGCCCGGCAAGACGATAATAACGATGCCGCCCTTGCGACAGGCAGGTAATTAGCTGCCCTTCAACCAGCCGGGCAAGATGCCCGCTGGCGGTCGACGGCGCAACGTCTGCCGCCGCACTCAGTTCGGTGGCCGTCCACGCCCGCCCGTCCATTAGTGCACAGAGCATTTTCACGCGCGACGGATCGGCCATTGCAGCCGCTACAGCGGCAATGGCCTTTTCCAGCATCGCGCTGTTATCAGAGGGTAAGCTCGTCTTTAACATTTGTCGCCCAGGGTGTGGTGATCTCAGCGGCCAGCTTATCATCATCCGTCAGCAGAATAAGGTGATTCGCGTGGTCGCTGTACTGAGTCAGGATAGACACGCCCTTTGCGGCCAGCGCCGCCGCTATCTCGCCCAGCTCGCCAGGACGCTCCTGCTTAAGCTTTCTGATCACCGGCTTTCGCAGCGCCTGCACGGTAAACCCGGCGTCGAGCAGCACACGGCGGGCTTTTTCCCCGTCCTCCACCAGGAAATGGGCATCCGTACCGAAAACGCCGCCCCCCTCCAGCCCCACGCCGTTGCGGCCTAACAGCTGTCCAAAGCGCGCCAGCTCGCCGGGCCTGTCGCTAAAAATCACGTGAACGTCATACATCCGCGTGCCCTCCCGTTTCGGAGCTGTACTCCCGCACCAGCTGCGCCACGCGAATACGGTAGAAAGAAAAAATCGACTCCCGGCCTTCGGCCTGCGCGGCCTGATGGAAGACATTCTGCTTCCAGCGGCGGACGGCCTCTTCATCCCGCCACCAGGAAAGGGACAGGATTTTGCCGTCGATGCTCAGGCTCTGAAAACGTTCAATATCAATAAAGCCGTCGATGTCCGCCAGCAAAGGCTTGAGTTCAGCGGCAAGCTGCAGATAGCGCGCCTGATGATGAGGCTCCGCTTTGGCTTCAAAAAGGACTGCGATCATGGGTGTCTCTCCGTTGTGAGGGTGTGGAGAGAATGCAGGAGGCAAAACCACAATGCTTCGGTATGGAGCGAAGTGTTTGCCGTATGGCGCTGCGCTTATCCGGCCTACGGGCTCATGTAGGCCCCGTAAGCGTAGCGCCACCGGGCAGGGTTTAACCCACCATCGACTTCGACTCCATAAACGCCCCAATCCCCCACTCGCCTGGATTACGGGCGCTGGTGGCGATGATCCGCGAGCACAGAATTATTCCAGGTTAGCCTTGTTCAGACCGTAAGCCGCATCCAGCGCGCCCGGCTCCATGCGGGAGGTAATGCCCAGGCGATTCCAGGCGTTGATCGCTACGATGGCGAAGTTCAGCTCTGAAATCTCGACATCCGAGAAGTACTCCGCCACGCTGCGGTACAGCGCATCGCTCACGCCATGTACGCCAATCTGGGTCAGCGCTTCGGTGAAGGCCAGCGCCGCTTTTTCACGGGCGCTAAACAGCGGGGACTCGCGCCAGGCCGCCAGATGGTACAGGCGCAGCTCGCGCTCACCGGCGATTTTAGCCTCTTTCGAGTGCATATCCAGACAGAAGGTGCAGCCGTTCAGCTGCGATACGCGAATGTCGATCAGGTGCTTCAGTGCCGGATCAATAGAGGTTTTCGCCACCTCCATGCTCAGGGCAGAAAGCGCGTTGGCAAGTGCAGGTGTGGCTTTGTGGTGGTTTACGCGGGTGCTCATTGTCTTTCCTCTTTTTGTGCCGTTTTTTTCATGCGATAAGGCAAATCTACGCCGTTAATGACATAGTAAAAAGACACAAAAAGCGTGAAATGAGGTAGGACATGAAGCCGGGCTATCATGAGATTTATTCCCGCTATCGCGACAACATCACGCGCGGCGTGCTGAAGCCGGGCGATAAAGTGCCTGCCATCCGCGTGCTGGCCGAAGAGCTGAAGGTGGCGCGTAAAACCGTCGAGACGGCGTATGCCATTCTGACGGGCGAAGGGTATCTGGTAAGCCAGGGCGCGCGCGGGACGCGGGTGAACCCGGATCTTCTGCTGCCCGCGCAACACGCCCCCACAGAACAAGCGACCGGCACGCTGCCGGCGTCGTTGATTAGCCAGCGCGAACGGGCCGGTTTTCTGCGCCCCGGCATTCCGGCGCTCGACAGCTTCCCCTATAAAAAATGGCTGCTGCTGGCGGGCCAGGCGACGCGCGCCATGCGTCAGGATGAAATGCTCAACCCGCCGGTGCTGGGCTGGTATCCGCTGCGCGAGGCGATTGCCCGCTATCTCAATATCTCGCGCGGGTTATTCTGCACCGCCGAACAGGTACTGATTACCAGCGGCTACAGCAGCAGCCTGCGCCTGATCCTTGACACGCTTGCCAGCCGCTGCGACAAGGTGGTGTTTGAGGATCCGGGCTATTTTATGGGCCAGCAGTTGCTCAAGCGGATCGTGCCCCGCCTGCACACCGTACCGGTTGATCGCTGCGGCATCGATACGGACTACCTGCTCCGTCATCATCGCGACGCGCGTTTTGCCATCGTGACCCCGTCGCATCAGAGTCCGCTGGCGGTGACGCTCTCACTGCCGCGCAAGCAGCAGCTGCTCGACTGGGCGTCACAAAACGAGGCGTGGATTATCGAAGACGATTATGACGGGGAATTTCACTACACCCGCAAAGTGCTGCCGTCGATGAAAAGCCTCGACCAGCATGACAGGGTGATTTTTATGGGCACCTTCAGCAAAACCATCATGCCTTCACTGCGCATGGGCTACGTGGTGATGCCCGCCAGCACCGTCGGGGCCTTTACCGACTGCGCGGACATTACCACCAGCGGCCAGCCGGTGCTGACGCAAAAAATCCTCACCGCATTTCTCAACGAAGGGCATTTTTTTCGTCATCTGAAAAAGATGCGCGCCCTGTATCAGATCCGCCGCGACTGGATGATTGCCGCCCTGGGTGAGGTCTATGGTGATCTGTTCTTCACCGAGCAAAACGACGGTGGAATGCATATTGTCGCGTTCCTCGCAAAGGGAAGCGCTGACCGGGAGATCGCCCGCTGCTGGCAGGAACAGCAACTACAGGTTAATGCGCTGTCGGAGTGGTATCGCGGGTCGGGCAAACGCTACGGGCTGGTGATGGGCTATAACAACGTGCGGTCATATCAGGAGGCGGTTGAGCTGCTGGAAAGGCCGAAACGGCAGACGCTTGCGCTGTTGAGTTGAAAACCGCCGGGTGGCGGCTGCGCCTTACCCGGCCTACGGTCTCCTGTAGGCCCGGTAAGCGTAGCGCCACCGGGCAACCCAATGCTTACACATCATATCGCGATAACCCAACGTCCTTGAGCTGCTCGTCGCTCATCTGGCTCAGAATGCGGCGGGTACGGTTGATGCGATACCAGTTACGCAGCGTTTTCGCTACCCAGACAAACGCGATAAACGGACGTTTTGAACGATTCTCGTAGAATTCCATGATGCTCTCCTCGCTGTGCCAGTGGGGTTATCATCATGGAAAACGGCCAGTACAATACAGATTCAAAAACTGCTTTTGTTTACCATACAGATCCGCTAAAACGGTATCTGCATGGCGTTTTACCCACCAATCTGTACTGGTTTATTAATCTGTATGGTGAAAACAAAGGATACAGCATGACGCGCTATCAACATCTGGCCAACCTACTGGCGGAACGTATCGAACAAGGGCTGTATCGCAGCGGCGAACGTCTGCCGTCGGTACGCACGCTGAGCCAGGAACACGGCGTGAGTATCAGCACCATACAGCAGGCCTACCAGATCCTCGAAAATCTCCAGCTGATCACGCCCCAGCCGCGCTCCGGCTATTTTGTCTCGAAACGCAAAGCGCAACCGCCCGTACCGGCGATGACGCGCCCGGTGCAGCGCCCCGTGGACGTCACCCAGTGGGATGAGGTGATGATGCTGCTGGACGCCCGCGCCGACAAAGAGATGATCTCCTTTGGCGGCGGCTCGCCGGACATCAACCAGCCGAGCCTGAAGCCGCTGTGGCGCGAGATGAGCCGCATTGCGCAGCATAACCCTAGCGAAATGCTGAGCTATGACGTGCTCGATGGTCGTCTGGAGCTGCGCGAGCAGATCGCCCGCCTGATGCTGGACGGCGGCTCCACCGTGGCGGCAAACGAGATTGTGATCACCAACGGCTGCCACGGCGCGCTGTCGATCGCCCTGCTCTCGGTGTGCAAGCCGGGGGACATCGTGGCGGTCGAGTCGCCGTCGTTTCATGGCACCATGCAGATGCTGCGCGGCTTCGACATCAAGGCGATTGAAATACCTACCGATCCCGAGACCGGGATCAGCATCGAGGCGTTAGAGCTGGCGCTGGAGCAGTGGCCGATCAAAGCGGTGATCCTGGTCCCCAACTGCAATAACCCGCTCGGGTTTATCATGCCGGAAGCGCGTAAAAAGCAGGTGCTGGCGCTCGCCCAGCGGCACGATATTGTGATTGTGGAGGATGATATCTACGGCGAGCTGGCCGCAGAGTACCCGCGCCCGCGCACCATTCACTCGATGGACATTGATGGCCGCGTGATCCTCTGCAGCTCCTTTACCAAAACCGTGGCGCCCGGGCTGCGCGTCGGCTGGATTGTGCCGGGGCGCTATTACGACCGGGTGATGCACATGAAATACGCCGCGGGCGGGTTTAACGTGCCGGGCACGCAGATGGCGGTGGCGGCGTTTATTCGCGACGGTCATTACCATCGCCACGTGCGGCGCATGCGCCAGATTTATCAGCAGAATATGGAGACCTACACCTGCTGGGTGCGGCAGTATTTTCCGGCAGAAATATGCGTTACCCGCCCGCAGGGCAGCTTCCTGCTGTGGGTCGAGCTGCCGGAGACGGTCGACATGGTGTGCGTCAGCAAGCAGCTGTGCCGTCTCAAAATCCAGGCTGCGGCGGGGTCGCTGTTTTCCGCCTCCGGTAAGTACCGCAACTGTCTGCGGATCAACGTGGCGCTGCCGCCGACGGATAAACATCGCGAGGCGTTGAAAAAGATGGGTGAGGCGATTGTGATTGCGATGGAGGGGTAGTGCGGCCTGTTGTCCTCACCCCGGCCCTCTCCCACAGGGAGAGGGTGAAAACCGATCCCGTAGGCCCGGTAAGCGCAGCGCCACCGGGCATTGGCTAACGACTCAGAACGTCCACGAAACGCTGCCGACAATGCTGCGCTCTGCACCGAAGTAGCAGTAAGAGAGCGAGTTACACGCCGCAACGTAGCTTTTGTCCGTCAGGTTATTGACGTTCAACTGCGCGCTCACGCCCGTGAGCCCCACTTTCGACAGGTCATACCCCACGACCATATCCACCAGGGTGTATGACGGTAGCGTATGGGTGTTCTGACGATCGCTGGCGATCCCGTTGACATAGCGCACGCCGGAGCCGACGGTCAGGCCGTCCAGCGGGCCGCTTTTGACGTCGTAGCTCAGCCAGGCGCTGGCCATGTTACGCGGGGCATAGACGGCGCGCTTGCCCTCCTCTTCCGGGCTGCTCTTCTTGTAGCGAATATCCGTATAGGTATAGGCCGCCTGCATGCGCAGGCTGTCGGTCAGCTGTCCAATCGCCTCCAGCTCAACGCCTTCGGATTCGATTTCACCGATGGAACGGTACGGATCGGTCGGCTCCTCTTTAGTGGCAATGTTCTTCTGGTTGATGCGGAACACCGAGGCGCTGAACTGGCTGTTCATCCCCTCCGGCTCATACTTCACGCCCGCTTCCCACTGCTTGCCCTTCATCGGATCCAGGATATTCCCCTGCTCGTCGGCAAAGCTGGTCGGCGTAAAGGCGGTGGAGTAACTGACGTACGGCGCGACACCGTTATCAAACAGATACAGCAGCGCCGCGCGGCTGCTGAAGTTGTTTTTATCCAGATCGCTGCGGGTATGGTTGAAGTTGTCGACGTTCGACACGCTTACCTGGTCGTAACGCCCACCCAGCGTGAGGCGCCAGCGGTCAATGGACATCTGATCCTGCAGGTAGTAGCCGGTCTGGCGCAGCTTATGCTTTTCCCTGCTGTACTGGGTGATGTAGTCCGGCTTCGCGCCATAAGCAGGATGGAAAGCGTCAATCGGCGGGAAGCCGCCGTAGTAGCCGGTGACGTTGTTGGTGCGGTCCTGGTAGTCCATGCCGATCAGCACGCGGTGGTTCACCTCGCCGGTATCGAAGCTGCCGTCGACCTGGTTATCCAGGGTGATGGCGTTCATCTTCTCGTCGGAGCCGGAATAGCCGCGGTTCAGCTCGGTGTCGTTCAGCCAGCCTGCGGCATACACCTGGTTCAGCTCGACTTTGGTGTGCAGGTAGCGCAGCTTCTGACGCACGGCCCAGCCGCTGTCAAACAGGTGCTCGATGTTATAACCGACCATGTTTTCCCGACGATCGTACTTGTCGTAATCGTCTTCACCTTCAAAAAAGGTGTTGGAGATTTTCTTACCGCTGTGCGGCACGACGGTGCCCTCATACGGCAGGCCGGAGTGGCTGCCGCCTTCCGGATCGCGGTGCAGGTAGGCCATCAGATCCAGACGGGTATTATCGGTGATACGCCAGGTCAGGCTCGGCATCAGCGCGTAACGCTCTTCTTTGAGCGGATCGAACTGGGAATCGGCATAGCGGGTCATCCCGCTGAGGCGCACCGCCACGCGGTCGTTATCATCAACCGGGCCGGTCACGTCGAACATCGCCCCGCGCTGGTTATTGTTACCGGCGAAGAGCTTGATCTCCCCGCCCGGATCGAACGATGGCTTACGGGAGGTGAGCGCCACGATGCCGCCCGGCGATGAGCGACCGTACAACACGGAGGCCGGGCCGCGCACGACTTCGATACTGTCCAGGAACCACGGATCAACCACCAGCGAGCTGTGGGAATTGGTGTCGCCCATCATCTTCAGGCCGTCGAGGTAGACGTTGTCCAGGCTGCCGTCCGAGAAGCCGCGCAGCACCATGTAGTCGAAGCGGTTTGATGCCCCAATCTGGTTGCTGTAGACCCCCGGCGTGTAGCTCACGGCCTGACGCACGCTGGTTGCGCCCTGCTCTTCGAACTGCTCGCGGGTGACGATAGAGACCGATTGCGGGGTTTCAATATCCGGCGTTTCAAGCTTGGTGGCCGCAGACTGCATCTGCGAGGTCACCACCACGGTGTCAGTTTTTTGGGCATCCTGCGCCAGTAAAGGAAAAGCGACGCTACCGGTAACCCATCCCACCAGCAGTGCCAGACGCGATTTAGCAAACATAACCCTCTCCAGAGATATTTCTTATTGTTAATAAGAATTATTACCTTTTTGAGGGTGCAAACAGCTATGCGCGCCGCCAGGTTATGTATGCGCGATGCTAAACCGCACGGGATACGTTCGCGCGATGGACAAAATTACGTTAGCGGAATTTGCGCACGTCACCCGGTGAAATCCCGTAATGACGACGAAACGCGGTGGCGAAGTTGGTGGCATGCTGATACCCGCACATCCACGCCGCCTGCTGTACGCTGTGGCCTTCCAGCAGATAGCGACGCGCCAGCGCAAGGCGACAGTCGCGGAGATAATCGAAGAGTGTGCAGCCGTAGCGTTGACGGAACTTGCTGCGCAGGCTGCTTGGGCTCATGGCAGCAAGGGCTGCCAGCTGCGCGAGTGTATGGTCACGTTCAGGAGACTGTTCCAGCAGGCACCGGACGCGTTCCAGACGCGCATGCTCAGGGCGGCTCGGGCAGGGCAGCTGGCACTGGTTCAGGCCGTGGCCGAGCAGCTGGTACATGAGCCCCTCCAGCAACAGCTTACGCGAGAGCACGCTTCCCCCCTGCCGCTGTGCATGCTGAATGCCTGACATCACAAACTCGGGAACGTGCCAGACAAACGCGGGGGTATTCAGGCTTTGCCATTCCAGCAGCAGCGACTCAAGCAGGGCTTCACGTCCGGCATCGTGCGGGTACACGCCAAACGAGAGCGTTTTCAGCGTGCTGTCAGCATCGTGACGCGCGCTCATCACCTGATCTTCACTCAGACGCGAGCTGAACGCCATGCCCGGGCGGACGGGATAATCGATACCATTGAGCGTGAGCGTCACGCACCCTTCCAGCACCACCAGCATATAAAGCGGGCTGCTGTGGCGAGAGGTGGTTTCATAGGGCTGTAATACACGTACGTCGGAATGGGTCAGTGAAATGCCGGACGAGAGCGTCATCTCTTCAACATTCCCCTGCAACACGGGGCTGCCGCTGACCTGCTCATCTTTTAGCTGCGGGAAACGGTAGTCGATGCCGTAGCGCTCGCCGAATATTTGAAAATCCTCAACAAAAAATATGCGCTTCGCTGATGTATTTTCACTCTGGAGCATAATTCGGAGCCTGCATCGGGGAAAGGACAGGCAAAACAGTACCATTCATTTGCCATGGCAGCAATCACCGGGCGCAGACACTATTACGCTCCGGACGAAGCCGGAGCGAAGGCGTATATTTCTTTACGAGAAATATATTTATGCTTCCTGCCACTCAGCAAAAACCTCTTTATGGTTTTTGGTCAGGACAACTTTATTATCTTCGACCTTATCGACCCAGCCGAGAGGAATAAAGTGGTGCTTGCCGCCTGATTCCGGGTCGCTCTTCGCAAGCTTGATACGCTCACCATCAAGATGGTCTACAACCCCGACATGCGTTCCGCAGCTGGCGACAACCTGAGTGTGATCCTTAATTGCGCTTTTATCTACCATATTCATTCTCCTGTTTCGGTTATTTGCCTGTTGCACGAAATTAACTGTAGCGCATAAATTCGGACCTGAAATGCGTATTAGCATTTTGAAACATCATTGACAGAACCGAATATTATGTCTATTTAGCGCCGAATTGAAAAAATAAGAATAAGATTAATTATTAGCGACTGATTATTTCCCGTTCATAATTAAAGTATCGCAACCAACGAGGAGGTATTTATGACGATTCGCAACAATCGGACAGAAATTTCGCTGGCTCTTGGTGAAGCGGTCTTAGACATCGTGCAAAAAGGCCATGAGGTATCGCGAGAAAATCTCGCCCAGGCGATGAAAATTAAAGCGGAAAAAGAGCGCGACGATGAGCGGCTTCTGAACTACTGGAAGGCCTGTAATATGCTGGTTTGAACGTAGCGGCGTTTAGTCTGACTAAACGCCGCAGTCTGTTACTCGTCGAAGTACCAGTATCCCTGGTTAATTAATCCGGTCAGCTCTTCCACAAACGCCGGATTATTCAGCGCATCGCCCAGTTCGGCCTGGCCGAGCTGGGTGTAGCGGGACAGCGCGTCCGCCCCGTTCACATCCGCCGTCTCCAGCTGTTCGCTGTTGATAAAGAAGCTGCCGTTGACGTTCAGCACGCGCAGCCCGCTCAAGCGTGATAGCGTTTCGCCCCCTTGCAGCGCGTCGAGCACCTCGTCTGCGGAATACGGCGGCTCGGCGGCGGCAATATCCAGCTCGTGACGCGGCGTGGAGACGAAGCTGCCGAACCATTTTGTAAAATCATCCGGCTTGCTAATCATGTCGATCATCATCTGGCGAATGCGATCGAGCTCGTACTGCTCCACGCGGCCCGGGTGTTCGCGGCAGGTCAGATCCGGATCGCTGTAGTGCTCGCCACCCAGATCGTTTTCCAGCGCGTAATCGGCAAAGCTGCTGATCAGATCGCGACCGTTCGGCCCGCGGAAACCGACAGAGTAGTTGAGCGCGGTTTCATGGGTGAAGCCGTCATGCGGGAATCCAGGCGGAATATAGAGGATATCGCCCGGGGCCAGATCTTCGTCAATGATTGGCTCAAACGGATCGACGTGCAGCAGGGCCGGATGCGGACAGAACTGACGCATCGGCAGCTTGTCACCCACGCGCCAGCGACGGCTACCCATCCCCTGAATAATAAACACATCGTACTGATCGATATGCGGCCCAACGCCGCCGCCCGGGACGGAGAAGGAGATCATCAGGTCATCGAGACGCCAGTCCGGCAGGACGCGGAACGGACGCACCAGCTCTGCGGCGGGCATATGCCAGTGGTTCACCGCCTGCGCCAGCAGAGACCAGCCGGTTTCACCGAGGTTATCGAAATGCTCAAACGGGCCATTGCTCGCCTGCCACTTGCCGTTAGCATGGCTTACCAGGCGGCTGTCGACTTCCGGCTCCATCGCCAGACCCGCCAGTTCATCAGGGGTAATGGGGTCGACAAAATTCGGGAAGGCATTTTTCAGCACAACGGGTTGTTTTTGCCAGTATTTCTCAAGAAATTCCGGCCAGTCGAGGTTCAGTTGATACGCCATGGTTAGCACCAGTGAGAGGGGAGACAGGCGCGATTATAGAAGAGACAGCCAGGGGGGAACTTGTCATGGGTCAATCGAGCGCGCGTAGGTCGGGTAAGGCAAAGCCGTCACCCGACGCACGCGCGGGCTAAAACTTAATCCAGGTTCAGCTCGTCATAATGGGTGATCAGTTTGCCCACGATGCCGTAGTCCAGCGCTTCCGCCGGTGACATCCAGAAGTTACGGTCGGTGTCCTTCTTCACTTTCTCCAGCGGCTGGCCGGTGGCGTCAGCAATCAGTTTGTTCACGCGTTCCAGCATGCGGATAATCTCGCGCGCTTCGATTTCGATATCCGTTGCCTGACCGCGCACGCCGCCCAGCGGCTGGTGGATCATAAAGCGGGTATTCGGCAGCGAGTAGCGGTGCTCTTTTTTCGCCGCCAGGAAGATGGTGATCCCGGCGCTTGCCACCCAGCCGGTGCCAATGACGTGCACTTCCGGTCGGATAAACTTAATGAAGTCGTGGATGGTGTCGCCCGCTTCCACGTGGCCGCCCTGGCTGTTGATGTACAGCTTGATCGGATCGTTGCTGACGCTTTGCAGCAGGATCATCTGAGTGATGACTTTCTGGGCCAGCTCCTGGTTGATCTCGCCGGAGATGACAATCGAACGGGATTCCAGCAGTTTTTGCTGTAGAGCGCCCGCGCCGCTTGTTCCTTCCGCTTTTTCTTTATCGTCACTGCTTTTCAGTGTGTAGTGCATCGTTATGTCCTCAGCTTGTCGCGCTCAAAATCAGAGTGTAGCCTGTTTTACCTGTCAAAGTCCTCACGCGCGCACAATGCGAACATCCAGTGCGGCAAAGGTATCGATAAGGTCCCTCTCCATAGTCTCATCCACCACCAGCACGTCAACGTCGCGGCTCTTTGCCACCACGTAGCGCGCCACGCCGGGGAGCTTCTCCGGGGTCAGCGCGACAATGGTCTCGCTACTCTGGGCAATGACCGTTTTTTTGAACTCGCAGTCGGCATAATCAAAGCCGGTCAGCCCCGTCTCAGGATCCATCGCGCAGCCGCCGATAAACGCCTGATCGAAGATAATCCCCTGGATCTGGCTCACCGCCGTCGCGCCAATCGCCCCGCCGGATGCCCGCTGGATCTGTCCGCCGATCATAATCACCTCGCACAGCGGATGGTGCAGCAGCGCCGCCGCAATGACCGGCGAATTGGTCACCACCGTGATGCTTAACTCCGCAGGCAACGCTTTCGCCAGCGCCAGATTCGTCGTGCCGGTATCGATAAAAATGCAGCCGCCAGCGCTAACGAGCGTTGCCGCTTTCTGCGCGATTGTGTCTTTTGTTGCACTGTTCGTCCGCTCGCGGCTGACAAAGCTTCCCGTCTCCGGCAGCTGAAGCACCGCCCCGCCGTAGACCTTTTTACAGATGCCCTCTTTGCTCAGCTCATGTAAATCACGGCGTATGGTGTGCTCTGAAACCCCCATCTGGATCGCCAGCTCTGCGCAAACCACTCTTCCACTATCGGTCAGGATCTGACGGATCCGAGCTTGTCGTTGATCCGGAAAAGCAGCATAATCGAGCATGAAGCATCCTTTAAATAAACCTAATCGCGTATCAGTACGCATAATGTTGCACAACCGCGCAGGACAAACAACGAGGGTTATGATGAATATTGCACACGTCGCGCTTTGGACGCGCAGCCTGGACGCCCAGGTCAGGTTCTGGGAAACGATTTTTGGCGGGCGGAGCAACGAGCGCTACCTCAGTAAAAACCGCCAGGGATTTGCCTCGCATTTCATTACGCTGGACAACGGGCCGACCATTGAGCTGATGACCGTCCCCGACATGCCCGACGCTCCCGCTTACCCAGAGTTTATCGGCTGGGCGCATATCGCCATTGATGTTGGCAGTAAAGCAAAGGTAGACAGCATGGCGGAGCAGGCTCGCTCGGGCGGTACGTTGCTCAGCGCCCCGCGTATGACGGGAGACGGGTTTTATGAAGCCGTGATTGCCGATCCGGACGGAAACCGGATCGAGCTTGTGGGTGAGTCTACCGGTTAAGCGTTCGTCACCGTTCTGTGCGGCGCAGGAAGGGAACCGCCCTCAATATTTATCACACATTTTGGGGGCTGGAAATTAAGGCTTATCACGTCTTATGATGCCCCTTTACAAAAGGGGGCGTCAGGATGAAGGCCGATTTTTTAAAAATCATTAACCGTAAATTTTTCATTGCCATTATAACCTCGTCCACCTTCGTGACAGGGTGTACCTTTAGCGTTATATGGTTCTATCTCGCTAACATTGACCGGCTGGATATTCTTTATGATGCGCTGAGCGTGACGAGCGCCATCGGCATCATATTTGGTTTCACTCTGCTTTCCCTGTTCGGCTTCAGTATCGTTATATTTATTTCGTCTTTCTTACTGTATTTAATCTACTTATCGAATGAACAATCGCTTAAGCATTATGAAGGCTTACCCTCACGTCTCGCAAATGTGAGTCTGGTAAACAGCATCATGATTTGCATCGTGTTTATCTCCAGCATGAGTCTTTATTATTTTCGCAACTGGAATGGACTTGCCGTTACAGTAACGGCGATCGGTTTGCTTCTGTTGACAACCTGGAGTATGTCGAGATGGCAGATTTTCACCCGTGCGTATGTTGAAATTGATAATACGCTGGAAAAGAAGTACCTCGAAACATGGCCGATTAAGTTCGGGTTACCTGCTCTATTGCTCATTCCTGCGTGCGTTCAGGTCCTCCCGCTTCTGTTCGTGACCAGCCAGCTTGATTTTAACAGTGAAACGAGCATGCTCGCACAGTTAGCCATTTTTACCGGGCTGTCGGTGGTCCTGGCCGTGGTCGGCATTTTCCCGGGGATGATCCTCGTAAGTGAACAGAAAAACATCATCCAGATGATAACGACAATAGTGATTGTCATTCCGGCCCTGGTGTTCCTGATGACGATTTTCTTTAGACCCACGCCGAACTTGCTTATCAACATGACCCTCAATCTTTCTGGCATCAGTGACTGGCGGACTCACCAGTATTACATCGAGACGCAGACGCATCCCCACGCCATGTTTGACGGAGCAACGTGGAACACCCGTTACTATAAAGAAATCCCGTCACGATTTTTTATCACTGGGGTAAATATCTTTGCACTGGGTAATATACAGCTCATATGCCCTGGCCAGATTAACGCCGCGAGAGCGGCAAGCCTGAAAACAACGGCGGATGATTTCGAAGCTTACGATCTCCGCAGTAAAGCGCTGAAGCGCACAGCCATGAAATGTATTCCATTCAAAAAAGAGCAGATCCATCAATGGGATTCACCGATTTCCGACCCTGTATTTTATCAAAAAGTAAAATCGACAGGCAGTAACGGCATTCTGGATCTCCTCAAGGAGATTAAACCGCCGCACGCATCGTAATGTCAGAGGCCAGACACCTGCCCGGCAGGTGTCTGGCAGCGCTAATTTACCGGCACAGGACGAACGCTACGCTCTTCGCTACCCCGCGCCCCTTCCCTACTCAACCTGCGCTCCGCCAGCAGCCGACAAATCTCCGCATGCTTCTCCTCGGTAAAGGTAAAGCGCGACATAAAGCCCATGCGGATCAGCGACCCAATCGCCGGCAACAAACAAATGCCGAAGAACAGCCCCGACAGCACGCTGTCGCTCTGTGACTGCGCCTGCGGCACATAGTTGATCATCGTCAGAAACACGCCAATTAACCCGCCGCCCACCGCCACCGACATCTTGCCGGTAAAGGTCTGCCCGGAGAAAGTGATCGCTGCACAGCGCTTGTGGGTGTGGTATTCCGCGTACTCGATGGTGTCGGCAATCATCGACGAGGTGAGGATGTTGGTCATCATCACGAACAGCGTGCTCAGGCCGAGCAGGATAAACAGCAGCGCCGTGTGCTGATAGCCCGTGAACCACATCACCACGCGCACCGCCACGTCCAGCCCGCAGAGGATCATAAACAGCTTCCGCTTCTGCATCCGGCGCGTCAGCAGCGGGGCGACCAGGCACAGCACCGCCGCCACTATCCCCATCACGCCAATTGCCATTTGCAGGCTGCCGTCGCCCATGTTGTTGATAAAGAAGTAGATATAGAGTCCGCCCGCCACGTTATGGAACACGCAGAAAAAGAACGACAGCAGGACGATAAACAGCGGCTTGTTCTGGCGCAGGTTGTGGAAGGTATCGCGCATCGTCACCTTTTCCGGGCTGGGCGGGACGCGCTCTTTGATCTGCATAAAGCCGTTGAGCATCAGCGGCAGCCCCACCAGCATCATCACCAGCGCCGCCATAAAGTAGCCTTTATCGTTGCTGTACTGGGCAAAGAACGCCGCCAGCTTCGGGAAGAAGATGTTGGCGCAGGCAATCCCGGCGTTTACCCCGAGCATCGCCGCCGTTACCGCGCGGGTGCGCTGGCCGGAGTCGTTGGTCATCACCGACGACATCGACCAGAACGGGATATCGGAGATGGCGTACAGCGTCCCCCACAGGATATACGTTACCCCGGCGTAGAGGATTTTGGTGGTCATGTCTGCTTCGATTTTATAGAACGCCAGCAGGGTGACGCCGGTAATCAGCAGCGGCGCAATCAGTAAAAAGTGGCGAAACTTGCCAAACCGGCTGTTAATGGTGTCCATAATGCTGGCAAACAGCGGATCGTGAACCGCGTCCCACGCGCGGGCAATCAGGAAGATGGTACTTGCCGCCAGCGCCGAGATCCCCAGCACGTCGGTGTAAAAATAGTTTATAAACGAACCCACTAAACCAAAGCTAAAACACTGACCTAAACCATAGCCAAAGTAGGACCATAACTCGCGAGACGGTATTTTCATTGTCATTGCCATAGTGCGTACCTGGTTGCCCGGCGACAGCGCGCCGGGTCGTTATTATTAGCCCTGCGGATCCGGGGCGATATTGCGCAGCTTCTTCATCAGCGCGATTTCAGCGCGTGAAAACGGGATACCGTTCTCCTCAAACACGTCGTGGAACCACAGGCGGCAGTAGTCCGTGGACTCCTTCATCACCACCGGCCACGGCAGCCAGGTCTGGGTTTTACCGCGCACCAGCCCCCACTGATACGGCGCAACCTTCGCCATGTACATCAGCGGGAGCTGCTCTTCGATGGTGCCGCCCACGTGACGCGCCAGCCATTCGGTGCAGAAGATTGGGCGGCCCAGCGCCTGAAGTTGCTGGATAATCGCCGTCATGCGTCCGGTATTGGTGTAGGCGTGATAGCTCACCACGTCCGACAATTCCAGCGCGGTCTGGTCCAGCGGGTGCTGATAAAACGTCTCGCCCTCCTCTTCCGCCGGCAGACGCCAGGCGCAGACGGTAAGCGGCTGGGTCGGGTCTTCCTCACGCACCCAGCGGAACGCCAGCTTCATCAACTCGTGCGCGCAGGTCTCCAGCTTCTCGTCGTACAGCACCTCTTCCGTGCCTGTCGCGAATATGCCGCGGTTGCCCGGCTCGTTATACAGATCCCAGAGCAACACGCGCTTATCCTCGCGGAACTGGCGCACAACGTCGCGGATATAGCGCTCAATCTGTGGCCAGCAGTCTCGATCGCACACCTTGTCGCGCCCCGGGCTCGCCGCCGCCTGGCTGTTGTGTTTGCCCGGTACGGGCGGCTTTTGCGGGCCGAGGTACGGCTCGTCGCCGGAGAAACCGCAGTCGTCCATTAGGGTCAGCATGGTGCTGAACCCGTTGTCGTCGGCAATCGTCAAAAAGCGGTCGATGCGCGCCATCAGCCCGTCACGGTCGTGCTCCCAGACGATAAACGGCAGGTTGATGCGCAGGGTGTTATAGCCCGCGTCCGCCGCCCAGCCCAGCTCGCGGTCGATAGTGGCGGGATCGAAGGTCTCTTCCTGCCAGATATCGGTCCAGTTCACCGCTGTCGACGGCAGATAGTTGAACCCGCACAGCCAGCCTTTTTGCTGATACCACGCCTGTGCCTGTTCTTTACTCCACTGCTCTTTCATTACGCATCCTCTTGCTGATAATGTTTAGCTAATAAATATTAGCTGCGGGATAAATGCGCAAATCGCGGTGCAAAGAAAAGCGACGCCTCTCACAAAGTTCACGCTTCGATGAATGAGAAACGTGATCGGCGGCGCTAAAGCGTGCGGTTAGGGTATGATGCGAATTCGCGAAAGGGAGAGGACGGATGAAGCGAAAAACGAAAGTGACGATGAACGATATTGCGCGGGCGGCGGGCGTGTCGCAGGCGACGGTATCGCTGGTGCTTAACCAGTCCCGCAACATCAAGCTCAGCGACGACACCCGCCAGCGGGTGATCAACGTCGCTACCGAGCTCGGCTACGACCGTCTTCCTGCCATTCACGCTCCGCGCAACCAGGAGGAGATCGCCCTGCTGGTCAGCTCGTTGCAGAGCTTCGACCCGTTTATCGACGCCATCAGCCAGGCGCGGGAAGCGGCGTGGCGCAACGAAACGTTGCTCACCGTCTACGACTACGGCGACGACGTGGAGCTGGCCCTGAACATCATCCGCCAGCTGGACAAGCGCAACTGCATCGGGATTATTCTTGCCTCTCCGGTCACGAACGTCGTCGATATGACGCCATTTCAGGACTGTACCCGCATCCCGCTGGTGCTGCTCAACCAGCGCGACCCTGGCTCGCCGCTGATGCCGTCGTTTATCCCGGACGACTACGCCAACGCCTTCCAGGTGACTAAACACCTCATCGCCTGCGGCGCCAGCCGTATCGCCCACATCACCGGCGAGAGCTGGATGGAGGCCTCGCGCCAGCGTCTGGCGGGCTACCAGGCGGCATTGAAGCAGGCCGGTTTAACGTGTGACGAGAGCCTGGTGCGCCAGACCAACTGGCAGTTCAGCGAGTCCTTTACCGCCACCACGTCCCTGCTGGAACTGACCGAACGCCCGGACGCCATTTTCTGTGCCAGCGACTGGCTGGCGATTGGCTGCTACCAGGCGCTGGCGGTGAATGGCGTGCGTATCCCGCAGGACATGCTGCTGGCGGGCTACGACGACCAGAAGATTTCCGAACAGCTAACCCCACCGCTGACCAGTATCCAGCTGCCCTACAGCGAGCTGGGACGGCTGGCGGTGGAGTACCTGTGCAATCAGGAAGATGCCGCCACGCACGTGACGCTGGCGGGCAGGCTGAAGGTGCGCGCCTCAAGCCCCGTCTGAAGTAAATACCATGCCCGCATAGGGCTTCTCGCGACACGCCGCCAGCCGCGCGGCGAGGCTGCCCACGTGCAGCTCCAGCTTGTGCCCGTCCGGGTCGAGAAAATAGAACGACGCCCCCTCGCTTTTGTTCTGCTTCCAGACGGTGACGCCCGCCTGCTCAAGCCTTTGCGAGAGCGGTTCAAAATCCTCTTCCGCCACGGTAAACGCGTAGTGGGTGTAGTCGCTCTCCTGCGGCGGCACGTACTGGCGCGCCTCGTCGTAGGACAGGCAGACCCACAGTTCGCCGCAGGTGAGATAGGCCCCGGTATTCCAGCGGGCGTGCAGCGTCAGCCCCAGCAGCTCGTGCCAGAAGGTGACGCTTTTTTGCAGGTCGCTGACCGCGAGGGTCAGATGATTGAGAGATTGCAGCATGACGTGCCCTTTTGTTTTTCGCGCCGGACGTGGTACGGTAAAGAGATGAACATAAACCACGCCGTGCTCACCGTAAACCGCTGGTGGCTGCCTTCTTAAGGCGGCACGGAGTAGTTTTCCCCATTTTCTGATAGCCGCCGAAAGGCGGCTTTCACTTTTCTAAGACCCCTTTCGGCAATTGCACATTAAGGAGTCTTTATGAACACACCAACCATCCTCACCGGCGACCGCCCAACCGGCCCGCTGCACCTCGGCCACTTCGTCGGATCGCTGCGCCAGCGCGTCGCGCTCCAGCAGACGCACAACCAATTTGTGCTGATTGCTGACCTTCAGGGGCTGACCGACAACGGCAGCAACCCGCAGAAGATCCGCGACAACATCCCCGAAGTGCTGGCCGACTACCTCGCCGCCGGCATCGACCCGAACCTGACCACGATCTGCCTGCAGTCCGCCCTGGCCGCCCTCGCCGAGCTGACGATGCTGTATATGAACATCGTCACCGTCGCCCGCGTGGAGCGTAACCCGACGGTGAAAAACGAGATTGCGCAGAAGGGCTTCGCCCGCTCGCTGCCGGTCGGGTTTATGGCCTACCCCATCAGCCAGGCGGCGGACATCACCGCGTTTAAGGCCGAGTGCGTGCCCGTCGGCGACGACCAGTTGCCGATGATTGAGCAGACCAACGAGATTGTGCACAAGATGAACAGCCTGCTGCCCGCCCCGGTGCTGCGCCACTGCAAGGCGATGCTGAGCGACACCAGCCGCCTGCCCGGCATCGACGGCAGCGCCAAGATGTCGAAATCGCTGGGCAACACGCTGCACCTGTCGGCCAGCGAAGAGACGATCCACCGTGCGGTCAGCGCCATGTACACCGACCCGAACCACCTGAAGGTGAGCGACCCGGGGCAGATTGAGGGGAACGTGGTGTTTACGTACCTCGACGCGTTTCATCCGGACAAGGAGAAGGTGGCGGCGATGAAGGCGCATTATCAGGCGGGCGGGCTGGGTGACCGGGTTTGTAAGAACGAGCTGGAGGGGTGTTTGCAGGAGCTGATTGCGCCGATGCGGGAGCGGCGGGCGATGTATATGCGTGACAAGGGCGAGTTAATGACGATGCTGAAGCGCGGCACGGAACGGGCGCAGGGGGTGACGCAGGCGACGTTGAGGGAGGTGAAGGTTGGGTTGGGGGTACCGGTGTTTAGTTAAAGTAGGTTTAGCGGTGGAGTGCGTGGAATTGGCATGAAGCCGCTTAATTGTTTTAGAAAGCAGCTATGAAATATCTCAAGCACGTTTCAGGCTGCATATCTTTCGGATGATATACATCAGTAGCGCGTTAACGACGACCATCATCCCACACAACACCCACAGGAATGATGGGTCTGCTTCACCATCAGCAAACCCCAGACCGGTACGATTTAAAAAATCATTGCTGGCTTGAGACAAGTAATCGAGCAAGCCTCCCAGAGGAAACAGGACGATAAAGAAGGAAGCAATGAGGCATGCCAGACCAATCAGGATATTATTTTTTAACTTTGCATGAAGCATAATCAGCCCTTCCTGTCACATCAATACGTCCATATGCCATCAACCCTTTACCACCAGGAACACGAATCTTCTTACGTGCAAGCAAAGATTGTCTGACCAGTTGAAAATCAGGGATATTATAGAACGTTATGCATCCCCACGACTCTCCCTCACCATTCGGCCTCAATGGATGAAGTCGAAATGAGCCTCTGTCGACCCCATTCACAAATACGTTATCAGCCATGGTCGAAGCGTTAAACAAGCCGAACCATTCAGAATGATCGGTCCCGTTCTTGAAGTCTTTTACAAACCGCTCAACCCGATTAGCAATACTGCCTTCCGGTGCATCAACGATCCAGTACGTACCCACAGGTAATGCAGCATTCCTGATAAAGGCACACTCTGCGATATTGGTTACGGGGTCTATCCCTGAAAAAACGGGAAACGTCCCAACGCCATAAACGTGTAGTTTCAGCCTTCGTCCATCGGCTGAGACATCGTTGTAATCCATCCTACAAATCTGCATAGCAATCCTCCCTGTCGCTTTGCGGAGAATGTTACAACCGATTTATTGAGTGCACCAGCGGTGATAGATAATTCACGTGAAAAACAAAAAAAATACGGACATGCGCATTCATGCCCGTATTGATTTATCCTTTTACAGGATCACTGAGGTGGAAATTTATATATTATTTTGCAAAACCATTTCCGCGTTTCACCATAGGTATATCTCCCGTATCATTCAGCGCCCCCGGAAACGTTTTTAACCACTGCACGACTTTCTGTTTATTTATATTCACCACACTCATACCTTCCAGGCATCCCCATAATTCTCTTGTATGCTGCGGAGTAATCACAATGCAGTCTTTCATGGCGCGGATTTTTACCGGCATACCATTGATAAAGCCTGCACGGGTTAACCAGTCGCCACCCAGAAGAAGGTATTTCATGTCTATGCGCGCATAGAGTTCGCAGCAGGCGGCACTGTCCTGCGGTGTTTCCGCGCGTGGATGGACGGGTGCCACGTTGGTCTGGTTGCCGTGCAGACGGCGGGCGCTGTTTTTGCGTACCAGCTCGCGGTTTTCAATCATGCCGGCGAAAGCATCTGATTCTGTTTTGCAAACAGTAAACTCTGGCTTAAAATTCGTCGCAGCCATTTTCAACTCCTCAGTAGTTGGTAGTGGTTAGCGGTATGGGGGTGTTGCAGCACCTTCATATCGCGAATTCCTCGTTTAAATTTCTTTGATACTTCCTTTTGCCGTACGGCGTAATTTCTGGTGTTCATTATACAGGGCTGAATATAAATACAGCGGTTTGGTGTGGGGTAAATTTGAAATTTGCGAGGGTGATTCAGGAAATAGGGTTCTGTGGGGTAAGCTCATGTTTTTGTTGATTGTGGGTTGATTGGTCTGGGTTTTGCGAGCATCATCGCAATTATTTACCTTCTTCCGTAACGCGATGGCTTCCAGCAAAACTCTCGAACAGGCAATTGCCGACATCACCATCTGGCGCAAAGGCGAACAGCGTGCGCCGCATAAGCCTTTATTGCTTCTGTACGTGCTGGCGAACTATCAGCAAGGGCATGCGCGACTGTTTGATTACGGAACCGAGGTCCACGAGCAGCTGCTTTGCCTGTTAGAACGCTTTGGCCCACAGCGGAAGGCACATTACCCAAATATGCCCTTCTGGCGGCTCAAGAGGGACGGATTTTGGGATCTTCAGAATACTGAGTTCTGTTCGACCACTGGCAGTAAGCAACCGCCTGTTAAAGAACTTGTGGAACATAACGTCGCAGGCGGGTTTGATGAAGAACACTTTGCGTTGCTGAGTAAGAATAGAAACCTGATCGGCTCGCTGGCGCAGCAGATCCTTGAAGCACACTTTCCAGAAAGTATTCAGGAAGAGCTCGCGGATGAGATGGGCTTTGATATTCAGCAGATCCGTAAGGTTCGCGATCCGTTTTTCCGTCAGCAGGTGCTGCGTGCGTATAACTATGAGTGCGCAATCTGTGGATTCAACATGCGGCATGATAACGCCTCTGTTGGACTTGAAGCCGCGCATATCAAGTGGAAGCAGTTTGGCGGACCGTGTGAGATCCCGAACGGACTGGCGTTGTGTGCGATTCATCATAAGGCGTTTGATAAAGGATCTATTGGGCTGGATGAGAATATGCGTTTGCTCGTGTCCGAGGCGGTGAATGGGAATGGGATTGTTGGGCGGTTGTTCTGGGATTTTGCTGGGAAGCAGATTGCGTTGCCGATGGTTAAAGGGATTTATCCAAGGGAGGGGTTTGTTGAATGGCATAGGAAGGAGGTGTTTAGGAAGTGAATGCGAAGCCCGGACGCGAATTTATCAACAATAAACAAACATTAATACAGTCTTACTAACTATACATACCTAAATCAGTACTAATATTCGCAAGTCAAATTCAATTCAAAACAAACCGTAAAAGGTGGATAACAATTCATCCCTTACAACATCCATATGGCTATAAAACAAGATTTATGCGCGCAGGATAGTTTTTTACATTGATATAATCCTACCTTAAAAAGTCAACTGTGAGTTAAAACGACCAGTAGCGTTAAATTTACTACTATTACGCTAGTCCCGAATGCAAATCCATACGCCTGTTAACTGGATTCAGAGTACCTTCGTTTCTCAATTGTTGAGCGGCCTTACATATGTCATATTGCTAAGTAAAACAGCACATTGTCTGAATCCCTGAGTTGATCATCTTAGTCATCTCAACATACCTAGAAACTTTTCTTGGCCAAGCAGTGCCACCCTGAGCCTGAAGACACTGAATGTTCCATTTTTTCATACTTTCCTTGCTTACCATCATATTTTCTGCTCATCGCCCATTCTCTATACATCGCAATAGTAATGCAGATGTTTTTTGTACAAACCAGCCTGAGCTGAAAAATTTATTGGTTTTGAGCAAAAAATAGCCATAAATTGTTTGCATTATGTCACAATTTTTTGCTGGTCATGGCTTTTAGGTGACCGCGATGACATGAGTGTATATATAGTTGCCTTTCAAATATATTAGCATGATAATATGATCATCATTATTCAGATTGGATGAAAAAATGGAAGCTAAAGAGTGTAAAGTTCAAGATATCCTTACAGAGAATAAAAGATTTATTATACCATCCTATCAACGCCCATATAGCTGGAGCGTTGATAATGCGGAGCAACTCATTGATGATATTTATAAAAGCTCCCAATCAGATGAAAGCGAATATTTCATAGGAAGTATGATTTGTATTAGTAAAGGACAAAATAATTTCGAGGTTGTTGATGGTCAACAACGTTTGACAACATTAAGTATCATTGTCTCTGAATTAAAAAAGATAATCCCATTACAAGGTATCAAGGATGATCTGCAGAAAAGGGTCTTGCCAATTGACGTTTACTCAGAGGAAACTGAAGAGCCAAGATTAATCGTAAGGAAAAAAGAGTACGAGCTTTATAAATATTACATTCTGCAAGATTTAAAAGATTATAAACCAGAAAAACCTTCAGACACCGATTTAGTTTTCATCAGTAACTCTGAAGTCATAAGAAATTATTTAACTCAGTTATCTGTTAATGATCTTAAATTGTTAGCAAAATATATACTCCAAAATGTATATATTGTATTTGTTCAAACTGATGATATTGTTTCTTCATTTAGATTATTTAACGTTTTAAATAGTCGTGGCTTACCTTTAAGCAATGCTGACTTATTAAAAAATGCACTTTTTGAATCAGCATCAGCACATAATAAAAAATCAGAGCAAATCGAGTCGGCCTGGTCTCAAATTGAAGATATGGTCGGTGTAAGAAAACTTGATAAATTTCTTACCCTCCATAAACTTTCTGAGAAAAAAGATCGCGACAGAGTTTTGCAAAAAGGATTCGAATCTTTCATTGAAAACTTACAGGAGCAATTTGCTGGCGATGCTATTGCGATGTCTTTAATGTTAGTGAACTCTGCAAAAAATTACACAAAAATATTAGAAAATGATTTCGAACATCCTTCAATAAGGAGAAAGATAGCATCACTTAGTAATCTTGGCGTAGACGAGTGGATTCCACCTATAATGGCATTCATGAATCGAATGGCTCGTTCCGACAACTTTACTATGGAGGATTTCTCACAATTTATAACTAGTTTCGAAAAGGTCTATATGCATGGCTGGTTGAAAAAACAAATTAAGAGCCAAAGAGAAATGGTCTGCTATTCGACACTTGTTGCTGTAAATAATGACATGTCTTTCCCTTCAATAATCAATCAGATTAATCAACATGCCGATAATGTCGGATTTTCCTTGGCACTCGACGATGACTTATATGAACCCAGACCTAACCAAGTGAATTTAATAAAAGCAATTCTTCTTCGCTTGGATATGGAGCAACAAGACGAAAGCGTTATTAAAACATACACTGGACGAATTACTATCGAGCATATATTACCTCAGGCTTTAGTTAATGAATATTGGATACAGAGATTCAATCCACAAGAACATATTTACTGGTTACATAAAATTGGCAATTTAACCCTAATCAGCGGAAGTAAAAACTCAGAAGCGCAACACTATGACTTTATTAAGAAAAAAACCATTTATGAGAAATTAAATAGTAAGAGTTCATTTGATTTAACAAAAGATGTATGTAAATCGGAATGTTGGGGGATTGAAGAGCTTAAAGACCGACATGAAAAAATGAAGCTACAGCTAAAAGAACTATGGTTAGTATAAATCCCAGCCCGACTAATAAAACATACCTATGGTAGGTATGTTTTATTCATAGGACTGAAACGCAAATTTTTATATTGTTAATATTTAAATATAGATGAAGTAGGATGATTCAGTCAGTCACGGAGATCTCGCAACCAAGGTTATAAGGGCGACCTGCTCCCGTTGATTAATACACCGTGATGTTATTTATGTCTTTTTTAGCCACATGAGGGCATCAGCATGAAGAAACGCTTTAACATGAATTTGTCTGCATCTTCAGCTTCGTATACAAAAAAGCACCCGAAGGTGCTTTTCTTTATGCCATAAGTGTTTCAAATTCTTTTTCAAATTCAGTCATTCTTTCTCTACTATTGTAGAACGGTAGCCCCCATACAACATACTTCTTGTTTGAGAATAACTGCTCAATTTCGAAGTGCTCCTTGATGCTCACCAAGAACTTTTCCTTCCACTCATCAGCCTTCAGCAGATGTGTACCCTTGGGTTCAACAAATACCTGATAGTGCATAGTATTTGTTTTTTCCTTACCTATCAGATACAGGATGAAGTCCGGTTCAAATGGACGACCATCTTCAAAGGCATAAATCTTGAAATGCTTTTCATTCCGAATCAGATAAGCTTCTGAATAAACCTTGGACAGCTCCTTGTACTTCTTATCAATGTATTGAATCAGAAGTTTTTCTTCAGAAGTCCCAAAGCAATCATCAAAGACAAACCATGCCCTTGTCGTCAAATCCAAGTGGTAGGCCGTTTCGGTAACATTGTTCATGGACTTGCCGAACTCTTGATCTTCGCCACCATCAATCATGAAGTTCAAGGTCTTGTCAGTGAATACTTCCTTTATCATCCGCGGTGTGAACTCCTTGCTACCCTTGAACTCAATCTTGTCAGAGGCAATCACACCACTGATTTCACTGAGCACCTGGATCGCAGCATCAAGCTTCTCATCCGGAGATAGGTTTGCTACCTGTTCGGGTAGCCCAGTAACCTCAATTTTTATCCTGCCAAGGTAGCTATCTGATGTGATGAATTCAGTCACCGACCTCAGGTTAGGCAGATATTTTTTTAGGCTGGAGAACTCATAAAACTCGATCCGCTGAAGAGCCTTCCTAACAACGGCAGTCCCAAAATCCTTCAGCAAGTAGTCCTTGCTTTCTTTGTTAGCACCACGATCGTTATCTTGAGCTTCAAAGGCAACAATACTCCTAGTATAACCAGTCCTCAACGACACATGGTGTGTCCTGTTGATGATGCTACTTTCTAGGCCGTTGATATCTTCGCGCAAATACTTCACACGGTCATTTAAGAAGACATGGCCAGCCTTGAAGAGAGCAGTTTGCTTGAAGGAATCCTTCAAGTGAATCTGTCTTTCCTTGGTTTCCTTTGCCTTCATACCGATTTCTTGCAATGCGGTATTTAGCTCTTGGATGTACTTTGGGTTGTACGCACTGTGATAGTAGAGCTCTTCACAGATTCGCATTTCATGGTCGAGATCAGAATCAAACTTTCGGCGATACAACGGTTCATCATCTGCAGTCTGGAAAGGGCAGTAACGAGCACCACGACCAATCAACTGTGCTTCGCTCATCGTTGTCTTTCCGATCTTCCCACCCTTGCTATCGCGAGTGTCATAAAGACGAACTATGTCAAAGAGGTTAAGAACATCCCACCCCTCATTAAGCTTATCTACTGCAAAGACAGAACGATATTCGTTCGTTTCTAATGAGTTCACTGCTAACTGCTTTGCCACAGAATCTTCTTTGCTATTAACTGAAATAAGCTTCTCTTCAGAGAAATCTTCCTTCAACTCAATGATCAGGTTCTCCAACGAGATATTGTTCTTTTCCAGATAGGCAAACACCTTCAAAATCGTTTCATCACTGCTACGATTTTTAATAGCTTGCAGTGTCTCTGCATTTAGAGTTTTGATGCATAAAACAAAGTCTTCAAAGAATGCTTGGCTGTCTTTAATAGTTTTGGACTTGAACATAATGACAGGCTTGATGTGCAACCTGTTCTTCTCAAAGATTTTGCGCCGATACTGGCTCAGAAGCACGGCCTGCAATGCTCGATCAATGATTGGCAAGTCAGCCTGCAAGACCTTTACTTCCTTGGAATATCCATCTTTTCTGAATTCCTTTAGAGGATAGTCAAACAGGAGTTTTGGCAGATACTTTGCCTTCAGATTGTCATCACTGAAATCAACGGTAGCAGTGAATTCAAGAAGCAAGTTAGCAGTGTTTGCACGGAAGATTTTTTCGACAGTGCCTTCCCAAGACACAATTCCAAAAAGCTCTTCTTGGTCAACTTCTTTACCCTTCTTGGTGTCAGCATTGATGTGATGGGCCTCATCAGAAATCAGAACGATTTTCTGGTCTTCAAAGTCATCATAGGTAAGACTATTTTCCTTGGGTGTATTCAAAGCCATGTGCAGACCTTGAATAGTAGAGAAAACAATGTTTATGTCATCGGGATTGACACTCTGGAAGTTTTCAACTTCACGTATGGCAACCCGCTTGTCGCCAAAACTAATAGTTTCAGCGAACAGATATTTCTTGGACACAGAGTTCAGGAAGTTGTCTCTGGTCTTCTCAATGATGTTGCTGTTATTCACGAAGAACAGAAAATTCCTGTACCCCTTTTCATAGAGATAGGAAATCAAACCAGCCATCATCAAGGTTTTGCCACTGCCTGTTGCCATGTGGAAGAGCAGTTGGTGATTCTGACGAGGCTTGCCATCAAAAGCCTCTTCCCAGTAGTTCTTGAAAAACTTAAAGGCTCGTTCCTGATAGGGGCGCATAGGGAAAGCAGGATTCAAGTTACCAGTAATGGAATCTGGTAGCTTCGTTCCTTCAATCGATCTTTTCCCAAGTTCTTCAATAAGGACTTGGGACAGTGTTTTCACATCGGTCATTCCAAATCCTTAAGCAAAAAACTTCTTGTTCATTGCCTTATCGGCATCAGAAATTTCATAGGTAGCATCATCAATTTCGGATAATGGAACATACAACATGTTCTTATCCAAAGTCTCAATCAAGAATTTCTTCTGATCGGCAAAGCTCAATTCAACAAAATCATTCTTAGATTCGTCAAATGCCTTTGGATTTACACGATAAGACAAAAATGCCTTGTCTTGCATCGTGCTCCAGATAGTCAGAAGCTCTTCAGGTGATTTGGCAGAGTGAATGGCATCAACAAAGATCTGATTGGCTTGAGCAAGTTCGCAATAGACGAACTCACCACCACCATCCCATTTAACATCTTTTGAAATGCCGCCTTGCTCACCTTCAATCACTTTGACAAGGCGAGCAATAGAAACATCATCTATATAGTCCATTTGCTCAATGCCAATGAATTTCCGGTTCATTTTCATAGCTACTGCACAAGTTGTTCCAGCTCCCATGAAGAAGTCCATGACCAAATCACCTTCTTGCGATCCGATTTCAAGCACTCGCTTGAGCAATCTTTCAGGCTTTGGTGTTTTGAACAGATCAGCAGTGGCCATGTCTGGGAATAGTTTTTTCAACTCATACTTAGCCTGACGATTGTGACCAGTGACTTCATAGTCATCCCAAATGCTAGATGGTGCTTTACCTTTCTGGTTGACCAGATAAGTTTTTTTGAGAATCCGTGTTTCATCAGGGAAGATGATTTCACCTGTTCTGATGAATTCCTCTACCTTCTCTTTTGACCATCGCCAACCATTGTTTGGCGGGGGGATTTTGTTTCCTTTTGGAGTGATAATGTCATACTTCAAGTTTTCACGCGGGTTTGGTGAAGACACATTTCCAGAAAACCATGGTCCCTTTGGATCATTGTCTGGGTTAGAATAGTGTCCATTGTCTTCATCCGTTCTCTCCAGACGATAAGTCAACCAGCCTGGTTTCTTTGAATAGACAAGAATGGTGTTGTGGTCAACAGAGAACCGTTTAGCATCATTATTTGAAGAGTCAGCAGATCGCCATGCCAGCGATGTCACGAAACAATCTCTTCCGAAAATTTGATCACAAATAACTTTTAGATAGTGGCATTCGATTTCATCAATGGTTATCCAAATGGAACCATTAGGGTGCAACATCTGTTTTGCAGCTTCTAACCGGTTCTTCATGAAAGTCAACCATGTTGAATGGCTAAAACTATCGTTATACCTAAAACTATCATTACCAGTGTTGTATGGTGGGTCAATGTAGATCAGGTTTACTTTTTCAGAGTATTTCTGTTTCAACGAATGAAGAGCCAGCAAGTTATTCCCCTTGATGATCAAGTTTTCTTCACAACCAAAGTCAACAACCCCCTTATGTTTCCCACCGCCAAAGTGTTTAAATGAAGTCAACGCTTTAGGGGCGAGAAGCCTGTCTATTTGATCTGGTGCCAACACCTCATTCCAGAAAATTTCTTTTCTTTTTGCATCTTCATTGTCTTGAGAACCTTCTAAAACACAATCTTTGTAAGGCCAAGCAAGTACGACATCATTGGTGTCAATTAAGTATTCATCGTCAGCCAAAAGACCAATCTTGTTCTTGAATGCCGTAAAGCTATCAGGCAAGAACGTTTTGTTACTCACAAATTTTTGAAATTTGATTTTGTCAAAAATCAGGACTCCGTCGACTTCGCAAAAAAAATGTTTCTTCAATGACTCACTTTTAAGAAGCTGTTTCAGCAATAGTGGATCAAGACTGAGTGCCAACTCGACCACTTTATTCTTCGTCAACTTACCTTCAGACACCAAACGGTCATCACAAGAAAGCAGTTCAATAAGTTGTTGGAAAAGATTTTGCATGTTTTTCTCTGTCAATTTCATTTATTTACCAGCATCTTCATCCTACATTCACCGAATAGCTGTACTTTGCAACTTCAACACCTCTGGAACAAATTTGCAAGACTCACCACCGCCACCACAGCCGAGAAAAACCACGTCAATGAGAAGTTCTAAAGATTTAGTGGGTCAAAAAGCCGAGTAGAAATCAGTTTTTCTTCTCGGTTTTCTGGTGTGCGGTCTCTTTATCCGGCATCTCTAACTGATTCAACACTCATTCAAACATGACCTATGCGTCAATAGAACTGCCCTGTGACAAACGCAAATCAGGAACAAACGCCGTTTCAGTCACATAAGGGTTCTGCAGGCATGTTTTGACGCCCCAACCATCTCTTCTTTATCATTCGAGCGCAGCATATCAACCTTGTTCAGACAGACCACTATGAGCTTGCCATGCTGTTCCCTCCCTGTGGTACAAGCATTATCGAACCGGAAATAACATCATCTGTACCAACATCTGTTGGTAGATGTACGTTGAAGTCGGTTGACCTTGAGAGAGTTAATATAGCGGGAATGATGTGTAAATACTGGATTTCAGGCACAAAAAAAGACGTCCGTTGACGTCTATTGATGTTCCGATGGTGCGAAGGCCGGACTCAAAACACAATATAACTAATTGATACAAAAGAATTTAATATTGCTAACTCAAAAATATGCCCCTTTTTGTGCCCCCAGCCGTTTTGTTGCCATTGTATGGATAACGAGTTGAAGCATATACCTTTTATGGATAGTTATTCTTACCGGTTAGGTTCCGTCATGCGGATCCTTACCAGAACAAAACTTAACAACCCATTAATTTGACAGCCGCCCTGATATAACTCTCTTCAGGTTTAAATCGTGACATGTGTCGCACGCAGATAACCGGAATATTTCTACTGTTAAGATTGGCCATAAATGCGAAAGTAGTGTGGTAGCCTTTCGGCTGAGAAAATTTGAGAGTAGTTGCATCGCCAAAGTGCTTTAGCAACAAACTCGCGGCTGAGAGTGACTGGAGACTGTTGCTATATGCAACGATCAAATCTGGTTCGCTCAAATGGGCTGTTACATGCTCAAAAAATGCCATTGAGTTTGCTTCGATTTCATTCATTGTCATCTCGTGACGAGCTGCTTCTTTTTTCAGGGTTGCAGCATTCTGAGAACACATCATTAATGCGTTGGTATAAATAACATCTTCCCAGCTATAACCGAGGCAAGAAGGTATTTGCTGGAGTCTTTTAGCAAGATGAGTGATCCCCCATTTTCCTTGTATCCCTTCTTGAATACCTGAAATAAAAGGATGTTCATAATCTTGCAGAATAGACTGGCGGTTAGTCATGCATGAATCAGCTAACGAGCCATTAAAGCCCATCATAATCAGCCTTTTTCTCGATGGCGTTGCAGCCAAGAGGTCAAAAGCGCAGTCATAAGGTCGACCAGGCAAATCAGCCAAGTCAAAGCGGGAGAGTCCTTCTAGAATGAAATCTCTGGTCTTGTCCACTGCTTAAATCTTCTCATGAAGTTGCATAGCAACATCATACGCAAAAAAAGTTTTTTTGCATTTAACTGTTCACACTGTTCACCTCCTTGTTTTTCTTTTTAATATCATAGTGATAGATGGTGAACGGTTGGTGAAGAGTGAACAGTCAACTCTTCACCTCAGCGCGTTTCTGGCCAGTTTCCGGCGACCATCACCGCAATACGATGGTGATGAGGGGGGGTAAAAAGTTTTTTTGGGTTTAACTGTTCACACTGTTCACCTTTGGTTTTTTATTAATACTTTCATAGTGATACAGGGTGAATATACGGTGAAGGGTGAACAGTGGATTGTTCACCCTTGAGGGAGGGGCAGATACAAAAAGACCGGCGGTTGCCGGTCTGAGACAGGTTAAGTCGCGGTGGGTTCGTCGCACTTCGGCAGCCAGTCGACGTAGCTTTCTTCTTTCAGCGACAGGTTGGTCTGCATACCTTGCTTTGTGTGCCGCTTCTCATAATTCATCCCGTACTCTTTCAGCATCATGGGCAGCCCCAGCCCGAACATTTTCAGGCTGAGCACATTCCTGTAGCCGTTGGCCTCCATATAGGCCAGATACGCGTGATAGAGATATTTACGGTAATTACGCGGGATGATACTGGCATTCCCCATAAACATCCCGTTGGTCTGCGGCAGCGCCTCCAGATAGCCGCAAAAATCAAACGTCGGGTCAGCATCGCGCTTGATGCTCAGTGCCTCATCGGAGTTCTGCTGTGACTGGAGCAGGGCGCGGGCGCTCATCGGGTCGCTGAACTGCTGCATCAACTGGCGCACAATCACGGCCAGCTCGCGGGCGATTTTATCCCTGAGCTGCGGGTCGCGCTCCTCCGGGGCTATCTGCTCCGGGAAGTGGATAATCACCCGGCGACGTGACACGCCGCCGCTGCGGTCGGTGAAGCGCATCGGATTATTGTTGACCGCCAGAATCACCGCCGGAATATGCGTCGAGTACGGGTTCTGGTATTTCGGGTCGACCGACACCGCATCGCCGCCGGTGATGGCCTTGAGCCCGGCACCGTCCCCGCTCCATTTCTCCTGGTCTGGCAGACGAATGAGCGAGAAGCCAATCAGGGAGGCACGCTTACGGGGGTCTTCCAGCGTGTCGATATCGGCTGATGTGGCGTTATCCTCTCCGGCCAGCATCGTGGCGATTTCGGCGAGAATACTTTTCCCGCTGCCGCCGGGGCCGGTCACTTCGAGAAAGAGCTGCCAGTCGTAGCGGTTCGCCAGCACCATAAACAGCGCGGCCAGGATCACGTTACGTTTTGTCGGGTTGCCACTGGCCGCCCGGTCGAGCCAGCGCCAGAAGTTAGGCGCATGGGTTTCCAGCGTTTCCCCTTCTACCGGCGGGGTGAAATCCACATCGCACAGGGTGCGCAGCCAGTGCGATTTGCTGTGCGGGCTGAATATCCCACTTTGGGTATCGAGTACGCCGTTGCGAAAACCAATCAGACGGCGCGCCGGTGCCTCCTGCTGCGGAATAATCAGCTTCAGCGTCTCCACCACAGAGGTGATTCTCCCCGACGAGAACGGGGCGCGTACGCGCTGGAATAAATCAGCCACACTCCGTGAAAAAGTGGCGGCCGGGATATTTTTCCAGATGCCGTTTTCATAGCGGGACAGGAGCTGGCCGTTGGCGTCCACGGCCAGCGCTTCGCCGTAATGCTCATGCACCCGCCAGGCCTTGTCGCTGGGGCCCATGGCGGTAAATTCCGCCTCGCTCATGGTGTCAAACGGGCTTTGTGCCGCTGGCCGGATGGCGGCATAAATGGCTTTCCGCGTGGCGTCTTCCCCTTTCAGCATCATCGCATCATTCCAGTCACCAAATACCGGCGGCAGGGCGACAATGCCCTCACAGGCCTGAGCGGCTGCGGTGGCTTTGTTCTGGCCGGTGCCGTTCAGGTCACGGTCAGCGGCGAGGATAATCTGACAGGCCGGGTGTTTCTGACGGGCCAGGCTCGCCAGAGAAAGAAGGTTCACGGACGACAGCGCCACCATGACGGTTTCCCCGGTCAGGTGATGCACGGTAAGGGCAGTCGCATAGCCCTCCGCTATCCACAGGCGTTTCCCGGCCTGTTTCTGCCCGTCGATAAGATGGCATGCCCCTTTGACCTGCCCGCCCTTCAGGGTGCGCTTGAGCCCCTCAGCATTAATAAGCTGGAGGTTAACCAGCGCGCCGGTTTCGTCATACAGCGGCACCACCACATCACCGGCACGGTAAGCCACGCCGCCGGTTTTGTGAGACGCGGTCAGCGTCAGACACTCACGACCGGCAAAGCCCTTGCGGGTCAGGTAAGCGTTGCCGGTGGCCGGGCGGGTTTTCTCCAGCAGTCTGACGGCCAGCGCGGCCGCTGCTTTGCGGTCGGCCTCTGTTCCGGCCTCTGCGGCTGCCACCACCTCCGGGGCTACCGGCGGCAGATTCCCGGTGACGGCGTTCACCTTCCCGGCGGCCTCGGATGCCGATATGCCGAACACCTTCTCAACCAGTTTCAGGCCATCACCGGCACCGCACTGGTTACAGAACCATGTGCCGCGCCCCTCTTTATCGTCAAAGCGGAACCGGTCAGCGCCCCCGCACACCGGACAGGCCTGATGGCGGTTTTTTATCACTTTCATTCCCAGCGCCGGAAGAATGCGCGGCCAGTGGCCGCACGCCTGTTTTACGGTGTCCGTTACGTTCATTTTCATGGTTTTCTCCCTCAGTGCAGTACAGGCGATGTCAGATGGCGGGCGCAGAGCTCATCCATCACGGCGAGCCCGAGGAAGGACAGCGACGGGGCGGCTTTCAGCGGCCCGGCCTCCATCAAATCTTCCAGTAATGCACAGGCAATCAGACGGCCTTTTTCCTCGCCGTGCTGGCGCAGATAGAAGCCCTCCAGCTCGGCGGCGATGGCACTTTCCAGCGCGTCGAGGGTGAGGTGGGGATAGCGGTGCTGACGTTCGCACAGGGTCAGCCAGGCACAGGCCACGGCGCGGCGATACAGGGCAGCACGCAATACAGGCGGCAGAGGCGTTTTCATACGTTGCCCTCCCCGGTGAACCAGCGGTGGTTGCAGCGCTCGACCACGCCGTCGAGCTGGGCGGTCATCAGGTAAATCACGGAGGTGAGCTGTAACTGCTGAGTCGGGTCACGACGCAGGGAAGTACAGTCCTGCACCTGCATCAGCTCGCCGACGAACTGGCCGACGTTACGCAGGTGCTCCAGGCATTCGAGGTCTTTGACGGTGATGGCGGGCTGTTTCATGCGCGCACCTCCGCCACCGGCAGACGCCCTGCAAACGAGAGGACGTAATCGCGGACGAGGGAAAGGCGTGCGGCGTGTTCATCCCCGGCGACGGCGCGGAGCATACAGATACGGGGCTGACGGTCTGCGCGACGAACGGCGGCAAATACAAAGACAAACTGCGGGTGTGACGGGGCGAGGATAGTAGCCATGATGGCAGCCTCCAATGTTTGCATGTGACTGCTGCCACCGGAAACGCCAATTTCACTGGTGGTAGCCCAAACGGGGTTGGCGTAACCGGCAACATTGGAAACCGGCGCTTCGTGAGAAGCCCCCGCCTGAGCCACCATTACTCGATGGAGCCAAAGATTTTTAAATCTTTGGATCAAAAATGGTTGCGCTAAGGCATAGACACAAAAAAAGACGCAAGGCGCGTCTGGTGTCGCCAATGTTGTAAACGGGACGCCAATCCCGGCTGCCGATTTTGCGGCAGCGGGAAAACTATACCTGGAAACGGGGAAAAGAAGCAAGCCAGAAAAAGGGGCTGTTTGCTGAACGGTCATCATCATGCGTCATAGTCCCGGTTACGTTCGGCAATGCGATCTGCCATCCATGCCGTGATTTCAGACTGCGCCCACGCCACGTTTTTACCGCCCAGACTGATTTGTTTCGGGAAAGCCTCCCGGCTGATGAGGTCGTAAATCGTCGACCGGGACAGGCCACACAGATGCATCACTTCGGGCAGGCGGATAAAGCGCTCCTGAACGGCATCAGAAACCGGCATCAGTGGCGCGGCAGGGGCAGAAGACGGGGAAGAAAAAGCGGTTTGCATCGGGCTACCTCATAATGTCCATACAGTGCCGGTCGTGTCCGTCCGGCCTCGGGTAGCTCTCTATTTTGTGAATATTTTCCCTCAGGGCAACAAGTCATTTTGCAGTACTTCACCACACAACAGACTGTTTTTTATACAGCGACAATCTCTGACAATGTTCTGGTATATCGTGGGTATCCTTTGGCACATTCTGGCACATCCATACATAACAAAAAGTGGTTAATAGATTATTTTTTATTAATAAAAATTATATACACCTCCAGGAGAGTTCAGAAGATGGGTGAACAGTGGTGAACAGACGGTGAACAGTCAGACCCTCAACTGTTCACCCTTTATCTTACTGTATTACTTATATTTTTATTTAAGGTGAACAGTGGTGAACAGTTATAAGTAAAAAAACAAACGATGAGTAAGGTTTTGCTGAGACCTTTCTCTGGCAAGCAGGATTTTAAGTGCTGTTTGTGCCAGAACTGCCACAACTGCAATGAATCGAGATGTTGTGTGATGAAGGGCAGAATCATTTCATGTTGAATAAATGGAGAGCCTGAACATGAAACCCGAAACACTCATCACCGCCCTGCAAGATGTTGCCGCCAAGCAGTCCGCAGAGAACAGCCAGCACATCACCGACAAGCTGAGCACATTCACTGCTGCCAGAGACACGCACGCGGCCAGCATGCAGGTACTGAAAGAGATTGATACGTCCATTGTACGCTGTAAGCAGGAGCGGCAGACCGCCCTCAGTGAGAGTGCAGAAGCGGAGCAGGACTGGCGCAGCCGCTTTCGCACCCTGCGCGGCAGTCTCACGCCTGAAATGAAAGCTGAGCACAGCAGGCGTATCGCCAGTCGCGAGCTGGCCGACGAGTTTACCGGCCTGATTGCGGAGCTGGAGACTGACCGGACACGCGCCATGCTGAATGCCTGCTCCACCGGCAATAAATACCTTTCAGCGCATGAAGATGCCTTTACCGCTTACGCCGGTGCGGAATGGGCTCAGGCTGTCAATGCGGTTCCTGTCACCCTCATCCGCGCTTTCCTGCTGCGCATTCGTGCCCTCGAAATGAAGGGAGAAAGCGCCCCGCAGTCCGTGGCCACTGGCGAGCTGCGCGATGCGCTGAGCCGTCAGGGCAGCCTGTATCACTTCGATATGACGCAGGAGCCGGTGTTGTCCGTGACGGGCATGCACCGGCCGCAGATTACTGACGTTGATACGGAGCTGTTACGCAGCCCTGCGAAGAGAATGATGCTTGCCAGAAAGCTGGCTGAAAATGGCGAGACAGAAGCGGAGGGGTAAGCATGTTTCACTGTCCGTTCTGCAAAACCAGCGCGCATTCCCGCACCAGTCGGTATCTGTCCGATAACGTAAAACAGCGCTATCACCAGTGCATGAACATCGAGTGCTCGGCCACGTTCCGCACGCTTGAATCCATCGACGGGGTTATTCGTTCACCGGCAACAGAGCCGGTCATCCCTGCACCCGCACCGGCGGCCACCGTTAACCGTGCCGGTGCGTAAGCACGGCCAGTCATCAGGAGAAACATACGTGACCACACTGACGCTACAGAAAGCCTTTGAGGCCTGTCAGGCAAACAAATCCGCCTGGCTGCAACGCAGGGATGAACTGACGCAGGCCGAACAGGCATACCGCGAACAGCTTGCCGGTAGCGGCCGGAGCCTGCAAACGCTGAGTGAGATTATCGACGTGAAAAAGTGGGAAATTAATCAGGCTGCCGGTCGCTACATCCGCTCGCATGAGGAGGTGCAGCGCATCAGCATCCGCGACCGATTAAATGATTTTATGCAGGTGCACGGCGCGGAGCTGGCCGCCGCCCTTGCCCCGGAGCTGATGAATTATTCCGGGCAACACTCCGCCGTTCAGCGCTGTGCCATGCAGCACTCACTCGACTATCTGCGTGAGGCGCTACAGGTCTGGCTGGCCGCCGGTGAAAAAATTAATTATTCGGCGCAGGATAATGACATTTTAACGGCCATAGGATTCAGACCTGACGCGGCTTCGCGCGATGATAATCGTGAAAAATTCACGCCTGCACAGAACCTGAATTACACCCGCCGACGCGTAGAGCTGGCCGCGCAGTAGTCCTTTCAAAAATTCCCGAAAATCCCGCCTTTTTCCCCTAAAAAAGCCATGCATGCATAAGGTGCATGGTTTTGCATGCGTTTTACCGATACTGGAACCCCCGCCAGCGCCAGCACTGGCGCGCCCTGAGGCAGGTCATGCACCTGCATTAAATGCGCCCCCTTAAGCGGGCAGGCGGGGCGGGGAGAGCATTGCGCGCTAAGATTTTATGTATCTATCAAATTTAGACAGTCAAATCGAATGGTAGTCACTATTTATCAGCGCCCTACTAATAACAGTATTAAAGCTTTCACGGAAACAGAGGGATTAAACATAAGTCTTTGATTTATATCAATTATATTAAAAGACTAAGAATAATATCACAACCTGATCATTTATTGATCTCTTTAAGACAACTTGTTAGTCTTACGAAAAAAAAGGAGATTAAAATGCATGCTTTAGCACCGTATCTTTTTCGCTGCTATAACCCTCACGCAGCGAAAGAACAGCGTTACTCTGCCCTTAGTAACATTAAAGAACATGATTTATTGGATATATTATATAGTTTCATTGAGCAATATAATGATGGATATATTATTTCTGAACAAACCAAACAGGTTTTTCGTTTCAATGAAGTTATTCGTGACGATAACAACCGCGAAATTTACGGTTGGTTTGAGTCAGGATATTATGGAACAAAAACTGACATAATTAACATTGACACCGGCAATGTTGATTTTGAAAAAACAAAGAACAATGCTGAAATAATTAGATACTATATACATTTTTATATTCCCAGAGATGTAAATGAAGGCATGGCTTTTTTGCATACATACAGAGGGGATGGAATCAAAACCCTTTTCATGAATTTATTTTCTGAATATTTCAAAAGAGTTACTAACCTTGTAATTCAAATGAATCCTCTAGCATATGATAAAGCGATCGAAAAATGGATGGACGCCATTGCCAAAGAGATTAAAGTAACAAAATTTCAAGGTGTAAAGGATGTTGCAGAACAAGCCCGAAAACTAGGTCATAATGAACAAGAGCTTGTAATAAAACCACCTAGAAACTCAGGCCTTGGAAGGCTCAGGGACTATTTCTCTAGAGACTCCGAGCAATATCAATTAGTAGAAATACTTAAAGAATATGGAGAAACCGTTAAAACAGTTGTAGAATTAGGCGATGGTAGAAAAAGGACTTTCCGAATTGGAACTACAGCCAAAGGTGCCGTTTGTGAAATTATATTCGATGAAGAGCAAGTTGTATTTAATGATGGAATGCCAGAGATTAGATCATTAAATAAATTAGTTGACTCTATTATCATTGAATATATTCAGTTACTATATCGCGGAGTTGCTATAAGGAGAGCGTAATGAGTTCAAAAATAAATATATGCGAAGTACTTATAGGGCATTTTCGAACTTTACGGGATGCTGATACGAAAAAAATCAGTATGTGGGATATATTCACTTTTATTATTCTCCCGTTTATCATTGCTGCTTCATTTTCATTTTTTGGAAGTGGCATAACGAAAGATTTAATATCGCTACTAGTGAATTTTAGCGCTATATTAACAGCGCTGTTACTTAGTGTTCTAGTTTTAGTCTATGATCAAGAATCAAAGATAAGACAAAGAAAAGACATCGATACTTTTTATGAATCAAAAAAATCACTGCTAACTGAGCTTTATTTTAACATTTGTTACTCAATATTATGCGGGGTATTTTTGGTTGTATTATGTTTTATAGTATCACTATTCTCGGTTGATTCATCTGGTTATTTCTATGGTGCAACTCACGAATACTTCATCGATAAAGCAAATATAACCTTAAAAATTAATATGTTAACGCATATTTTATGCCCAATGATTATATATGTCTGCGTACATCTAATTTTAAATATCATTATGATAGTTAAAAGGATGCATGCTCTTTTAACACTTGATACGAGTTCCTAACACTATATTTATCTAGCCAGCTACTTTACGCGAGTTGGCTAGATAGCCTATTTTAGTATTTCAATCGCTTAGCAAAATCATACGGGGCAATCCCTTCTTTTTTGTTTGAGTCCAAATAATCAGCCCACCACTGAACCATCAAACGACGTTCGTCCAAATGCTCAGATGTATGAATATAAGCCGCGCGCACATTATTACGCTCTGTGTGGCTCAACTGACGTTCTATTGCATCATCGCTCCATAATCCAGACTCACCTAAAGCACCGCGTGCCATTGTTCTAAATCCATGCCCGCAAACCTCAGTTTTCGTGTCATACCCCATCGCACGCAAAGCACTGTTTACCGTGTTTTCACTCATAACCTTTGTTGCATCATGATCACCCGGAAAAAGTAACTCTTTATCACCACTAATCTGTTTTAGCTGCCCTAACAAAATCAACGCCTGTCGACTAAGCGGAACGATGTGCTCCTCTTTCATCTTCATGCCCCGATACGAGTAGCGCACACCTTTAATTTCTTCACGTTTTGCAGGAACGCGCCACAAAGATTTTTCAAAATCAAACTCATCCCAACGCGCGAAACGTAACTCGCTGGAACGCACAAAAGTTAGTAACGAAAGCTCGACCGCAATCCGAGTCATTACACGGCCACGATATGCAGCAAGACGAGCAAGAAACTCAGGGAACCGGCTAGAGGGTAAAGCGGGATAATGTCGCGCTTTGGTTGTCGATAAAGCACCGGCCATATCACTGGCTGGATTAGAGTCGATGTAATCGTTCTGTACGGCATAACGCATAATGGCCGTGACGCGCTGTTGCAGGCGTTGAGCAACATCATGCTTACCACTGGCATCAACTTTTTTAATCGGGGCTAACAGCTGACTGGTTTTGAGCTGGCGAATGTCGGACAAACCGATATGAGGGAAAATATAAAGCTCAAGATAGCGAAGAACGCGCGATCGATGGTCTTCACTCCAGCGCTTGTTACTTGCATGCCATTCACGAGCAATAGTTTCGAAAGTATATGCCCCAGAATTCTCGGCCTGAGCTTCTTTCTGTTCAGCCTTTGGGTCAATGCCCTGCACTAACAGCTTTTTAGCTTCATCGCGCTTTGCTCTTGCCTGAGCAAGCGTCACTGTTGGCCAAACACCAAAAGCAAGGCGATCCTCTTTTTTGTCAGAGGGGCGTCGGTATTTCATGCGCCAGTATTTAGAACCCTTGGCCGAAACCTCGAGATACAAACCGCCGCCATCGGCCATTTTGTAGGTTTTGTCTTTTGGCTTTGCGGTCTCGACCTGTCTGGCGTTGAGCTTCATTTGGGGGCACATTTCTAATCGAAGTTAAGATGCCCCCAATTATGCCCCCAATGACATCCGGATTTCAACGGACAACCTCGGACGACTCAGGACGTAAAAATCGCTACAAGCATTGATTTTAAAGGGATAATTGGACTTTCTCGGATGGTCTTGGAAGTACTAATGGTGCCGAAGGCCGGACTCGAACCGGCACGTATTTCTACGGTTGATTTTGAATCAACTGCGTCTACCGATTTCGCCACTTCGGCACTGAAGGGGATGCGGAAACGTTGTGGATTATACCTGTCGCGCGCCGCCATGCAAGCGACGACGCGCGAAACCCACGTTAAGTGCCCAAAAAACCAGCGCTACCGTCAGTCCAGCTCAGATACCGCCAGCCTAATCACCCTCGCCGCCTTCTGCTCCGGCAGCGCCAGCACCTTGGCCCACATCTCCTGCACCATATCGCAGGAGAGCTTCTCTTTGCCCGCCGCCTTCTCCGGCATCTGCAGCAGCTGGATGTCCTCGCCGTACTGATCGGCAAGTTGCTTCATAATCGGCCGCACGTCCTCGACAGCCGCCTCGCGCTCGGCTTGGGTCACGGTGTGGCGGTTTTTGCCGTAGGCCGCGCGCATCATGTCCGCGTCGGCCTGCATGCGCCGCGCCATCAGGTCTTTATCCAGCATGCGCATCGGGTTGATGCCGCCCTTCACCATTGGGTAGAGGAAGCGGAAGCAGGCGTCATCGCTCACCTTCTGGATGGCGGCGGTCTGCTCCATGTTGATGGTCATGTAGTTCACCACGTTGGCGTCCGGGGCGTTTTGCAGGCGCGACATCTGCAGATGCAGGATCTGCGGCTGGATGGTGTCGATAATCTGCTGCTCCGGCTCGCCCGCTTTTTGCAGGGCGGCCATCTGGTCGAGGATGCGCTGATGCAGCGCGGGCTCCTGCTCCTTAATCACCTGCCAGGCGGGCATCTCGTTGAGGGCGTTATCCATCTGCCGTTCCGGAGCGCGCTGCCTGTCGAAAAACACCCAGAACGCCACGGAGGCAGCCGCAATGACGATAATCACAATACGGGTCCACTTTTTATTCATCTCGCATCCTTATCCTTGAGTTATGCCGGTTTACACCGGCACGCCGCTGTGGAAGCGAAACTCGTGGTCCGGTGTCGAGATAAGTGTGGCTTCAATTTCGCCAAAAAGCTGTATGCGCGGTGAGATATCGTCGTCGCTCACCTGCTGAGCCAGCGTCAAATAGTCCTGATAATGGCGCGCTTCCGAGCGCAGCAGCGAGAGATAGAACTTCTGCAGGTCGTCGTCGAGGAACGGGGCCAGCGCGGCGAAGCGTTCACAGGAGCGGGCTTCGATGTAGGCGCCGCAGATGAGCTTGTCGATCAGCGTCAGCGGTTCGTGGGTGCGCACTTCCTTCAGCATCCCTTTGGCATAGCGGCTGGCGGTGATTTTGACGTACGGAATGTCGCGGGCCAGCATCGCCTCGCGCACCTGCCAGAAGTGGTGCAGCTCCTCTTTAATCAGCAGCACCATGCTGTCGATGAGCGCCTGGCCCCACGGGTCGTCGGTTTTGGGCATCACGCTTTTGCCAATCTGCTTATGCAGGGCGATGAAGTCCGGCTCCGGGCCGTCGCGGAAGGTGAACAGTTCGTAGGGTTTGAGCCAGTCGAGCAGCGCGTCAGCACCGCTTTCGTCGGCGACGTATTTACGCACGAGTAACAGCGCGGTCTGGGCGGCCTTGAGCTCGCACACCATATGATCGGTGAGCAGCAACGGCAGGTTCGCCGGGTCGCGGGCTTTATCAATCCATGCTTGCGGGGTCGGGCACTGGAGGAAGTTGAGTACGGGGGCGAGTATCTGCGGGTAATCCATGGTTCTGCCTTGAAAAAGCGGTGGCGCGCGCCACCGCCTGAAACGCTTAGTGACGCACGCCGTCGTCGTCTTCGTCGACGTAATCTTCGTCGTCGCCTTCTTCGCCGTCTTCACCGTTCGGATCTTCGAAGTAGGTTCCCCAGCCGTCGTATTCCACATCAAACTTCTCGGCCAGGTTCATCAGCTGTTCTACCTGCGCGTCGATCAGCTCCGCCTTCAGCGCGCCTTCGCTCAGGATATCGCAGCAGATGACGGTGTCGCCCTCTTCCACTTCCAGCTCTTCCGGCTCGGTCACTTCGTAACCCAGCTTGAAGGCTTCCACGGCCATTTTTTCCAGCGCTTCAAAGTCGTCCGCAGAGAAATGGTGCTCGATGGTGTACAGCGCGTCCGGATCGCTACCGTCTTCCAGCAGTTCTTCAATAATCAGACGCGTCTCTTCGCGTTGCTCTTCCAGTAATTCCGGGTTTGCCATGGGTCAATCCTCTTTAAAGTGCGGCAGATACTTCTATTTTCACACACGGACGGGTTTGCCTCCACCTTTGTTGGAAAGATTTGTGAAACGGGGTTGCAAATGAATAATTACACATATAAAGTGAATTTTAATTCAATAAGTGGCGTTCGCCATGCGAGGATAAAATGTCTGATCTGTACAAGAAACACTTTCTGAAATTGCTCGACTTTACCCCTGCACAGTTCACTTCTCTGCTGACTCTTGCCGCACAGCTCAAAGCCGATAAAAAAAATGGCAAGGAAGTACAAAAGCTTACTGGAAAAAACATCGCGCTCATCTTCGAAAAAGACTCAACCCGTACACGTTGCTCTTTCGAAGTTGCCGCATTTGACCAGGGCGCGCGAGTCACGTATTTAGGGCCGAGCGGCAGCCAGATTGGGCATAAAGAGTCAATTAAGGATACCGCACGCGTGCTCGGGCGGATGTACGATGGCATTCAGTATCGCGGTCACGGCCAGGAAGTCGTTGAGACGCTGGCGCAGTATGCGGGCGTGCCGGTGTGGAACGGGCTGACCAACGAGTTCCACCCGACGCAGCTGCTGGCGGATCTGCTGACCATGCAGGAGCACCTGCCGGGCAAGGCGTTTAACGAGATGACGCTGGTCTACGCGGGCGACGCGCGCAACAACATGGGCAACTCGATGCTGGAAGCGGCGGCGCTGACCGGGCTGGATCTACGCCTGGTGGCCCCGAAAGCCTGCTGGCCGGAAGAGAGCCTGGTGGCGGAGTGCAGTGCGCTAGCGGAAAAGCACGGCGGGAAAATCACCCTGACGGAAGACGTGGCGGCGGGCGTGAAGGGCGCGGACTTTATCTATACCGACGTGTGGGTGTCGATGGGCGAAGCCAAGGAGAAGTGGGCGGAGCGGATAGCGCTGCTGCGCGGGTATCAGGTGAACGCGCAGATGATGGCGCTGACCGGCAACCCGAACGTGAAGTTCCTGCACTGTCTGCCCGCGTTCCATGACGACCAGACCACGCTTGGCAAGCAGATGGCGAAGGAGTTCGACCTGCACGGCGGGATGGAAGTGACGGACGAGGTGTTTGAGTCGGCGGCGAGTATCGTCTTCGACCAGGCGGAAAACCGGATGCATACGATTAAGGCGGTGATGGTGGCGACGCTTGGGGAGTGATTGACTCCTCTGCGGTCTGGTGCCCTCACCCCGTCCCTCTCCCACAGGGAGAGGGAGAACACCCAGCCCGTAGGCCCGTGCAAGCGCAGCGCCGCCGGGCGAATCAGGCGACGATGCGGCCTGATGCCCTCACCCCGTCCCTCTCCCACAGGGAGAGGGAGAAAACACAACCCGTAGGCCCGTGCAAGCGTAGCGCCGCCGGGCAAATCAGGCAACGATGCGGCCTGATGACCTCACCCCGGCCCTCTCCCACGGGGAGAGGGAGAACACCGGCGCCATTTCATTGATTTTTCACCCCGAAAAAGGTACGTTTTCGCCTTCATTCCAGCGTGGACATGCCAGCATTATGCCGATTATTCAGTCTGTTGAACGTGCGTTGCAGATCCTCGACCTGTTCAACGAGCAGGCCACCGAGCTTAAGATCACCGACATCAGCAAACTGATGGGGCTGAGCAAGAGTACCCTCCACTCGCTGCTGAAAACCCTCCAGCTTCACGGCTATATCGATCAGAACCCGGAGAACGGCAAATATCGCCTCGGCATGAAGCTGGTTGAGCGCGGTCATTTCGTCGTGGGCTCCATCGATATTCGCCAGAAGGCGAAAGGCTGGCTGACGGAGCTGTCCCAGCGGACCGGGCAGACCACCCATCTGGGGATCCTGGACGGTCGTGAAGGGGTCTATATCGAGAAGATTGAAGGCAAGCTGGCCGCCATAGCCTATTCGCGCATCGGCCGCCGCCTGCCGGTTCACGCCACCGCCATCGGCAAGGTGTTGATTGCCTGGCTGGGCGAGGCCGAGCTGAACACCCTGCTGGAGGGCTATCAGTACACCACCTTTACGCCCGCTACCCTCGCCTCTCGCGAAGCATTAATGGCCGCTCTGGCGCAGACCCGCGAGCAGGGCTATGCCCTGGACAGCGAAGAGAACGAGCAGGGCGTGCGCTGCGTGGCGGTGCCGGTGTGGAACCACGAGTCCCGCGTCATCGCCGCCCTGAGCCTGTCGACGCTGACCTCGCGCGTGGACGACGCCGAGCTGGCTAATTTCCGCGAGCAGCTACAGCAGGCCGGGCTCGCGCTCTCACGCGCACTGGGCTATGCCGGCTCGTAGGTGAAGTAGTCGAAGTCCGCGTGGCAGCCGTCGCCGCTGATGTCCTCGCAGTGCAGTCCCACAAACGCACCGGTAAAGAAGCCGCGCCCGCCGATGTAGTCGTCCGACAACTTCCACGCCTCATACGTGATCGGCACGGTATGCCATGTCTCGCCGTCGAACGAGTAGCTGTAGCGGTAGACCAGTTTATCCACGTCCACCCTTAGCCAGACGCTCTCGGCCTGTTCCGGCACCGGAATCGGCTGCTCGTGCAGCGGCCATGACGGCACGTTGTGGTCGAGTTGGATCACCTTGATGGTTCTCCCCTGCCCCTCCTCGTAGTCCACAAAGCAGTAGCTCCAGTTTTTGCTGTTGTAGTAGCAGGTCAGCCCCGCGCTCTGCTGGAAGTGGACCGGCGAGAACTGCATCCGCGTCTCGGCCCGGAAGGTGAAATGCTGCCAGCGGCGCGCCACGGTCGACTGGGTAAAGGTCGAGTTGAGCGAGTCGTTGCCGTAGAGCCGTAAGTAGCCCGGGCGGGCGGTAAGCGAGCCGAGGGTGTTGTCGAACGGAATGCGCAGGGTCTGCAGTTCCGGGTCAAGCGAACTGGCGTCGAAATCGTCCCGCCAGATGCCCGGAACGGCTGCAGGCTGCTCCGCCATCTGCGGGCCTTTCACGGTCAGTTGCGCGTGCCTGCCGCCTTCCACGTAAGGCCAGCCGTCGCGCCACTCAATGCGGGCGATGCCGGCCTCGCGCCCCAGCGGGCAGTAGCCGCGCCCGCCGGAGGCCAGCAGCGGCACGCCGGGCAGGCGCAGCGGGCGGCTGGTGAGGTAGGCCATATACCACTCCCCGGTGTGGGTTTGCAGCAGCGAGCCGTGGCCGCTCTTTTGCAGCGGGTTCTCCGGCAGGTGCCAGCTGGTCATCATCGTCACGTCCGGGTGCAGCTCGTACGGCCCGTCGATGGTTTTTGCGCGCAGCACCACGACGGCGTGCTCGTAGCTGGTGCCGCCCTCGGCAACCATCAGGTAGTACCATCCCGCGTGGCGATAAAGATGCGCCCCTTCGGTGTAGCAGAGCGGCGTGCCGGTAAACAGCGTTTTGCGCTCCGGCGAGAGCGTGCCGGTCTGCGGGTCAAACTCCTGCATCACAATGGTGTTGTGCGGGTTGCTGTGGTGGCGCGGCCCCCACGGGCGGTAGAGGTAGTATTTGCGGCCATCGTCGTCGTGGAACAGGGAGGGATCGAACCCGCCGTTGCCCATCGGGATCGGCTCGCTCCACGGCCCCTCGATGGACGGCGCGGTGACGAGAAAATTGCGGCCGTTTTTCCACGGCGAGTCGACAATCTTCACGTCGGTGTAGAGCAGCCAGAACCTCCCGTCGGCGTAGCTCAGGCACGGTGCCCAGATGCCGCCGGAGTCCGGGTTGCCCTTCATGTCCAGCATCGACACGCGGTCCAGCGGGGTGCTGACCAGCGACCAGTTTTTCAGATCGCGGGAGTGGTAGATGCGCACGCCCGGGAACCACTCGAAGGTCGAGGTGGCGATGTAGTAGTCCTCGCCCTGACGGCACAGGGACGGGTCCGGGTTGAAGCCGGTGAGTATCGGGTTAGTAATTTCCATGTTGCCTCCGGTTAATGGGATGCGGCTGTCGCAGCGTCGGGAACGGCCTCGCCCTGCGACGCGCGGTGCTTGATCAGCTGCTGGCTGATGGCCTCCACGCGGGCGTCGGTGAGCTTGTAGAACGACAGCATGATGAACATGCCCGCGTAGAGCACCACCGGCACCACGCAGAACAGAATTTTGATGGTGGTCAGCACCTCGACCGGCTGCACGCTGCTGCTGGCGGAGTAGTTGACGTACGCCAGGATCCAGCCCACCACCGCCCCGCCAATCGCCAGGCCAATCTTCAGGCTGAACAGGTAGGTGGAGAACACCAGCCCGTCGAGGCGGCGTCCGCTACGGCTCTCCTCGTAATCCACCACGTCAGAGGCCATCAGCCACTGCAGCGGCGTGGTGGTGTTAAAGACGAACAGGAACAGAATGTTGAGGGCAAAAATCAGCGCGATGTGCTCCGCCGGGGTGACGAAAATCAGCAGGCTAATCAGCGAGTAAGCGACGATGATCCACTTGAAGGCGGTAACGCGGTCGAAGCGGCCCAGCAGGCGGGAGGAGCAGAGCGAGCCGAACATGGTGGCGAGGCTGCCGTAGAGTAAAAACTGGGTCGCCATCTCCGGGTGATCCATCACGTATTTCACAAAGTAGAGCGTCGCCCCGCCGCGCACCACGTTGGAGCAGGTCGCCATCATCTTGAAGGCACACATGATGCGCCACTGGCTGTTGCCCAGCAGCAGCTTAAGGTCTTTCGCCACTGACGAACCCGGCTGCACCTCAAAGGTGTAGCGCTCTTTGGTGGTAAAGAAGCAGACGTAGAGCAGCACCACGCCGCTCAGGCCCAGCACGCACATGGCGCCGAAATAACCCACCTGCTCGTTGCCTTTGCCAATGATGCTGACCAGCGGCAGCGCGATGCCGCTGATGGCGAGCGACCCCGCCGCCGCCAGGAAGAAGCGCCAGGACTGCAGGGCGTGACGCTCTTTCGGGTCGGCGGTAATGACGCCGGGCATGGCGCAGTACGGGACGTTAACGAAGGTGTAGACCAGAGTCAGCAGAATATAGGTTACGCAGGCGTAGATGATTTTGCCCTGCGCGGAGAAGTCCGGCGTGTAGAAGGTCAGCATGCAGACGATGCCGAACGGGATGGCGCCCCACAGCAGGAACGGGCGAAACTGGCCATGCCGCGTGCGGGTGCGGTCTACTAGCAGCCCCATCAGCGGGTCGGTCACGGCGTCGAGCACGCGGGAGACTAAAAACAGCGTCCCCATAATGCCCGCGGAGAGGCCAAACACGTCGGTGTAGAAATAGGCCAGCAGGAACATCGTGGCCTGCCAGACGAAGCCGCAGGCGGTGTCACCCAGCCCGTAGCCAATTTTGTCTTTCATGGTTAATTGCGTCATCAGAATTACACCCTTATGTAGTGTGCTGAATTACAACATCGTGTTAATGGAGTGTAATGAGCTGTTCAATTAACCAGCAATGCTCATATCTTATTTCTGTATTACGTTATTTCGCTTTTGTGACGTCAACGATATATCGCAACTTATTGTTTAAATTAGTAAATTGCAGACACGCAAAAACCGCCCGCGGACTATTTTCCGCAGACGATTTTCTCTCACAAAATAATTAAATACCGAGCGCTTTTTTACCGGCGTTAATTACCTCAATGATTTTATCGGTGTCATAAATACAGCCTTTCCAGGTGCCGCCGCTCACGGACTGTAATGCCGCCCACAGCCGGGTATCGTCCGGCAAAAAGTCGTGAGCGTGCAGGTCCGGATGCACCTGCCGCCGTGCCAGCTCGCGCGCGCCCTCTTCCGGCGTCAGCGGGTTGTCCGCAGTACCGATAAAGTTTACGCTGCCTGTTAATGTCAGGCGGTCCACCGCAATCTCAATGATGTCGTTATCGCGCAGCTTGCCTATCGGCCCGCCCGCCAGCGCCTCCGGCGACACGTGGCCGAAGCAGGCGCCCGTCGACACGCCCGAGAAGCGCGCATCGGTGATTAACGACACCGTTTTGCCCCACGAGATGTGCTTCAGCGCGGAGGTGAGCTGGTAGGTCTCCTCCATGCCGGTGCCGGACGGTCCACCGCCGATCACCACCATGATATCGCCCTGCTCAATCTCTTCCCGCTTGATGGCCCTGATCGCCTGCGCCTCCGAGACAAACACCCGCACCCGGCCGGTGTGGCGGTAAACGCCATCTTCACCGACGACCGACGGGTCGATCGCCGTGGCCTTGATCACCGATCCTTCCGGCGCAATGTTGCCCGTCGGGAAGCAGACCGTCGAGGTCAGCCCTTTCGCTTTTGCTTTTTCCGGCGGCAGGATCACGTCATCCGGCTCCACGCCGTCCTGCTCGCGCAGGCACTGGCGGAAGCGCTTACGGCGCTCCGAGCTCTGCCACCAGTCGAGGTTCTCGCCCACCGTCTGGCCGGTGACGGTCATGGCATCCAGGTGCAGCAGGCCGAGATCGCGCAGGTGGAGCATGACTTCCGGCACGCCGCCCGCGAGGAACGCACGCACGGTCGGGTGATAGTCCGGGCCGTTGGGCAGCACGCTCACCAGGCGCGGCACCCTGCGGTTGACGCGCGTCCAGTGTTCAACGTCCGGGATCGTGCAGCCCGCCGCGTGGGCGATGGCCGGAATGTGCAGCAGTAAATTGGTGGAGCCGCCGAACGCCGCGTGGATCACCATCGCGTTTTCAATGGCTTTATCGGTAAGGATATCGCGCGTGGTGATGCCGCGGTTATCCAGCTCGTTCACCGCCCGCGCCGACTGGCGGGCGATCTCCAGCCACACCGCCTGTCCGGACGGCGCCAGCGCGGAGTGCGGCAACGCCAGACCCAGCGCTTCCGCGACCACCTGCGAGGTGCCCGCCGTGCCGAGGAACTGACACCCGCCGCCCGGCGACGCGCAGGCGCGACAGCCCAGCTCGGCGGCCTCCTGCAAGGAGAGTTCATGGTTGGCAAAGCGCGCGCCGATGGTCTGCACCTTGCCCGCATCTTCCCCCACGGTCGGCGGCAGCGTCGCTCCGCCTGGCACCAGAATGGTCGGCAGGTCGTGCATCGCGGCCAGCGCAATCATGGTGGCGGGCAGCCCTTTATCGCAGGTTGCCACGCCGATCACCGCCCGCCGCGTCGGGAGAGAGCGGATAAGACGACGAAACACGATCGCCGCGTCGTTACGATACGGCAGGGAGTCGAACATGCCGTGCGTGCCCTGCGAGCGCCCGTCACACGGATCGCTGACGAAGGCCGCGAACGGGATCCCCCCGTTGCGTGTGATCTCCTTCGCTGCCGCCTGCATCTGCATGCCGATTTCCCAGTGTCCGGTGTGGTAGCCCAGCGCAACCGGGCGTCCGTCTCCGGCGCGGATGCCGCCCTGAGTACCGATAATCAGCACCTCTTTGCCGTTGAGCTTGTTGGCGTCCCAGCCCATCCCGGCGTTCTGCGTCATGCCGAACAGGTTGCCGCTGGGGGATTCCATCAGCATCTGCGGAGTCAGCGGCAGCGCGCCCTGCGGACCCGCCGCGTGGGTGATCACCGCATAAAACGCGTCGTCCTGTGGGGTGAAAATTTTCTCAATGGTCATCGTTATCGTCCGGCTCAGCAGAGCTTGAGCTGTTGTAGCAGGGTTTTCAGCTGCGCCTTACGCGGCTCGTCCAGCGGCGAGGCTGGTGGCAGGACGTGCGTAGAAATTGGACGACCGCAGAGCACGATCGCCTCTTTAATGACGTTCACAAACGGCGTATCCAGCTGATACATCTGCGGGATTTGCAGCAGGGTCTGATGATACTCAGCCGCTTTCGCCACGTCTTTATCCCGCCAGGCTTTCAGAAGATTTACCGACACCTGTGGGGCAAAGTTGCCGCTGGCCGAGATCGCCCCGTCGCCGCCGAGCAGCAGGGTATTGAACAGATGATCGTCGTAGCCGCAGAGCACGGTAAAGTGTGGATGGGCCGCTTTAACGATGTGGATCATGCTGCGCAGGTGGGCGACGGAGTCGATGGTGTCTTTGATGCCGACGATGTTACTGCGCGAGTCGGCGAGGGTTTTCACCAGCGCCGGGGTCAGATCCTGCCCGGTCAGCGCCGGGAAGTTATAGAGCATCACCGGCAGCGTGACGCTGTCGGCCACCTGTTCGAAATAGCGGATCAGGTTCGCTTCCGACACTTTCCAGTAGTAAGGGTTGATCACCACGATGCCGTCCGCGCCCGCCAGCTGCGCGTGCTGGCTCAGCTCAATGGTTTCCCGGGCGTTGGTGCCGCCGGTGCCGATCAGGACCGGCACACGACGATCGACATGATCGATCGCAAACCGGGCAATGGTTTTACGCTCTTCGGCGCTGAGCTGGGAGAACTCGCCGCCGCTGCCCAGGAAGAACAGGCCGTCGACGCCCGCAGCGATCAGATCGTCGATCAGCGCGGCGGTACCCGGTTTATCGAGCTGGCCATCGGCGGTAAAAATGGTGGAGACAGGGGGAATGATACCCGTGAACAACGCGGACTGCGGCATGTGATCTCATTGCTGAATCATTTTGTTCTACATTATAGAACAGTGTTCATTAATTTAACGATCATACTATGACGGAGAAAAAGCACAGGTAAATGGGAGATGAGGAGGGAGTGCGGGAAGTTTAAGCTGGATCACATAATGTCCGCTAACCCCTCACCCCGGCCCTCTCCCCAAAGGGGCGAGGGTGGTAAAGTCCCCTCTCCCCTTTGGGGAGAGGGTTAGGGTGAGGGGTAAGGAATTACTCCACCAGCATCTTAACAACCACTTTCCTGACCTTAGCAGGTGCACCCACCGCGCACAGCGGCTTATGCACTTCGCCCGGGTAAAACACCACGAAATCCCCTTCGCTCAGCACCACGGTTTTCTCCTGCTCGCCTTCGGGCAGGAACGCGATGTCTTTGTCCGCCAGCCAGTCGGTGTCCGGCGTGCCGTGCGGCAGGGTGCTGAAGGTCATCCCTTCCTGCCCCTTCAGCACAATCTGAATATCCAGGTAACGTGCATGGTATTCAGCGCGACGCTCGGCGAACGGCTGGGTCATGTCCTCCGATACCAGATAAAACAGGCTGTTGCCGCTGATGTCGTGCTTGCCGGTCGGCGTCGCGTCGGTGACGTGGGCCTTGACGTGCTCAATGGCCTGGCGCAGCTCTTCTGGTAGCCAGGACTGGAGATGATGAATATTGCCAATAATCATGATACAACCCTCAAATCAAAACATTGTTTCATTTTAATCTTTTATACGAGAATCGCCTCTCCCATACCAGCCCTTTTTAGACAAGATTTGCGCCAGCGCATGTTTATCGGAAAATGTGTTAATTCACTGTTAATTACATAAAGGCATTTATGCAGTCGTTATGCATAACCTCATTTCCTAAGCTTTACGCAACTTATCTAACTCGCTGAATTTAAAACGTAACTCACAAAACCTGTTGTTGCATCACACTTTATCACTTCGGTTATTTCCTTTAAAACCCCATAATTATTTATCGATTTCTCTTAAGTGAAAAATAGTTAACTGTCATTATTGCATAGCTATTCTCGAGGCAAAATTTTATTCATTAAAATCAACAGCATAACTAAATATTTCAAAGCATGTAATTCTACAAAACAATAACAACCTCAAATATTGCCACCCGTTCCTGCTTAGCTATTCATCCCGTAATAATATGAAATTAATCATTATCTGATACGAATCATGCAATTGAAAATAAACTGCTCAATATCGGTTTTCGCGTGAGCAGCGTCACAATAACCATTATTTAAGCGCCTACTATGAATCACGAAATCAATTGAGCTTAGCCGCCATGAAATTAAACACATCACATGGCGCATGCCCTTTTTATTCTGAAAAACAGTTAAAGGAATAATTATGGAAAAGCATTACGTCGGTTCTGAAATTGGTCAATTGCGTAGCGTTATGCTGCACCGTCCTAATTTAAGTCTTAAACGTTTAACGCCATCGAATTGTCAGGAGCTGTTATTTGATGACGTGCTCTCGGTTGAGCGGGCGGGAGAGGAGCATGATATCTTCGCAAACACGCTGCGCGAGCAGGGTGTGGAAGTCCTGCTATTGACCGACCTTCTTACGCAAACGCTTGATATTGCGGAAGCAAAAGCCTGGCTTCTTGAAACACAAATCTCCGACTACCGCCTCGGCCCAGCCTTTGCCAGCGACGTCCGCGGCTGGCTGGCGGATATGCCGCACCGCGAACTGGCGCGCCGATTAAGCGGCGGATTAACCTACGGCGAAATTCCGGCGGCTATTAAAAATATGGTGGTCGATACCCACACGGCGAATGATTTTATTATGAAACCGCTGCCGAACCACTTATTTACCCGCGATACCTCCTGCTGGATTTATAACGGCGTATCCATTAATCCGATGGCGAAACCGGCCCGTCAGCGCGAAACCAATAATCTGCGCGCAATATATCGCTGGCACCCCGCATTTGCCGATGGCGAGTTTATTAAGTATTTCGGCGACGAGAATATTAATTACGACCACGCCACCCTGGAAGGCGGCGACGTATTAGTGATTGGCCGCGGGGCGGTATTGATCGGCATGTCAGAGCGCACGACGCCGCAGGGCGTGGAGTTCCTCGCCAACAGCCTGTTTAAACATCGTCAGGCCGAACGCGTGATCGCCGTTGAGCTGCCAAAACACCGCTCCTGCATGCACCTCGACACCGTGATGACCCACATCGACGTGGACACTTTCTCCGTTTACCCGGAAGTGGTGCGCAAGGACGCCCAGTGCTGGACGCTCACCCCGGACGGACGCGGCGGCCTGCTGCGCACTCAGGAAACCGACCTGCTGCACGCCATCGAAAAAGCCCTCGGCATTAACCAGGTGCGCCTGATCACCACCGGCGGCGATGCCTTTGAAGCCGAACGCGAGCAGTGGAACGACGCCAACAACGTCCTGACCATCCGTCCGGGCGTGGTGATCGGCTACGAGCGCAACGTCTGGACCAACGAGAAATACGACAAGGCGGGCATCACCGTGCTGCCGATCCCGGGCGACGAGCTGGGGCGCGGTCGCGGCGGCGCGCGCTGCATGAGCTGCCCCCTGGAACGCGACGGAATTTAAAGGAGCCATCATGGAACGAAAACCCACTCTGGTTGTGGCCCTTGGCGGCAACGCGCTGCTCAAGCGCGGCGAGCCGCTGGAAGCGGACATCCAGCGTCAGAACATCGAGCAGGCCGCCCGCACCATCGCAGGCTTAACGGAGCAATGGCGCGTGGTGCTGGTGCACGGCAACGGCCCGCAGGTCGGGCTGCTGGCGCTGCAAAACAGCGCCTACGACAAAGTTACCCCCTACCCGCTGGACGTTCTTGGTGCAGAAAGCCAGGGAATGATCGGCTACATGCTCCAGCAGGCGCTGAAAAACAATCTGCCCCAGCGCGAGGTGAGCGTCCTGCTCACGCAGGTGGAAGTGGACGCCGCCGACCCGGCGTTCAGCAACCCGACCAAGTACATCGGCCCGGTCTACAGCGAAGCCCAGGCGAAAGCGCTGGCCGCGGAAAAAGGCTGGGTGTTCAAGGTCGACGGGGCCTATTTCCGCCGCGTTGTGCCCTCTCCGCAGCCGAAGCGCATCGTGGAGAGCGACGCCATTACGGCGCTTATTCAGCGCGACCACCTGGTCATCTGCAACGGCGGCGGCGGCGTGCCGGTGGTGGAAAACGCCAACGGTTATCGCGGCATTGAGGCGGTGATCGACAAAGACCTCTCCGCCGCTCTGCTGGCGCGGCAGATCGAGGCCGATGCCCTGCTGATCCTCACCGATGCCGACGCGGTGTACCTCGACTGGGGCAAACCGACCCAGCGCCCGCTGGCGCAGGTCACGCCGGAACTGCTCAGAGGCATGCAGTTCGACGCCGGATCGATGGGGCCAAAAGTGGCCGCCTGCCGCGAGTTTGTTGAAGCCTGCAACGGCATTGCCGGGATCGGCGCGCTGGCCGACGGCGCGGAGATCCTGGCGGGCGAGAAAGGCACGTTGATTCGTAACTGAGCACCCATTTCCCCTCACCCTAACCCTCTCCCCAAAGGGGAGAGGGGACGATTACACCCTCTCCCCTTTGGGGAGAGGGCTGGGGTGAGGGGTAAGGTCTTAGACATTAATTTTAAAAAGGATTTACCCATGACCATCAACCTGAAAAACCGCAACTTCCTGAAACTGCTGGACTACACCCCGGCGGAGATCCAGTACCTGATCGACCTCGCCATCGAGCTGAAGGCGGCCAAAAAAGCCGGGCGCGAAAAGCAAACCCTGGTCGGGAAAAACATCGCCCTGATCTTTGAAAAAACCTCCACCCGCACCCGCTGCGCCTTTGAAGTGGGCGCGTTCGACCAGGGCGTGCAGGTCACCTACCTCGGCCCAAGCGGCTCGCAGATTGGCCACAAAGAGTCGATGAAGGACACCGCGCGCGTGCTGGGCCGCATGTATGACGGCATCGAGTACCGCGGCTACGGCCAGGCCATCGTTGAGGAGCTGGGCGAATACGCGGGGGTGCCGGTGTGGAACGGCCTGACCGACGAGTTCCACCCCACGCAAATCCTTGCCGACCTGATGACTATGCTGGAGCACTCTCCGGGCAAAACCCTGCCGGAGCTGAGCTTTGCTTACCTCGGCGACGCGCGCAACAACATGGGTAATTCGCTGATGGTCGGCGCGGCCAAAATGGGGATGGATATCCGCCTTGTGGCGCCGAAATCCTTCTGGCCGGAGGCCGGGCTGGTTGAGCAGTGCCGCGCCATTGCCAAAGAGACCGGCGCGCGCATCACCCTCACCGACGATGTGGGAGAAGGCGTGCAGGGCACCGATTTCCTCTACACCGACGTGTGGGTTTCCATGGGCGAGCCGAAGGAGGCGTGGGCCGAGCGCGTTAGCCTGATGAAGCCGTATCAGATTAATGCGGACGTGATGAAGGCCACCGGTAACCCGTACGTCAAGTTCATGCACTGCCTGCCGGCGTTCCACAACGAACATACCAAAGTGGGCCGCGAAATCGAGATGGCGTACGGCCTGAAGGGGCTGGAGGTGACGGAAGAGGTCTTTGAATCCCCGAACTCCATCGTCTTCGACGAAGCAGAGAACCGCATGCACACCATTAAAGCGGTCATGGTGGCGACACTCGGCGACTAATCACCGCCCGGCGCGCCGCGGGGTGCGCCGGGTTCAGGAGAACATCATGGGCAAGTTCAAATTTCCCTCCGCTTATACCATTCTCTTTTTTCTGATTGCCGTGGTTGCCGTGCTGACGTGGATTGTTCCGGCCGGGCAGTACCATATGGCGATGAACGAGGCGCTCGGCAAAGAAGTGCCGGTTGCTGGCACTTACGCGCACGTGGCAGCGCACCCGCAGGGGCTCGTCTCCGTGCTGATGGCGCCGATTGCCGGGCTGTACGATCCGGAGTCCGGCCAGGCCGGGGCGATCGACGTGGCGCTGTTTATTCTGATCATCGGGGGGTTCCTCGGGATCGTCACTAAAACCGGGGCGATAGACGCCGGGATCGAACGCGTCACCACCCGGCTGCGCGGCCGCGAAGAGTGGATGATCCCGATCCTGATGGCGCTGTTTGCCGCCGGCGGCACGATTTACGGCATGGCCGAAGAGTCGCTACCCTTCTATACCTTACTGGTGCCGGTGATGCTGGCAGCGCGGTTCGATCCGGTGGTTGCGGCCTCTACCGTGCTGCTCGGCGCGGGGATCGGCACGCTCGGATCCACCATCAACCCGTTCGCCACGGTGATCGCCGCCAACGCCGCCGGGATCCCCTTCACCAACGGCATCATGCTACGCATCGCGCTGCTGGTGATCGGCTGGATCATCTGCGTGGCGTGGGTAATGCGCTACGCCCGCAAGGTGCGCAAGGATCCGTCGCTGTCGATCGTGGCGGATAAGCAGGAAGAAAATCTCGCCCACTTTCTCGGTAACAAGGGCGAGCAGTCGCTGGAATTTACCCCGGTGCGCAAACTCATCCTGGTGATCTTCGCCCTCGCCTTCGCGGTGATGATCTACGGCGTGGCGGTGCTGGGCTGGTGGATGGCGGAGATTTCGGCGGTGTTCCTCGCCAGTGCCATTATCGTCGGGCTGATCGCCCGCATGAGCGAAGAGGAGCTGACCTCAACCTTTATCAACGGCGCGCGAGATTTGCTGGGCGTCGCGCTGATAATCGGCATCGCGCGCGGTATCGTAGTGATCATGGATAAGGGCATGATTACCCACACCATTTTGCACAGCGCCGAGGGAATGGTCACCGGATTGTCGACGGTGGCGTTCATCAACGTGATGTACTGGCTGGAAGTGGTGCTGTCGTTTCTTGTGCCTTCTTCGTCCGGCCTGGCCGTTCTGACGATGCCGATCATGGCGCCCCTTGCCGATTTCGCTAACGTCAACCGCGACCTGGTGGTTACGGCTTACCAGTCGGCGTCCGGCATCGTCAACCTGATCACTCCCACCTCTGCCGTCGTGATGGGCGGGCTGGCTATCGCCCGCGTGCCCTACGTGCGTTATCTGAAATGGGTCGCGCCGCTGCTGGGGATTTTAACGGTGGTGATTATGGTGGCGTTAAGCCTGGGCGCTTTGTTGTGATTTGCCGGATGGCGCTGCGCTTATCCGGCCTACGGATCGGTGCGGTGCCACCGGTTATTTCGGGAACTGATATGGGAACTATGATGGATTACGAAGAGTACTCTCCCAAAGAGCAACTACAGCTAACGGTCTGCCAGCGTCTGATCGCGGAAAAGAGCTATCTCTCCCAGGAAGAGATCCGCCGTGACTTACAGGAGCGTGGTTTTGAGACCATCAGCCAGTCCACCGTTTCACGTCTGCTCAAGTTGCTTGGTGTCATAAAAATTCGCAATGCCAAAGGGCTAAAGATTTATTCGCTGAATCCCCAGCTGCGCCCGGCCCCCGACGCGGCGCGTACGGTCTCTGAAATGGTGGTGAGCGTGGAGCACAACAGCGAATTTATCCTTATCCATACCGTCGCCGGATATGGCCGCGCGGTGGCGCGTATTCTGGATTATCACCAGTTACCGGAAATTTTAGGTGTAGTGGCCGGGAGCAGTATTGTCTGGGTCGCGCCCCGCGTAGTGAAGCGCACCGCGCTGGTGCATAAGCAAATTAATTATTTACTCAGAACGCATTAATATTCACAAAGAACCGTTTGCATTGAGTAAAGCGTGCATTAAATCGCTTGATCCCAAAAGCGAGCTGCGTATAATGCCCGACAATTTGCCGGGAGGAAGCATGGTCAAGCGTGTACGACATAACGTCTTACCGCGTCTGAAATCAGACGCTGGCCTGCCGTTTTTCTTCCCGTTGCTAAACCTATTCCCAGAGCCCCTCATTTGAGGGGCTTTTTTTTGCCCGGCGTCAGGAGATAAACATGAATCCGCTTTATCAAAAACACATCATTTCCATAAACGACCTCAGCCGCGAAGAGCTGGAACTGGTTCTGGAAACCGCGGCAAAACTGAAGGCCAATCCGCAACCGGAGCTGTTGAAGCACAAGGTGATTGCGAGCTGCTTCTTCGAAGCCTCGACCCGCACCCGCCTCTCCTTCGAAACCTCCATGCACCGTCTGGGCGCGAGCGTGGTGGGCTTCTCGGACAGCAGCAACACGTCGCTGGGCAAAAAAGGCGAAACCCTGGCGGATACCATTTCGGTTATCAGTACCTACGTTGACGCGATTGTGATGCGCCACCCGCAGGAGGGCGCGGCGCGTCTGGCGACCGAGTTTTCCGGCGGCATTCCGGTGCTGAACGCCGGTGACGGTGCTAACCAGCATCCGACGCAGACCCTGCTGGATCTGTTCACCATTCAGGAGACGCAGGGCACGCTTGAGAACCTGAACATCGCCATGGTCGGCGACCTGAAATATGGCCGCACCGTCCACTCCCTGACCCAGGCGCTGGCGAAATTTAACGGCAACCGCTTCTTCTTTATCGCGCCGGACGCGCTGGCGATGCCGCAGTACATTCTCGACATGCTGGACGAGAAAGGCATCGCGTGGAGCCTGCACGCCAGTATCGAAGAGGTGATGGGCAACGTGGATATTCTCTACATGACCCGCGTGCAGAAAGAGCGTCTGGATCCGTCCGAGTACGCCAACGTGAAGGCGCAGTTCGTGCTGCGCGCCAGCGACCTTGAAGGCGCGCGTGACAATATGAAGGTGCTGCACCCGCTGCCGCGCATCGATGAGATCACCACAGACGTGGACAAAACGCCGCACGCCTGGTACTTCCAGCAGGCTGGAAACGGCATCTTCGCTCGCCAGGCGTTACTGGCACTGGTTCTGAATCGCGAATTAGCTCTGTAAGGGGAGACGACCATGACACACGATAACAAACTCCAGGTTGAAGCCATCAAGCGTGGCACCGTGATTGACCACATCCCTGCGCAGGTGGGCTTTAAACTGCTGACGCTGTTCAAACTGACCGAAACGGACCAGCGCATCACCATCGGCCTGAACCTGCCGTCGGGCGAAATGGGCCGTAAAGACCTGATCAAAATCGAGAACACCTTCCTGACCGACGAGCAGGTTAACCAGCTGTCGCTGTACGCGCCGGACGCCACGGTTAACCGCATCGACGATTACGACGTGGTGGGCAAATCCCGCCCAAGCCTGCCGGATCGCATCGAAAGCGTGCTGGTCTGCCCGAACAGCAACTGCATCAGCCATGCTGAGCCGGTTTCCTCCAGTTTCGCAGTGAAAAAACGCGCCAATGACATCGCACTCAAATGCAAATACTGCGAAAAAGAGTTTTCTCATTATGTGGTGCTGGCCAACTAATTGAGGTTGGTAATGAAATCCCGGCTGTTATAATGGCCGGGAACATTCTTAACGCTGTAATTCTGGAGAAAAAATGAGCAAAGTACTCGCGACGGAAAATGCACCAGCGGCTATCGGCCCATACGTTCAGGGCGTTGATCTGGGCAGCATGATCATCACTTCTGGTCAGATCCCGGTGAACCCAAAAACCGGTGAAGTACCCGCCGACGTAGCGGCGCAGGCGCGTCAGTCGCTGGAAAACGTGCAGGCGATCGTGGAATCTGCCGGTCTGAAAGTGGGCGATATCGTCAAAACCACTGTGTTCGTGAAAGATCTGAATGATTTCGCGACCGTTAACGCCACTTACGAAGCGTTCTTCACCGAGCACAACGCGACCTTCCCGGCTCGCTCTTGCGTGGAAGTGGCGCGTCTGCCAAAAGACGTGAAAATTGAAATTGAAGCGATTGCCGTACGTCGCTAATTCAATTCAATTAAGAAAGGGCAGCTTAGCTGTCCTTTTTATTTCGACTATTTTTACTCTCCATATAAAATGACAAATCGCACCGTCCATTATTAAGCTTCTCCACCCGATAATATTCTCTAATAATGGATGAGTAATGAAAATTTCAAAAATTGCACTTGCCCTCGCGACAGTGACCGTTGCATCGTCGGCATTTGCTCACGGCTATATTGAATCTCCAGCCAGCCGCGCCTATATGTGTAAGCTTGGCCAAAATATTGATTGCGGCGCTGTACAGTATGAACCGCAGAGCGTGGAAAAAACTTCCGGTTTCCCGACCGGCGCTATGCCGCCGGACGGCCAGCTCGCCAGTGCAGGTATTTCCCAGTATTCTCAGCTGGATAAGCAAAGCCTGAATGCCTGGACCAAAAACCCGATAACAGCAGGCCCGCATGAGTTCGTCTGGCATCATACTGCACCGCATAAAACCACTAACTGGCGCTATTACATCACCAAACAAAATTGGGATCCAAATAAGCCGCTGACTCGCGATCAATTTGAATTAACTCCATTCTGTACGATCAACGGAAATAGTCAGGCACCAGCCGTAACAAAATCCATGACTTGCAATGTTCCTGCGCGTACGGGGTACCAGGTTATTTACGGCGTGTGGGAAATTGCGGACACCTCAAATAGCTTTTATCAGGCCATTGACGTTGATTTCGGGAATGGTGGCAACGTAACCCCGGACGAAACGCCTGCGATCGTTTCCGAATGGAGCAAAACCCTTAGCGGCCAGATTGCCGGTAATAACCTGAACGTGGGCGATAAGGTTATCGCACGCTTCTTCGACGCCAACGGTGAAGTGACCGCCATGCGTACCGAAATGACCATCGGCTCTGCTGAACAAGGCGACGCTAACCAGTGGTCTTACGATCTGGCGCAAAAGATCAACACCGCTCAGAGCGATGTCCGCGTCGGTGTTAAAGATGAAGCCGGTGACATCAGCCCGGTTCACGGCGCCAACAGCGTATTCGTGAAAGACGGCAGCACGCTGAAATCCGTTGCCATCTCCTATGAAGAGCAAAAAGCGCAGGTGAGCGAGACCATCGCCGTTTCCGATCTGCAATACAGCAAAATCGAACATGGCAACGCGACCGTCACCTTCCACGTCAACACGCAGGGTGACGTTAATTTTGAAGCACACGTGATGAACCACCACGGTGCGGAAAAAGGTTACCTGAAGCAGGACATGAACAACGTCAATCAGGACGTAACCATGACGCTGACTGACGTGACGGCGGGACACCATATGCTGAAATACTACGCGACCAATAAAGACGGCACGATGTTCGCCCAGGACGTGCTGAACCTGATGCTGGAAAGCGATGCGGCTGCGGACAGCACCGGCCACCACGACTTTACCTTCCCGGACAATATCGCCTCGTACAAAGCGGGCACCGTGGTACTACAGCCAAAAGACGGTAAGACCTACGAATGTAAGCCTTTCCCGTACAGCGGCTACTGCGTGCAGTACAGCCCAACCGCAAACCAGTTTGAGCCTGGCGTTGGCGCGCACTGGAAAGAGGCGTGGGTGTTGAAGAACTGAGTGGAAAAACCTTACCCCTCACCCTAACCCTCTCCCCAAAGGGGAGAGGGAACGGATCGAGCCCCCTCGCCTGGCCCTCTCTCCAAAGGGGAGAGGGTACCGATAGAGCCCCCTCGCCTGGCCCTCCCTCCAAAGGGGAGAGGGTACCGATAGTGCCCCTCGCCCCTATGGGGAGAGGGGTATTTTTTTCTACTGATTCTGCGTCGCACGCAGCAGCGTTTCCAGCGGGTACACCGCCGCAATCACCACCTCGTCCTGGATTTTCGCCGCGTTATCCAGTTCGCTCTGGATCGACGCGATCTCTTTTTCATCCAGCGTTCCCTGGCGCGCCACCAGATCCGTCAGCCGCAGGCCAATCGAGGCCAGCTTGTCCACCTCCTGAATTACCGGTTTGATGGCCTTCAACTGATAGCTGTTTTCGCTCAAGGCCAGCACGTCGCTGGTGTTGTTCTGCCAGCGGTTAAAGACGTGGCGCAGCGCGTCGGCGCTCTCCGTGTCTTCCGCATCGCTCACCAGACGGTCAGCCCATTTATTCATCTGACGCACGGTCGCACTTTCCGCGTTTAGCGCGTCAGCGAGCCGGTTGAGCGGCTCAAACTGATGATAGTTTCCAGCCTGGAACTTAAGATGCTGACGGGTGTAATACTGCGCCGGTTCAAGCGCCTGGGCGAGGATTTGCAGCGGCAAGGTATCCGCATTGTTAGCGAGGCGCGTGAACTGTATCTGCTGCTGGGTATGCTGCTGTAGCCCAACCGATACCGTGGACCAGCTGTCCATCGCCTGGAGCCGGGTATACATGTTGTCGATGTCGTTGACGTCCTTCGCCGACCAAAGCCGCTCCGCCACCGCAAAGGCGCGCGGCCACAGACGGATATCCAGTACTGGCGCGACTACGTTTTCCGCCCACAGCGCGGCTTCACCGCCGAGCAGATTGGCCTCGTTCGCCGGGTCCGGCACCACCGGCGGAACGCCTTTCGGCACTTCGTCCTGACGCGTGCCGCTAATCGGGTAGCGGGCGTTACCCACCAGGAAATAGCCGCTGAGCTTATCGTTCTCAACAGAAACGACCGGACGCGTTTCACCCATCCAGGTATCAACGGTAAACGTTACCTGATTGTCGTCCCGCCACTGAATATTATCCACCGCCCGACGCGATTTCCCGGCAAAATCAATGAATCCGCGCCAGCCAGCATCGCCTTTCACCAGCGTAAAGCTGCCTTCCACCGGCTTGCCTTTCAGACGCGGCATCGAGAAAGCCCAGCTCTGGACGCTGTCGGTGTCTGCTATCACATCCACGCCGTTCAACCCCTGCGGCACAATTTCATTGCGGTAGTGGTAGGCGGTGGATTGCGGCTGATCGAGGTAGAAACCGGTAGAGAGAATGCCCTTATAGCCGTTCTGCGCCACCTGCCCCAGCGCGTCCTGTCCCTGCCAGGACTGGATCAGAATGCTTTTCGGCAGATCGGGATGGTAGATCTCATCCCAGCCAACCATCTGCCGGTGGTGCTTCTCAAGGATCGTCTCCAGCTTGCGGTTGAAATACGCCTGCAACGCATGGCTGTCCGCCAGTTTGTTGTCGCGCATGAATCTCTGGATCGCAGCGTTCGCTTTCCACTGGCTGTCGTCAACCTCATCGCCGCCAATATGCAGATACGGATCCGGGAAGATCGCCGCCAGTTCGCTGACCATCGCGTTGGCAAAGGTATAGGTCGCCTCTTTGGTGGGATCCAGCACTGGCTTAAGCACGCCCCAGTGGCGCTCCATGGCGTACGGCCCCGGCGCGCTCATCAGCTCCGGGTAGGCGACGGCAATCGCCGAGGCGTGGCCCGGCATATCAATTTCCGGCACCACGCGTATGCCGCGCTCGGCAGCGTAACGCACAATCTCGCGCATCTGCTCCGGGGTGTAGAACAGCCCATCGCTGGCAAGCTGGGTTAATTTTGGATAACGCTTCGAGGTAAAGCGCCAGCCCTGATCGTCCGTCAAATGCCAGTGCAGGACGTTGAGCTTAGCCGCGGCCATGCCGTCGATCTGGCGTTTGATATCGGGTAACGGGATGAAATGGCGCGCTGAATCGAGCAGCAGCCCGCGCCACGGGAAGCGCGGCGAATCTTCAATGGTAACCCACGGAATCGAGGTGTTTTCGGCACCGTTCTGCATCAGCTGGAGCAAGGTTTCCATGGCGCGCAGCGCGCCGAAGCGGGTGTTGGCGGAGATATTTACGCCGTTGGCGTCCACCGTGAGTTTATAGCTCTCATCGCTGTCCGGCAGCGGCTGCGGCTTCACTTTTTTAGCGATGGAAATACGGATGGTTGGCTTGTCAGGTTTTTCGGCCTGCGGCTGTAGCGTCCAGCCAGTTTGCAGGGCGATGCGCTGGCGCAGGCGGTTGACCGCATCCCCCAGATCGTCGCCACTGACGCTCACGGTGAGTTGATTGGTAAGCACCAGCGCACCCTGCGTGGTCGGGCGTTCAACCTTCGCAGGCCAGGGCATTAAGGGAAGGTCGCCTGCCGGGGCGGCAAAGGCGGAGGCGCCGAGCATGAGCCCGGCGGTTAAGAGGCTGTACCGTAACATGAATGTTCCTTATCTGACGGGCCAAATAAAGGCAAAACATTCTGTTAACATGCGCTCAAATTGTCGTCAAGCGAATGCGCCGACGGAGATCACAGGTTGTTGAATTTGGGAGGAAAGCCAGCTGCCGGGTGGCGGCTTCGCCTTACCCGGCCTACGTTCGGATCGTAGGCCCGGTAAGCGCAGCGCCACCGGGCTTGCCGTTACTGCCATCCATACCGACGGCTATAGAACCCTTTGACCATCTGCGTCAGCACCATGTAACCCGCGAGGATCGCCACCAGCCACGGGAAGTAGCTCAGCGGCAGCGCCTGAAGTTGCAGGTAACTTGCAAGCGGCGAGAACGGCAGCGCGATCCCGAGCGCCATCACAATGCCCGTCATCACGATCAGCGGCCATGCGGCACGGCTCTGGATAAACGGAATGCGGCGGGTGCGGATCATATGCACAATCAGGGTCTGGGACAGCAGCCCCACCACGAACCAGCCGGACTGGAACAGCGTCTGGTGTTCCGGGGTGTTGGCGTGGAACACAAACCACATCAGGCAGAAGGTCAGAATGTCAAAGATGGAGCTGATCGGCCCAAAGAACAGCATAAAGCGCCCCAAATCGGCGGGGTTCCAGCGCTGCGGCTTCTGGATCTGCTCGTCGTCCACGTTATCAAACGGGATGGCGACCTGAGAGACATCGTACATCAGGTTCTGGATCAGCAGGTGCAGCGGCAGCATCGGCAGGAACGGCAGGAAGGCGCTCGCCACCAGCACGCTGAAGACGTTACCGAAGTTGGAGCTGGCGGTCATTTTGATGTATTTGAGCATATTGGCGAAGGTGCGACGCCCTTCGATGACGCCCTCCTCCAGCACCATCAGGCTCTTTTCCAGCAGAATGATATCTGCCGCCTCGCGGGCGATATCCACCGCGCCGTCCACGGAGATACCGATATCCGCCGCACGCAGGGCTGGCGCATCGTTGATGCCGTCGCCCATAAAGCCCACCACGTGCCCTTCACGACGCAGCAGAGTGACGATGCGTTCTTTATGCATCGGCGTCAGGCGGGCAAACAGCGTGGTGCGCAGGGCAAGCTCGGCCAGCTCATCGTCGGACAGGTGCTCAATGTCGCTCCCCACCACGACGTCGCCCGCGTCCAGGCCCACTTCGTGGCACACTTTGGCCGCCACCAGCTCGCTGTCGCCGGTCAGGATTTTGACGGTGATCCCGCTCGCTTTCAGTGCTTTCAGCGCCGGCGCGGTGGTCTCTTTCGGCGGATCGAGGAATGCGATGTAACCCTCGAGGATCAAATCGGATTCATCGATACGCTGGTAGTCCCCTTCCCGCGCGGGCAGGAACTTGCTTGCTACCGCCACCACGCGCAGCCCCTGACGGTTCAGGTTATCGGTGACGCGTTTGATGCGGCGCAGCATGGTCTCATCCAGCGGCACGATCTCGCCGTTATGACGCACCTGCGTGGAAACATTCAGGATCTCCTGCAATGCCCCTTTGCAGATCAGCTGATGTACGTCCGGCTGCTCGCTGACCACCACCGACATGCGGCGCCGTTCAAAGTCGAACGGAATTTCGTCCACCTTCTGCCAGCGGCCGGAGAGCATGCGGGCAGACTCTTCATCCACACCTTCCAGCACCGCCACGTCGAGCAGGTTTTTCAGCCCTGTCTGGTAGTGACTGTTCAGCCACGCGCTGTACAGCACCCGTTCGCTGGTCTTTCCGGCGATATCGGTGTGGTTCTCCAGCACGATTTTGTCCTGGGTCAGGGTGCCGGTTTTATCGGTGCAAAGAATGTCCATCGCGCCAAAGTTCTGGATGGCGTCGAGGTGTTTGACGATCACCTTTTGTTTAGAGAGTTTGACCGCCCCGCGCGCCAGCGTGGAGGTGACAATCATCGGCAGCATTTCCGGCGTTAAGCCGACAGCCACGGAGAGGGCGAACAGCGCCGCTTCCCACCAGTCACCTTTGGTGTAGCCGTTGATCAGCAGGACAATCGGCGTCATGACCATCATAAAGCGGATCAGCAGCATGCTGACGCGGCCAATGCCTTTCTGGAATGCGTTCGGCTCGCTCTCCTGCTCGCTGACGCGTCCGGCAAGCTGTCCAAACCAGGTGTTGCCGCCGGTAGCGGTGACAATGGCCTGCGCCGTGCCGCTGACCACCGTGGTGCCCATAAAGCACAGGGTGTCGCATTCCAGCGGATTCATCTGCTGCGGATCGCGGGTCCTCGCCACCTTCTCTACGGGCAGGGATTCACCGGTGAGTGACGCCTGCGCGACGAACAGATCCCGCGCCTGGATGATGCGTAAATCCGCCGGGATCATGTCCCCCGCCGCCAGCTTCACCAGATCGCCCGGCACCAGCTGGTCAATGGGCAGTTCAATCCAGGCGTTTTCGCCGAGGTCGTTAATCACACGCGACACGGTGGCAGTATTGCTGACCATCGCTTTCAGCGCATCCGCCGCTTTGGTGGAGCGCGCTTCCTGAATAAAGTTAAGCAGCGTGGAGATCCCCACCATCAGGGCAATTACGCCTGCGGCAAACAGATCTTCAGTGGCGTAAGAGATAATCCCGAGCACCGTCAGCAGCAGGTTGAACGGATTGCGGTAGCAGAGCCACAGGTGGACCCACCATGGAGAGGGTTTTTGCGCCGGGATCTGGTTATCGCCATGTTCCTCGCGGATTTTTGACACTTCTTGCGCGTTCAGCCCTTCCGGGTGGCCGCCAAAGGCGCGCCAGACTTCGTTTTCATCCATCGCCGCCACGTTCAGGCAGCGCTCGGTCAGGGAAGCGGGGATTTCCGCGCCCGCCAGGGTGTTGGCATTTGGCAGCGGATCGCGCGCAATCAGGCGATGTGGCAGGTGGCGGCTCAGCTGCGCGAACAGCTGCCGGGTGATATTTTTCAGCATAATCATTCCCCCGCATCCGCAAAGGCGGACGCAGTTTTCCCGCAGGCGTGGCAGAGCCGTACCTGTCAGGCACTTAATTTATCAAGCAGGAACGTATGAACGTTGCTGCCTCACGCCGGTGAGACAGCAAAAGGCTGGCTTACCGGAAAGAAGGTTTTCTCCTGGTCAGGAGAGGTGTGGGATCGGGATCCATGTGGCCTCCGGTAAGTTAAAAATGGGATGTCGTCGCGCAGTATAAGGATTTAACCATACCTTTTGTGACTATTCGGGCGGTATGATACCCCCTCGTAAATAAACCGCACGTAAACCAGACTTTGCCCATAGCGAATTCGCAGGATAGCATTAGGCTCAATTGATTATTTTATCGTTGTTACAGGGAATACAGCATGCAGAACCGCCTTACGATTAAAGACATCGCGCGTTTAAGCGGCGTGGGGAAATCGACCGTCTCACGCGTGCTTAACAACGAAAGCGGTGTCAGCGAGCGCACACGCGAGCGCGTCGAGGCGGTGATGAATCAGCACGGTTTTTCCCCTTCCCGCTCCGCGCGCGCCATGCGCGGGCAGAGCGATAAAGTGGTCGCCATTATTGTCTCGCGTCTGGATTCCCTCTCCGAAAACCTCGCCGTACAGACGATGCTGCCCGCGTTCTACGAGCAGGGCTACGATCCGATCATGATGGAGAGCAAGTTCTCGGCGCAAATGGTGGAGGAGCATCTCGGTATGCTTCAGCGCCGCAACATTGATGGCGTAGTGCTGTTCGGGTTTACCGGCCTTAAAGAGGACATGCTTAAACCCTGGCAGCCGTCTCTGGTGCTGCTGGCGCGCGACGCCAGCGGGTTTGCCTCTGTCTGTTACGATGACGAAGGGGCAATCGTGATCCTGATGCAGCGCCTGTATGAACAGGGCCATCGGCATATCAGCTATCTCGGCGTGCCGCATGCCGACATCACCACCGGCAAGCGTCGCCATGAAGCGTACCTGGCGTTTTGTAAAAAAAACAATCTCCCCGCCGTGGCCGCGCTGCCTGGACTGGGTATGAAACAGGGATATGAGCAGGTCGCCAGCGTGCTGACTGCACAAACCACCGCCCTGGTGTGCGCCACGGATACCCTTGCATTGGGTGCGAGCAAATATTTGCAGGAGCAACGCATCGGGGAGTTGCAGTTAGCGAGCGTGGGAAGCACGCCGCTGATGAAGTTCTTACACCCGGAGATTATCAGCGTCGATCCGGGTTATGCCGAGTCTGGCCGGCAGGCTGCCGCGCAGCTGATCGAGCAAATTACCGGGCGTACCGAGCCCCGTCAGATCGTTATTCCAGCCCGCCTCTCATAATTTTTTTGAATGGATTATTGTGATCTTCGCCCGATTTCGGGAACGTTCCCATTTTCGCCGTCACGTTGAAGGAGTAGGCTTGCGCACAGGTCATAACCCCTTTCACCATCTGTCATGAGGTTTCATGATGAGTAAAGTCAAACAAGCCGATATCGATCAGCTGATCGTCCTGGTCGGCGGACGCGAGAACATCGCCACCGTCAGCCATTGCATTACCCGCCTGCGCTTCGTGCTGAACGATCCGGCCAAAGCCAATCCGAAAGCCATTGAAGAGTTGAAAATGGTTAAAGGCTGCTTCACCAACGCCGGGCAGTTCCAGGTGGTGATTGGTACCGAAGTGGGCGATTACTATCAGGCTCTGCTGGCGACTACCGGGCACTCTTCCGCCGATAAAGAGCAGGCGAAGAAGGCAGCGCGCCAGAATATGAAATGGCATGAGCAGCTGATTTCCCATTTTGCGGAGATCTTCTTCCCACTGCTGCCGGCGCTGATCAGCGGGGGCTTAATTCTGGGCTTCCGTAACGTCATCGGCGATGTGCCAATGAGCGACGGCAAAACCCTGGCGCAGATGTACCCGGCGCTGCAAAGCATCTATGACTTCCTGTGGCTGATTGGCGAAGCCATCTTCTTCTATCTGCCGGTCGGGATCTGCTGGTCAGCGGTGCGCAAGATGGGCGGAACGCCCATTCTCGGAATCGTACTCGGCGTGACGCTGGTCTCTCCGCAGTTAATGAACGCTTACTTACTTGGTCAGCAAACGCCAGAGGTGTGGAACTTCGGCTTGTTTACCATCGCCAAAGTGGGCTACCAGGCGCAGGTTATCCCGGCATTGCTGGCGGGTCTGGCGCTGGGCTTTATTGAGACGCGTCTGAAGCGCATCGTGCCGGACTATCTCTATCTGGTGGTGGTCCCGGTCTGCTCGCTGATCCTGGCGGTGTTCCTGGCGCATGCCTTTATCGGTCCGTTTGGCCGCATGATTGGCGACGGCGTGGCCTTCGCGGTCCGTCACCTGATGACCGGCAGCTTCGCACCGATTGGCGCCGCACTGTTCGGCTTCCTGTACGCTCCGCTGGTGATCACCGGCGTGCACCAGACCACGCTGGCGATCGATATGCAGATGATCCAGAGCCTCGGCGGCACGCCGGTCTGGCCGATTATCGCCCTGTCTAACATTGCGCAGGCCTCCGCTGTAACCGGCATTATCATCGTCAGCCGTAAGCACAACGAGCGTGAGATCTCCGTTCCGGCTGCTATCTCCGCCTACCTCGGCGTCACTGAACCGGCGATGTACGGTATCAACCTGAAATATCGCTTCCCGATGCTCTGCGCGATGATCGGCTCCGGTCTGGCGGGCTTGCTGTGCGGCCTGAACGGCGTAATGGCAAACGGGATTGGCGTCGGCGGCCTGCCGGGTATCCTCTCCATTCAGCCTTCATTCTGGCAGGTATTTGCGCTGGCGATGGCGGTGGCGATTATCATCCCAATGGCGCTGACTACCGTGGTTTACCAGCGTAAGTTCCGTCAGGGCACGTTGCAGATTGTTTAATTCCCTTTTTCGGGGCGCAGTTGCGCCCCTTCGCATTTGCAGGAACGTACTATGAATACCCTTCCTCACTGGTGGCAGAACGGCGTTATCTATCAGATTTACCCAAAGAGTTTTCAGGATACCACCGGCAGCGGCACCGGCGATCTGCGCGGCGTAACGCAGCGCCTTGACTACCTGAAAACCCTTGGCATTGACGCCATCTGGCTGACGCCGTTTTATATCTCGCCGCAGGTGGATAACGGTTACGACGTGGCGAACTACACTGCCATTGACCCGACCTACGGCACGCTGGACGACTTTGACGAACTGGTTGCCCGGGCGCATGAACGCGGTATCCGCATCGTGCTGGATATGGTCTTTAACCACACGTCCACGCAGCACGCCTGGTTCCGCGAGTCGCTGGATAAAGCGAGTCCGTACCGTGAGTTCTATATCTGGCGCGACGGTACGCCGGACGCGCTTCCCAACAACTGGCGCTCCAAGTTTGGCGGCAACGCCTGGCGCTGGCATGCCGAAAGCGAGCAGTATTATCTGCACCTGTTCGCGCCGGAGCAGGCGGATCTCAACTGGGTAAACCCGGCGGTGCGCGCCGAGCTGAAAAAAGTGTGCGAGTTCTGGGCCGATCGCGGCGTGGACGGCTTGCGTCTGGACGTCATTAACCTGATTTCAAAAGATCAGGATTTCCCGGACGACACCATCGGGGATGGCCGACGTTTCTACACTGACGGGCCGCGCATCCACGAATATCTCCAGGAGATGAGCCGGGATGTCTTTACGCCGCGCAACCTGATGACGGTGGGCGAGATGTCCTCCACCTCGCTGGAGAACTGTCAGCAGTATGCGTCGCTCGACGGGCGCGAGCTGTCGATGACCTTTAACTTCCATCATCTGAAGGTCGACTACCCCGGCGGCGAAAAGTGGACGCTTGCGAAGCCGGATTTTGTGGCGCTGAAAACCCTTTTCCGCCACTGGCAGCAGGGGATGCACAACAAAGCCTGGAACGCGCTGTTCTGGTGTAACCATGACCAGCCGCGCATCGTGTCACGCTTTGGTGACGAAGGGGAACACCGCGTGGCGGCGGCGAAAATGCTCGGCATGGTGCTGCACGGGATGCAGGGCACGCCGTATATCTATCAGGGTGAAGAGCTGGGCATGACCAACCCGCATTTCAGCCGTATCACCGACTACCGCGACGTAGAAAGCCTGAACATGTTCGCCGAACAGCGGGCTAACGGACGCGATACCGATGAACTACTGGCGATTCTGGCGAGTAAGTCACGCGATAATGGCCGCACGCCGATGCAGTGGGACGCCTCGCATAATGCGGGCTTTACCGAGGCCGAGCCGTGGATTGGCGTTTGCGACAACTACGAAACCGTGAATGTCCGCGCGGCGCTGGACGACCCCGATTCGGTGTTCTACACCTATCAGTCGCTGATTAGCCTGCGCAAAACCCTGCCGGTACTGACGTGGGGGGATTATGAGGATCTCCTGCCTGACCACCCTTCCCTGTGGTGCTATCGCCGCCAGTGGCAGGGGCAAACGCTGATGGTGGTGGCGAACCTGAGCCATTTGCCTCAGGAATGGCAAGCGGACGCTCTCAGCGGCGAGTCGCAGGTGGTGATAAGCAACTACCCCGCCCCTCAAACCTCAATGCTTCGTCCGTTTGAAGCCGTGTGGTGGTTAAAGCAGTAATTCCTCCGCCGGGCACGATGCCGTGTCCGGCTTACTTTGCTGTTTTTGTTGAATAATTAATCAGATTTTTCCTTCGCGTCTTTACAATTGCCCCAGCGCCCGCCGTTTGTACTCTCGTCTTTTTACTTTGTCCTGCATCAAAAAAATCGCAAACATGTTTGATGCAAATCACTATATGTAGCACTTAAAATGCACGCCGACCCAACATCTTGTATTTATCGTCTACTATTCCAACAACAAGACGGCGCTTACGCTGGCCGGAATTGTGGATAACACGGGCTGGGCACGCGGGAAGTCTTTGCCGCGGCGAGGAATACGCCCGGTGAATACTTCTCCACCTCTGTGGATAACCTGTTTTTAAAATGGAGTGATCATGACACCGCATGTGATGAAACGTGATGGCTGTAAAGTGCCGTTTAAATCAGAGCGCATCAAAGAAGCCATTCTGCGTGCAGCTAAAGCAGCGGGAGTCGATGACGCAGATTACTGCGCCACCGTCGCAGAAGTCGTTAGCAGCCAGATGCATGAACGCAGCCAGGTGGATATCAACGAGATCCAGACCGCGGTTGAAAACCAGCTGATGTCTGGTCCGTACAAGCAGCTGGCGCGCGCCTACATTGAGTATCGTCACGACCGTGACGTCCAGCGTGAGAAACGGGGTCGCCTGAACCAGGAGATCCGCGGCCTGGTAGAGCAAACCAACTCGTCGCTGCTCAATGAAAATGCCAATAAAGACAGCAAAGTGATCCCGACCCAGCGCGACCTGCTGGCCGGTATCGTCGCCAAGCACTATGCCCGTCAGCATCTGCTGCCGCGCGATGTAGTCTCGGCGCACGAGCGCGGTGAGATCCACTATCACGATCTCGACTACTCGCCGTTCTTCCCGATGTTTAACTGCATGCTGATCGACCTGAAAGGCATGCTGACCCACGGTTTTAAAATGGGTAACGCCGAGATTGAGCCGCCGAAATCCATCTCCACCGCGACGGCGGTCACGGCGCAGATCATCGCCCAGGTGGCGAGCCACATCTATGGCGGCACCACCATTAACCGCATTGATGAAGTGCTGGCCCCGTTCGTGACCGAGAGCTTCAACAAACACCGTAAAACGGCGGAAGAGTGGCAGATCCCGGATGCTGACGGTTACGCCCGTTCCCGCACCGAGAAAGAGTGCTACGACGCCTTCCAGTCGCTGGAATATGAGGTAAACACGCTGCACACCGCCAACGGCCAGACGCCGTTTGTGACCTTCGGGTTTGGCCTCGGCACCAGCTGGGAATCACGCCTGATCCAGCAGTCTATTCTGCGCAACCGTATCTCCGGCCTCGGTAAAAACCGTAAAACGGCGGTGTTCCCGAAACTGGTGTTCGCCATCCGCGACGGCCTGAACCACAAGTTTGGCGATCCGAACTACGACATCAAACAGCTGGCGCTGGAGTGTGCGAGCAAGCGTATGTACCCGGATATCCTCAACTACGACCAGGTGGTAAAAGTCACGGGTTCGTTTAAAACGCCAATGGGCTGCCGCAGCTTCCTCGGCGTGTACGAAGATGAGAACGGCGAGCAGATCCACGACGGGCGCAACAACCTGGGCGTCATCAGCCTGAACCTGCCGCGCATCGCGCTGGAAGCCAAAGGGAATGAAGCGGCCTTCTGGACACTGCTGGATGAACGTTTACAGCTGGCACGTAAGGCGCTGATGACCCGCATCGCCCGTCTTGAAGGGGTGAAAGCCCGCGTCGCGCCAATTCTCTATATGGAAGGGGCCTGCGGCGTGCGCCTGAAAGCGGACGATGATGTGTCGGAGATCTTCAAAAACGGTCGCGCGTCGATCTCTCTCGGCTATATCGGCATTCACGAAACCATTAACGCGCTGTTTGGCGACAAGCACATCTATGACAACGACGCCCTGCGTGAGAAAGGTATCGCGATTGTGCAGCGCCTGCGCGATGCGGTAGACCAGTGGAAAGAGGAAACCGGCTACGGTTTCAGCCTGTACAGCACGCCGAGCGAAAACCTCTGCGATCGCTTCTGCCGTCTGGATACCGCCGAGTTCGGCATCGTGGAAGGGGTGACCGACAAAGGTTACTACACCAACAGCTTCCACCTCGATGTGGAGAAGAAGGTGAACCCGTACGACAAGATCGACTTCGAAGCGGCCTATCCGCCCATCGCGAACGGCGGTTTTATCTGCTACGGCGAGTACCCGAACATCCAGCATAACCTGAAGGCGCTGGAAGACGTGTGGGATTACAGCTATCAGCACGTTCCGTACTACGGAACCAACACGCCAATCGACGAGTGCTACGAGTGCGGCTTTACCGGTGAGTTCGAGTGCACCAGCAAAGGCTTCACCTGCCCTAAATGCGGTAACCACGATGCAGCCCGCGTCTCCGTAACCCGCCGCGTGTGCGGCTACCTCGGCAGCCCGGACGCCCGTCCGTTTAACGCCGGTAAGCAGGAAGAGGTGAAGCGCAGGGTGAAACATCTGGGAAATGGGCAGATCGGGTAATCCGCTGCCACGTTAATGCCCGGTGGCGCTGCGCTTACCGGGCCTACGGACCGCTCTCTTTTGTAGGCCGGGTAAGCGCAGCGCCACCCGGCGTGGTTATTCGCGATGAACTATCACCAGTACTACCCCGTCGACATCGTCAACGGCCCCGGCACCCGCTGCACCCTCTTTGTATCAGGCTGCGTTCACGAGTGCCCCGGCTGCTATAACAAAAGCACCTGGCGCCTGAACTCGGGTATGCCGTTTACCGCTGAGATGGAAGACCGCATCATCAACGACCTGAACGACACGCGCATTAAACGTCAGGGGATCTCGCTCTCCGGCGGCGACCCGCTCCATCCGCAAAACGTGCCGGCGATCCTGAAGCTGGTAAAACGCATCCGCCGCGAGTGCGCGGGAAAAGACATCTGGGTCTGGACGGGTTATAAGCTGGATGAACTGAATGCGCAGCAGAAGGAAGTGGTGGATCTGATTAACGTCCTGGTCGACGGCAAGTTCGTGCAGGATCTAAAAGATCCTATGCTTATCTGGCGCGGCAGCAGCAACCAGGTTGTGCATCATCTGCGTTGAATGAAGGCGGATATCCGCTGTCCGCCTGAACGTCAAAACCGACTCACACTCTCCATTGCCTCAGCCTTAAACGCCGCAAAATCCTCGCACTGGCACAGGCGCGCCATCGCGCGTTCACGCAGGAAAGTGACAAAAATATCGTAAATCGCCATTGCCTCTTCGTACTCGCTTTTGCTGATGGCGAGCAGAAAAATGACATGGGCAGTTTCATCTCCCCACTGAATGCCCTGCGGCGCCAGCACGGTGTAGACCACCGTTTTTTGCGCCAGCAGGCCGAGGGAGTGCGGCAGCGCGATGCCGTCGCCGAGCATAGTGCTGACGATAGCTTCACGCTCGATAACCGATTCCAGAAATTCCGCGCCGACAAAGCCTTCGCTTTCAAGCTGCCCACACAGTTCGCGGAACAGCGTTTGCTGGTCGACAGGCTTGTCGAGAATGCGGAAATGGGCCGCGTCGAAGTATTTCTCCAGCATCCACGGACGGGTACGGTCCACCAGCACCAGCTTGCCGATCTGCTCTAACTGATAATCGGTCGGGAACGGGGCGATTATCACCACCGGTTTGGATTTTTCGCTCACGCGAGCGGTGGAGATCACGAAGTCTTCGCCGATGGCATCGGCAAGTTCGTACTCGCGCAGGGTGAGCGTGCGCGTCACCTCAATCTGCGGGTATTTGCGCTGAAGCACCGCCTCGATCATGCGCACCATCGCGTTACCGGCGTCACATACCAGCAGCACGCGCGGCTGACGCTGGTAGCCGATGTTGTAGTGGCGCTCCAGACCGACACCGATATGCAGCACCAGAAAACCAATTTCGTTTTCGCTGATCACATACGGCGTGTATTTGCCCCAGCTCGACACCGCCGCGAGGGTCATATCCCACGCCATCGGGTAGTGCTGCTTGATGTTATCCAGCAGCGGATTGGGGATCATGATTTGATACCGCACGCGGGTAATCATGGTTTTGATGTGCGTGAGCAGATCTGCATGCAGTTGCTCGTCGCTCAACAGGTTGTAGTTATAGTGGGTGTTGATGTAGCGCAGGATATAGTTGACCAGGGCTTCGTCGTCGTCAGCATTAATGGCGCTGGGGGCGATCTCCTGGATCTGCCGCGCCGCAATGTGCACGCACAGCCAGCTCTCTTCCGATGGCGAAAGCGCCTTGCCCGCCAGCTCCTGGATAGCCACAGCGATATCTTTAGCCGCCTCGCGTACGTTCTCTTCCACGTCTTCAGCGTGGAATTCCGGCAGCGGATACCCCTCGCTGATGCGCCGCACCGACACCGCGCAGTACAGGCGCAGGAACAGCTCGCCTTCATCGGTCAGGCGAATGTGATGGCGCGTCAGCGCGTCGTGCAGGACAGGGACCATCTTTTCCGCCACGCCCGCGTTGAGCGCCACGTCGGTCACCAGCGGGTTAAGGCTATCCTGCTGCGCCAGCTCCCACAGGAGGTCGGTCAGGCAGGCGCGGATCGCCATCTCGCTGCCAAACAGCTTCATGCCGTGGCGCGGGCGGGTTTCCAGCGTCAGGTTGTAACGGTGGAACCACTCGCGCACTTCCACCATGTCGCTCTGCAATGTGGCCCGGCTGACGAACCACTCATCGGCCAGATCCTCCAGCTTGAGGGAAAAGGCTGACGTCAGAAAACGCACCACCAGATAGTGCACACGCTCCGGTCCGGTTCGCGGAATACGCAGCGCGCGCGGGTGGGACGACTGCAATTGTTGATAGCGCACCACATCATTGATTTTGAGCTGATAGCCGTTGCCCCGGCTCAAAATGAACTGCGCGCCGTGGCTGGCCAGCAGCGCGTTCAGGGCGGTGATATCCGCCCGGACGGTTCGCGTGGAGACCGACAGCCGCTGCGCCAGCTCGTCCTGCGGCAGCGTCTCGTTTTGCAACAGATCGAAAAGTTGTGCTAAACGTTGGTTCGGAAATCGCACGTCGTTGTCCTCTTACTGCTCAGGGTGAAATGACCATCTGGGATGGGCTGCCGACCGGGGTATAGTCTGGCTCGGCGCTCAGCTTGCCGTCCGGCGCCACGCGGAAACGGGTAATGTTGTCGCTGCGCTGGTTCATGACGTACAGCCAGCGCCCCTGCTTATCAAGCGTCAGGGTGCGCGGATAGTCGCCCCGCGTCCAGACATCGTCCTGATGTGTCAGCGTGCCCTCCGCCGTTACGGTAAAGTGCCCGATGCTGTTATGCAAACGGTTAGCGACATACAGCTGTTTCCCGTCGGCGCTTAGCGCCAGCCCGGCGGCAAAACTGGTGCCTTTATAACCGTCCGGCAAGGCTGAAATCGTTTTACCCTCTTTCAGCCTGCCGTTGCTGTCCAGCGCATAATGGGTGAGCGTAGAGGCTTCTTCGTTAATCAGCCACAGGGCATCCCCCTTCGGCGTAAAGACGAAATGGCACGGCCCGGCCCCTTTTGAGGAGGCGCGGATAAACGGCGGATCGTTCGGGGTCAGCTTTCCGGTTCGATCGTCAAAACGGTACTGATAGATGCGATCCAGCCCCAGATCGGTGGAAAAAACGTATTTCCCGCTCGGATCGGCGGCGATCATGTGCGCGTGAGGGCCGTTATGATCGCTGATGGCGAAACTGCCCTCGACGGCAGCTTCCGGCTTTGCCGCGCCCGGTTCGCCTTTGTCCTGATGGGTGTCCGTAGCATCGCCCAGGCTGCCGTCTGCGTTAACGGGCAGCACCGCGATCGATCCGCTGACGTAGTTCGCCACCAGCAAATGTTTGCCGTTCGGCGTCAGGGAAAGATACACCGGCCCCGCGCCGCCGGAGGCCACCTGATTCAGCTCGCTCAGCGCGCCGTTATCGCCTATTCGCAACGCCTGCACCACGCCCTGCTCCACCTCGCTTGCCAGGTAGAGCGTTTTTCCGTCGTGCGAGACGGTAAGCTGCGCAGCGTTCGGGAGTTGGCTCACCAGCGTTTTGTTATCTAGCGCGCCGGTTTGCGGGTCGACGGTAAAACGGTACAGCCCTTCGCCGTTGGGATTATAGGTGCCCACCCAGGCGTATTGCGTCTGGGCGACAGCGGCGGTGGCGAGCATTGAGAGTGAAGCGACAAGCAGGGTACGGGTGTGCATGGTGGCTCCTTCGGGTGTGTGCGGTGTGTTTCCCCTCATCCTAACCCTCTCCCCAAAGGGGAGAGGGGACGATTACACCCTCTCCCCTTTGGGGAGAGGGCTGGGGTGAGGGGCAGGTTCTACTTCACCAGCTTCTTCGTCATCGCCAGCAGCGTACGCACATCTTCCGGACGCGTGTCGCCGCTGGCTTTGTCGATAATCGAGCTGTAGATATGCGGGATGATTTTGCTCACGCCCGCGTCCAGGGCGATCTGCAGGATCTCCTCAAAGTTCTCCAGATCGATTCCCCCGGTCGGCTCCAGCCAGAAGTCGTGACGGGCGCAGGCTTCCGCCACCGCTTTATACTCGTCACGGCACTTGAGGCCGCCCATCGGGAAGTACTTGATTGAGCTGCCGCCGAAATCTTTCAGCAGGGCGATAGCGGTTTCAACCGGCACAATGCCGTCCGGCGCGTTGCTGCTCAGCGGGCCGGTGGAAATTTTAACCATGCCGACGGTGCCGGTCGGGGAGACCAGGCCGTTGACCACGGACTCATTCTGCCCCAGCAGCGCGCGGCTGGCGGCCACGCCGGTAAAGACCTGATTGACGTGCTGCGGCTGTACCTGGCGGGAGATTTCACTCACCATCGCCGACTGGTTCGGATCGCCTGCGCCCAGCCCCACGGAGAGCGCGTTATCAATCAGTGCCGCGTACTCGCGCATATCCGCGACGGCGCTCGCCACGTCGGGGTAATTTTTGGAGAGCACGCCCACCAGCACATGACCTTCCGCCGCCTCGTAAATGGCGCTGGCGTTGGCTTTCGATCCTGCCAGCACGTTCAGGCAGACGCGGTCACGGTAAAAGTTGGGGGTCAGTTTCATGCTTTTTTCTCCTGTCCTAATTCTTCGCTAATGCGGCGGTACACGATGTTCAGCTGGTCAGCATTCACGCTGCGCACATCCGCTTCGATAATCCCTTCGTTAGCTTTATAGCCACGGAAGTAAATGGCGTATTCGCCCTGCTTGAGCGCGTTCACCAGTTCACCGGTGCCGACGCCGGTGGTCGCTTCGTCAAACTTAATCTCGGTGCGCGCGATATCGCGACCCGCGCTGTCCCAGACCACGCGGGCGGTGACGCCGTTCAGGGTGTTGAGCGCGTCAATAAACGGCGTCATTTTCGCCACCATCTCGGCCCCGCTCTCCCTGGTGGCCGTCAGGTAGTGTTCGATGGCGCAGGTCAGGCCGAGGATCCCCTCTTTGCCCACCTTCATCGCGCGGCCAATGCCCGCCGTCTGGCGCTTCACCCACTCAACGTACTGGGTTTTGCCGATCACCAGGCCGCTGGTTGGCCCTTCAATCGCCTTCGCGCCGCTGTAGATCACCAGATCGGCGCCGGATCGGTAATAGGTATGCAGATCTTCTTCCGCCGCGGCGTCAACGATCAGCGGCAGATCGTGTTTACGCGCCACGACCGCCGCCTGCTCAACGCTAAGCATGCTTTTCTGCACGCAGTGGTGCGATTTAATGTAGAGGATAGCCGCTGTACGCGGGGTGATCGCTGCCGCCAGCTGATCGGCAGAGCATTCGTTGGCGTAGCCCGCTTCCACCAGCCTGCCGCCACCCAGCGCTACCATGGTGCCTACCGGCGCGCCAAAGTTAACGTTGTGGCCTTTCGGCAGGACGATCTCGTTGTTCTCAATCGGTGTGACGTGCAGGTTTTCCAGCAGCCAGTCGCTGTCTTTCACCAGTACCGCCGCCACGGACTGGGCAATGCCCGCTGACGCGCAGGAGACCACCGTTGCGCCTTCCACCTCCAGCAACTTCGCGATGTATTCGCCGGTTTTATTGACCAGATCCTTTATCTCAAAGTAGTGATTCATGCCGTCCATCGCCGCCTGCACCACTTCCGGGCGCGGCGTGGAGACACCCAGCGCCGTCATGCGGCCAGAGGTGTTGATAACCTGCTTTAAGTTGTACTTCTCATAAATCGAAGGCATGTTCCGTGCTCCCTTGTTCGGTCATGTAGCCCTTGCCCGCGCGGATCGCGGCAAGCGGCACCAGAATGTGTTCAGCCTGCAGGCTGTCGTTTTCAGCATCCGTCAGCACCGTCGGCTGGCGTTTGAGGGTGAACAGCGTCAGATCAGCGTCGAGACCAGGCTGAATGCGGCCTTTGCGCGTCAGGCGCAGGCCGTCTGCGGCGTTGGCGGTGACGCAGTCAATCACCTGCGGCAATGACATGCCGATGGCGAGGAATTTCGACATCACGCTGGCCAGCGAGCCGACCGGGCCGTTGATGCGGTTGCGGCAGTAGATATCCGAGCTGATGGTGTGCGGCAGAATGCCCATCGCGATGGCGCGTTTCGCCACCTCAAAGCTGAAGCTCGCCGTGCCGTGGCCGACGTCCAGACGCACGCCGCGCTTCAGCGCAGACGTAATGGAGGCGCGCAGCTCGCCGGAGGGCGTCAGAATGCGGTTGGGCTTGCCGTTGTAGCAGTGGGTAATGATGTCGCCGGAGCTTAACAGCTCGGCAATCTCATCGAGGTTCGGCGGGTTGTTGCCGATGTGCACCATCAGCGGCAGGTCGCCATTCTCTTTCTGAATCGCTTTCGCGCGCTCCAGCGGGGTAATACCGTTTTCACCGACCACGCTGCTGCTCATGCGCGCCTTCAGGCCGACGATAAAATCCGGGTAGCGCGTCACCGCCTGCTTCACCGCATCAGCATCAATATTGGCCATATTGGCCAGCTCGTTCTGGGCAATCAGCCCCACGCGGGAGATGTTCAGCAGGGCAAACACCTCGGTGGATGCTTTGCGGGTGATGGCGTAAAAATCATCCACGTCGTCGGCCCCGGTACTGCCCGCGTCCACCACGGTGGTGACGCCGGTGGCAATGCCCACGCTGTCCGGCTCGTCGTGGTAAATTGGGGAGTTCGGGTAGCAGTGGACGTGGGAGTCAATCCAGCCCGCGCTGACGAACACGTCACCGTTAAGCTCAACCGTTTTACGAGCGGGAGCGTCAATTTGGCCTGTCGCGGCGATCTTCCCGTCCTGAATGGCGATATCGGTCAGGGTATCGTCGGCGAGGCGCGCACGGCGCAGGAGTAGATCAAACATGGGGTTCTCCTGATAAGGCGGGCACCGAAGCGCCCGCAGGTATTAAAGGGCGACCGGGAACAGCCAGCCCAAAATCATTGCGCCGAGGATGGCGCCACCGGTAATCGGCTTCTGCCAGATGTAGAACAGCAGCGCGCCCACCAGGGAACCGACGCCGATTGGAATGGAGGCGGTCATGGCGCTGAGGATAATCAACGGCCCGAGGAAGCGGCCGGAGGCGTTACCCGCGCCCATCATCACGTCTGCACCGTAGGTGGAGTTACTCTGGTTGATGGTGAACTTACGCGCCAGGATGATGACGTAGCCAATCGCCAGACCAATCACCAGGCCGGTAATCAGCGAGGCAATAAAGTTGGTCACCGGGAACATGATCCCCGCGCCCAGCAGCAGCGCCGGTACGCCGAGGCCCACGCCGGTCTGGATCGCCCCGCCGATGTCGAGAATCCCGACCAGCGACCCTTCGATGATACGGGCGAACAGGAAGCTTGCGCCGAACGCCGCCACCGCGCCGTAAACGCCGGTATCGATTCCCGCTTTCAGCATTGCCACGAAGGCCACTTCGTTAAACGCGCCGATACCGTAGAGGTAGTACATGTGCGTCCCGGCGAAGACGCCGGAGGAGAGCAGGCCAACGAAGATCGGGAACGACCAGTCGGCATACCAAAAACCTTTATTCTGTTCCATTTAGAGGCTCCTGTTATTTACCGCTGAGCGAGTTGTGGATCATGTCGAGCCAGTTCGGCACGGTCAGATGGAAGGATTCGATCATCTTCATGTCGAAGCCGCGGAAGAAGCCGCTCAGCACAAACAGCAGGACGATCGCCGCCATCATCACTTTGGTGACGTGGTTCCAGCCGCTCTCTTCCACGCCTTTACCGATCAGGATCCCCAGCACCAGACCCGGCACGGCGTTACCCATGATCAGCTGCGCTGCGCCGCCAAAGATGGTGGCCCAGAAGCCCGATTTTTTACCCGCGTCGATGGCTGCCAGCCAGAAGATCACCGGCATCACGGTGTTGACCAGCAGGTTCGCGGCAGGCACCAGCACCTTCACGGCGGTGACCTGAAGCGCAGCCGGAACGGAGGAGGCGGTCAGGTTAAGGAAGGTCACGACAATCATGCCGATAATGCCGCAGGCAATCGCCATTTTGCGCGGGTCATGCAGCGTTTCACCGACGTTACGGTTTTTGATCATCAGTGCAGCAGCACCCCAGTTCGGGATGATGCGGTGGTCAACGTCCTGTGTGAAGGCACCTGCGGCCACGGAAGAGGCCCAGGCGTTAAAGAAGAAACCTAACCCAAAGGAGAAGTGGGACGCCGGATCCCCTTCACAGGAGTTCAGTTCCCCCAATGTACGAAACGCGCCCATACCCTGAGTGGTAGGCGCATGAAACATGCGTGCAGCCCCGGCTCCAACACCGACGCCAACCAGGCCGCCAATGATGAGCGATTTTATTAATATAATTAAGAACATCAGTCTGCCCTTTTATGAATAATCAGCGTTGCGTGACGAAATCCACCTGGTCGAGATTGATGGCGGTCACGTTGACGGTCACATCCAGCTCCACGCTGTAGGTGCGTCTTTCCCGACGCAGAAAGAAGAACAAAAACGCTTCTTTTCGCACCGCTTCTTGCGCCTGAACAACCTGCACATCCTGTGGCTCAATACGCAGTAAGATATGCGGTGAGGCTTTCATCACCGCGGCCTGTACGTGGTTGAGGGCGTCGGCAAAGGCGCGCGCTTTGGCATCGCCCTTCCCCTTCACTCTCACCGTGGTCGTGAACTGTTCTTTCATGCTTACGCGCCGTATTTCTTCTGCCACGCCTGTACCAGACGCTCGCCCAGCTCTTCTTTATCCATAAAGCCAAAGCCCAGCACGTTGCAGCCTTCGTTGATAGCGGTCACCCCCTCATCCACGGAGCGCATGCCGTATTTGGCCTTGTAGCCGTATTTGGTCTGGGCGGTGATGGCACCCGCGCCGCCGCTGCCGCAGAACGAGATCCCGAAGGTGGCGTTTTCTGCTTTCATCACGTCACCGAGCTTCATATCCGCTGCCATGCCCGGTACGACAACCGCGCGTCCGCCGGCTTTTTCCACACCCGCAGCCACTTTCTGACCTTTACCCAGGCGATCGCCAATCACGACTGTAATCTGTTCCATGTGTTGCTCCTTAAAGGTTGTCTTTCGCGACTTCGAAGTGAACGGAGAGCAGCCAGGCTTCTTCATCAGGAAGATTGCCAAACTGCGCTACCACTTCACGGGCAAGTTGCATTGAATCTGGTGAAATTTCGTCGAACAGCTCTGCTTCAACCTCCGGCAGCGGCTCGCCGGTCACAGACCGGTGCGCCATTGCGCGAACGTGGGAGGTCAGCATCTGCTCCTGTACCGCGTTGGGGATGATGTTGTGCCGGGCCAGCAGGGCGTAGACCTGCTGAAGCATGGTGTTCGCGAGCTGTTCTGTTTGCACCGCCTGTTCCCCAACGTCGTTCATTACCGCTCCGTTAATCACTCGTCTTACCCCGTTAATGGCTCTGGAATAAAACTAACGTCGAGGGGGCGTTGTTTGTAGCGAGTTGTTTTCCACTTCGAAGTGGAAAGGCGAGCCGCGGCAGTGATCTGTGCCACATAAATGCGGTGAATCTGGATTAATCGCTGGATTTACGTGATGAATATCACGCTATTACGCGGCACTAAACAGGTAAGCGGAGTGGAAAAGATTACGAGCAGGCTCGTAGAAATGTGACGTGGATAAGGTTTTCTTATGGGGAGGGAGAAGAGTGTGAGCGGGGATGCTTAACGCGCCCCGCTCATCCAGACTATCAACGATACTTTTTGTGATACGCGTTGCGGGTCGCCGCAAACTGGTCGGCTGCCGCCTGAGCTTCCTTCACTTTGCCTTCGTTAGCCAGCTTCAGCGCGCCGTCGATCTGGCCGACCAGCACGTCAAAACCGTGGCGGTAGTCTTTCATCTCGGCGCTGTCCGCCGCTTTGCTTTCCAGCTTCGGCGGCGTCGCTTTTTGCGCATCCAGCGCCGCTTCACGCATTTTGGTCAGTGCGTCTTTCATCTCCGCCGCATCGTCGGTTTTCTGCACCACCTTCAGGTTTTGACTGAGGATGTCCATGTTGTCTTCAAGATCGGCAGCAAACGCAGATGAACCAAGAACCAGCGTTGAAGCCGCGACGATCGCTAACAGGTGTTTACGCATTGCTCACTTCCTTTTTTATTATAAATCACGCTTTTACGGGGATTATTGCCCGGCGATTTTCATCTCCGGCAGTAATACAGAACCACACTGAATATTGCTGCGTGTTTCAATATCGTTACCGACCGTAACAATATTGCGCCACATGTCCTTGAGGTTGCCGGCGATGGTGATTTCGCTCACCGGATACTGAATTTCACCGTTTTCGACCCAGAAGCCCGCTGCGCCGCGAGAGTAGTCGCCGGTGATACCGCTCACGCCCTGTCCCATCAGCTCGGTGACCACCAGACCGGTGCCCATCTCTTTCAGCATCTGTTCAAAATTCAGGCCCTGTCCGGCAATGCGCCAGTTATGAATGCCGCCCGCGTGCCCGGTGCTTTTCAGCCCCAGCTTACGCGCGGAGTAGTTGGTCAGCAGCCACTGGGTCAGAATGCCGTCTTTAACGATATCCCGGCGCTCCGTGCGCACGCCTTCGCTGTCGAACGGCGTGGAGGCCAGCCCTTTCAGCAGGTGCGGGTGCTCTTCGATGGTCAGCCATTCCGGCAGGATCTGCTTGCCCAGCGAGTCGAGCAGGAAGGTCGATTTACGGTACACCGAACCACCCGCAATCGCCCCCACCAGATGACCAAACAGACCGGTTGCCACTTCGTTGGCAAAAATGACCGGGGCTTTCATGGTGGAGAGTTTACGCGGCGAGAGGCGTGACAGCGTGCGTTCGGCGCACTCTTTTCCCACCCACTCCGGAGACTGCAAATCCCCCAGCGCGCGGCCAATGGTATACGCGTAATCACGCTCCATATCGCCGTTCTCTTCGGCGATCACGCAGCTGGAAAGCGAGTGGCGGGTTGAGCAGTACCCCTGCAACATGCCATGGGAGTTACCAAACACTTTGATGCCGTAGTGGCTGTTAAAGCTGCCGCCTTCGGTATTGGTGATGCGTTTGTCAGCCTGCAAAGACGCCTGCTCGGCGCGCGAGGCCAGCTCAATGGCTTCATCCGGGGTCACTTCCGCCGGATGGAACAGATCGAGATCCGGCGCGTCAAACGCCAGCAGCTCTTTATCAGCCACGCCAGCGTAAGGATCCGGGGAGGTGTACCGCGCGATATCCAGCGCCGCCTGCACTGTACGGGCGATGGCATCCGGGCTGAGATCGGTAGACGACGCGCTGCCTTTGCGATTCTGGTGATACACCGTGATCCCCAGCGCGCCATCGCTGTTAAATTCTACATTCTCCACTTCGCCATAGCGGGTGCTCACGCTAATGCCGGTGGTTTTGCTGACCGCCACTTCGGCGCCATCTGATTTTCCTGAAGCGAGCATCAGCGCGGTGGAGACGGCTTCTTCCAGGATCTTACGCTGCGCTTCAACTTGTGAGGTTACTTTCATCGCAAATGCCATACTGTAAGAGAGAGTTAAGTGAAGTCTAACAGAGAACCGTTTTTCAGTGCGCGTCTTAACTGGTAACATTAGCCTCTTTTTTTAAGGAGCCTGACATGACTAAGCAGCCCGAAGACTGGCTCGACGACGTTCCCGGTGATGACATCGAAGACGAAGATGATGAGATCATCTGGGTCAGTAAAAGTGAAATTAAACGTGACGCCGAAGAGTTAAAACAGCTTGGCGCAGAAATGGTAGAACTGGGTAAGAACGCGCTGGATAAGATCCCGCTCGACCAGGATCTGCGCGATGCCATTGAACTGGCACAGAAAATCAAGAAAGAAGGGCGTCGCCGCCAGCTTCAGCTTATCGGGAAACTGCTGCGTCAGCGCGATGTTGAGCCGATCCGTCAGGCGCTGGATAAACTTAAGAACCGCCACAACCAGCAGGTTGCGCTGTTCCATAAGCTGGAGCAGATCCGCGACCGTCTGATCGAGCAAGGTGATGACGCGGTACCTGAAGTGCTGAACCTGTGGCCGAATGCCGACCGCCAGCAGCTGCGTTCTTTGATCCGTAACGCGAAGAAAGAGAAAGAAGGGAATAAGCCGCCGAAGTCTGCGCGTCTGATTTTCCAGTATCTGCGCGAGCTGTCTGAGAACGAAGAGTAAACCCCTCACCCCAGCCCTCTCCCCAAAGGGGAGAGGGAGAAGAGATAATGTAGGCCCGGTAAGCGCTAACGCCACCGGGCCTTTTTTTACTCTGCGGCCGCGGCTTTCTTCGCCAGACCGTCCAGCAGCTTCTGATGGATCCCACCAAACCCGCCGTTGCTCATCACCAGAATGTGATCGCCAGGCTGTGCGGCTTTCACCACCATATCCGCTAAGACATCCACGTCCGCACTCCAGTGCGCTGGCTGAATGCAGGCGTCGGCCACTTCGGCCACCTGCCACGGAATATGCTGCGGTTGCAGGAGGAAGACCTCGTCGGCACGCCCTAAGGACGGCGCGAGATCGTCTTTGCATATCCCCATTTTCATGGTGTTCGAACGCGGTTCCAGCACGGCCAGAATACGCGCAGTGCCGCCAACTTTGCCACGCAATGCGGCAAGTGTCGCCAGAATGGCGGTTGGGTGGTGCGCGAAATCGTCGTACACCGTCACGCCATTCGCTTCACCACGCAGCTCCAGACGGCGGCGGGCGTTAATGAATGAACCCAGCGCATTGGCGGCATCCGCAGGCAGTACGCCCACGTGACGCGCCGCGGCGATCGCCATCAGGCCGTTGTGCATATTGTGCTCACCCACCAGGCCCCACTTCACTTCGCCCACTTTTTCGCCGTCGAGCAGCACTTCCCATTCGGAAGCATCCGCGTTGAGCTTTTTCGCCTGCCAGTGCCCCTGCTCGCCAACCAGCTCCTGCTCGCTCCAGCACCCCATCGCCATAGTCTGCTTCAGGTTGATGTCGTTCTCCGGCAGGATAATGCGGCCCTGACCCGGAACAATGCGCACCAGATGGTGGAACTGTTTCTGAATCGCTTTCAGGTCGTCAAAGATATCCGCGTGATCGAACTCAAGGTTGTTGAGGATCAGCGTGCGTGGGCAGTAATGCACGAACTTGGAGCGCTTGTCGAAGAACGCGCAGTCGTATTCATCCGCTTCAATCACAAAGAACGGGCTGTCGCCCAGACGCGCGGAGACGTCGAAATTCCCCGGCACGCCGCCGATCACGAACCCCGGCTTGTAGCCGCAGGCTTCGAGGATCCAGGTCGCCATACCGCCGGTGGTGGTTTTGCCGTGCGTCCCGGCAACGGCGACAACCCAGCGGTCGCGCAGGACAAAGTCATGCAGCCACTGCGGGCCAGACATGTACGGGATATTGCGTTCCAGCACCGCTTCAACGCATGGATTCCCACGGGTCATGGCGTTACCAACGATCACCAGATCCGGCTGCGGCTCGAGCTGGCTGGCGTCATATCCCTGAATCAGAGAAATCCCCTGCTTCTCCAGCAGCGTGCTCATCGG
>NZ_JBMKHQ010000009.1:0-97026 GCF_049237385.1 Enterobacter cloacae complex sp. IR5412 | reverse complement strand
ACGTCACTATCCTTCTTCAATGTGGCGCACATTTTACTCACATGTCAGCGGCTGTGAAACGCATTTCAGGTAAATCCGTATTTTGCTGGCGCGATTCACCTCTGCGCTAATATTTGAATGTTTGTTAAGATTGTTGGACATCAACCGCTTTACTCAACATAAGATGCAGGGAAAGTGTTATGAAAACGTTAGGTGAATTTATTGTCGAAAAGCAGCACGAGTTCTCTCATGCTACGGGTGAGCTCACTGCTTTGCTGTCGGCAATAAAGCTGGGCGCTAAGATCATCCACCGCGATATCAACAAGGCCGGTCTGGTCGATATCTTGGGTGCCAGCGGTGCCGAGAACGTTCAGGGTGAGGTTCAGCAGAAACTCGACCTGTTCGCCAATGAAAAACTGAAAGCAGCACTGCGCGCGCGCGACATCGTTGCGGGTATCGCCTCTGAAGAAGAAGATGAGATCGTCGTATTCGAAGGGTGTGAACACGCAAAATACGTTGTTCTGATGGATCCGCTGGACGGCTCCTCCAACATCGACGTTAACGTTTCTGTCGGTACCATTTTCTCCATCTACCGTCGCGTCACCCCGGTTGGCACACCGGTGACGGAAGAAGACTTCCTGCAGCCGGGCAGCAAGCAGGTTGCTGCCGGTTACGTGGTGTATGGCTCATCCACCATGCTGGTGTACACCACCGGCTGCGGCGTGCACGCCTTTACCTACGATCCGTCGCTGGGCGTTTTCTGTCTGAGCCAGGAGCGCATGCGCTTCCCGGAGAAGGGCAATACCTACTCCATCAACGAAGGCAACTACATCCGATTCCCGAATGGCGTGAAGAAGTACATCAAATTCTGCCAGGAAGAGGATAAAGCCACCCAGCGCCCGTACACCTCGCGCTATATCGGCTCGCTGGTGGCGGATTTCCACCGTAACCTGCTGAAGGGTGGTATTTACCTCTACCCAAGCACCGCCAGCCACCCGGACGGAAAACTGCGTCTGCTGTACGAGTGCAATCCGATGGCATTCCTGGCCGAACAGGCAGGCGGCAAAGCGAGTGACGGTAAAGAGCGTATTCTGGATATCGTGCCGGAAAGCCTGCACCAGCGCCGTTCGTTCTTTGTCGGCAACGACCACATGGTGGAAGACGTTGAACGCATGATCCGCGAATTCCCGGACGCGTAACGCGTTAAAAGGGGAGCCCGACAGGCTCCCCTATTTTTATCATGCCGTTTGCGCCGTCAGTTTGAAGGATGCCATCGCCTCCATCAGCTCGCGCGATTGTTCCTCCAGGGAACGCGTTGCCGCAGAGGATTGCTGAACCAGCGCCGCGTTTTGTTGCGCCGTTTCATCCATCTGATTGACGGCAATGTTAACCTGCTCAATACCGCGGCTCTGCTCCTGAGACGCCGTCGCAATTTCTCGCATCAGTTTGGTCATACGCAGCACTTCGGTAGCGATCTCGTCCATCGTCTCACCGGCCTGTTGCGCCAGCTCGCTGCCCTCGTTCACGTGGGTTTGCGAATCGCTGATCAGCGAGCGGATCTCTTTCGCCGCATCAGCACTGCGGCTGGCGAGATTACGCACCTCACCCGCCACGACCGCAAAACCCCGTCCCTGCTCGCCCGCGCGCGCCGCTTCCACGGAGGCGTTCAGCGCCAGAATATTGGTCTGGAAGGCAATGCCGTCGATGACGCTCAGGATATCGGCGATGCGCGCCGAGCTGCCGGCGATGTCGCGCATCTTCTCAATGACGTAGCAGACCATTTCGCTGCCATGATCGGCGGTATCGGAGACCGACTGCGCCAGCTGGTGCGCCTGCCCGGCGTTATCGGCGTTAAGTTTCACCGTGGCGGTGATCTCTTCCATGCTGGCGGCCGTCTGCTCCAGCGAGGTGGCGGTGGATTCCGTGCGCTGGGCCAGGTTCAGGTTCCCTGCCGTCAGCTCGCGGCTGCCGGTATCAATCTGCGAGCTGGCGTCACGCACCCGCAGAACGGAGTTCATCAGCGACTGGCGCATCTCTTCGATGACCGCGTTGAGGCGATTAAATTCCTGGCTCGCCGGCGCGTTCAGGGTGTGGGTTAAATCCCCGGCCGCTACGTGCTCCAGCTGGGCAATTGAGGCTGAAAGCGGCTTGAGCAGCATATGGCGCAGCACCAGCCAGGCCAGCACGATAATGCCTGCCGTCAGCAGCGCCGCGACGATAATCAGGATCAGCACACGGGTTTTACTCGCCTGCACGGCGCTCACCTCCGCTTTGCCGCGCGCCTCGCTCCACGTCTGGAACGCCTGCATATCGTTATCAAACTGCTTCGCCACCGGGACCAGCTTGCTTTCCAGCAGATCGTAATAGCCGTCCGCGCTTTGCTCGTTCAGGGCTTTCAGCATCGGGCTGATACCCTGCTGGTTGTACACCGCCAGGCTCGAGGCGACGTTATCCAGCAGCTTTTGCCCCTGCTCATCCGCCACGCCGCCGCCGATCACGCCCTTCAGCGTTTTCTGTGCCAGCGCCACTTCCTGGTTAATGGTTTTGACCGCCCTGGCCGCATCGTCCAGCAGGCCGACCTCCATCATGCGGACGGCCTGTCCCGCTTCGTTACGCGCGCGCAGGATCAGCGTATAGCCGGCATTCAGCTGCACCATCTGTTCACCCTGAAGATGATTGATGCGCTGGAGAGAAGCGGAACTTTGCGTAAGGGCATAAATGCCAATGCCGCTGACAATCAGCAGCAGAAGGGTCATAACGGCCAGTAAAGAGAGCAAGCCGGTACGAATCGATAGCGTTTTAAGCATGATGTTATTTCCGGTAGCGAGATATTTCTGGGCATAAAAAAAGAGTATCGACCGCTACCGGAAAATGTTTAGAGTTTAAGCAATTTCAGCATGTTATCGCCCTGTTAAAGATGTATTCACACGGGTAACAGGCGAGCTCTGGCGGTTCTCCCACAGCACCGTCAGGCCGCGCTGGAGCGCGATAAAAAGAAACAGCAGAATACCGATGGCGATTTTGGTCCACCAGGAGCTGAGCGTGCCGTCGAAGTTGATATAGGTCTGAATCAGCCCCTGGATCGCCACGCCAAACAGCGTACCGAGCACCGTCCCTACCCCGCCGCTGAGCAGCGTACCGCCAATCACCACCGAGGCAATGGCGTCAAGCTCAACGCCCACCCCCGCCAGGGCATAGCCTGCCTGGGTGTATACCGAAAACACAATCCCCGCGAGCGTGGCAAGGCCGGTCGAAAGCATATAGATGCGGATGGTGGTGCTGCGCGTGGAAATCCCCATCAGGTTCGCGGACGTGGCGCTGCCGCCAATGGCATAAACCTGGTTACCAAACCGGGTACGGTGAGCGAGGAAGATCCCGATCACCACCACGCCCAGCATCAGCAGCCCCATTGCGCTCAGGCGCCCTCCGCCGGGAATTTTCCACGCCAGGCTGGAGAGCGTGTCGTAGATCGGATGGTTAATCGGAATTGACTCCTCCGACACCAGATAGCTCACGCCGCGCAGGAAGAACATCCCGGCGAGGGTGATGATAAACGCCGGGATTTTCAGCGCGTCGATCAAAAGCCCCATAAAGGCGCCGAACGCACAGCCCATAATCAGCACCAGCGGGAACGCCAGCAACGGCGAAATGCCCCAAAAGCCAATCGCCTTGGCAAGGAAAACGCCGGTAAAGGCGATCACCGACCCAACGGAGAGATCGATCCCGCCGGAGAGGATCACAAACGTCATGCCAACGGCGATAATGCCTAAAAAGGCGTTGTCGGTCAGGATGTTGCAAATCACCCGCGTGGAGGCGAAGCCCGGGAACTGGGTCAGGCAGTAAAGGTATCCCAGCACGAACACGCCCAGCGTGATCATTAACGGCAAATTACGTTTTATCATGACCGCGGAACCCCTTAATGAGAGTGATAAAGCGCGGCGACTGCACGATAAGTACGATAAGCACCACGACCGCTTTGACGACCTGATTAAGCTCCGGCTGGAACCCGGAGAGCAAAATACCGGTATTCATACCCTGAATAATTAACGCCCCCACCACCGAGAGCAGCAGATTAAAACGTCCGCCCATCAGCGACCCACCGCCGATAACCACCGCGAGGATCGCATCAAGCTCCAGCCAGAGTCCGGCGTTGTTGGCATCCGCCCCGCGAATGTCGGCCGCCACAATCACCCCGGCAATCGCAGCACAGACGCCGCTCAGCACATAGGTCAGCATCACCATCAGCCGTGTATTTACCCCGGCGTTTTTCGCGGCCCGAATGTTAATCCCCACCGCTTCGATGAACATCCCGAGCGCCGTTTTGCGGGTGAAAAGCCAGAACACCACCAGCGTCACCAGCGCGACGATCACCGGGGTCGGGAAGAACAGAAAATTACCGCTGCCGATCCACGCAAGATTCGGGGAGGTAAAGGTGACGATTTGACCGGAGGTGATAAGCTGCGCCACACCGCGCCCGGCCACCATCAAAATCAACGTCGCGACAAACGGCTGGATCTTGAGCACCGCGACCAGAATGCCGTTCCACAGCCCGGCTAATACACCGGAGCCCAGCGCGGCCAGCAGAACCACCGGCAGGCTGTGCCCGGCAACGGTCATCGAGGCGGCGGTGGCGCCTGCAATCGCCATTACCGCACCGACGGAGAGGTCGATCCCGCCGGTGGCAATGACCAGCGTCATGCCAATCGCCAGCAGCGCCACGGGCGCGGCACGGTTTAAGATGTCGATCGGGCTACCAAACAGGCGGCCATCCTGCACGACGATCTGGAAGAAATGCGGAGCTACCAGGCTATCCACCAGCAGCACCAGCAGCAGCGCCACGATTTGCGGCGTGCCGGTCGGCCAGCTGAAGCGGCGCTTCGCTTCGCCAGTTTGCGAAAGAGAACGGGACATCACATATGACTCCTTACGCCGCGATGGCATTCATGATCGCCGGAACCGACAGTTTATCCAGCGGGATCTCTGCCACCTGCCTGCGATCGCGCATGATGATGACGCGATCGGCATAGCCAACCAGCTCCTCCAGCTCAGACGAGATCACCAGCAGCGCCAGACCGTCGGCGCACAGCGTTTCGATAAGCCGGATGATTTCGGCATGCGCGCCCACGTCGATACCGCGCGTGGGCTCGTCGAGGATCAGGAACTGCGGTTTGGTCAGCAGCCAGCGCGAGAGCAACACCTTCTGCTGATTACCGCCCGAAAGGAACTCGATGGGCTGTTCCGCGCTCGGGGTACGGATACCGAGCTGGCGGATGAAGCGCTCGGCAATCGCGTTCTGCTCGCGCTTAGGGATCGGACGCAGCCAGCCGCGCTGGGCCTGTAGCGCCAGAATGATGTTTTCCCGCACCGAGGCGGCGGCAATAATCCCGTCCGTTTTTCTGTCCTCCGGGCAGAAGCCCACGCCGAGGCACGACGCCTGATGCGGTGAACGTAGCGTTTGCGGTTTGCCTTTGATCAGCGCCGTTCCGCTGTCGGCAGGTTTGATCCCGAAGATCACTTCGGCGGTTTCGGTGCGCCCGGAGCCTAACAGCCCCGCCAGACCCACAATTTCACCGGGGCGTACCTCGAGGTTAAACGGCGCGATGGTCCCTTTTTTGCCGTAATCGTGAAACGCGGCGATCGGTTTTTCGCTCAGCAGCGTGCGGCCCGCACGCTGGAGTGCGTTGGTCTCCAGCTCGCGGCCCAGCATCATTTTGACCAGCTCAATCTGCGGCAGCTCGCGGGTTTCCCGGCAGCCGACAAAGCCGCCGTTGCGCAGCACCGTAATACGGTCGCTCACCTCGTAAACCTGATCGAGGAAGTGCGTAACAAAGATCAGGCTCACACCCTGATCGCGCAGCTGACGCATCAGGGTAAAAAGCATCTCCACTTCCTGGGTATCGAGGCTGGCGGTGGGTTCATCGAGGATCAGCACTTTCGCCGAGAGATCGATAGCGCGACAGATCGCCACGATCTGCTGCATCGCCACGGAAAAACGGTTCAGCGGTTCGCGCACGTCGAGAGAGAAGCCATACGATTCCATCAGCCTCGCGGCGCGCGCTTCCATCTCTTTACGGCGCAGCAGGCCAAAACGTCTGGGCTCGCGGCCAATAAACAGGTTATCCGCTACCGACATGTTTGGCAGCAGGTTCACTTCCTGGTAGACCGTGCCGATCCCCAGTTGCTGCGCATGCGCGGTATTTTTGGGCGAAATAGCATTACCTTCCAGCCAGATAGCGCCGCGATCGGCGTGATAGACCCCGGTCAGGGTTTTAATCAGCGTCGACTTCCCCGCCCCGTTTTCGCCGAGCAACGCCATGATCTCCCCACGCCGCAGGCTGAAATCAACGTTATCCAGCGCCTTAACGCCAGGGAAAAATTTACTCAGGCCCTCTGTGCGGAGGATTTCCTGGTGTTGTTCTGTGGTCATGGTTTCCCCTCACCCTGACCCTCTCCCCGGAGGGGAGAGGGGACTATTCGTGCCAGTCTTTAATTTTCTGCCCAAACTGCCCTTTTCCCTCTCCCCTCCGGGGAGAGGGCTAGGGTGAGGGGGGCTGAGCTTAGTAGCCCATATTTTTCTTCTTCTCTAACTCTTCTTTCGCCGTGTCCGGCAGGTAGAGCGTGGATTTGGTGATGGTCAACTTCTCAGGCTGGGTGCCGTCTTTCTTGAATTTCTCCAGCGCATCGAATGCCGGGCCCGCCATGTTCGGCGTCAGCTCCACGCTGGCGTTCGCTTCGCCGTCAATCATCGCTTTGTAGATGTCCGGTACGCCGTCGATCGAGCCGGTGAGAATATCTTTGCCCGGCTTCAGGCCCGCTTCTTTGATGGCCTGGATGGCGCCGATCACCATGTCGTCGTTGTGGGCGTAAACCATGCAGATATTTTTGCCGTTATTTTCTGCCTTGATGAAGCTTTCCATGACCTCTTTACCCTTGCTGCGGGTGAAGTCGCCGGACTGAGAACGGATGATCTTGATGTTTGGTGCTTTGCCGATGGCCTCCGCGAAACCTTTCTTACGGTCGATAGCCACGCTCGCCCCGACGGTGCCCTGCAACTCAACCACGTTACACGGCTTGCCATCCACCTGCTTCACCAGCCAGTCACCAATCAGTTTGCCTTCCAGCACGTTATCGGCGGTGACGGTGGTCATATAGAGAGATTTGTCTTTAACGTCGATGGAACGGTCGAGCAAGAACACAGGAATTTCAGCCTCTTTAGCTTCCTTCAGCACCGGCTCCCAGCCCGTGGCAACAACCGGGGCGATAAAGATGGCATCAACGCCCTGAGCGATAAAAGAGCGCACCGCTTTAATCTGATTCTCTTGCTTTTGCTGACCATCGGCGATTTTTAGGGTAATACCGCGCTTTTCGGCCTCACTTTTCGCCACGTTCGTTTCAGCGGCGCGCCAGCCGGATTCAGATCCGACCTGCGAAAATCCAACGGTTAACGGTGCGGCCATCGCCATAGACGACATGGCTGCCGAAACTGCTGTAACAAGAAGTAAGCGCTTCCACATATGAACGTCCTCGTAGGGTAGGTTATTGTTGGTTAAAAGATGTTCTGCGGATGAACTATAGCCAATGGAATATGTTACGGATTGCGTTACATCACACTTCAGAAAAGTGAATAAAACGTTAATCACAAGTTTGTAATCGCTTTCATTTCTACATTTAAAATGCGGCTGAGTTTATGGATTATCCTGTCATGGAAACGGTCTGAAAAGTGAAAGCGCGAGGGAGATAAGACGAAAACAGGCGAAGACTTTCAGCGCCAGTTGGCTATAATACCTGCCACTTGTTTACCATCCATTTTAAAGGACACCGACATGAGCTTACTCAACGTCCCTGCGGGTAAAGAACTGCCAGAAGACATCTACGTTGTGATCGAAATCCCGGCCAACGCAGATCCAATCAAATACGAAATCGACAAAGACACCGGTGCGCTGTTCGTTGACCGTTTCATGTCTACCGCCATGTTCTATCCGTGCAACTACGGCTACATCAACCACACTCTGTCTCTGGACGGTGATCCGGTTGACGTACTGGTCCCAACGCCATACCCATTGCAGCCAGGCTCCGTCATTCGCTGCCGTCCTGTTGGCGTGCTGAAAATGACTGACGAAGCGGGTGAAGATGCGAAACTGGTTGCCGTACCGCACACCAAGCTGAGCAAAGAGTACGATCACATTAAAGATGTGAACGACCTGCCAGAGCTGCTGAAAGCGCAGATCGCCCACTTCTTCGAGCACTACAAAGATCTCGAAAAAGGCAAATGGGTTAAAGTTGAAGGCTGGGATAACGCAGAAGCGGCGAAAGCAGAAATCATCGCCTCTTTCGAGCGTGCTGCTAAGAAGTAATTCTTACTGCTGATACTAAGCCCCGCGCGTCGGGGCTTTTTTGTGCCTTTCGATGCGCCCGGCGGCGCTACGCTTGCACGGGCCTACAATCAGCAAGAGGCGCAAAACGATAACGCCACCTTACGGTGGCGCTGTCGTTTTTCAGAACTGGTCTCTGTCTAACCAGTTACCGCTTTCAATCAGCGTTAACCCGTTGACCGAACGTTGGTACACATACATCCATGCACTGCCGTAAGGCGTCTGGATCAACTGGCGAGCGTATTCACCGCCCCTGGTGCGCAAGGCATCAAGTTCGGCCAGCGTAGCATTATCAATACGATAAACCTCACCCTGTACCGTTCCGTTCCCCGGAACCGCGCCTGGATAGTGGCCCAGACTGTACAACTGGTAGTTTTCGATTGTGTAATTTCCCAGCAACTGGGCGTTGGTCATCCAGTGGCTGTTGCCTTGCTTGGTTCGTAAACTGCCATAAACAAATATTCGCATTGCTAAAACTCAAACTGATAGAGCAGATCAAGTGCCTGGTCTACGCCGGACACTGCTTCCAGATATAGCTTAGGCATCAGGCGATAACGTAACGTGAGTGTAGCCAGTGAGTCAAAGATCCCCACGCCATATTTTACCTGTAGACCCGGCAGTACATAGCCGCTGACCACTACCTGCGAGGAGTCACCCACGCCCTGAGTGTCCAGCGCCAGATTGCTTACGCCAAACGTCTCGCCGATTTTACCCACAACCTGACCACTTTGTGCAACCCCCAGACCGACTAACATCGATGTCATTGCCGCACCATCGCCCTGTTGGCTATCCAGACCCTGGCCGCGCAGCAGGTAGGAGAGCGCTTCCTGCTGCGACATGGCCGGGTCAGAGAAGATCTCTGCCTTAGGTTCATCGGCGGAGCCCGTCACGCGCACGCCCGCAATCACATCATCTTCGGTGGCTTCCGGGTTACGGATCGCTTCGATATTGAGTACCGGCTGATCCGGTGGGCCGGAGAACAGCAGCTCACCTTTACGCACAATCAAATCCTGACCGTAGGCATGGAAGCGCCCTTCAGGAATATTGATTTGTCCATTGAGGCCAAGCCCCTGTTGATCCTGCGCCACCTTCAGGTCACCCGTGAGTCTCGCCTTCAGCCCAAACGCGTCCAAACGCACGTTATTCCCCACGTGCACAATAAGATTACTATTGATCGGTATGCCAGCGCTCTTCTGTTCAACAGGTTTCAGATTTTCATTGAGCATAACTTCATCACTGGAGACGCCAACCGCGCTTTCCGGCACTTCGTGAACCACGATGCGCGCCCAGGGCACGTCGACGCGGCCGTCCAGGGTGAAGAGACTCGGCGTTGCCTCAAAGACCACGTCTGGCGACACGTCCAGGCGCACCATCGGCGGTACCGTGATACGCACCCTGCTGCCCTTGGCCGCAATACGGGCGCGCCAGTTGTCGAGCTGGCTCCAGTCTGCGTCACCAGTCAGGTTGATTTGTCCCTGCTGTGTCAGCACTGAGCCACTGAGGGTTGAGCTTTGGCCGTTAAAGTTCATCGTCAGCTGGCTTGGCTGCATATCGAACGGCATAAAGTTACCGTCAATGTCCACGCCGTTTAACCGCATCTGGCCAAATAGCTGCGGGCTTTGCGCATCCCCCGCCAGACGCAGGTTGGCGCTGAGCATCCCCGCCGCCTTTTCTCCCCGCGAGAAAATCGGATTCACCATCGCCAGGTTGAAGTTGCGAATATTGACGTTGCCGCCGAGATTGCGCCGCCCTTGCGGATCGGTAATTTGCACCTGTCCGTCAAGCTGACCGTTGTTGGTCAGACGAATAAGCCATCCCAGTTCCGCACGATTGTTACGCAGGTCAGCGTTCACATTCAGGGTGTCGAACGCCACCGGCAGCGGCGCGTCATTGACCTCCTGCGTCACCTTCACGTTACGCCCGGAGAGGGTAACGCTGCCCTGCGGCAGTCCCTCTTTGGTGGTGTCCCACGCGACGTCCGCTTTACCGCTGAAGACCCCGCTTGCCTGGGTGGTTTCCGGCATAAACGGTTTCAGCATCGCCAGGTCAAAACGGTTGAGGTTGATCTGCGCGCGTCCTTCCGCGCCCGCATCAATGGTCTGCGGCACGCACAGCTCAGCATTCGGGTTGGTCCAGCAGTGTGGCCCAATGCTGATCTTTTGCTCCGCATTGCGGTAGTCCAGCGCGATGGATCGGGACAGCACCAGCGGGCCGACCGGCGTGCTGAAGCGGGTGTTATCCAGCACTCCCTTCCAGCGCGTTGCCTCGCGGTCAAAACTGCCCGTCAGGTGCAGCTGCCCGGAGACCGGCTCGCCCTGCACGCGCAGCTGGAGATCGTGCTGCTTTTCGTTACCTTTTGCCGCCAGCGTGACCAGACTGATGTTCACGTCCGGCTGGGAGATACGCTCCACGCGCAGGTCCAGGTTTCCGCCGATCTGATCGGTGGATTTCACGTCCCCTTCGACGCGCACGCGGGCAATGGAAAGTTCCTGCCAGCGCAGGTTATTGGCGGTGATGTCCGCCAGCAGCTGCGGCGCCTCCACTGTACCGCGAACCTTCACTAACCCCTTCGCCGTCCCGCCAAGACCCGGCAGGGCGTTATCGAGATTTGGCGCGTCGATGGTGGCATCCAGATCGAGATCTTTCACCCCCAGCTCGCCTTTGATATCTGCCGTGTTGCGGCCCAGCGCCACGTGCAGGCCCGGGATCACCCACTGGAGATAGCTGTTGCCCTTAAGCGAGCCCTCTACGTTGACTTTGTTCTGCTTCACATTACCGGTGAGTTTGAGTTCCGGCACGTCCATCTGCCAGGTGCCGCCGTACAGGCTACCGCGGGTTTTGATCAGACCATTCAGTTTTGACGGCCAGTCCGGGACTTCTTTAGCGGTGTTGATCCCGGTCAGCTTCAGCTCGCCGCGCCAGCTGATCGCCTGCTGCCAGTCGAGCAGCGCGATCAGCTCGGTTTTCCCTTCCAGCGCCGCCACGGTCAGCTTGTCGAGGTTAACCTGCAACTCGTTACCCTTCGCATCCAGAGTAATATCGGCGGGCGGTACTCCCTGCCCCTTCACTGCCGTACGGAACGACAGCGTGTAGTCGGTCATTTTGCCACTCAGCTTCAGCTTTAGATCGTCGGCCTGGAACTGCTTTTCACCGGTGAACGGCCAGTAAAGCTGCTTGCTGACAATCTCAAGGTTGAGCGGTAGACCGGCCTCTGCCAGCTGGGTTTGCCCGCGCAGTACCATATCCACAGGGCCGGAGAGGTTCACGCCGAACTCCAGCTTCTCGCGCAGCGCGCCGCCGATTTTCACCTTCACCTTCTCGCCTTTCAGCGGATCGATGTTCAGGGCGCTGTTAAGGGTAATATCTACCGGCCAGTTATCGCGCAGCAGCGCATTGCCTGAGGCGTTTACCGACCCCTGGTTGGTATCGATATCCAGCGCGTCGAGCTTCATGTTGCCGTCGATACTGCTGACTTTAAGCAGCATGTTGAAGACCGTCAGATCGGTATCGCCGGTCAGACGCAGCTGCTCGCCCTTAAACTCTTCGATATTGAGGTTCAGCGGCAGATGCACGTCGGTCATCTCCGGCAGAACCGGTTTCGAGAAGAGATCTTTCAGCGTTTCACCCAGCGGTTTTTCTTCCGGCTGCGGGTTCTGGATCTTCGGCTCGACGATCTCTTCCTGCGCCACGTCGGCCACCTTCGGCAGCGCAATCAGCAGCCCTTGCAGGGAGGTTGGGGTCAGGGTGAGGTTTTTCTCCTGCCAGCGCAGACCGGAGGTGAAATCCATCACGGATACCGTCGTGTCGTCGATTTTGATATTGACGTTATCCAGCGCGACCCGGTAGAGCGCAATCGGGTACGGCGTGGAGAGATTCAGCGGGCCGCTGTCCTCTTCCTCGACAGGCTCAGACTTCGGCATTTTTTTGGAGTCTATCGCCACATTCACATCTTTTAGCGACAGATCGTTTACGCACAGCTGGCTATCCCGCAGGCAGCCGAGCTTGACCGCCAGATGAAACTCGCCCGCGTTCACCGCCACGCCGGGCTGTTCATAACGAATATTCTTCAGGCGCAGATCGCGCCAGCCGCCCGTCACCTGGCCGATTTCCAGCCCTGGCACCCAGCGGTTCGCGGCGTTAAACAGCAGATGCAGGCCCGTGGTGGTACCCACCAGAAATGCCACCGTACCGAGCAGTAATACGATAAAAATCAGCACCCCGAGGCTTATCTTCTTCCATAAACTCATAATTCAGGCCCCAGACCGATGTAAAACTGTAAACCGTGTTCGTCTTTGTCGCCCACCGGAACGGCGAAATCGAGCTTGATCGGCCCGACCGGTGACTGCCAGCGCACACCCACACCCGCGCCGGTTTTGAAATCGCTGCGGCGGATGTCGTTCACCGCCTCGCCGCTGTCGACAAACATGGCGCCCCACCATTTGCCGCTGACGTTGTACTGATACTCCAGCGAGCCGGTCGCCAGTTTAGAGGCCCCGGTCAATTGGCCTTTCTCGTTTTCAGGTGAGATCGATTTGTACTTATAGCCGCGTATGCTGCGGTCGCCCCCGGCGAAGAAACGCAGATCTGGCGGAACGCGTTCGAAGTCACCGGTTTCGATCCAGCCCAGGTTGCCGCGAACCACAAAGCGGTGCTTGTCGTAGAAGGTACGGATCCAGACGTTTTGCGCCTGCACGACGGAGAAATCCACGTCTGAGCCCCAGGCGGAGTTGGAATAATCGATGGAGTAGCGCTGTGAATCGCCCCAGGTCGGCATCAGGCCACCGCGCGAGCGGGTACGGCTGATCATCACTCCCGGATAAAGCAGCATGGTGGTGTTGGTGACGTTTGCCTGAGTAAAGTGGTCAAGGCTCCAGCGCAGGTTAATGGCGCGCTGCCAGCCGCTGGAGAGATCCCAGAAGCGTGATACCGCAAGCGTCGTCGAATCCTGCTCGGTATCGTTCAAATCGGTACGTTTAAAGCCGCCCTGCACGAGGTAGTATTGCTCAAGCGGATTTTTCAGCAGCGGCATTTTATAGCTGAAGTCCAGCTGCTGTTCAGGCGCAGACAGGCTGAGGCTGGTGGTCAGGCTGTGACCGTAGGAGTTCATCCACGGTTTTTTCCACGAGGCTTTCACGCGCGGGCCGACGTCCGTGGAGTAGCCGACACCGGTCTCAATGGTGTTCTCGGTGCGCGGTGAGACCACGCCATGCAGCGGTAACACTTTCGTTTTACGGGATTTATCAAATTGCGGTGCCACCACCACGGAGTTAAACCAGCCGGTGGCAGATAAACGACGGTTCAGCTCGCCCAGGTCGCTAGACTGGTAGTAGTCGCCCTTTTTAAACGGCACCAGGTTTTGCAGATACTCATCACGGATTTGCGATCCTTCAAAGGTTACATCGCCAAACCGATAGCGCTCGCCGCTGTCGTAATCGATATCCCAGAATGCCTGACGTCGTTCAAGCGCAACGCCCAGCTGGCTTTTGTTGAACTGGCTGTCAAAGTAGCCTTTGCGCAGCGAAACGCTGGTTAAGGATTTTTTAAAGCGATCGTAATCCCCGTGATTAAGCACGGTGCCCACTTTCGGGCGGTTGCTGAGCAGATCCAGGTAGTCACGATCCGTGCGTGCACCGCCGCGCAGCACCACGTTCGTGCCGCCAATCAGGACGGGTTCTCCCGGCGAGACGCGGGCAATCAATACCTGACGTCCTTTAGCCGGCGGCGGGCGTAAATCGAAATCAATGGTGGGTTCGTAGTACCCCAACGCATTTAAGCCTTCGCGAATGGCGTCATCCACGCGCGCGCGAAAACGCCGATCCGGCGTGACTTCATCGCTCTGGATGGTGGAAAGCTGCGCACGCACGTTTTTTTCCAGCGCCCCGGATAACCCCTCAACCTGCAAACGGACATTCGCCGCGCTGGCAATCCCGCTTGTCAGCATTAAACTGACTAAACATAACTGGCGGATCTTTGTCACGTTTTCTCCTGAATATCCCTGTTTCCACCCTGGAAGCAAATGCAGTGCCGCTCCGCGGCAAAATACGGCCTGAAAGCCAAAAACCCAAATTACGGGTTGAAAAAGGGCCTAACACCCAAATATTTCTTATGATTAAATCTAGACTCATTCATCGCATTTATTGTGTTCAATTAAACGCTTCGTGACAACCTTAACCGAAACAACGCTACCCCGGAGGCCCCACCGTGAGTTTATTTGATAAAAAGCATCTGGTATCACAAGCCGATGCGTTACCGGGACGCAACACCCCTATGCCAGTGGCGACATTACACGCCGTAAACAACCATTCAATGACAAACGTTCCTGATGGAATGGAGATCGCCCTGTTTGCCATGGGCTGCTTCTGGGGCGTAGAACGCCTGTTCTGGCAACAGCCGGGCGTGTACAGCACCGCTGCGGGCTACACCGGAGGATATACGCCTAACCCAACCTACCGCGAAGTCTGTTCCGGTGAGACCGGTCATGCTGAAGCGGTGCGTGTGGTGTATGACCCGAGCGTCATCAGCTATGAACAGCTGCTCCAGGTGTTCTGGGAAAACCATGACCCGGCGCAGGGCATGCGTCAGGGTAACGATCACGGCACCCAATACCGCTCGGCCATCTATCCGCTCACCCCTGAGCAGGAGACTGCGGCCCACGCCAGCCTGACGCGTTTCCAGGAAGCGATGCAGGCAGCCGGTGATAAACGTCAGGTCACGACGGAAATCGCTACTGCGAAACCGTTCTACTATGCCGAAGACGACCACCAGCAGTACCTGCATAAAAATCCGTACGGCTACTGCGGCATTGGCGGCATCGGCGTCTGTCTGCCTCCACAGCAGGACTGATTACAACATCAGCGCCACGCGAGCCGCGTGGCGCGCCTGTAAGCAAAAGTGTCAGTTCATTACTTAACCACTCTCTGCCCTTTCATCCGGCCACTTTTTGCCGAAAACGTGACCTCTGGCAGATTTACACGCCTTTACGCTATACTACCGCTGAAATAATCGGCTCAACGCTACGAGCTGAGTTCAATGTGTCTTCACACGAATGGTATCAACTCCCCTTCTGAGGATCTGGCGAGAAGCCGGATAAACTATGTTAAACAGTATTTTAGTAATACTTTGTCTTATTGCCGTCAGTGCATTTTTCTCGATATCGGAGATCTCGCTGGCTGCCTCCCGTAAAATCAAACTGAAGCTGCTTGCCGACGAGGGCAACATCAACGCATCACGCATTCTGAAAATGCAGGAAAACCCAGGCATGTTCTTTACCGTGGTGCAGATTGGCCTGAACGCGGTCGCCATTCTTGGCGGTATCGTGGGCGATGCAGCATTTTCTCCGGCGTTTTATAGCCTGTTTGTAAAGTACATGTCCGCAGAGCTGGCCGAGCAGTTGAGCTTCATCCTCTCCTTCTCGCTGGTCACCGGTTTGTTCATTCTATTCGCGGACCTGACCCCGAAACGCATCGGTATGATTGCGCCAGAAGCTGTGGCTTTGCGTATCATCAACCCGATGCGCTTCTGCCTGTATGTCTTCCGTCCGCTGGTGTGGTTCTTCAACGGCCTGGCGAACGTCATTTTCCGCATCTTCAAGCTGCCGATGGTGCGTAAAGACGACATCACCTCCGACGATATTTATGCGGTAGTGGAAGCCGGGGCGCTGGCAGGCGTGCTGCGCAAGCAGGAGCACGAGCTGATCGAGAACGTTTTCGAACTGGAATCCCGTACCGTGCCGTCCTCCATGACCGGCCGTGAGAACATCATCTGGTTCGATCTGCATGAAGACGAGCAGAGCCTGAAGACCAAAGTGGCGCAGCATCCGCACTCCAAGTTCCTGGTCTGTAACGAAGATATCGACCATATCATCGGCTATGTGGACTCCAAAGACCTGCTGAACCGCGTGCTGGCAAACCAGAGCCTGGCGCTGAACAGCGGCGTGCAGATCCGCAACACCCTGATTGTGCCGGACACCCTGACGCTCTCCGAAGCGCTGGAAAGTTTCAAAACCGCCGGTGAAGACTTCGCGGTGATCATGAACGAATATGCGCTGGTGGTGGGCATTATCACCCTCAACGACGTCATGACGACGCTGATGGGCGACCTGGTCGGCCAGGGGCTGGAAGAGCAAATTGTGCAGCGTGATGAGAACTCATGGCTGATCGATGGTGGTACGCCGATTGAAGATGTCATGCGCGTGCTCGACATCGACGAGTTCCCGCAGTCCGGAAACTACGAGACCATCGGCGGCTTTATGATGTTTATGCTGCGTAAGATCCCGAAACGTACCGACTCGGTGAAATTCTCTGGCTTCAAGTTTGAAGTGGTGGATATTGATAACTACCGCATCGACCAACTGCTGGTAACGCGCATTGATAGTAAACCGACCGTGCTGGTACCGAAGCTGCCAGATGCGGAAGATAAGGTGTCGGCGTAACCCTTTGTATGTCCCACAAACATCAACGGCTCCCATCGGGAGCCGTCTTTTTAACTACTACTGCATAGCACGTTGGTTAAGCCATCTCAGTTTGCAGACGCATAACCTGACGGTTGACTTCGGACATCACAGACAAGTGCTGTTTGTCCTTCACTTTCGGGATAAGGATTTTGCCCTTATCGAACTCAAAAGCGCCAACATCCTTGATATACAACCGTCCACGGAACAGGATCTTCACGTACTTCGCCACCTGAAGCGGGTTGTAGCGTTGGAAAATTTTCATTCTTGTATCTCCTGCGAATCATACGCCCTTGCGGTGCCACAATCGGCCCGACTGTCCTGAGCGCAAATTTTGATGCCCAATGACTATAGACCAGAACCTCGTACTTACCCAGTGTGCATAAGTTTATTTACCGTTTGATTACAATTATTCAGAATAATCTTTGCAAAGCGTGATACAGAGCAGTATATGCCGTCGTTTTTGCGTGGATATGTGCGTTCGCCCGCAAACTGGCATCGGGATTGCGGGAAAAGCCCATTGATCGCACTTATGATTAAAAGCGCATGACCAAGTGGTCGGATCACCTGCTCACAATAAGGAAACACCATGACCCTACGTAACCTCCTGGCAGCAGCTTGCCTGTTGCTGCCGCTGATGGCTTCCGCACACAACATTGAAAAAGGACAACGTGTCCCGCCGGTCGGCATTGCTGACCGGGGAGAATTGATTCTCGACAGTGATAAGTTTAGCTATAAAGCCTGGAATAGCGCGCAGCTTGCGGGCAAAGTGAGAGTTGTACAGCATATTGCCGGACGTACATCCGCTAAAGAGAAAAACGCCACCCTCGTGGAAGCGATCAAGGCCGCAAAACTCCCGCACGATCGCTACCAGACCACCACCATCGTGAATACCGACGACGCGATTCCCGGCTCCGGGATGTTTGTGCGCTCAAGCCTTGAGAGCAATAAGAAGCTCTATCCCTGGTCGCAGTTTATTGTCGACAGCAACGGCGTGACGCGTAAGGCGTGGCAGCTGGAAGAAGAGAGTTCAGCGATTGTTGTGCTGGACAAAAACGGTCGCGTACAGTGGGTTAAAGACGGCGCGCTGACGCAGGATGAGGTGCAGCAGGTAGTAGCCCTGCTGCATAAGCTACTAGCTCAGTAAAGTGACACCCTGAAGCCAGGGTTGAGGAACGACTCGCGCGGGGTGTAGTCCAGTGGCTTACCCTGCCAGTCATGCACATGCGCGCCTGCGGCCGCAGCCACCGCATGCCCTGCCGCCGTATCCCAGACGTTCGTCGGCCCGAAACGGGGGTACAACTGCGCCTGCCCTTCCGCCACCAGACAGAACTTCAGCGACGAGCCGATCGACGTCGTCTGGTGTTCCCCCAGCTGTTGCAGGTACTCCTCCAGCTCGCTGTCGCTGTGCGAGCGGCTGATCACCACCAGCGGAGGACGGGCATCTCGCACCTGGATCTGCTTACGCACGCCGCACTCTTCCTTCCAGGCTTTACCTTCCGCCGCGCTGTACATCACCTTCATCACCGGGGCATAAACCACGCCAAGCACCGCCTTTCCTTTTTCAATCAGGGCGATATTCACGGTAAATTCACCGTTACGCTTGATGAACTCTTTCGTGCCGTCCAGCGGGTCCACCAGCCAGTAACGCTGCCAGTGCTGACGTTCGTCCCAGCCCTGGGGCGCTTCTTCAGAAAGGACCGGAATATCCGGAGTCAGGGTCTGCAAACCTTTCAGGATCACCGTATGCGCCGCGATATCCGCCGCCGTCACCGGGGAGTCGTCCGCTTTGCTGACAACATCCATCGGTTTCGCACCGTCGTACACCTGCATAATGGCATCACCCGCATCCCGTGCGAGCTGACAAATTTGATCTAACATTCTCCACCTCTTCGTTAACGCAGTGGGCATAACTTATTGTTTTAGTTATATCGTAATGTGAACAATTCCGCTATCTGTGAAGCAATTCTGGTTTCAGCGTTCTTTTTTCTGGCAGCATTCACACTTCTGTAAGCAACAAATACTACATACATACTCTTTTGTGGCTTGGATCGAAAAAAGGACTCCTCAGATGATTAAGTTTAGCGCAACGCTCCTGGCAACGCTGATTGCGGCAAGCGTTCAGGCAGCGACGGTGGATCTCCGCATTCTGGAAACCACCGATCTGCACGGCAACATGATGGACTTCGATTACTACAAAGATACGCCTGTCGAAAAATTCGGACTGGTACGTACGGCAAGTTTGATCAACGCCGCCCGCGGTGAAGTGAAAAACAGCGTGCTGGTCGATAACGGGGACTTAATTCAGGGCAGCCCGCTCAGCGACTACATGGCGGCGAAGGGGCTGAAGAAAGGCGAGATCCATCCTGTTTATAAGGCAATGAATACGCTGGACTATGCCGTCGGCAACCTGGGCAACCACGAATTTAACTACGGCCTGAAATACCTGCACGATGCGCTGGCAGGGGCAAAATTCCCGTACGTTAATGCCAATATCATCGACGTTAAGACGAAAAAGCCCCTCTTTACCCCTTACCTGATTAAAGAGACCGAGGTTGTCGACCAGGACGGTAGAAAACAGACACTGAAAATCGGCTATATCGGCTTTGTGCCGCCGCAGATCATGACGTGGGATAAAGCCAACCTCGACGGGAAAGTAACCGTCAACGACATTACCGAAACGGCGCGCAAATACGTGCCGGAGATGCGGGCGAAAGGCGCAGATGTGGTGGTCGTTGTGGCCCACTCTGGCCTCTCGGCCGACCCGTATCAGGCGATGGCTGAGAACTCCGTGTATTACCTCAGCCAGGTACCGGGCGTCGATGCGATCCTGTTTGGTCACGCCCACGCCGTCTTCCCGGGCAAAGATTTCGCCAGTATCAAAGGCGCGGACATCGAAAAAGGGACGCTCAACGGTGTGCCATCGGTGATGCCGGGCATGTGGGGCGACCACCTTGGCGTGGTAGATCTGGTGCTGAATAACGACAGCGGGAGCTGGAAAGTCACGCAGTCGAAAGCGGAAGCGCGTCCGATTTATGATGCCGCTGCAAAAAAATCCTTGGCCGAAGAAGATAAAAAGCTGGTCGACGTCCTGAAGCATGACCACGACGCAACGCGTGAATTTGTCAGCAAGCCGATCGGTAAATCGGCTGATAACATGTACAGCTTCCTCGCGCTGGTACAGGATGACCCGACCGTGCAGGTAGTCAACATGGCGCAGAAAGCCTATGCCGAGCACTATATTCAGGGCGATCCGGATCTGGCCAATCTGCCGGTTCTGTCTGCCGCGGCGCCATTCAAAGTGGGCGGGCGTAAGAACGATCCGGCCAGCTACGTTGAGGTGGAAAAAGGCCAGCTGACCTTCCGTAATGCCGCCGATCTTTACCTCTATCCCAACACCCTCGTGGTGGTGAAAGCCACCGGGAAAGAGGTGAAGGAGTGGCTGGAGTGCTCTGCCGGACAGTTCAACCAGATCGATCCGCACAGCAGCAAACCGCAGTCGCTGATAAACTGGGACGGTTTCCGCACCTACAACTTCGACGTGATCGACGGCGTGGAATATCAGATTGATGTAACCCAGCCCGCGAAATATGACGGCGAATGTCAGGCCATTAATCCGCAGGCAGAACGCATTAAACACCTGACCTTCAACGGCAAAGCGATTGATCCGAATGCCACTTTCCTGGTGGTGACCAACAACTACCGCGCCTATGGCGGTAAGTTTGCCGGTACGGGTGACAGCCACATCGCCTTTGCCTCGCCGGATGAGAACCGTTCGGTGCTGGCGGCGTGGATTAGCGCGGAGTCGAAAAAAGCGGGTGAAATTCATCCGGCGGTGGATAACAACTGGCGTCTGGCGCCGATCAACAGCGACACGACGCTGGATATTCGCTTTGAGACATCACCGTCCGATAAAGCAGCCGCGTTTATCAAGGATAAGGCGCAGTATCCGATGAAACAGGTCGCGACGGATGATATTGGGTTCGCGATTTATCAGGTGGATTTGAGCAGGTAGCGATGATTGTGCCGGGTGGCGCTTGCGCTTACCCGGCCTACGGGATCGAGGATTGCGGGTAGGCCGGGTAAGGCGAAGCCGCCACCCGGCATTTCATGCCGCACGATCGTCCCGATTCGCCATCACCTTCGGCGTATTCACCTCAATCCAGTCAGCCAGCGCGGCCACCTTCTCGCTCACCTCCAGCCCCATCGGCGTCAGGCTATATTCCACGTGCGGCGGCACAACCGGATAAGAAACGCGATCGACAAACCCGTCCTGCTCCAGCGCCTGAAGCGACTGGGCCAGCATCTTCTCGCTCACACCGCCCAGCTTGCGGCGCAGATCGCTAAAACGATGCGTCCCCTGACGTAACGCCACCAGGATCAGCACGCCCCAGCGGCTGGTAACATGTTTGAGCACTTCCCGTGACGGGCACTGTTCTGCAAAGAGATTGCCATCGCGCATTTGCTCGCTGAGCGTCGGTATCGGTGTTTTCATACTTACCTTTTTGTGCGTACTTACTAAAAGTTAGTTATGGTGATAGTGTGCCACAACACCAGACAAACACGAAGGAGATTCATCATGATCGCGATTACCGGCGCAACCGGCCAGCTTGGCCAACACGTTATTGAAGAACTGCTGAAAACCGTTCCGGCCATCCAGATCGTGGCTATTGTGCGTAACCCGGCAAAAGCCGACGCCTTAAGCCAGCGGGGAATTGTGGTACGTCAGGCGGACTATACCGACCAGGCCGCGTTCACCACCGCCCTGAACGGCGTGGATAAGCTGCTGCTTATCTCCTCCAGCGAAGTGGGCCAGCGCGCCGTACAGCACCAGAACGTGATAAACGCCGCCAAAGCCGCCGGGGTGAAATTCATCGCCTATACCAGCCTGCTGCATGCGGACAGATCCCCGCTGGGTCTGCACGTTGAGCACGTCGAAACCGAAAATGCACTGGCGGCTTCAGGCGTGCCTTACGCCCTGCTGCGCAACGGCTGGTACACCGAAAACTACCTGGCAAGCGCGCCGCCAGCGCTGGAACACGGCGTATTTATAGGTGCCGCAGGCGAAGGCAAAATTGCCTCTGCGACCCGTGCGGATTACGCGGCGGCTGCGGCAAAAGTGATTTCTGAAGAGGGTCACGCCGGCAAGGTGTATGAACTGGCAGGTGACAATGCCTGGACGCTGAGCGAACTGGCTGCGGAGCTGAGCAAGCAGAGCGGTAAGCCGGTAACGTATCAGAACCTCAGCGAAGCCGATTATGCCGCCGCACTGAAAGGCGTTGGTCTGCCTGCCGGGCTGGCGGAGATGCTGGCGGATTCCGATACCGGCGCGTCCAAAGGCGGCCTGTTTGACGACAGCCGTACCCTGAGCAAACTGATTGGCCGTCCGACCACGCCGCTGGCGGAGAGCATCAAAGCCATTCTGTAATTGTTAAGAATTGGTTATTTTTTGTGGCATCCCTTCGGGTCATCTCGGATAATGAAGCGATGACCCACAAGGAGGCTCACCGTGCAAGGCGTACCGGAACAGTTTACTGATGAGAGAGACAGCGCGCGCTTTCGCCATCTGGCGCAGTTGCCGGGTCTGGAGCTATATCACGCGCATATTGCTGACTACGCCTTTGAGCCTCACACGCATGAAGCCTTCGGTATCGGCACCATTGAAACCGGCGCCGAACGCTTCCGTTACCGCGGAACCCAACACTTAGCCGCTGAAAAATCGGTCGTGACCATGAACCCGGACGAGATCCACACGGGCGAATCCGCCACCGAAGGCGGCTGGCGCTACCGGATGGTCTATATCGAACCCGACCTGCTGGAAGAAGTCACCGGCCTTCGCCACTGGTGGTTTAGCGACGTGACCCGCCACGACCCGCTGCGCTCGCAGCAAATTGGCCAGCTGATTTACGGCCTTTGGCATACGAACGATGCGCTGGCACAAAAAGGGTTGCTGCTGGATCTGATTGAGACGTTCCAGCCGCTGGCCCGTCACGCGCCGGTAGCCCGGGAGGGCGCGCACCGCTTCGAGCGCGTTCGCGACTATCTGCACGACAACTATATGCGCGCCCTTACGCTGGACGAACTGGCGAACGTTGTGTCGCTCAGTCCGTACCATTTCCAGCGCCAGTTTAAGGCCCATTTTCACGTCACCCCACACCAGATGCTGATGGCCATCCGGCTGTGGCGCGCCAAAGCATTCCTCACCCACGGCATGCCTGCCGCCGAGGTGGCCGCCGCAACGGGGCTGACCGATCAGTCTCACCTGACCCGCGCCTTTACCCGCCGCTACGGCATTACGCCCGTGCGTTACCAGAAGCAGGTTTCGCCGCGCTAATGCGCAACCTCATACAATACGCGTGCATCTGTGCCTCCTACACTGGCTACAACATGTATTACTGTGGACGAAAAGATGATTAGCGGCGTGTTGTATGCCCTGCTTGCAGGGTTGATGTGGGGGCTGATTTTCGTCGGCCCGCTGATTGTGCCTGAGTACCCGGCAATATTGCAGTCGACCGGACGCTATCTGGCGCTGGGGCTTATTGCCGTGCCGCTGGCATGGCTGGGGCGTGCGCGTCTGCGCCAGCTGAGTCGCCAGGACTGGCTCACCGCGCTGTGGCTGACCATGATGGGTAATCTTATCTACTACGTCTGCCTGGCCAGCGCCATTCAGCGTACCGGTGCGCCGGTGTCGACCATGATTATCGGCACGCTGCCGGTGGTCATTCCGGTTTTCGCAAACCTGCTTTATAGCCAGCGAGACGGGAAACTGGCGTGGTCAAAGATGGTGCCTGCGCTGGTATGCATCGCCGTGGGGCTGGTGTGCGTGAATATTGCCGAGCTACGCCACGGCCTCGAAAACTTCAGCTTGTGGCGTTACGGTTCTGGGATCTTTCTGGCGGTTATTTCGGTTGTCTGCTGGGCCTGGTATGCCCTGCGCAACGCACGCTGGCTGCGGGAAAACCCGGATAAGCATCCGATGATGTGGGCGACGGCGCAGGCGCTGGTCACGCTTCCTGTCTCGTTGCTGGGCTATGTGGGTGCATGTATCTGGCTGGGTAGCCAGCATCCGGATTTCGCCCTGCCCTTCGGACCGCGCCCGTGGGTATTCGTCGGGTTAATGGTCGCCATTGCCGTGCTCTGTTCGTGGGTTGGCGCGCTGTGCTGGAACATTGCCAGCCAGAAGCTGCCGACGGTGATACTGGGGCCACTGATTGTCTTTGAAACGCTGGCCGGGCTGCTCTATACCTTCCTGATTCGCCAGAGCGTGCCGCCGCTGCTAACGGCCTGCGGGATCGCGCTGCTGGTCGTTGGGGTGGTGATTGCGGTGAGAGCGAAGCCGGAAAAACCGATGGTCGTTCCGGCGTCGGAGGGGTGAGCTTTTCGACCAGCGGCGCTTCGCTTGCAGGGCCTACAAAACCGTAGGCCGGGTAAGCGTCAGCGCCACCCGGCACAGTATCAGAACGTTTCCCAGTTCGCTTCAGACGCCGCTACGGGCTGCGCTTTAGGTACATAGGTCTTTACCGGCGCGGCTTTCACCGCCTGGTTACGGGTGATCTTAAACACCGCCACCGCGTCGTTCAGGCGCGCGGCCTGATCTTCCAGCGCCGCCGCCGCCGCCGCAGACTCCTCCACCAGCGAGGCGTTCTGCTGGGTAACGCGATCCATCTCCGCCACCGCCTGGCCCACCTGGTCGATACCGCGGCTCTGTTCGTCGGAGGCCGACGCAATCTCACCCATGATGTCAGTCACGCGCGTAACTGCATTGACGATCTCTGCCATCGTCGCGCCCGCTTCATTTACCAGCTGAGAGCCCGCGTTAACGCGCTCGCCGGAATCATCGATCAGGGCTTTGATCTCTTTCGCCGCCTGAGCGCTGCGCTGGGCAAGGGTACGCACCTCACCCGCGACAACCGCGAAGCCACGCCCCTGCTCGCCCGCACGCGCCGCTTCTACCGCCGCGTTCAGCGCCAGAATATTGGTCTGGAAGGCAATGCCATCGATTACGTTGGTAATTTGCGCAATTTTGCTGGAACTGGTGGCGATTTCGTCCATGGTGCGCACCACGCCTTCTACCACATTTCCGCCCTTCTTCGCGGTGGAGGAGGCGTCCAGCGCCAGACGCGACGCCTGACGCGCGTTATCGGCGTTTTGCTTCACGGTGGCGGTTAACTGTTCCATGCTGGCTGCCGTCTCTTCCAGAGAAGCGGCCTGCTGCTCTGTGCGAGACGAGAGATCGTTGCTGCCCGCCGAGATTTCACCCGCGCCGGTGTAAATGGTATCTGCGCCTTCACGCACCACGCCCACCGTGTTGGCCAGCGCAGTCTGCATCTCTTGGACATTGCGCGCCAGGATCGCCATTTCATTTTTACCCTCAGCCTGAATCGGCTGGGTTAAATCCCCTGCCGCAATGGCGCGGATATGGCTGATCACCTCTTCCAGCGGCAGCAGCAGCACGCGGCGCATCGCAATCCAGCTGGAAATAATCACCGCGATCACCAGCAGCATCACCGCAGAGAGGATCCACAGAATGCGTTTGTAGTCGCTTTCATTGTCTTTGATGCCTTTGTCGGTGAGCGCGGCCTGCGCCTCGCGCCATTCGCGATAGACCTTTTGCATCGCGGTCTGCTTCTGTTCGGCATTTTGTTTGAACATATCTTCCAGATTGCCCTGCCCCAGCAGAACGTTCATTTGCGTCAGCGTGGCGGAGTAGATGCGGTAGTGCTCTTCCAGCCTGTCGGCCAGGTGCTCGTCCATACCCGGCGTTTCCGGCAGCGCGTAATATTTATCGTAATGTGTCTGGGCATCAGCCAGCAGGTTTTTCGCGGTATTGACCAGCTCGTTCAGCTGCCCGCCGTTAATCTGCGACGCCATGCTGCTTTGCAGACGCAGCATGCCGCGGTTAAGGGTGACACGCGCCTGATTCAGGCTGATCCAGGCGTCGGTAAACTCCGCGACGTTCTGGCTGGAAAGCTGAGAAACGGTGAAGTTCTCTTTGTCGTTATTGAGCGCATTAATGAAAATGCCAGCGGAGATCAGTTGCATGATGCCGAGCACAAGCAGCACCGAAATCAAAAGAGTAATGACTTTTATACGTTTAAACATGCGTTGCCTTTTTTATATACAGGTATTGTCTGACCTGTATCTATCGGCACGCGCGGCAGGTTGTTTACTGTTTCTCCACCTTTAAAAACTTTCGAAAGCCCTTTTCTGCATTCAATCAGCAAGTTAAAAGCACGCTTTTTTTGTGATCCCCTTCTCATTTTTACCCTTGCCTCTAAAGGGTTATAGTATCCACATAAAGATGCATTTAAAATGCATCTTATATTCCTGATGATGAGGTAACTGCTATGGCCTTCCGCGACCAACCCTTAGGCGAGCTGGCGCTCTCCATCCCTCGCGCTTCAGCGCTGTTCCGTAAATACGATATGGATTACTGCTGCGGCGGTAAGCAAACGCTGGCGCGCGCAGCGTCGCGTAAAGAGCTGGATGTAGAAGCTATCGAAGCGGAGCTGGCTAAGCTGGCAGAACAGCCTGTCGACAAAGACTGGCGCACCGCGCCGCTGGCTGAAATCATCGACCATATCATTGTGCGTTACCACGACCGTCACCGCGAACAGCTGCCGGAGCTGATTTTACAGGCCACCAAAGTTGAGCGCGTTCACGCCGATAAACCTTCCGTACCGCGCGGCCTGGCAAAATACCTGACCATGCTGCACGAAGAACTATCCAGCCACATGATGAAAGAGGAGCAGATCCTCTTCCCGATGATCAAACAGGGCATGGGCAGCCAGGCAATGGGGCCCATCAGCGTGATGGAAAGCGAACATGATGACGCCGGAGAACTGCTGGAAGTGATCAAACACACCACCCACAATGTCACACCGCCGCCAGAGGCGTGCACCACCTGGAAAGCGATGTACAACGGCATCAACGAGATGATCGACGATCTGATGGAACACATCAGTCTTGAGAATAACGTTCTGTTCCCGCGTGCATTATCGGGTAAATAAAAAAGCCCGGTGGCGCTAGCGCTTACCGGGCCTACAACGTCCTCGAACGTAGGCCGGGTAAGCGTCAGCGCCACCCGGCAACATGCTTAACGCATGCCTGCCATCCGTTTCTTACCGATAAACAGCCAGCCCAGCCCCAGCGCGATAAACCACAGCGGCGTGACGATCAGCGCCTGACGGGTATCTTCTTCCAGCGTCAGTAGCACCAGCACGAAGACGAAGAACGCCATGCACACCCAGCACATCAGCTTGCCCAGTGGCATCTTGTAGATCGACTTCTCATGCAGATGTGGACGCTGTTTGCGGTACACCAGGTATGAGCAGAGGATGATGGTCCAGACGAACATAAACAGGATCGCCGACACCGTGGTGATCATGGTGAACGCGCCGATTACGCTCGGGTTAACGTAGAGCATCACCACACCGCCCAGCAGACAGATGCAGGAGAAGGTCAGCCCTTTCGCCGGTACCGCGCGTTTTGAGAGTTTGGCGAACGCGCTCGGGGCAACCCCCTCCTGCGCCAGACCAAACAGCATACGGCTGGTGGAGAAGACGCCGCTGTTCGCGGAAGAGGCCGCTGAGGTCAGCACCACGAAGTTAATCAGGCTCGCGGCAGCGGGCAGCCCCACCAGCACGAACAGCTCGACGAACGGGCTCTTGGTTGGCACTACTGAGCTCCATGGCGTCACGGACATAATGATGATCAGCGCGAACACGTAGAACATGATGATACGCAGCGGAATGGAGTTGATCGCGCGCGGCAGGGATTTCTCCGGATCTTTAGTTTCCGCCGCCGTGGTTCCCACCAGCTCAATCCCGACAAACGCGAACACCGCAATCTGGAAACCGGCGAAGAAGCCGCTGATGCCTTTCGGGAACCAGCCGCCATCATTCCACAGATGGGCAAACGAGGCCTGAACGCCAGTTGGCGACTGGAAGTGCGTCAGCACCATTACCAGCCCGACGACAATCAGCGCGATGATGGCGACGATTTTGATCATCGCGAACCAGAACTCCATCTCACCGAACATTTTAACGGTCGCGAGGTTGAGGCTCAGCAGCAGGACAATCACCGCCAGCGAGGCCACCCAGTCCGACAGGCCGGGGAACCAGAATTGGGCGTAGGCCGTAATAGCGACAACATCCGCCATGCCGGTAACCACCCAGCAGAACCAGTAGGTCCAGCCGGTAAAATAGCCCGCCCACGGGCCGAGCAGGTCTGAAGCGAAGTCGCTGAAGGATTTGTATTCGAGGTTCGAGAGCAGCAATTCACCCATTGCACGCATCACGAAAAAGAGCATAAAACCGATGATCATATAAACGAAGATGATCGACGGGCCTGCTAGACTGATGGTTTTGCCCGAGCCCATAAATAGCCCTGTGCCGATGGCGCCGCCAATGGCAATAAGCTGAATGTGACGGTTCGTGAGATTTCGCCGTAGCGACTGTTCAGACGTCGCCTCTTCTGCGGCGGCGACTTTGACCTGATCTACCATGTGATATTTTCCTGTTTATGCCTGTCTGTGTTGTTAAGGCTCTTCTGGCCTTTAAATACGCCAAAAAAATGACGTTCCCTTTGTAAGGGCTTATCGATAGTAGGTAAGAATCGGCGGGATGAATACTATGATTTGAATATTATGTTAATAATATGTTGAAAGTGAGTGTCATATCACTCATACAGCGCGAAACAGCTCACAAAAATACACGTAACAGTTTCGTTTGCAATACAAAATGTTGATTCCGTCGTAACTCCAGGTTTTATCGCTATTTTCCTCTCCCCGATCGGAGAGAGGAAAATAAGAAAAACCGATTACAGGATTTCCAGCAGCTCGACTTCAAACACCAGGGTGCTGAATGGCGGAATGGACGCGCCAGCGCCACGCTCGCCGTATGCCAGGTTGTGCGGGATAGTCAGTTCCCATTTTGAACCTACTGGCATCAGGGTCAGGGCTTCGATCCAGCCTGCAATCACGCCGTTGACCGGGAATTCAGCCGGTTCGCCACGCGCGACGGAGCTGTCGAACACGGTGCCGTCGATCAGCTTACCGGTGTAGTGTACGCGAACGTGGTCGGTACGCGCCGGGATTGCGCCATCACCCTGATTGATTACGCGGAACTGCAAGCCGGACTCGGTGCTGTTCACGCCTTCACGCTCACGGTTCTCTTCCAGATATTTCACGCCTTCTGCCGCCATCTCTTCGAAACGCGCGCGACGTACGGTGTCAGCACGTTCGTGGATTTCACGCAGCGCACGGTGCACAACGTCAACCGGCACAGCGGGCTGCTTGCCTTCCAGCGCGTCAGCGATACCCGCCACCAGCGCTTCCGGTAACAGACCTTCCAGGCCGGATTCGCTCAGCTGCTGTCCTACCTGCAAGCCGATGCCGTAGCTTGCCTGCGCTTCGATAGTGTCAAAAGTCGGGGTGGTCATGGGTTTTCCTTCCATCACATTTAAAGTAGCGGGCAGCATATCAGCCATGCCCTTATGGGTAAAACTTTGTCTTAAGTAAAGGTGACAAACTGCGACGAAACGGAAACAATAGTAGCCGTCAGGATTTTCCCTAATATATGTCACGAAAGCTGGCTTTGTTACGCCCATCAGGCAGTTAGCAAACTACACTTCTCAGGACAGGATAAAAAGACGCGGAGCAGGAGGAGAGCCATGCCCGGGCGATTTGAACTGAAACCTACCCTGGCGAAAATCTGGCATGCGCCGGATAACTTTCGCATCATGGACCCGCTGCCGCCTTTGCACCGCAGAGGCATTATCATCGGCGCGATGCTGATGGTCATCGGTTTCCTGCTTCCTTCCGGCAGTGACAACGTTGATACCGGTCCGGTAAGCCGCAATGCTGAGCTGGATATCCAGTCGCAAAGCCAGCCGCAGCCTGATTCACAGCCGATGCAGACGCAACTGGTCACACCGTCTAACGATCCGGGCCAGGTTGCGCCGGTTGAACCTGAACCTGTTCAGGAAGATCAGGAGCAGGCCGCCGCCCCTTCAGAGCCACAGGCGCAACAGCCCACCGGCATTGAGCAGCAGTGGCGTTCGTATCGCGTAGAGCCAGGGAAAACCCTTGCTCAGCTGTTCCGCGACCACAATCTGCCGGCAACGGATGTGTATGCCATGGCGCAAGTCGAGGGGGCTGGCAAGCCGCTCAGCAACCTGCAAAATGGTCAGATGGTGCAGATCCGCCAGAATGCCAGTGGGGTGGTGACCGGGTTAACGATCGATACCGGAAACGGGCAGCAGGTACTGTTTACCCGCCAGCCGGACGGCAGTTTTATCAGAGCACGTTAATAGCCCAGGCCGGGTAAGGCGAAGCCGCCCCCCGGCACTTTTGTTCTCAGGCACGACGTTTATTCACCCACCAGATCCCCGAGCAGACCAGCACCAGCGCAATCGCGTATTTGATGTCCAGAATGTCTTCGCCGAGGAATATGGCGGAGAGCACTGTTCCTGCTACAGGTATGACAAAGTTGAACGGGGCAATCATACTCACGCGGTTCACTTTCAGCAGCGCGCTCCACAGGGCGAACGCCACGGATGAGAGCAGCGTCAGATACCCCAGCACGGCGACGGCCTTCATGCTGTGCACCTCCAGCGCCCCGCCCGTGGCATAGCCTCCCGCAACCAGTGCCGCCCCGCCTATCGCCAGCTGCCATCCCGTCATCACCGTCGGGTCAACGGTCTGGGAAATGCGTTTCCCGTAAAGCGTGGCCGCAGAGAGAATAAAGGCCGCCAGCACCACAAATCCGTCACCTTGCCAGACAAACTGGAAATCACTTAACCCGCCGTGGAAGTTCACCAGCATCACACCGGTAAAGCCCAGAACACAGCCCAGCGTTTTGTTATAGCTGAGTTTGTCGTTGTGGTAGATAAAGTGCGCCAGCAGCACGCTGAAGAAGGTCCCGGTGGCATTCATGATCGAGCCGTTCACCCCGGTGGTGTAAGCAAGGCCGATATAAAAGAAGGTGTACTGGATGGTGGTCTGGGTCAGCCCGAGGATCGTGAGCTGACCAAACTGCGTGGGTGTGAGCCTGCCAATCGGTTTACGTTGGGCCAGGGCAAAGAGCAGCAGCAACGCACCGGCAAACAGAAAACGGTATCCAGCAAAGACGACTTTGGACGGAATATCATCGGTCGCGATCTGGAAGAGTTCGTAGCCGCTTTTAATGGCCGGGTATGAGCTTCCCCAAAGCAGACAGCAGAGCGTGGCGCAGGCATAGGCAACATTTCGACGGGCAAAGACGGGCGTGGGCAGAGCGGTATCCATGACAAATCTCATAAATAAAATTGCGTTTCAATTTATTATCAGAGAATGCATCAGGAATAGCGACCTTACAATCGCAAAACATGACGTAGGGTCACGCTAAAAAGCAAAACGCCGGCACAAGGCCGGCGCTTCGACGTGAGCAGAGTAAAAAATTACTCAGCTACTACGTTAACAACCAGTTTAGCGAACACTTCGCTGTGAACCTGGAAGTCAACTTCGTGCTCACCAGTGGTACGCAGAACGCCGTTCGGCATGCGAACTTCGCTCTTAGCCACTTTAACGCCTGCTGCAGTGACTGCATCAGCGATATCGCGGGTACCGATGGAACCGAACAGTTTACCTTCGTCGCCAGCTTTAGACGCGATGGTAACGGTGCCCAGTGCGTTGATTGCTTCAGCGCGAGCGTTAGCAGCCGCCAGAACGTCAGCCAGTTTGGCTTCCAGTTCAGCACGACGTGCTTCGAAAAACTCTACGTTTTTCTTAGTAGCTGGAACAGCTTTACCCTGTGGTACCAGGAAGTTACGAGCGTAACCCGCTTTAACGTTTACCTGATCACCCAGGCTGCCCAGGTTTGCTACTTTATCAAGCAGAATAACTTGCATTACCTTATCCTCTTAAAGTCGTATTAATGGACCGTGCCCGATTACTGATGACGATCAGTGTACGGCAGCAGAGACAGGTAGCGAGCGCGTTTGATAGCGCGAGCCAGCTGACGCTGATATTTTGCACGAGTACCGGTGATACGGCTTGGGACAATCTTACCGCTTTCGGTGATGTAGTTTTTCAGCGTTGCGATATCTTTATAGTCGATCTCTTGAACGCCTTCCGCGGTGAAACGGCAGAACTTGCGACGACGGAAATAACGTGCCATTTGGCTAGTCTCCAGTATCTATCAAATCAATCTGCTCGGCATGCAGAACCATTTTGCTCAGGCCGTTCTTTGCCTTGTGGCAAGAGATGAACCCCTGAACGATTACTGCACTACCGACCGTTAAACTGTGAGTAATGGCCTGGTTTTCGTGTCCGCTAATGATAACGGGCATTTGGCACCACGCCTGCCGGTGAAACCCGGCTTCCTCTTGCACAGAACGATGCTCAAGCACGAACTGGCAATGCGGAATTCCTGATGGGCTGACCTTTCGAAGGGGGGTCCTGCACACGGTGCCGGACAACACCAGACGGTTGGTCATCAGAAATTACTCTTCAGAATCCCCAGCATCAGAATCATCTGCGGTTTCGTTTGCGAAATCATCGCGACGCTCACGGCGCTCGTCTTTCGCTTTAACCATCGGAGATGCTTCGGTCACTGCGTGTTTGGTACGCATAACCATGCTGCGGATAACGGCATCGTTGAAGCGGAAGGTAGTTTCCAGCTCATCAATCACTTCCTGCGGCGCTTCAACGTTCATCAGAACGTAGTGAGCTTTGTGCAGTTTGTTGATTGGGTAAGCCAGCTGACGGCGGCCCCAGTCTTCCAGACGGTGGATCGTGCCTTCTGCACCAGTGATGGCAGCAGAGTAACGCTCGATCATACCCGGAACCTGTTCGCTCTGGTCAGGATGGACCATAAAAACGATTTCGTAATGACGCATCGAATTGCTCCTTACGGATTATTCAGCCTCCTGTCTGGGTCAGCCGAGGCCCGGGGAGGCAAGGAACGTGTTAAAGGTCGGCTGAAAAATTGACGCGTCATAATACTTGCGCGCCCCGCTAAACACAAGGTGATTGCACAAATAATTCGCACAAAGGGTAAAGCTGTTCTAAGTGGGTGATTTAAAATCTCACTTATCAGAAACGCTGTTTTTTTGAACAACACCATCAGAAATGGTCACCCATCGCAACCCGAGTAGCGATTACACTTTAATCAGAAGCCTTAAGCAGAGAAGGAGAGCATTACCCCATATCACAGCACGCAGTCGTGGAGCGCATATCATGAAAAGAATCGCATTCGCCATTTTGGCTGCGCTTTTGCTCAGTGCAAACGCGATGGCAGCCATCAAGATAGACAGCCGACAGGCCAGAAACATGGATGATGTGCAGAGCTTAGGCGTTATTTACATCAATCATAACTTCGCCACTGAAAGTGAAGCAGATCAGGCGCTTAATGAAGAAACCGATGCGCAGGGCGCAAAATACTATCACGTCATACTGACACGTGAGCCCGGCAGCAACGGCAATATGCGCGCCAGTGCAGATATTTACCAGTAACGCTTTATCGCCAGCACCAGGAAAGCCAACGAAAATCATAGCTATATATGATTGCCCCCTGCCGGGGGCTTTTTTTATGAATGGCTCCGGAATACCACCGGTTACAACTGTTTCGGTATTCCAGAGCACTTATTCACTTCTGCCCGTAATAAGCATTCGGGCCGTGCTTACGCATGAAATGCTTGTTCATCAGATAATCATCAATGCCCTGAAGCTGTGGGTTAATGCCGCGCGCAATCCACGCCATTCGAGCCACCTCTTCCATCACCACCGCGTTATGCACGGCGTCATGCGCATCTTTACCCCAGGAGAATGGACCATGCTGGTACACCACAATACCCGGCGTATGCAGTGGTTCCGTCTCACCCAGCGTTTCGATAATGACCCTGCCGGTGTTAAGTTCGTACTCGCCTTCGACCTCAGCCTGCGTTAACGCCCGCGTGCAGGGAATATCGCCGAAGAAGTAGTCCGCGTGCGTCGTACCCAAAGCAGGGATCGCCAGCCCGGCCTGTGCCCAGGCGGTGGCGTGCGTGGAATGGGTATGCACAACACCACCCAGGGACGGGTAACGCTGGTACAGCGCCAGATGGGTTGCCGTATCTGAAGAAGGACGCCATTTGCCTTCAACAACGTGTCCTTCCAGGTCAACCACCACCATATCGTCCACTTTCATGGCGTCATAGGCCACGCCGCTCGGCTTAATCACCACCAGCCCCCGATCGCGATCGATGGCGCTTACGTTGCCCCAGGTAAACGTCACCAGTCCATAGCGCGGGAGATCCATATTGGCCTCAAAGACCTGCTGTTTCAGCTTAAGCATGTTCCGCCTCCAGTAAGCCTGCCCGCGCCATGCGCTCGCGCACCCAGTCCCGGGCTTTCGCCACTTCTGCCGCCGGGTCGTCCGCGGTTTCGCTCCACATCTCAATCAGGTAAGGTCCGCAATAACCTGTCTGTTTGAGCGTCTGGAAGCACCGTTCGAAATCCACCACCCCGGTGCCGAACGGTACGTTTTTAAACACGCCGGGACGGGTATCTTTTACGTGCACCGCCACGATATGCCCGATGCCCGCCTGAAGCTCCATCTGTACGTCGTTATCCCATGCCGACAGGTTGCCGATATCCGGATAAAGCTGGAACCACGGATTGTTCAGATAGTGCGCGTAGCCCAGCGCCTTGCTGATGGAGTTCATCAATGGATAATCCATGATCTCCATCGCCAGCGTCACCTGCGCACGGCTTGCCATCTCAACGCTCTCTTTCAGGCCGTCACGGAAACGACGGCGCGTCTCATCGTTGGCTTCCTGATAGTAAACATCGTAACCCGCCAGTTGGATCACGCGGATGCCAACATCCTGTGCAAAGCGAATGGCTTTACGCATGATCTCCAGCCCTTCGGCGCGTACGGCATCATCTTCGTTGCCAAGCGGAAAACGACGGTGAGCGCTCAGGCACATGGACGGCACGCGCACGCCGGTTTCGGCAATGGCGCTCACCAGCGCCAGACGCTGGTCGCGGCGCCAGTCCAGGCGAGAAAGACGCTCGTCCGTCTCATCCACCGACATTTCGACAAAATCGAAACCCAGCTGCTTCGCCAGCTGTAACCGCTCCAGCCAGCACTCCCCCGCAGGGAGTGCCTTTTCATAGATGCCAAGCGGAACCTGTTTTGACAACATACCCGCTCCTTAACCCCAAAGCTGAGCGATTGAGCGTTTAAACTGACGCGCAGCTTCCACCGGAGATTCCGCATCGCGAATGCTACGACCGGCAATAAAGACGTGGATTGGAATACCCTTGAACAGCGGCAGATCTTCCAGCGCCAGACCACCGGTCACGGTCACTTTGAAGCCCATATCGGCCAGGCGTTTGATCGCGTTGATATCAGCTTCGCCCCACGCCACACCTGCGGCCTGCGCATCACGGCTGCGGTGATAAACCACCTGCTGGATACCCGCTTCGCGCCACTCCTGTGCCTGCTCCCAGGTCCAGAAGCCGGTCAGTTCAATCTGCACGTCGCCGTTGAACTCTTTCGCTACGTCCAGCGCGCCTTTCGCAGTGTTGATATCTGCACAGCAGATCACGGTGACCCAGTCGGCGTTGGCTTCAAAGCACATGCGAGAGAGAATTTTGCCCGCATCGGCAATTTTGGCATCCGCCAGCACGATTTTATGCGGATAGAGCGCCTTCAGGTCACGAACCGCACGAACGCCTTCGCCCACGCACAGAATGGTGCCGACTTCGATGATGTCCACCTCTTCCGCAATCAGACGGGTGGTTTCGTAAGCGTGAGACAGCGTCTGGTTATCCAGCGCGACCTGCAACATTGGTAATGACATTTTCAATTCCTCTTAAACGGCCGCCGCAGTGGCGTTATCAATTAAATCCAGCACGTCCTGCGCGGTACGGCAGGCACGTAAACGGTCAAAATTAGCTTCGTCATCAAACAGGTTAACGATCTGCATGATGCCCACCTCCTGGTGGGTGTTGGCATCGACAGCTGCCATGGTGATCAGAATGTCGACCGGGTCGTTATCTTCGTGGTTGAACACCAGCGGGGTTTTCAGCGTCACCAGCGCAAAACCGGTTTTCTTGACACCCTCTTCCGGGCGGCCATGCGGCATTGCCAGCCCCGGGGCAATCACAAAATAGGGGCCGTGCTGCGCCACGCCATCCAGGATGGCCTGGTAATAACGCGGCTCGACAACGTCCGCCTTAACCAGCAGGTCCACGCTCAGCTTCACCGCTTCCTGCCAGGTACTGGCTTCGGCCTGTAAAAGGATGGAGTTATTCTCAGCCAGCGAATCACGTAGTTTCATGTGGCATCCTTACTTCACGTCTTGTGGGAAGTGCTCTTTGATCACTTCCAGCAGTTTTGGCCCAAAATCCGCAGGCGATAGCATGTTGCGCACGCCTACCACGTATTTGTTGCCCGACACGCTAATCTCGCCGGCAATGTGCGTTGAAGCGATGATGATGTCCGCGCCGTTCAGTTCACTTTTGTATTCACCCACTGCGCAGCTGTTCACCGTGTGGTCAATGTTTGACTGGGTTAAAAACTGGTCCACTTTCATTTTCATGATCATGGAGCTTCCTTGCCCATTGCCACACACAGCCAGGATACGTACGGTCATAATCGAAACTCCTTAGTGAGCAGAAACTTCTGCTGTTTGTTTTTCCGCATCTTCTTCAGCTCGCAGCGAACGGCCAGCGAAGAACATATAAGTCAGTGCAATCAGGATGATGACGGCCATAAAGACCAGCCCGACGGACGCAAAGCCCTGCATCATCGGCGGCGCCAGAATTGACCAGTCCGCCATGCCCATCCAGGCGCTCATGCCGGTGAGCTTGACCGCCCACACGCACCCGAAGATTTCAACCATGCCCATCACCAGGCAGATCTTGAGCGCGGCGCGCCATCCGCCGAAGTGGTTAGCAAACACGCCGATAGTGGCGTTGGAGAAGAACATCGGGATAAAGCCAGGAATAATCAGGATTGAGGAGCCACAGCCCACCAGGATGCCGACCGCAATCAGCTGGCCGATGGTGCCCCACATAAAGCCCCAGACGACGGCGTTTGGCGCAAAGCTATAGATAGCCGCACAGTCAATCGCCAGCACCGCGCCAGGGATCAGGCGCTGAGAGATACCGTTGAACGCTTCCGACAGCTCGGCGACGAACATACGCACGCCCTGAGTGATGATGAAAATGGCCACGGCAAAGGAGAAACCGGTTTGCAGGATATAGACCGTCCAGTTGGTTTTACCCGCCATCGCCTGCACCACGTCAATGCCAAAGGAGAGCAGGATGGCACCGAAGAAAAGGGTCATCACAATCGCCGTGGAGACGATGTTGTCGTGGAAGATATTCAACCAGCCAGGCAATTTGAGGTCTTCAACACTCTCCTCTTTTTTACCCAGGTACGGTGCAACTTTGTACGCAATCCAGGAGGCGAACTGCTGCTGGTGACCGATGGAGAAGCCGCAGCCGTCAGTAACGTCCTGCGTTGGCTTATACATCATGTTGGAGGTGATGCCCCAGTAAAGCGAGACCAGCACTGCCGTGCAGATGACCGTGGTCCACATTGGGTAGCCGAAGATATAGAGAGAAACGGCAATCAGCCCCGCCTGCTGGAACATGATGTGCCCGGTGAGCATGATGGTGCGAATACCGGTGATGCGGCGCAGGAGTACGTAAATGATGTTCAGCGCCAGCGCGAGCAGTACCGCATACCCAACCCAGCTGTACGCATCCCCCATGCGATCGATGGTGGCCATCATGGACGCGTAAGTGTCAGAGATGGCGCCGTTAATGCCATATACCTCAGACATTTTGGCAACGACCGGCTTAAACGTGCTGGTCAGAATGCCAGACCCCGCCTGCAACAGCATAAAACCAATGATGGTTTTGATGGTGCCTTTGATAATCACGCTGACGCTTTTGCGCAGCAGGATGTACCCCAGGCACGTCACGATACCCAGCAACAGCGGGGCGTTGGTCATTACCTGATTAAAGAAAACGGTAAAGACGTTGTAGAGGATCTCCATAACTCTCTCCAGAAAATGAGAACACGAGGGGCAATCCCTGTGTGGTTGGTGTCATCACTCTATTAATCACAAATAATCACCACAAGATTGCATTTGATTATTTGTGACGGATCACGCAATTTATTTCCATGGAGTTAGTAATGATTTTCACTACCGATCCAGAAAGATAAATAAATTCTTAATTTTCAATATATTAATTATATGTAGCGGTTATCTTAACAACGCCGAGGTGTATTTTCTGTGATGTGGCGAGGGGAACTTTCCGCAAATCAGCCATTGCAAATCGATTCAAACAGTGCCAGCATTAATCACAACAAGTCACAGTATGATTACTTTTGATTAAAACCAGGAGTCAAACGATGAGTAAAGTGAAAACCATCACCCGTGAATCATGGATTTTGAGTACCTTTCCGGAGTGGGGTAGCTGGCTGAACGAAGAGATCGAGCAGGAACAGGTTGCTCCTGGCACATTTGCGATGTGGTGGCTGGGATGCACCGGGATCTGGCTGAAATCAGAAGGCGGCGCCAACATTTGTGTCGATTTCTGGTGCGGCACCGGCAAACAGAGCCACGGCAATCCACTGATGAAAAAAGGCCACCAGATGCAGCGTATGGCCGGCGTTGAAAAGCTCCAGCCGAACCTGCGCACCACGCCTTTTGTGCTTGATCCTTTCGCCATTCGCCAGATCGACGCCGTTCTCTCTACCCACGATCACAACGATCATATCGACGTGAACGTGGCGGCTGCGGTAATGCAAAACTGCGCGGACGACGTACCCTTTATCGGGCCGCAGACCTGCGTGGATTTGTGGATTGGCTGGGGCGTGCCAAAAGAGCGCTGCATTGTGATGAAGCCGGGCGACGTGGTGAAAATCAAAGACGTTGAAATTCACGCGCTGGATGCCTTTGATCGCACCGCGCTGATCACCCTGCCTTCCGACCAAAAAGCCGCAGGCGTACTGCCAGACGGGATGGACGAGCGCGCAGTGAACTACCTGTTCAAAACGCCTGGCGGTTCCCTGTATCACAGCGGTGACTCTCACTACTCCAACTACTACGCGAAGCACGGTAACGAGCACCAGATTGACGTGGCGCTTGGCTCTTACGGTGAAAACCCGCGCGGGATTACCGACAAAATGACCAGCGCGGACATGCTGCGCATGGCCGAAGCGCTGAACACCAAAGTGGTGATCCCCTTCCACCACGATATCTGGTCAAACTTCCAGGCCGATCCGCAAGAGATCCGCGTCCTGTGGGAGATGAAAAAAGACCGACTCAAGTATGGTTTCAAGCCGTTCATCTGGCAGGTTGGCGGCAAGTTCACCTGGCCGCTGGATAAAGACAATCTCGAGTACCACTACCCGCGTGGTTTTGATGATTGCTTCACCATTGAGCCAGACCTGCCGTTCAAGTCCTTCCTCTGATTGTGCAGCCCAATCGCCAGACACTGTGTCTGGCGATGTCATATTTAATTTAGTAATTTCATGCTATTTCAAATATCATCTTTTCAAATCAATTCTTTTCGGAATAGCTCATGACGGAAGCGCAACGGCATCAAATTTTACTGGAACTCCTGGCGCAAACAGGGTTTATCACCGTCGAGAAAGTGATCGAACGTTTAGGGATCTCCCCTGCTACCGCGCGGCGGGACATTAACAAGCTGGATGAAAGCGGCAAGCTGAAAAAAGTCCGCAACGGCGCAGAGGCCATCAGCCAGCAGCGTCCACGCTGGACGCCGATGAATATTCACCAGGCGCAGAATCACGATGAAAAGGTGCGGATTGCCAGAGCGGCATCACAGCTGGTGAATCCCGGGGAAAGCGTGGTGATTAACTGCGGCTCGACAGCGTTTTTACTGGGCCGAGAGATGTGCGGCAAGCCGGTGCAAATCATTACCAACTATCTGCCGCTGGCCAACTATCTCATTGACCAGGAACATGAAAGCGTGGTGATCATGGGCGGCCAGTATAACAAGAGCCAGTCCATAACCCTGAGCCCGCAGGACAGTGAAAACAGCCTCTACGCCGGGCACTGGATGTTTACCAGCGGCAAAGGCCTGACGGCGGATGGCCTGTATAAAACCGATATGCTCACCGCAATGGCAGAGCAGAACATGCTCAACGTGGTGGGTAAACTGGTGGTGCTGGTCGACAGCAGCAAGGTCGGTGAACGCGCCGGCATGCTTTTCAGCCGCGCCGAGCAAATCAGCATGGTGATCACCGGCAAAAACGCCAACCCCGAGATCCTCAGCAAGCTTGAGGATCAGGGTGTCACGGTGCTGCGCGTTTAAAGGTGCTGACGGAAAAACTCCACGGTGGCTTCCAGCGCAGCCGGAGTAATACGGTGCCGGACACCGGCACCCCACAGGCAGGTCAGATTGCTGTCCAGCCCTTCACGCTGTAGCGCCTGTTGCAGACGGAACGTTTCACCGGGCGGTACGACATCGTCGGCATCCCCATGCCACAGCAACAGGGGACGATCGGCCAGCTGTGAAAGCGCATGGCTGACGTCCCATTCAGACAACAGGGCCTCAATCTCCTGAGGTGCCTGCGGCGGGAACAGCGTCTTTGCCAGTGACATTAAGTAGCCCGATCCCATCAGGCAAGCCACGGACGTCACCTCCGGATGCCTGGCCATGAGCCCCAGCGCCGTCATTCCGCCCATTGATGCGCCTGCGACCGCCAGCCGTTTCCCCTCCACCAGCCCGGCCTGTAAAAGCGCGTCACGCAGCCCGGCGAACTCGGTCAGATTGCCGTGCAGCGTTTGCCAGAACAGCCCCAGCCGCGCCTGTTCATCGCCCGTAAAGCGTGCCCCATGATTCGGCGCATCAGGCATGACCACCCGGAAACCGGCCTGCGCCAGCGCGACGGAAAAATAGCTGTAGACCAGCTTTGAGGAGAGAAAGCCATGATAGAAAACTACCGTCGGCAGCGGCTGTTCACCTTTACCAGCCGGAAAAGCATGGATGATTTCATGCTCACTAAGCAGGCGAGTTTCAATTTCAATCATTGTCGATCCTGTGCTGATGAATGATTCATAATGTTGAGAGCTGGATTACGGTTTCACGATATTTTCATTCGAAATCTACGTCCCAGATAACACTTCGGGAACATTCCCCCAAAACTAAATTCGCAGACCACTACACTATGGCTATCAGGAAAAGAGACAGGTTTATGCGCAGGCTTACCGCTTTATTGCTGGTCTCACTGCTCAGCGGATGTTCCGTATTGCAGGGTACGCCAGAACCGGCACCGCCGGTTACCGATCATCCTCAGGAAATTCGTCGTAATCAGACGGAAGGATTACAACGCCTGGGAACCGTATCCGCGATGGTTCGCGGTTCACCGGATGATGCAGAAGACGCAATTGAAGCACAGGCCGTTGCCGCAAAAGCAGATTATTACGTCATCACGATGATTGATGAAACCATTATTACGGGACAGTGGTATGCACAAGGCATTTTGTACCGTAAGTGAGCATCATCATTTGAACGACCTTTACACTGCTTTGCGTCCGTAGACATTTTCCTGTCCACAATAAACTCCATGCCAGCAACAATGGAAATGAGTTTATTCGCGAAGGATTGCCCGGCGGATACCGGAGACACGTGAAAAGGAGCTGACGATGAAACGAACCCTTGCTTTAACGACGCTATTGCTTTCAGCGGGCCTGCTGAGCACCACGGCGCAGTCGGCTGAATTTGCCAGCGCGGATTGCGTCACGGGCCTGAATGAGATTGGTCAGATCTCCGTCAATAATATCACGGGGAGTCCGCAAGACGTTGAACGTGTCGTCGCCCTGAAGGCCGATGAACAGGGCGCATCCTGGTATCGCATCGTCCAGATGCAGGAAGATAACCATGTTAATCACTGGCGCGTGCAGGCTATTCTTTATGCATAATCCCCTCCGATAAAAGCCACTTAATTTTAGTGGCTTTTCACTTTTGCAAATTTTTTATCTCTCCCGAAACTCAATAAAAACAAACACGTAACATTCAGTTACATTAAACAGATAAACGTTCTCTCCGCTCTGCCGTTGAACAGCCATCACTTTTCAATAATGAGCAATATATGATCACCTTTTTCCGCCGGGCAGGACTGGGCACGAAGCTATCGCTGCTAACAGGTGTAAGTGTCGCTACGCTTTTTTTGCTGTTCACTTTCCTGTTGAGCCACAACGCCAGCCAGCAGCTTGAAGATCTTGCGGTTGAAGACCTGCATAACCAGTCCACCGGCATGGTGGATATGGTAGAGATGTTCAACACCAGCCTGAGCGAAGAGGTTGAAAGCTATACCCGTCTGTTCACCACCTTTTTGCCACAGCCATTAAACAGCGACAGCAGCCAGAGCCGGACCATAAATGGGCTTACCGTTCCTTTGCTGAAAGGCGGCGAAACGGAGTTGCATGAAAACAATACGCTTTCTGATGACTTCCTGAGCCGAACGGGAGCCATCTCGACGCTGTTTGTCCGCAGCGGTAACGATTTTGTCCGCGTGGCGACGTCGCTGCGCAAAGAGAATGGCGACCGCGCCATCGGAACCGTTCTTGATACCACCAGCCCGGCATTTGCCGCCGTCACTAAAGGGGAGGTCTATCGTGGCCTCGCGCTGCTGTTCGGCAAGCGCTATATCACGCAGTACCAGCCTGTTAAGAATGCGGAAGGCCAGGTTATCGGGATTATCTTTGTCGGCGTGGACATCACCCATTCGTGGAACGTCATGCGCGAGAAAATCCTTAACCGTCGTCTGGGCGAGAGCGGTCACTTCTTTGTACTGGATCGCAGTAGCGGCAAAACGCGCGGACAGTATCTGTTCCATGCCAGCGAAGAGGGCAAACTGCCTAACTGGGACACGGCGACACAGCAGCAGCTTCTGAGTGATAAAGCCGGCACGCTGGAACGCGTGAGCGCGGATGGCCGTACGCTCAAAGTTGCCTACACGCCGCTGCCGGGCTGGAACTGGACCATCGTGGGTGAAGTGGATAAAGCCGTACTGCTTTCAAGCGTCACCACACTGCGCGATCGCTTCCTGATGGCGGGCGTGGTGCTATCCGCTCTCTTCGCGGGCCTGTTCGTTATCCTCATTCGCCGGATGCTAACCCGCCCACTGCGCGAGGTGATCGCGCTTGCCCGGCAGTATGCCGCAGGCGATCTGCGCGCCAGCCTGCCGGTTACCCGCCAGGATGAAGTCGGCCAGCTGATTGACGCCATCAACGGGATCGGGGAAGGCCTGCAAAAAATTGTGTTGCAGGTCCGCGAGGCCGCAAGCGAGATCCATCTGGGGACTAACGCGCTGGCTTCAGACACCGGCGAGATCTCTGAACAGATCAACAAGCAGGCCAGCAGCGTTGAGGAGACCTCCGCCAGCATGGAGCAATTAGCCGCCACCGTGCAGCAAAATGCCGCCAACATGGAGCAAACGCAGCAGCTGGTGGGTGAAACCTCGCGCGCGGTGCATCAGGGTGGAGAGACGGTGACCCACGCAGTCTCCACCATGGATGATATTCGCGATGCATCGAAACGCATTGAAGACATCACCCGCGTGATTGAGTCCATCGCTTTCCAGACCAATATCCTGGCGCTCAATGCGGCGGTTGAGGCGGCGCGGGCGGGCGAGCACGGGAAAGGTTTCGCAGTGGTGGCGCAAGAGGTACGCGCCCTGGCCGCACGCAGCGCCAACGCGGTAAAAGAGATTGAACAGCTGATTGGGGATACGCTGAACAAGGTGAGCGAAGGCCATGCGCTGTCTGAGCAGACGCGTCTGGCGATGGATGCCATCATTGTTCATATCGATAACATCAGCCAGCTTGTCACCGAGATCAACCACGCCTCCCGCGAGCAGTCGGCGGGAATTGGCCAGGTGAATCTGGCGATGACGCACATCGGTGAGGCATCGCACATCAATGCCGATCGCATCTCACGCAGCGAGCAGACAGCACAGACGCTGCGCGAGAAGGGTTCACATCTCACCCGGCTGGTGAGCCTGTTCCAGCTGAAGGCTTAACCGACCCGGCCCGTGGCGCGCAGCAGCAGGTCGTTTTGCACCTGCTCGCTCATCAGCGTGCCGCCCCGGGTATCCAGCATCATGCGGCACCACGCCTGCGCCACGGGCGGCGATGCGTGCCGCAGCATTTGACTTCCGGCCCCGAGTAAAAAGAGCTGCTGCGCGATCTCCCTGCCCTGCGCTTCCTGCGGTTTCCGCAGCTTCTGCTGTAGCTGACGCCAGCTGCGATCGAAGTGCCTGTCCTGACCTTTGACCTGCGCGAAATCATCGGCGAGCAGGTCGAGAATGCCCGGCTGCTTCGCCAGCACGCGCAGTACATCCAGGCACATAATATTGCCAGAGCCTTCCCAGATGCTGTTGACGGGCATTTCACGGTACAACCGCGGAAGCTCACTCTCTTCGCAATAGCCTGCACCGCCCAGCACCTCCATTGCCTCTGCCACAAACGGTATGCCCGCTTTGCAGACGCTGTATTTTGCCGCCGGAGTGAAAAGCCGCGCCCATGCGGCTTCCTGTGGGTCGTTGCGGTTGTCCCACGCCCGGGCGAGTCGGAACAGCAGTGCCGTGTGTCCCTCCAGCACCAGCGCCATACGGCTTAGCACGTCGCGCATTAACGGCTGGTCGATCAGATTTTTGCCGAAGGTCTGCCGCTGATGGGCATGATAAAGCGCCACCGAGAGCGCACGGCGCATCAGTCCGTGACTGCCCAGCGCGCAGTCAAAGCGCGTCAGCCCGCCCATCTTCAGAATTTGCCGGACGCCTTCCCCCTCTTCGCCCAGCAGCCAGCCGGAAGCATCAAGAAATTCAGCCTCACTGCTGGCATTTGAGCGGTTGCCGAGCTTGTCCTTCAGACGCTCAAGGCGCACGGCATTACGTTGCCCGTCGGGTAAGAAACGCGGGACAAAAAAGCAGGACAACCCGCCCTTCGCCTGCGCTAGCACCAGATGCGCATCGCTCTGCGGCACGGAGAAAAACCATTTGTGCCCCACCAGCCGGTAACGGCCATCGCTGCATTTCTCTGCTTTGGTAGTATTACTGAGTACGTCCGAACCGCCCTGCTTTTCCGTCATCCCCATGCCGATCAGCAGGCCGCGCTTTTGCGCCCCCGGCGCGAGATGGGGGTCGTAGCGATCGCTCATTAGCGGCGTTAACCACTCATGAAACGGTTTGGGCAGCGACTGTTGCAACAGCGGCGTAGCCGCAAAGGTCATGGTCACCGGGCAAAGCGTTCCCGCCTCCACCTGAGCATGAAGTACGAAACGCGCGGCCCTGGCGACGAACGATCCTTTCCGCGCCTCCTCCTCCCACGCCAGGTTGTGCACCCGGTTGGCGCAAAGCCCCTGCATCAGAAGATGCCATGCCGGATGAAAGCGGACGTCATCCAGCCTCGCTCCCGTGGCGTCATAACGCAGCAGCTCCGGCGGATTAACGTTCGCCAGTCTGCCCAGCTCCAGCGACTCTGCCGTACCCAACTGCTGGCCGATGCTGGCAAGAAGATCCACATCCCACTCAGCCCCTTCGCGCGCTACCGCATCGCGCAGGGCGCAATCAGAGAGAAAAAGGTTGCTGTTCGATAGCGGTGCAGGTTGATTAAAAACGGTATGTGTCTGCCAGTGCATGCTGTCTCCCTCCTTTCATTGGCAATAAAGATAAGTATGGACAGAGGGCATGCACGCTGCATGGGAGGGGGGTCACACGATGACGATCGTGTTGATATCATTCGTGAAATAGCTCACAGAACATAAGAATAAACTATTTCCTTACTTCACTAATGCTGAATAATTTATTCTTACCCCGTTTTTGTGAGGATCGTTATGCAACAGGCTGCGCACAAGCGTGCATTAATTGCAGGCTCCATCGGTAATTTCATCGAGTGGTATGAATTTGCGGTCTATGGTTTTCTGGCAACGGTGATTGCCAGAAACTTCTTCCAGCTTGAGGGGGAAGCGGAGCTCACCAGCCTGATCCTCACCTGGGCCTCATTCGCCATCGCTTTCTTCTTCCGCCCGCTGGGTGCGGTGGTCTTTGGCCGCATTGGCGACAGGATTGGCCGTAAACCGACGCTGATTATTGTGCTGGTATTGATGACGCTCGCCACCGCTGCCATCGGTATTGTGCCGGTCTACGCCAGTATCGGGATTGCCGCGCCGCTGATCGTTACACTTCTGCGTATTCTGCAAGGACTGTTCGCGGGCGGTGAGTATGGCGGCGCGGTCTCGTTGATGACGGAGTTCGCCCCGCGCGGCAAGCGCGGTCTTTACGGGGCATGGCAGTCCTTCACCGTGGCGCTCGGGCTGTTAGCAGGCGCAGGCATTGTCGCGTTGCTCTCTACCCTTCTCTCCCCTGAAGCCTTGCACGACTGGGGCTGGCGCATTCCGTTCTTCCTGGCGTTGCCGATGGGTGCGGTCGCGCTATGGTTGCGGGTAAGCATGGAAGAGACACCGAGCTTTGTGCAGCAACGGGAAAAACCGGTTGTTACTCAGGCCAGCACCGCCGCCACGTTCAAAACCATTCTGATGGGCATTGGTCGCGTGATGGTCTGGTCTGCGGCGGGTTATACCTATCTGGTGATTATGCCGACCTATCTGCAATCTGCACTGCACACCGGTTTTAACCAGGCGCTGCTGATTGCGGTGATTTCTAACATTGGGTTTGCGCTCACGATCATTCCGTCGGGCATACTGAGCGACAGGATCGGGCGGCGGACGGTGATGATTATCGCCACCGTGCTCCTGCTGATCCTCGCCCTGCCGCTGCTGAAAATTTTGCAGGCGGAGTCCAGCACGTTGGCTGTCAAAGCGATTGTGGTGTTGATTGCGGGGGGTTTGGTTGGGATGCTGGCAGGGCCGGGGCCGGCAATGCTGTCTGAGATGTTCCCGACGCGCGTGCGTTATACCGGGCTGGGGCTGGCCTATTCTCTGTCGAATGCGATCTTCTCGGGCTGTGCGGGGCTGATCATTACCGGGCTGATTAAAGAGACGGGCAATCTGGATATTCCGGCGTACTACGTGATGGCAACGGCGGTGGTGAGTATTTTCGCGCTGATGACGCTGAGAAAGGATGACCATTTGCGGTCGTTAGAGGAGTGAGATTGTTGCCCGGTGGCGCTGCGCTTACCGGGCCTACGGTACCATGCTTTTGTAGGCCGGGTAAGGCGAAGCCGCCACCCGGCACAACAGGCTACCCGCGCTGACGCACCGCTTCAAACAGGCAGATACCCGTCGCAACAGAAACGTTCAGGGACGATACGCTGCCCGCCATCGGGATGCTGATCAGCTCATCGCAGTGCTCGCGGGTCAGGCGACGCATGCCTTCACCTTCTGCCCCCATCACCAGCGCCATACGGCCGGTCATTTTGCTCTGATACAGGGTGTGATCCGCTTCACCGGCTGTGCCGACGATCCAGATATTTTCTTCCTGCAACAGACGCATGGTGCGCGCCAGGTTAGTCACACGGATCAGCGGAACGTTTTCCGCCGCGCCGCAGGCCACTTTTTTAGCGGTAGCGTTAAGCTGCGCGGAACGATCTCTTGGCACAATCACCGCATGCACGCCTGCTGCATCGGCGCTACGCAGGCACGCGCCCAGGTTGTGCGGGTCGGTTACGCCATCGAGGATCAGGAAGAACGGGTTATCCAGCTCAGCGATCAGATCCGGCAGATCGTTCTCCTGATACTGACGGCCCGGCTTCACGCGCGCGATAATGCCCTGGTGTACAGCACCTTCGCTTTTCTCATCCAGATACTGACGGTTCGCCAGCTGGATCACGACGCCCTGCGCTTCCAGCGCGTGGATCAGCGGCATCAGACGTTTGTCTTCACGCCCTTTCAGAATAAAAACTTCCTGAAAACGCTCCGGCGCGCGCTCCAGCAGGGCCTGCACCGCGTGGATGCCGTAAATCATTTCACTCATTGATGGTTCTCGTAATAAATATTGTCCCTCTCCCCGTTGGGGAGAGGGTCAGGGTGAGGGGAAATTACTCCGCCTGCTGTTTCTTCGCCGCGCGCTTCGCTTTGGTTGCGGCCGCTATTTTTTGGGTCTTGGTCGACGGTTTTTTCGCTTTACGAGCGTCTTTTTTCGCCGCCTTGGGCTTCTGCTGCTTCTCGCCACGGAAGGCGCTGTCTGGCTCAAAGTTAACTCTTTTACCTGCCTGACGTCGCTTGCCGCCCGCTTTACCGTTGCCGCCTTTTTTCGCTTTCTCACGCTCGGTTTTCCCGACGTTACGCGGAGCCCGTTCGCTGGAGATGAGGCTGAAGTCGATTTTACGGTCGTCCATATTCACGGCTTCTACCTTCACTTCCACCCGATCGCCCAGACGGTAGGTCTGACCGCCGGATTCACCGATCAGACGTTGTCCGACCTGGTCGAAGCGGTAGTAATCGTTATCAAGGCTGGAAACGTGCACCAGACCGTCGATAAACAGCTCATCCAGACGTACGAAGAAGCCAAAGCCGGTGACGCTGGCAATCACACCTTTAAAGACGTTACCCACCTGATCCAGCATAAAGTCACACTTCAGCCAGTCCGCCACGTCGCGCGTTGCTTCATCCGCACGACGCTCGGTCATGGAACAGTGCTGGCCCAGTTGCAGCATCTCTTCCATGGAGTAGTGATACCCACCGGTTTCGGTCGTATTGCCTTTGTGACCTTGCTCGTGCGCCAGCAGATACTTGATCGCACGGTGCAGGGACAGATCCGGATAACGGCGAATCGGCGAGGTAAAGTGCGCATACGACTGTAACGCCAGACCAAAGTGGCCCCGGTTTTCCGGATCGTAAATCGCCTGCTTCATGGAACGCAGCAGCATGGTTTGCAGCATTTCCGCGTCAGGACGATCGCTGATGGATTCCAGCAGCTCGGCATAATCGCGTGGCTCAGGCTTATTGCCGCCAGGCAGTTCCAGGCCGAGTTCGGCCAGCACGGAACGGAACGAGGTTACGGCTTCCGTGGTTGGCTTATCGTGAATACGGAACAGAGCAGGCTCTTTGGCTTTCTCAACGAAACGTGCCGCCGAGATGTTCGCCAGGATCATACACTCTTCAATCAGCTTGTGCGCATCGTTACGCTGAGTCTGCTCGATTCGCTCGATACGACGCTCAGCGTTAAAGATGAATTTCGCCTCTTCACTCTCAAACGAGATCCCACCGCGCTCTTCGCGCGCCTGATCCAGCGTTTTGTAGAGGTTGTGCAGCTCTTCGATGTGTTTGACCAGCGGCGCGTACTGTTCGCGAAGATCCTGATCGCCCTGCAACATATGCCAGACCTTGGTATAGGTCAGGCGCGCATGAGAACTCATCACCGCTTCGTAGAACTTATAGCCCGTCAGACGTCCCTTGCTGGAGATGGTCATTTCGCAGACCATACACAGGCGGTCCACCTGCGGGTTGAGGGAACACAGGCCGTTCGAGAGCACTTCTGGCAGCATCGGTACAACCTGCGACGGGAAGTAGACCGACGTACCGCGGCTGCGCGCTTCGTTATCCAGCGGCGTGTGTGGACGTACGTAATAACTCACATCCGCGATAGCCACCCACAGACGCCAGCCACCACCGCGTTTTTTCTCACAGTACACGGCATCATCGAAGTCGCGGGCGTCTTCACCATCAATGGTGACCAGCGGCAGATCGCGCAGATCCACGCGGCCTGCTTTGGACTCTTCCGGCACTTCTTCACGCAGGTTTTCGATCTGGTCTTCAACCGCTTTCGGCCAGACGTAAGGAATTTCATGGGTGCGCAGCGCCATATCAACGGCCATGCCGGTGCCCATGTTATCGCCCAGCACTTCGACGATTTTACCTACCGCTTTGGTACGGCGGGTCGGGCGCTGGGTAAGTTCAACCACTACCACAAAGCCCATGCGTGCGCCCATCACCTCTTCAGGCGGGATGAGAATGTCGAAGCTCAGACGGCTATCGTCCGGCACCACAAAGCCTACGCCCGCATCGGTAAAGTAACGGCCTACAATCTGGCTGGTTTTCGGCACCAGCACGCGGACCACGCGCGCTTCGCGGCGGCCTTTACGATCTGCACCCAGCGGCTGCGCCAGGATCTGGTCGCCGTGAATACACATCTTCATCTGTTCGGATGAGAGGTACAGGTCGTCTTTACGGCCTTCCACGCGCAGGAAGCCGAAGCCATCGCGATGACCAATAACGGTGCCTTTCAGCAGATCGAGGCGTTCTGGCAGCGCGTAGCACTGGCGACGAGTAAAGACCAGCTGGCCGTCGCGCTCCATGGCGCGCAGGCGGCGGCGAAGGGCTTCAATTTGCTCTTCACCCTCAATGTTTAATTCAACGGCAAGTTCTTCACGATTGGCGGGTTTTTCGCGTTTTGTTAAGTGTTCAATGATGAACTCGCGGCTGGGGATAGGATTCGCGTATTTTTCGGCTTCGCGTTCCTGGAAAGGATCTTGTGACATGTCGGTTCCTCCGTTGTCAGCTCCGGTGGAAATTTTCTTCATTCCACCAGCAATAATTTATAAAGCGGTTGATTCTCTTCAACCAAATCGGCCAGCGTGTAGTTATCCAGTTCCTTGAGAAAACTTTGCACGGCCTTTGAAAGCGCCTGTTTCAGGCGGCAAGCGGGCGTAATGTGGCAAAACGCACTGCTACAGTTCACCAGAGATAGCGGCTCCAGTTCACGTACCACATCGCCGATACGGATACTCAGTGCCGGTTTACCGAGACGGATCCCTCCATTCTTCCCGCGGACGGCAGCAACGTATCCGGCACGACTAAGTTGATTGATTATTTTGACCATATGATTACGGGACACACCGTACACCTCTGTGACTTCAGAGATGCTGGTCATCTTCCCATCGGGTAACGACGCCATGTAAATCAGCGCGCGTAAGCCGTAATCGGTGAAACTTGTTAACTGCACATCAACCTCAGGAAAAAGGGAAAACGCGGTCAAACCGCAGAGATATTCATTAATGATGATAAACCAGCCAGATAGTTAGCGGCTAATTTATTTGACAGACGGGGCGAAAAAGCGGAGATCCAGGAGCGGTCGCCGGATGGCGCTGCGCTTATCTGGCCTGCGGGTTTCCCCGCAGGCCAGCAGTCACGAAGATTATGCGTCGAACGGGTCGCGCAGGATCATCGTTTCAGTACGATCCGGGCCGGTAGAAATAATATCGATCGGCACTTCGGTCAGTTCTTCAATACGCTTAATGTAGTCCAGCGCAGCTTTTGGCAGGCCACTACGTTCTTTCACACCGAAGGTGGTCTCAGACCAGCCCGGCATGGTTTCGTAGATTGGCTCAATGCCTTCCCAGTCGTCAGCGGCCAGCGGAGTGGTAGTCACTTCGCGACCATCTGGCAGACGGTAGCCCACGCAGATTTTCACTTCTTTCAGGCCGTCCAGTACGTCCAGCTTGGTCAGGCAGAAGCCAGACAGGGAGTTGATCTGCACAGCACGACGCACGGCAACGGCGTCCAGCCAGCCGGTACGACGACGACGACCGGTGGTTGCGCCAAACTCGTTACCCTGCTTGCAGAGGAACTCGCCGGTTTCATCAAACAGCTCGGTCGGGAATGGACCTGCACCCACGCGAGTGGAGTACGCTTTGATGATGCCCAGAACGTAATCCACATAACGTGGGCCCAGGCCGGAGCCGGTTGCCACGCCACCCGCGGTGGTGTTAGAGGACGTTACATACGGATAGGTACCGTGGTCGATGTCCAGCAGGGTACCCTGCGCACCTTCAAACATGACGAAATCGCCACGCTTGCGCGCCTGGTCCAGCAGATCGGACACATCAACAACCATGCCGGTCAGAATGTCAGCAATCGCCATGACGTCATCCAGCACTTTCTGGTAGTCAACGGCTTCGGCTTTATAGAAATTCACCAGCTGGAAGTTGTGATATTCCATCACTTCTTTCAGTTTTTCAGCGAAGGTCGCTTTGTCGAAGAGGTCGCCCACGCGCAGACCGCGACGAGCCACTTTATCTTCGTATGCCGGGCCGATGCCACGACCGGTAGTGCCGATCGCTTTCGCGCCACGCGCTTTTTCACGCGCCACGTCCAGCGCCACATGATAGTCCAGGATCAGCGGGCAGGCTTCGGAGAGCAGCAGACGCTCACGAACAGGGATACCACGGTCTTCCAGACCTTTCATCTCTTTCATCAGCGCAGCTGGAGACAGCACAACGCCGTTACCGATGATGCTGGTGACGTTTTCGCGAAGAATGCCTGATGGAATAAGATGGAGGACGGTTTTTTCACCGTTGATTACGAGAGTATGGCCTGCGTTGTGACCGCCCTGGTAGCGTACAACATATTTAGCCCGTTCAGTCAGAAGATCGACAATCTTCCCTTTACCTTCGTCACCCCATTGGGTGCCCAGTACGACGACGTTGTTACCCATTTTTTTCAAAATCACCGTTTGCTTAAAAATGGATTCTACCATCGCTTTTTCAGATATACAGCACTTTTTGACCCTAAAATATGCCGATTGCGGTTAGTTTTTGATCAGCCAATCGTTTTCCTCAACATGTAGTAGATAACGATACCGGCAACCACAAGTCCACCACCAAAACGACGCAAAATATTGTCCGGAAGTTGGCTCATGGTCGCGATCATCCGTCGCCATGCGCGTGGATAGAGCATCGGGCCGAGGCCTTCCAGCACCAAAACCAAAGCCAGTGCGAGCCAGATCGTTGAATTCATTTTTCATCCTTATAAAAGAAAACCACCGCTCCGTGAAGAGCGGTGGTTTGAATACTCAAACGAGCCTGAGTTTATCGCGTTGCGTTAGTCGGCGTCTTCATATAACGGAAGAAATCGCTGTCCGGGCTGAGTACCATCACATCCTGGTTGCTCTGGAAGCTATTCTCGTAAGCACGCAGGCTACGGATAAAGGCGTAGAAGTCGGGATCCTGGCTGAAGGCATCGGCAAACAGCTTCGCGGCTTCGGCATCGCCTTCACCACGCAGGATACGGCCCTGACGCTCAGATTCCGCCAGCGTCTTGGTCACTTCGTAGTCCGCTGCGGCACGCAGTTTCTCGGCCTCTTCCTGACCCTGTGAACGGTGACGACGGGCTACCGCTTCACGCTCGGCGCGCATACGGTTGTAGATCGCCTCGGACACCTCCGCTGGCAGGTTGATCTGCTTGATACGCACGTCAACCACTTCGATACCCAGTGCAGCCATACTGTTCGGGTTGATCACCGGTACTTTACCGTTGGTTTCAGCCTGAACGCGTTCAGCCGCTTTGGCAATCGCGTCATCCGCTGCCGGTGTTTCCACTTCGTCTTCGGTACCCGCTGTACCTGAGTTCAACGCATCACGCACTTCCAGGGTCAGACGACCTCGGGAGTCGGTCACGATGTCTTTTACATCCAGACGACCAATTTCAGAACGCAGACGGTCAGAGAACTTACGTTTCAGCAGCACTTCTGCCTGAGAAACGTCACCACCGCCGGTTGCCAGGAAGTAGCGGCTGAAGTCGCTGATACGCCATTTGATGTAGGAATCAACGATCAGGTCTTTCTTCTCTTTAGTCACGAAACGGTCGGCCTGGTTATCCATGGTCTGGATACGTGCGTCGAGCGTTTTGACTGACTGAATGAAAGGCACCTTGAAGTGCAGACCCGGCTCGTAGATCACCGGACGCTTGTCGCCGTCACGCACGACGCTGCTAAACTGGAACTTGATCCCACGTTCGCCCTCTTTCACCACAAAGATGGAGGTGTAGAGCACGACCAGTGCGATGATGATGATCGCAATAACTGACTTACGCATCCTTATTCCCCCTGACGCTGGTAGTCGTTACGCTGCGCGTTAGCACGGCGTTGGTCCATAATGTCACCATCGTTCGAAGAAGGCGTTGTGTTCGCGCTGGAGCTACCAGACGAGGCTGGCGGCAGACGCAGCAGGTTGTTGGCTCCGCTGTTGTCTTTTGCTGCCGGTGCAGAACCGCCTTTAAGCATCTGATCCAGCGGCAGGACCATCAGGTTTCCGCCTTTGTTGTCGTTAACCAGCACTTTACGCGTATGGCTCAGCACTTTTTCCATGGTCTCGATATAGAGACGCTCACGGGTAATTTCCGGCGCGGCTTTATATTCCGGAAGGATCTTCGCGAAGCGAGCCACTTCACCCTGTGCTTCCAGGATGGTCTGGGTCTTATACGCGCGCGCTTCTTCCAGAATACGCTGCGCCTGACCGTTTGCACGCGGCTGAACTTCGTTGGTATACGCTTCCGCTTCACGGATGTACTGCTGTTCGTTTTCACGCGCGGCAATCGCATCGTCAAACGCCGCTTTCACCTCTTCCGGCGGACGCGCAGCCTGGAAGTTGACGTCCAGCAGGGTGATACCCATGTTGTACGGACGGATGGTCTCTTCCAGCTCGCGCTGGGTATCGCTACGAATAACGGTACGACCTTCGGTCAGGATACGGTCCATGGTGTATTTACCGATCACGCCACGCAGGGCGCTGTCGGTCGCCTGACGCAGGCTGTCATCCGCGCTGGTCACGCTAAACAGATAACGCTCAGGATCGGTCACGCGGTACTGGACGTTCATCTCAACGCGCACCACGTTTTCGTCAGAGGTCAACATCACGCCAGACGCCGCCAGTTCACGGACGGACTCCACGTTCACTGCGGTCACGTTATCAATGAAGGTCGGTTTCCAGTTCAGGCCCGGCTCAACCAGATGGCTGAACTTACCGAAACGGGTTACCACGCCGCGCTCTGCTTCTTTAATGGTGTAGAACCCGCTGGCTGCCCAGATGATGACTACCGCCGCGGCCACAATGCTTACTACGCGGCCACCCATAGGCGGGCGCGGACTCTGAGTGGAGTTGCCACCCGAGCCAGAACCTTTTCCTCCGCCAAGGCCACCAAGCTTTTTGCTCAGTTTGCGGAAGATATCATCCAGATCCGGCGGCCCCTGCTCGCGACCACCTTTGTTGCCATTTCCCCCAGAGTTGCCGCCTTGATTATTGCTGCTTCCCCACGGGTCGCGGTCTTGTCCGTTATTACCGGGCTGATTCCACGCCATGTATATGCTCCATATTTGTTATGCAAGGGCGAATTTTTCAGGCTTCCCCTTTCTGATCAGACGATATAGTCCGCCAGCGCAGGTTCTTGTTTACAGAGGCGACGCCAGTCAACGATCGGCATACGCACCTGCATCCCCACGCTGCCGTCATCCTCCATCCACTCTTTTTCTATCGCCTGAAGCTGATAAAACCGGCTACGCAGCCTGCCTTCCTGTGGCGGCAGTCGCAGCGTGTGCTGAGCTACCTCACCGGAAAGACGTTCTGTCAAAGCCTGGAAAAGCAGTGGCACACCAATCCCGGCCTGAGCAGATAGCCAGACCCGAATTGGTTTGTTCTCTTCATCTCGGTCGATACGCGGTTCGAAATCGTCCAGCATATCGATCTTGTTCATCACCAACAGGGTGGGAATTTCGTGGGCGTCAATCTCTTCGAGCACCACATTCACCGCGTCGATGTTCTCCTGCACGCGTACGTCAGCCGCATCAATCACGTGCAGCAGCAGGGTCGCCTGACGCGTCTCCTGCAACGTCGCTTTAAACGCCGCCACCAGATCGTGCGGCAGATGGCGGATAAACCCTACGGTATCCGCCAGTACCGTTTCACCGACGTCTGCGACGTCAATACGGCGCAACGTAGGATCCAGGGTCGCAAACAGCTGGTCTGCGGCATACACCTGGGCCTCGGTTATCTGGTTAAACAGGGTGGATTTACCGGCGTTGGTATAGCCCACCAGCGACACCGTTGGGATGTCGGCTTTGGTTCGCGCCCGACGCCCCTGTTCGCGCTGTTTCTCGACACGCTCCAGACGAGAAAGGATCTGGGTTATACGGCCACGCAGCAAACGACGGTCGGTTTCGAGCTGGGTTTCACCCGGGCCACGTAAACCAATCCCGCCTTTTTGTCTTTCAAGGTGTGTCCAGCCACGCACCAGACGCGTCGCCAGATGGCGCAACTGCGCCAGCTCAACCTGCAACTTACCCTCGTGGGTACGCGCACGCTGAGCAAAAATATCTAAGATCAACCCCGTGCGATCGATAACACGACATTCGCAGAGAGCTTCCAGGTTACGTTCCTGAGCCGGAGACAGCGCATGATCAAACAGCACGACTGATGCGCCGGTTGCTTTTACGGCATCCGCAATTTCAACTGCTTTACCTTCACCAACAAAGTACTTCGGGTGCGGCGCTTTACGGCTACCGGTAATCACCTGCATTGCTTCGACACCGGCGGAAGAGACCAGAGATTCAAACTCCTGGAGGTCTTCCATATCTTTGTCTTGCGAAAAATAGATGTGTACCAGCACCGCCTGCTCACCGGCGTCATAACGGTCAAACAAGCGTAAACCTCTCTAAAAAGATCAGCGGGGAACGCAGGATCCCTGGCTCCCCGTGTGGAAAACAGCCCAAAACCTTATTCGGTTTCTTCGCTGTCCTGCGCAGGAGCAGATGAACCCTGCGCGTTGCTGCCATGATGGTAGTTACTGCCAGTGCCGCCGCCAGTGTTATTGCTGTGATGAGATACCGGACGGGACGGAACAACAGTAGAAATCGCGTGCTTATAGACCATCTGGCTGACCGTGTTTTTCAACAGGATCACGAACTGATCGAAAGACTCAATCTGACCTTGCAGCTTAATACCATTCACCAAATAAATAGAAACTGGAACACGCTCCCGACGCAATGCGTTCAGGAACGGATCTTGTAAAGATTGCCCCTTAGCCATTCTATCTTTTCCTTATATGCTTGTTTTGTACTTAGAACCTTGCGATTCTGAAAAATTGCGCACGATACGGCTTAATTGTACACATTCAGTCAGCGATATCACCAATAACCTCAATCACTTCGTTTAACGCCTGTTGTGGTTTTTCACTGTCTAACCAGTGAACCCCCTCCCAACCGCGCAACCAGGTGATCTGGCGCTTCGCTAACTGTCTCGTGGCGCAAACACCTCGATAAACCATTTCATCGTATGAAATCTCGCCTTCAAGATACGACCACATCTGGCGGTATCCCACACAACGAATGGAAGGCATGTCCGTATGCAAATCTCCACGGGCAAAAAGCGCCCGCACTTCTGCTTCAAAATCTGAAGCCAACATCTGATGAAAACGCTGCTCAATTCGTTGATGGAGCAGTTCACGGCTCGCCGGGGCGATGGCGAACTGATGCACCTGATACGGCAGAGCGTCTCCTGACGTTTGCGTCAGTTCCGTTAAAGTTTTACCCGAAATGAAAAAAACTTCCAGTGCCCGGGAAAGCCTTTGCGGATCGTTTGGGTGGATCCGCGCTGCGGCAACCGGGTCAATCTCTTCCAGTTGCCTGTGCAAAACGTCCCACCCCTGCTCTGCCGCCTGCCGCTCAATCTTCGCTCTCACTTCCGGATCGGCCGATGGCAGAGGCGATAACCCCTCCAGCAGCGCCTTAAAGTAGAGCATCGTGCCGCCAACTAACAGCGGTATGCGTCCCGCGGCGGTAATCTCGGCCATCTCAGCTAAGGCGTCGCGGCGAAAATCTGCTGCGGAGTAAGCCTGTGCCGGGTCGAGAATATCCAGTAAACGGTGCGGTGCCGCACGCAGTTCGTCTACGTTGGGCTTCGCCGTGCCGATGTCCATTCCTCGGTAAATGAGGGCTGAATCAACGCTAATCAACTCTACTGGCAAAACTTTACGTAACTCAATGGCTAACGCCGTTTTACCGGAGGCCGTTGGCCCCATTAAAAAAATCGCCTTTGGCAGGCTCGCCTTACTTACATCAGTCATGTTTCAGGGCGGTCATCGCCGTTTTTAAATCAACAGGTTGTAACAAACCACCTGGCGGCGCTTTCACTAGCTGTGGACAGAGGCGTTCCACCTCTGCCAGAACGGTAATCGCCTGCGCCATACTCCACGGCGAATGTTCGCTGGCCAGATGGCGGGCGATCCACTGCGCGGTATCGGCGGCATCAAACGTCGTTTGTTGCGCCAGGTAGCCTATCAGTTCAGGAATCAAGTTTTGTAAATTTTGTTGGCGTAAGGGTAAAGGCACTGCGCGAATTGTCACATGCTGCGCGTCCAGTACGATTTCAATCCCCATTTCGGCAAGAAGCGCCTGGGCACGCTGCAAAACCCCTGTTTCTTCATGGTTTATTTTCAACCGAACCGGGATCAGTAACGGCTGAGCGCAGGCGGCGTTTTCCCCTGGCGTCAGTTGCGCCTGTTTAAGCCAGCGTTCCGCTACCGGCAACGCCAGCAGCATCAATTTCCCCTCACGTTCAAGCAGTGCCATGTCCGGGGCGACAATCGTCAATACCCGGCCAAAACTCTGGCTATGTCCGTCAAGGGAAGACGGCGATACCTCAATATGTTCTTTCCGTTCCACGGCTGGGGTGTCCAGCAATTTACGGTATAACGCACCTTGCTGCTTTTGATACCCCGGCTGGGCATTTGGGTAGTTGGCGCCCGTCGGGCGCGGTGCGCTTCCCGCTGACGAAAAACGCGGAGCCACTGGTTCGCGCGCGACTGCGGGTTCAGCGAAATGGTTACGTCCGGCCGCCACGCGATTTTCTGGCAGCGATCGCGGTGCAGGAACGTCGTTTTCCAGCGGCAGCGTTGGCTCAGCCTGCTTCTGCAAAACGCTAACGACGCCCTGATAGATAAAATCATGCACCAGACGCGACTGGTGGAAACGCACCTCGTGCTTGGCGGGGTGCACGTTAACGTCAACCTGATGCGGGTCGATCTCCAGATAAAGCACAAAGGCGGGCTGTTGATCGGCGCCGAGCTTATCTTCACAGGCCTGGCGAATGGCGTGGTTAATCAGGCGGTCGCGCATCATGCGACCGTTGACGTAGCAGTACTGAATCTCAGCAAACGCGGCGCTACTGGCGTTCGGATCGGCAACCCAGCCGCGCAGGGCCAAATCGCCATGCTGCCACTCAATGGCCAGCGCTTTTTCCAGGAACGGCGTGCCGCAGATGGCGCCCAGCCGACGCTCCTTTTGCCCGCCTTCCGCCACTGCCCGGTACTGACGCATCACCTTACCGTTATGACTGAGGTTAAGAGTGACATCAAAGCGTGCCAGCGCGATGCGGCGGATGATCTCGTCGATATGTCCGAATTCGGTCTTCTCGGTTCGCATAAACTTGCGCCGGGCGGGCGTGTTATAGAAAAGATCCAGCACTTCAAGCGTGGTGCCTACCGGGTGCGCCGCTGGTTTAACCGTGACGTCCATATCGCGCCCTTCCGCGTAGGCCTGCCAGGCTTCATGCTGGTCGGCCGTGCGGGAGGTCAACGTTAAGCGGGAAACGGAGCTGATACTGGCCAGCGCTTCGCCGCGAAAACCCAGGCTGATAATCGCTTCCAGATCGTCAAGTGACGCAATTTTACTGGTGGCATGACGCGCCAGCGCCAGCGCCAGCTCGTCCTTTTTGATGCCACAGCCGTTATCACGAATGCGGATAAGCTTTGCGCCCCCGCGTTCAATATCGATATCAATGCGGGTCGCCCCTGCATCGAGGCTGTTTTCCACCAGCTCTTTCACCACCGATGCAGGGCGTTCCACCACCTCACCGGCGGCGATTTGGTTCGCGAGCTGCGGCGGTAGAACCTGAATCGGCATGAACTCTCCTTAATTAGTCGCGGTCATCTCACCCGGCAGCGCGGCGCTTGCCGTCTGGGCTGCCCCGCCCTGCGGCGCAGACTGAAGCGGATGCGCGTCAAAGTATTTACGCAGACCGTTATAAATCGCTTCAGCAATTTGCTGCTGATAGCTGTCGCTTCCCAGTAAACGCTCTTCACCGTGATTACTGATAAAACCCGTCTCTACCAGAATCGACGGAATATCCGGCGAACGCAGGACACCGAGGCTCGCATGTTCCGGACGACGCTTATGCAGCGATCCGACGCTTTGCAGCTGGTTGAGTACGTTAGTGGCGACATCATACCCGACGCGCTGAGAATGACCGAACTGTAAATCCAGTACCGCCTGGCTGAGATACGGATCGGCCTGGCTGTTTGCCAGCACATCGCCTGCCCCGCCTAACAGTTCAGACTGCTTCTCGTGCTCTTCAAGCCAGTTCGCCATTTCACTGTTGGCACGACGGTTCGACAGTACCCATACCGACGCGCCGGTGGCGTTACGGTTCGGCGCAGCATCCGCGTGAATCGATACCAGGAAGTTGGCGTTTTGCTTACGCGCCACATCCGAGCGTCCCATCACTGAAATAAAGTAATCTCCGTCGCGGGTCATGACCCCTTTGAACATCGGATCGTCATTCAGAAGCGCACGCAGCTTACGGGCAATGGCGATAGTGACGTTTTTCTCCCGCGTGCCGCCCGGGCCAATCGCGCCAGGATCTTGCCCGCCGTGTCCGGCGTCGATGGCGATAATCACTTTGTCGCCACTGACCGGCGTTCGCCGCGCGCTGACCGCCGGACGCGTCACCGTGTTGCTGCTGGTCACGGCGGTAAGTCGGTCATTTTGTGATTTAAACGGATTACGGGCTGGCTCAGACGGCCTTGGGGTATAAACCGGCGATTCTACGCGTTTTGCTACCACAGGTGCAGGCGGTGGCGGCGGCGGAACATCAGCATTAATGGTAAAAACCACCTTATAACTGGCGCCGTTTTGCTGCTTAACCGCCTTCGTTTTGCCCTTTTCGGTAAGATCGACCACCAGACGCAGAGACTGCGCATCCTTCGGCGTCCCCGAACGGATGCTTTTCACCAGATTGTTGCCGCTGAACTGGAGCGGCAGCCCCTGAATCACCCCGGACTGTTTAATATCGAGCGCCACGCTGCGGCTGTCGATTTGTGAGAAAGCATATTCAGGATCGCCCATAAAGCTGAAGGTAATGCGGGCCTGGCTATCGCCATTCGACACCTGAATATCCGAGAGGCTGGCCGCACCGGCCTGCGCGCACAGCAGAACCGTGGCTGCCAAAATCCAACCTTTAACGCGATTAATCATCCCGTTATCCCTACGCTCAACCGGCTAAACGCGCCAGTAAGGAACAGCCTGATGAGGAAACCGCACTGATGCGCGCCTCACGCCCTTGTGCCTGATAATCCAAGTGAATTTCGACATCCGGGTCAGGCAGCACACCCGCACCTTGTTGCGGCCACTCCACCAGGCAAATGGCGTCGTTGGCAAAGTAATCGCGGATCCCCATAAATTCCAGCTCCTCAGGATCCGCAAGACGATATAAATCAAAGTGGTACACCATGATATTTTCAAGCGTGTACGGTTCTACTAGCGTATAAGTCGGGCTTTTTACGTTCCCGTTATGGCCTAACGCCTGCAAAAAACCACGGCTGAAGGTTGTTTTACCCGCGCCTAAATCACCATACAGATAAATGACGGTCGCCCCCTGACAGGCCTGCGCCACGCGCTTGCCGAGATCTAAAGTGGCTTGTTCATCAGGTAAAGGAATCGCTCGATTAGTCATTTTCTACGTCAATCACATCCGGGTTAACAACACGCCGCAGCGTGCAAAAAAGATCGGTGGCCAGCATACCGCGCGTTCCGTAACGAGCAGCCAGCCTGTCAGCCGCCGCACCGTGGGCCACGCAGCCAGCACAGGCTGCATCATAAAGGGGTAGTTTCTGTCCGAGCAATGCGCCAATGATGCCAGAGAGCACATCACCCATGCCGCCGCTCGCCATGCCTGCATTACCGGCATCAACGATGCCCATCGCATCATCGCTGGCGATAACGGTCCCCGCCCCTTTCAAAACGACAACACCTCCGTAACGTTTTACCAGACGTTGGGCTGAAAGTAAGCGATCGCTTTCAATTTCTGCCACGCTACAGTTAAGCAGCCGTGCGGCTTCGCCGGGGTGTGGCGTCAGAGTGCGATTGTGACGCTTATCCGGGTTTATTGCCAGAAGGTTAAGCGCGTCGGCATCCCAGAGCATCGGCTTACGAAAATTCTCGGCCTTTTGCAGGGCCTGTTTACCCCACTCCTGCTGACCCAGGCCCGGACCAATGACTACCACGTCCGCCCACTCAAGACCCTCTTCAATCGCCTGTGGGGCAAGCTCGTGGACCATCAGCTCCGGCCGCGCGGTAATAATCGGCGGAATGTTTTCGCTGCGGGTCAGCACGCGTACTAATCCGGCACCGCTGCGCAACGCGGCCTCTCCTGTCATGCGAATCGCACCTGCCGTGCCATGATCGCCACCGATAATCAGCAGCCGGCCATGATCACCCTTATGGGATGTGGGGCGGCGCGGAGGCAGCCACTGAGCAAGCAGGGAGGCATCAAAGCGGGTGATGTGGGTATCCTGTCCAGCCAGCCAGTTTTCCAGCCCCAGTGCGTTGTGATGTAACGTCCCCACGACATCCCGCGCTTTACCGGTAAGCAAACCCGGCTTCAGGGCGATAAAGGTCACGGTGTGCGCAGCCTCAATCGACACGCCCGGCGTCGCGCCGGTTTGCGCCATCAGGCCGGAGGGAATATCCAGCGCCACCACAGGGGCGGGGTGCGCATTAGCGTGGGTAATCAGCGCGGCGACGTCATCGCGAGGCGCGCGCATCAGCCCCGTCCCCAGCAGACCATCAACAATCACGTCGACATCCTCGGGCCAGATAATATCAGGCGCATGAATAATGCCCCCCGCATTCAGCCAGGCCTCTCTCGCCATGCCAGCCTCTTCCGGTAGCGGCTTGTCGCTCTCCAGCGCCAGCAGGGTGACGCGCAGCCCCGCCGCCACCGCAAGACGAGCCACCACATAGCCATCGCCACCGTTATTGCCGTGCCCGCACAGAATCAGGTAGTGCGAGGCATCCGGATAAGCCGTGCGCGCCACGTTAAACGCCGCCTCGCCCGCGCGCTGCATCAGTTCATAAAGGGTAACGCCGAGGCTGTCTGCGGCCTCTTTTTCGGCCCGACGGAGGTCATCCGCATGCCAGATGGAATGTGGTATACTTGCGGGGTTTTTCTTCACAGTATGGTCCGTCATGTCACAGCCCCTCGATCTCAATGAATTAGCGCAGAAAATAAAACAGTGGGGTGCTGAACTGGGCTTCCAGAAGGTCGGTATTACCGATACCGACCTCTCTGCCAGCGAGCCTAAGCTACAGGCATGGCTGGATAAACAATACCACGGCGAGATGGAGTGGATGGCGCGCCACGGTATGATGCGTGCCCGCCCCCACGAGCTGTTGCCGGGTACGCTGCGCGTCATTAGCGTACGCATGAACTATCTGCCCGCTAACGCGGCCTTTGCGCGCACGCTAAAAAATCCTTCGCTGGGTTACGTCAGCCGATACGCTCTGGGACGTGATTACCATAAACTTCTGCGCAACCGTCTAAAAAAGCTCGGGGAAACCATTCAGCAGCACTGTGTTTCGCTGAATTTTAGACCCTTTGTCGATTCTGCGCCTATTCTTGAGCGCCCGATCGCCGAAAAAGCCGGGCTTGGCTGGACAGGTAAGCACTCACTTATCTTAAGCCGCGACGCGGGCTCATTCTTTTTCCTGGGTGAACTGTTGATTGATTTACCCCTGCCGGTAGACGGTCCGGTGGAAGAAGGGTGTGGCCGCTGCGTGGCCTGTATGACCATCTGCCCAACGGGCGCTATCGTTGAACCCTATACCGTTGATGCGCGCCGCTGTATCTCTTATCTCACCATCGAGCTGGAAGGTGCTATTCCAGAGGAATTTCGTCCGCTTATTGGCAACCGCATCTACGGCTGTGATGACTGCCAGCTGATTTGTCCGTGGAACCGCTATTCACAGTTGACGGACGAAGAAGACTTCAGTCCCCGCAAGGCGTTACATGCCCCGCAGCTGATCGAACTGTTCGCCTGGAGCGAAGCCTGGTTCCTGAAGGTGACGGAAGGTTCCGCCATACGTCGTATCGGCCACCTGCGCTGGCTGCGTAATGTGGCCGTTGCGCTGGGTAATGCCCCATGGGATGAAGCCAATCTTCAGGCGCTCGAAAGCCGCAGAGGTGAGCACCCACTTCTTGATGAGCACATAGAATGGGCGATTGCGCAGCAAATTGAGAAGCGAAATGCCGGCGTGGTTGAAGTACAATTACCGAAGAAACAGCGCCTGGTCAGGGTGATTGAAAAAGGGCTGCCACGGGATGTGTGATATATTCACAGGCTGTGAATAAAAATAAGAATTCAGGCGCAATAAGGTTTAGCAAACAGGTCAAGTGATCTCAATAACATTTTGAAATCAAATTTTCTTCATAGATTACAGTTAATTACGAAGATATTATTCACCCTGCTAACATTTTGCACAACTGGGATTTATCACAGTTTCTGTGGATAACTCTGTTTACAAGAGTGTTTCAGATACAATAGAAAACGTCCCCAACGAAGCATTTCGCTGTGGATAATTTAGGAAAGAAGAAGAATTTGGAGCGGGAAACGAGACTCGAACTCGCGACCCCGACCTTGGCAAGGTCGTGCTCTACCAACTGAGCTATTCCCGCTTGGGTATTCTGGTGCTGTGCGTATCTTGCGATACTTTCAAATTTTGGAGCGGGAAACGAGACTCGAACTCGCGACCCCGACCTTGGCAAGGTCGTGCTCTACCAACTGAGCTATTCCCGCTTGGGTGTTCTGGTGCTGGCGTATCTTGCGATACTTTTCAAATTTTGGAGCGGGAAACGAGACTCGAACTCGCGACCCCGACCTTGGCAAGGTCGTGCTCTACCAACTGAGCTATTCCCGCAAATCTGTACTGCTTTTGTTGCTGTCGTAACGTGTAATTCTCTGTCGTTACGGGAGGCGCATTATACGAGAAATCCGTTTAGCTGCAACCCCCCTCAAAGCGATTTTTTTGAAATTCAGTTCAAGTGCTTATTTAATCGGCAAGCTGAACAATTTAGCGACAAAAACCCGGCCACGCAAGGCGCCGGATCGCAAAATCAAAGCTTAATAAAGTTTTCGCGATAGTACGCCAGCTCCGCAACAGACTCACGGATGTCGTCCATTGCCTGGTGCGTCCCCTGCTTTGTGAAGCCGTCGAGAATTTCCGGTTTCCAGCGGCGGGCCAGCTCTTTTAAGGTGCTCACATCCAGATAGCGGTAGTGGAAGTAGGACTCCAGCTCCGGCATGTACTTAAACAGGAAACGACGATCCTGACCAATGCTGTTGCCACAGATAGGCGATTTTCCTGCCGGCACCCACTGCTTCAGAAACTCAATCGTCGCCAGCTCCGCTTCGCGGTCGCCCAGAGTGCTGGCCTTCACGCGTTCCACCAGCCCGCTGCCAGTATGGGTACGCACGTTCCACTCATCCATCAGCGCAAGCTGGTCATCGGACTGGTGCACGGCAATCGTTGGGCCTTCCGCCAGAATATTGAGGTTGGCATCGGTGACCAGTGTGGCGATCTCAATAATGCGATCGCGCTCGGGATCCAGGCCGGTCATCTCCAGATCGATCCAAATCAGGTTGTTTTCGTCCGCGCTCATGTTATTTTCCACCCTTCTCGCTTAACCGGCAGTAGCAGGTTAACTAGTATTAATTAGAGTGTATCATAGAGGTTTTGCCCGCTATGGGCGACCAGGAGCCAGCGCGATTGAGTAAAAATAAACTCTCCAAAGGGCAGCAGCGCCGCGTGAATGCAAATCACCAGCGCCGTCTTAAAACCACTACGGAGAAGCCCGATTACGACGACAACCTGTTTGGCGAAGCGACGGAAGGCGTGGTGATTAGCCGCTTCGGTATGCATGCCGATGTCGAGTCTGCCGACGGGGACATCCACCGTTGCAATATCCGTCGCACCATCCGTTCCCTGGTGACCGGTGACCGCGTGGTCTGGCGTCCAGGCAAAGCGGCTGCGGAAGGGGTAACGGTTAAAGGTATCGTTGAAGCCGTGCATGAACGCACGTCGGTTCTGACCCGTCCTGATTTCTACGACGGCGTAAAGCCCATTGCCGCCAATATCAACCAGATCGTGATCGTTTCGGCGATTTTACCCGAACTTTCGCTCAACATTATTGACCGTTATCTGGTGGCCTGCGAAACGCTACAGGTTGAGCCGCTCATCGTGCTGAATAAAATCGATCTGCTGGATGACGAGGCCATGGCCTTTGTGAATGAGCAGATGGATATCTATCGCAATATTGGTTATCGCGTTTTGATGGTTTCCAGCCGCACCAAAGATGGCCTGAAGCCGTTAGAAGATGCGCTGACCGACCGCATCAGTATCTTTGCAGGGCAGTCTGGCGTGGGTAAATCGAGCCTGCTTAACAACCTGCTCGGCCTTCAGCAAGAAATCCTGACCAACGATGTGTCGGACGTCTCCGGGCTGGGCCAGCACACCACCACCGCCTCACGTCTCTATCACTTCCCGCACGGCGGCGATGTGATTGACTCCCCGGGTGTGCGTGAATTTGGTCTCTGGCATCTCGAGCCGGAACAAATCTTTAACGGATTTGTCGAATTCCATGACTATATAGGCGCTTGCAAATACCGCGACTGTAAACATGACAACGATCCGGGCTGCGCCATCCGCGAAGCGGTGGAGAACGGTGAAATAGCGGAAACCCGTTTCGAAAATTACCATCGTATTCTCGAAAGCATGGACCAGGTAAAAACGCGTAAAAACTTTTCTGATTCTGATAACTGACAACTAAGCTAAGCGTCGCTAAAATCGTCCCCTTTTTTCAGGTTCCGGCAGCGTACTGCCGGATCAGGAACGACAAAACAATGGCCTGGAGGCTACCTTGTTAAACTCATTTAAACTTTCGCTTCAATACATTCTGCCTAAACTGTGGCTCACTCGCCTGGCGGGCTGGGGCGCGAGCAAACGAGCGGGCTGGCTGACCAAACTGGTCATCGACCTGTTCGTGAAATACTACAAGGTCGACATGAAAGAAGCGCAGAAGCCGGATACGGCAAGCTACCGCACCTTCAACGAATTTTTTGTGCGTCCGCTGCGCGACGAAGTGCGCCCGCTGAATACCGACCCGAACGTGCTGGTGATGCCTGCTGACGGCGTGATCAGCCAGCTGGGTAAAATTGAAGACGACAAAATTTTGCAGGCGAAAGGCCATAACTACAGCCTGGAAGCGCTGCTGGCCGGTAACTACATAATGGCGGATCTGTTCCGCAACGGGACTTTCGCGACCACCTATCTCTCCCCGCGCGACTACCACCGCGTTCATATGCCGTGTAACGGCATCCTGCGCGAGATGATCTACGTGCCGGGGGATCTGTTCTCTGTAAACCACCTGACGGCGCAAAACGTCCCTAACCTGTTTGCCCGTAACGAGCGCGTCATCTGCCTGTTTGATACTGAATTTGGCCCAATGGCGCAGATTCTGGTAGGTGCTACCATTGTGGGCAGCATCGAAACCGTCTGGGCAGGCACCATTACGCCGCCACGCGAAGGCGTGATCAAGCGCTGGACCTGGCCTGCCGGGGAAGAAGAAGGTTCTGTGGCCCTGCTGAAAGGTCAGGAGATGGGCCGCTTCAAGCTGGGCTCAACGGTAATCAACCTGTTCGCACCGGGCAAAGTTAACCTTGTCGACGAGCTGGAAAGCCTGTCCGTGACCAAACTCGGCCAGCCTCTGGCAGTATCGACGGAGGTCTTTGCAACGCCAGACGTTGCGCCAGCCCCGTTGCCGGAAGAAGAGATCAAAGCCGAGCACGATGCCAGCCCGCTGGTTGACGACAAAAAAGACGAAGGTTAACAACAGAAGGATCGCTGACGTGCGCCCGATTATCGTATTACTGATGGCCTGGTGCCTCAGCATGGGGGCGTACGCAGCGACGGCCCCCGACGCCAAACAGATAACCCAGGAGCTGGAGCAGGCAAAAGCGGCGAAACCCGCTCAGCCGGAGGCCGTTGAGTCGCTCCAGTCTGCACTGAACGCACTTGAGGAACGAAAGGGTTCTCTTGAGCGCGCCCAGCAATATCAGCAGGTTATCGACAACTTCCCCAAACTCTCTCAGACCCTGCGCTCGCAGTTAAACAGCCTGCGTGATGAACCACGTCAGGTACCCGCAGGGATGACGTCCGAGGCGCTGAATCAGGAGATCCTGCAAGTCAGCAGCCAGCTGCTGGAAAAAAGCCGTCTGGCACAGCAGGAGCAGGAACGGGCGCGTGAAATTGCCGACTCTCTCAGCCAGCTTCCACAGCAGCAAACCGATGCCCGCCGTCAGTTAAATGAAGTGGAACGCCGCATTGGGACACAGACCGGCAACACCCCGCAGAATCAGGCCCAAAATCTTGGGCTACAGGCCGAATCCGCCAGACTTAAAGCGCTGGTTGATGAACTGGAGCTGGCACAGCTTTCTGCTAACAACCGCCAGGAGCTGTCGCGGATGCGTTCGGAACTGGCGCAGAAGCAGAGCGAACAGCTGGATGCGTATCTCCAGGCGCTGAGAAATCAACTCAACAGCCAGCGTCAGCGTGAAGCTGAACGTGCGCTGGAAAGCACCGAGTTGTTGGCCGAAAACAGCGCTAACCTGCCCGACAGCATCGTCGCCCAGTTTAAGGTTAACCGCGAGCTTTCTGCCGCGCTGAATCAGCAGGCGCAGCGCATGGATTTGGTGGCCTCGCAGCAGCGTCAGGCCACTAATCAAACCCTCCAGGTTCGTCAGGCTCTCAACACGCTGCGTGAACAGTCCCAGTGGCTTGGCTCATCTAACCTGTTGGGCGAAGCGTTACGCGCACAGGTGGCTCGTCTGCCAGAGATGCCAAAACCGCAGCAGCTTGATACGGAGATGGCGCAGCTGCGCGTTCAGCGTCTTCATTATGAAGACCTTCTTAATAAGCAGCCGCAAATCCGCCAGATCCGTCAGGCTGACGGACAGCCGCTCACCGGCGAGCAAAGCCGTATTCTGGAAGCGCAGCTGCGCACCCAACGCGAACTGCTCAATTCCCTGTTGCAGGGGGGCGATACGCTGATCCTCGAACTCACCAAGCTGAAAGTCTCAAACAGCCAGCTGGAGGACGCGCTGAAAGAGGTCAACGAAGCCACGCACCGTTACCTGTTCTGGACCTCCGACGTGCGGCCGATGACCTTCGCCTGGCCGATCGAGATCGTGCAGGATCTGCGCCGCCTCATTTCGCTGGACACCTTCAGCCAGCTGGGTCTCGCCAGCGTGATGATGCTCACCAGTAAGGAGACCATCTTCCCGCTGCTGGGGGCACTGATTCTGGTGGGTTTCAGTATTTATTCCCGTCGCCACTTCACCCGTTTCCTTGAGCGCTCCAGCGCCCGTGTGGGGAAAGTGACACAGGATCACTTCTGGCTGACGCTGCGTACAGTGTTCTGGTCAATTCTGGTCGCGTCTCCGCTGCCGGTGCTGTGGATGACGCTCGGATACGGCCTGCGTGAAGCCTGGCCCTATCCGCTTGCCGTCGCAATTGGCGATGGCGTGACCGCCACCGTTCCGCTGCTGTGGGTGGTGATGATTTGCGCCACGTTTGCGCGGCCAAATGGTCTGTTCATCGCTCACTTTGGCTGGCCGCGTAATCGCGTGGCGCGGGCGATGCGCTATTACCTGATGAGCATCGGGCTGATTGTGCCGCTGATTATGGCGCTGATCATGTTCGATAATCTCAATGACCGGGAGTTCTCCGGCTCGCTGGGACGGCTGTGCTTTATGCTGATCTGCGGGGCATTAGCGGTAGTGACGCTCAGCCTGAAGCGCGCCGGGATCCCGCTCTATCTCGACAAGTCCGGCAGTGGCGATAACATGTTTAACCGTCTGCTGTGGAACCTGCTGCTTAGCGCGCCGCTGGCGGCGATGCTGGCGGCGGCTGTCGGTTATCTCGCCACATCGCAGGCGCTGCTCGCACGACTGGAAACGTCAGTAGCTATCTGGTTCCTGCTGCTGGTGGTCTACCATGTTATTCGCCGCGGCATGCTGATCCAGCGTCGTCGTCTGGCGTTTGACCGTGCCAAACATCGTCGCGCAGAAATACTGGCCCAGCGCGCGCGGGGTGAGGAAGAGCCGAACCACGTCAACAGCACCGAAGGGACTTCAGACGCCGATGACGTCGAACTGGATCTCGATGCGATCAGTACCCAGTCCCTGCGGCTGGTACGCTCAATTCTGATGCTGGTTGCCCTGCTGTCGGTGATCTTCCTGTGGTCGGAAATCCACTCTGCGTTTGGCTTCCTGGAGAACATCTCTTTGTGGGATGTGACGTCGACGGTGCAGGGGGTCGAAAGCCTGGAGCCCATCACCTTAGGGGCCGTGCTGATTGCGATTCTGGTACTCATTATCACCACGCAGCTGATCCGTAACTTCCCTGCCCTGCTGGAGCTGGCGCTGTTGCAGCATCTGGATTTAACCCCCGGCACAGGCTATGCGATCACCACCATTACCAAGTATTTAATCATGCTGTTTGGTGGGCTGGTTGGCTTCTCGATGATTGGTATCGAATGGTCAAAACTGCAATGGCTGGTTGCCGCCCTGACCGTAGGCCTGGGCTTTGGTTTACAGGAGATCTTTGCCAACTTCGTCTCGGGTCTGATCATTCTGTTTGAAAAGCCGATTCGAATTGGCGATACGGTGACCATCCGCGATCTGACCGGCAGCGTCACCAGGATCAACACCCGCGCCACCACCATCAGCGACTGGGACCGTAAAGAGATCATCGTTCCGAACAAAGCGTTTATCACCGAGCAGTTTATCAACTGGTCGCTGTCTGACTCCGTCACGCGTGTGGTGCTGACCGTACCCGCTCCGTCGGATGCCAACAGCGAAGAGGTGACGCAGATCCTGTATACGGCTGCTGAACGCTGTTCGCTGGTAATCGACAACCCGCCGCCGGAAGTCTTCCTGGTTGATTTGCAGCAGGGGATCCAGATTTTCGAGCTGCGTATCTACGCCGCCGAGATGGGACACCGTATGCCGCTGCGCCATGAGATCCACCAGCTGATCCTGGCTGGCTTCCGCGAGCACGGAATTGATATGCCGTTCCCACCTTTCCAGATGCGTCTGGAAACGCTGGACGGACGTAAGACGGGAAGAACGTTGACGTCTGCGGCGCGTTCGCGCCCGGCGGGAAGTTTATAATCCATTTCCCCCTCCCTTCCGGGAGGGGTTTTTTCATCCGCTATGCCACTTCTGTCACGCAGGTCATCATGCGGCGGCGGTAGTTCTCATAAATCCCCATTGCCAGCAGCGAGAAGAAGATCGGTCCGCCAACCATCCACAGCGTGCTGCTCCAGTCATTTGCCTCAACCACGGGCTGAATGACGGTAAAGATGTTGGCGAACGCGACGACCAGCACCACAACAGTGGTCGCCAGCAGCGTCGCCACGCGGGTTTTGAAGATCACAAACGGTCGCTCCAGATCCCGCTTCGCCTTAAAGAACGGGAACGCCAGCGCCAGGAATAGGTACGGAAGCGTCATCGATACGTTTGCCATCAGGGTCAGCTTGTTATAGAACGCCGACGCGGTATCGCCGCCGAAGGACACCAGCAGAATGAACACGCACACCAGCATGCACTGCATCCACATTGCGTTGGCAGGCATACCGGCAGCGTTCAGCTGCGTCATACGTGCAGGCCACAGCGCCTTTGGCGTCCCCTGAATAATCGCTTTCAGCGGCGAGTAGATCAGCGTGAAGAACGCGCCAGTATAGGCGAGGAACATCGACAAACCGGTAATCCGCGCAAACCAGATCCCCAGGGTGGCCGACGTTTCCGGCGCGAGATCCATGGCGTTGCCCAGCGTCACCCCCAGGCTTTTCATCAACACGTAGGTAATGTTGCCGAGGTTGGTGGTGTTATTGCTCAGTACCTGCTGCCAGTTGGTGCTGACGCCCCAGAGGAAAATCGCCAGCGAGTAGCCAATGGAAATGACGATGGCGGCAAAGATAATGCCTTTGGCGAAGTTCTTTTCCGGGTTTTCGGTTTTATCGACCAGCCCGCCCACGGCTTCAATTCCACCGTAAGCAAAGATGGCAAACACCACGAAGGAGAGCATGGCCAGCCCGGACTGGTAACCCGGATTAGGCGATGAAACGAAGTTGACTTCCTGTGCGAAATGCCCGCCGTTCAGGCACAGAATAGCGATACTGACCAGCAGCAGCACCAGGTTCAGGCACATCACGGAAATTCCGCCAACGGCAGTGATACGGGCAATTTTGTTGATGCCTTTCGAGGCCACCAGCGTGACAACCACCATCCAGCACACCGCCAGAATACCGACCACCTGTGTGGAACTCAGCCCCGCCAGAGACCAGACCTGCGTTTTATCCGCACCGAAGAGAAACGTTGAGAACGGCACCCAGACCTTGGCCGCCGTGCTGACCATCCAGACGACATAGGATGAAAACCACATGAACGTACCGATAAACGCATAACGCGGACCGACGCTGTTGTTCATCCACGAATAGATGCCGCCTTCTTCTTTCCTGTACGCCGACCCCATCTCCGCCATCATTAGCGCAAACGGAATAAAGAAGAACAGCGCGGAAACGATATAAAACGGCGTCGCGCTGTAGCCCATCAGATAAAACGCGGACGGGCTATTGGCAAAGCCAAAAACTGACGTAAAAATCATCAGGATGAGCCCGGTAAGGGTCATTTTTTTGAGTGAGTGAGACATATAACCATCCGAAACGGAATTAAACTGCGCGGATGGTAGCAGATGACCAGACAAATATTGTGGCTATCCGAGTCAAATTAAGAAAAAGACCCGTGCATAGAGAAGATAGTAGTTTTTAATGTGGCAAAGTTAAATGACCAAGTAGGCCGGGTAAGCGACAGCGCCACCCGGCAATCCTTTATGCGCGATCGACCGTAAAGGCAATCACATCGCCCAGTTGTTCTGCGCCCAGCGCCAGCATGACCAGGCGATCCACACCCAGCGCCACGCCGGAGCAGTCCGGCAAACCGGCTTTAAGCGCTTCCAGCAGGTTGGTGTCAATCGGCTGCTGCGGCAGACCGCGCGCGTTGCGCTTGCGGTTATCCTGCTCGAAACGCTGTTGCTGTTCGCGCGCGTCGGTCAGCTCATGGAAACCGTTCGCCAGCTCGATGCCTTTAAAGTACACCTCAAAGCGCTCCGCCACGCGGTGATCTTCGGTGCTGATCTGCGCCAGTGAAGCCTGGCTGGCCGGGAAGTGATAGACAAACGTCGGACGATCTTTGCCAATCTGCGGTTCAACACCAAAGGTGAACAGCAGTTGCAGCAGCGTGTCGCGATCCTCTTCGTTATCCGCCACGTTGCTCAAATCCAGTTTTGCCGCCACTTCACGCAGCTGTGTTTTATCAGCCGACAGCGGATCAATTTCCAGATGACGCTGGAAGGCCTGCTGATAGGAGAGCGTTTCAGCTTCCGCGCAATCCAGCACCTGTTGGAGCAGATCGTCGACTTCGTTCATCAGACGATACATGTCGTAGTGCGGGCGGTACCACTCCAGCATAGTGAATTCCGGATTATGGTGTCGGCCCATCTCTTCATTACGGAAGCTACGGCACAGCTGATAGACCGGACCACACCCGGCCGCCAGCAGACGCTTCATATGGTATTCCGGGCTGGTCATCAGATACAGATTCATGCCCTGAGAGTGGCCTGGGCCAACAAAACGGGTTTCAAACGGGACCAGATGAATATCCGTGACCGTCGCCTGACTCATGCACGGCGTTTCCACCTCCAGGACACCGCGATCCGCAAAGAAGCGGCGGATCTCCGCCATAATTGCTGCGCGCTTTAGCAGGTTTGGAATGGATGCGCTCGGCTGCCAGGTGGCCGTTTCGCTCATGAGTTATTTCTCCGTTTTCAGACAAGGGCACGAAGTCTACTCGCAAGCCGGGGCAGAGACAAATTTTGCACAGTAAAAGCCCCTTTTCATTGCACAGAGAAATACTGTGACGTCATTCATTAATCACGATGATAAATCACCGCACAGAACAGCAAAAAAATCGAACACGTCAAATTTCCCTCACTTCTACGCGGTTATACTGTTTTACCCATAAAGGAGCAGTGGAATCGCTTCCGCAATCGTCCGTTCGGGCAGGTGAACGTCCTTTAGCTCATCACGTTGCGGGAAAACCAAAATCTGGAGGAATGTCGTGCAAACTTTTCAAGCCGATCTTGCCGTAATAGGCGCTGGCGGGGCTGGATTACGCGCTGCAATTGCTGCGGCACAAGCCAATCCGAACGCCAAAATCGCATTGATTTCAAAAGTCTATCCGATGCGCAGCCACACGGTAGCCGCAGAAGGAGGATCCGCCGCCGTCGCGCAGGATCATGACAGCTTCGAATACCATTTCCACGACACGGTTGCAGGGGGCGACTGGCTTTGCGAACAGGATGTCGTTGATTACTTCGTGCACCATTGCCCAACGGAAATGACCCAGCTGGAACAGTGGGGATGTCCTTGGAGCCGCCGTCCGGACGGGAGCGTCAACGTCCGCCGCTTCGGTGGCATGAAGATCGAACGCACCTGGTTTGCCGCCGATAAGACCGGCTTCCACATGCTGCACACCCTGTTCCAGACCTCCCTCCAGTTCCCACAAATCCAGCGCTTTGACGAACATTTCGTTCTCGACATTCTGGTCGACGACGGTCATGCGCACGGACTGGTAGCAATGAACATGATGGAAGGCACGCTCGTCCAGATCCGCGCTAAGGCGGTGGTGATGGCAACGGGCGGTGCGGGCCGCGTATACCGCTACAACACCAACGGCGGCATCGTCACCGGTGACGGTATGGGCATGGCGCTCAGCCACGGCGTCCCGCTGCGTGATATGGAGTTCGTCCAGTATCACCCAACCGGCCTGCCGGGCTCCGGTATTCTGATGACGGAAGGCTGCCGCGGCGAAGGCGGTATTCTGGTCAACAAAAACGGCTATCGCTATTTGCAGGATTACGGCATGGGTCCGGAAACCCCGCTTGGCGAGCCGAAAAACAAATACATGGAACTCGGCCCACGCGACAAAGTCTCTCAGGCTTTCTGGCATGAGTGGCGCAAAGGCAATACCATCTCAACGCCGCGCGGCGACGTGGTGCATCTCGACCTCCGTCATCTCGGCGAGAAGAAACTGCTGGAGCGTCTGCCGTTTATCTGCGAGCTGGCGAAAGCCTATGTGGGCGTCGACCCGGTGAAAGAGCCGATCCCGGTGCGTCCAACCGCGCACTACACCATGGGCGGTATCGAAACCGACCAGCAGTGCGAAACCCGCATCAAAGGGCTGTTTGCGGTGGGTGAGTGTTCCTCCGTCGGTCTGCACGGCGCAAACCGTCTGGGCTCGAACTCGCTGGCTGAGCTGGTGGTCTTTGGTCGCATGGCGGGCGAACGCGCGATGGAGCGTGCCGCAACGGCAGGTGAAGCTAACAGCGCGGCGCTGGATGCGCAGGTTGCAGACATCGAAAAACGCCTGAAAGGCCTGGTGAACCAGGAAGGTAACGAAAACTGGTCGAAGATCCGCGACGAAATGGGGCTGTCGATGGAAGAAGGCTGCGGGATCTACCGTACGCCAGAGCTGATGCAGAAAACCGTCGACAAGCTGGCGGAACTCCAGGAACGCTTCAAGCGCGTGCGCATCACCGACACCTCCAGCGTCTTCAATACCGACCTGCTCTATACCATTGAACTGGGCCACGGCCTGAACGTCGCAGAGTGTATGGCCCATTCTGCCCTGGCGCGTAAAGAGTCCCGCGGCGCGCACCAGCGTCTGGATGAGGGCTGCACCGAACGTGACGACATCAATTTCCTTAAACATACTCTCGCCTGGCGCGATGCGGATGGTACCACCCGGCTGGACTACAGCGACGTGAAAATCACTACGCTGCCACCGGCGAAACGCGTGTACGGTGCAGAAGCAGAAGCCGCCGATAAGAAGGAGAAGGCGAATGGCTGAGATGCAAAAACTGAAAGTTGAAGTGGTGCGCTACAACCCGGAAGTGGACGCCGCGCCGCACAGCGCTTTCTATGAAGTCCCTTACGACGAGCAAACCTCCCTGCTGGATGCGCTCGGCTATATCAAAGATAACCTGGCCCCGGACCTGAGCTACCGCTGGTCCTGCCGCATGGCAATCTGCGGCTCCTGCGGCATGATGGTCAACAAAGTGCCGAAGCTGGCGTGTAAAACTTTCCTGCGTGATTACACCAAGGGCATCAAGGTTGAAGCGCTGGGCAACTTCCCGATTGAGCGCGATCTGGTGGTCGACATGACCCACTTTATCGAAAGCCTCGAAGCGATTAAGCCGTACATCATCGGCAACCCGCGCACGCCGGATCAGGGGCCAAACACCCAGACGCCCGCGCAGATGGCGAAATACCATCAGTTTTCCGGCTGCATCAACTGCGGCCTGTGCTACGCCGCCTGTCCACAGTTTGGCCTGAACCCTGAGTTTATCGGCCCGGCCGCCATTACTCTGGCGCACCGCTATAACGAGGACAGCCGCGACCACGGCAAAAAAGAACGTATGGCACAGCTTAACGGCCAGAACGGGGTCTGGACCTGCACGTTTGTCGGTTACTGCTCCGAAGTCTGTCCGAAGCATGTCGACCCGGCCGCCGCTATTCAGCAGGGAAAAGTGGAAAGCTCGAAAGACTTTCTTATCGCTACCCTGAAACCACGCTAAGGAGTGCATGATGACGACTAAACGCAAAGCCTACGTGCGACCAATGCCGTCCACCTGGTGGAAAAAACTGCCGTTTTATCGCTTCTATATGCTGCGTGAAGGCACGGCTGTTCCCGCGGTCTGGTTCAGCCTCGAACTGATGTACGGGGTGTATGCCCTCAAGCACGGCCCGGAAGCCTGGGCCAGTTTTGTGGGTTTCCTGCAAAACCCAATCATCGTGGTTCTGAATCTGATTGTGCTCGCAGCCGCGCTACTGCATACCAAAACCTGGTTTGAACTGGCGCCAAAAGCAGCGAACATCATTGTAAAAGGCGAAAAAATGGGGCCAGAGCCGGTTATTAAAGGGCTCTGGGCAGTGACGGCCGTTGTCTCTGTGGTCATTCTGTTTGTCGCACTGTTCTGGTAAGGAGACTACTGTGATCAATCCAAATCCAAAACGTTCAGATGAGCCGGTCTTCTGGGGGCTGTTTGGCGCAGGCGGCATGTGGAGCGCCATTATTGCCCCGGTCATTATCCTGCTGGTCGGTATTATGCTGCCGCTGGGGCTGTTTCCGGGCGATGCGCTGAGCTATGAGCGCGTACTGGCCTTTGCGAGCAGCTTTATTGGCCGGGTGTTCATCTTCCTGATGATCGTCCTGCCGCTGTGGTGTGGTCTGCACCGTATCCACCATGCGATGCACGATCTGAAAATCCATGTGCCAAGCGGTAAATGGGTCTTCTACGGTCTGGCAACCATTCTGACGGTCGTCACGTTGATTGCCGTGGTTACCATCTGACTGAACAGGCCCGCCATCCGGCGGGCTTTTTACTTTTTCATCTTCTCCACCAGCCACCGGGAAAATTCGCGCATGGCAGGCGTTTCTGCCCGGGACTGCAATCGGGTCAGCCAGTAACTGCCGAGCTCAATTTGCGTTGCAAAGGGCTGCACAATGCGCTCGCTGGCTAACAGATGGGTAAACATATCGACAGGCGCAATGGCAATACCTACCCCTGCCTGAGCGGCCTCCAGCATGGTCACGGACGAATCAAATACCATCACACGGTGCGTTGGCGAAGGGGGGTGCTCGCCGGCCGCCTGCATCCACGCGGTCCACTCGTCGCGTCGGTAGGAGCGCAGCAGCGTAAACCTGAGGATGTCGGCCGGACAGTGCAGACTGGTGGCGATATCGGGCGTACACAGCGGCGCGAGCGGCGCATGACAAAGAAATTCAGCCTCGGTGCCATGCCACGCCCCGCCACCGTAGCGGATCGTATAGTCAAGCCCTTCGGCAGCCGGATCAACGCGGTTGTTATGGGTGGAAAGCTGAAGATCGATGTGCGGATAGCCACGGCGAAAATCGTCCAGCTGTGAGAATAAAACCCCGATGGCAAACGTACCCACCACGCCGATTTTCAGCTTCTCCTGCGCACGATGGTTAGCGAAGCGATCCAGCATTCCGGCTATACGATCGAACGAATCATTCAGTACCGGCAGTAAGTTTTCTCCCTCGGTAGTCAACATCAGCCCGCGCGACACACGAACGAACAGCTGACAGTTCAGGTGCTGCTCCAGCGTTTTCACATGCTGGCTAATGGCTGAATGGGTCACGTTCAGCTCAATGGCCGCATGCGTAAAGCTGAGATGTCTCGCGGCGGCTTCAAAGGCTCGAAGCGAATTGAGGGGGAGATAGCTTCGCGTCATGGTCTCTTCCGTTAGAAAAATTAACAGCTAATGCTAAATTTAACCGTTTGTCAGGCACAGTCAAATCCAACAGACTACGCCTGTCTGACGGGCCCGGACATCCCCTTGACTCGCTATTACGGAAGATTACTGATGATGAAAAAATCTCTTTGCTGCGCCCTGCTGCTCGGCATCTCTTGCTCTGCTCTCGCCGCGCCAGTGTCAGAAAAACAGCTGGCGGAGGTGGTCGCGAATACGGTTACCCCGCTGATGAAAGCCCAGTCGATTCCAGGCATGGCGGTGGCCGTTATTTATCAGGGTAAACCGCACTATTATACGTTTGGCAAAGCCGATATCGCGGCCAGCAAACCCGTTACGCCTCAGACTCTGTTCGAGCTGGGTTCTATAAGTAAAACCTTCACCGGGGTTTTAGGAGGGGATGCCATTGCTCGCGGTGAAATTTCGCTGGACGATCCGGTGACCAGATACTGGCCACAGCTAACGGGCAAGCAGTGGCAGGGGATTCGTATGCTGGATCTCGCAACCTACACCGCTGGCGGCCTGCCGCTACAGGTACCGGATGAGGTCACGGATAATGCCGCCCTGCTGCGCTTTTATCAAAACTGGCAGCCGCAGTGGAAGCCTGGCACAACGCGTCTTTACGCCAACGCCAGTATCGGTCTTTTTGGCGCGCTGGCGGTCAAACCTTCCGGCATGCCCTATGAGCAGGCCATGACGACGCGAGTCCTTAAGCCGCTCAAGCTGGACCATACCTGGATTAACGTTCCGAAAGCGGAAGAGGCGCATTACGCCTGGGGCTATCGTGACGGTAAAGCGGTGCGCGTTTCGCCGGGAATGCTGGATGCACAAGCCTATGGCGTGAAAACCAACGTGCAGGATATGGCGAACTGGGTCATGGCAAATATGGCGCCGGAGAACGTTGCTGATGCCTCACTTAAGCAGGGCATCGCGCTGGCGCAGTCGCGCTACTGGCGTATCGGGTCAATGTATCAGGGTCTGGGCTGGGAGATGCTCAACTGGCCCGTGGAGGCCAACACGGTGATCGAGGGCAGCGACAGTAAGGTGGCGCTGGCACCGCTGCCCGTGGCAGAAGTGAATCCACCGGCTCCCCCGGTCAAAGCGTCCTGGGTCCATAAAACGGGCTCTACTGGCGGGTTTGGCAGCTACGTGGCCTTTATTCCTGAAAAGCAGATCGGTATTGTGATGCTCGCGAATAAAAGCTATCCGAACCCGGCACGCGTTGAGGCGGCATACCATATCCTCGACGCGCTACAGTAAAACATTGCGGGTGGCGCTGCGCTTACCCGGTCTACACAACGCATGAACTTTGTAGGCCGGGTAAGGCGAAGCCGCCACCCGGCAAAACACCCTGCACAATCTCCCGCATTTTCCCTGCTGTCATCTACACTTAACAAAAAACAGTAAGGAAACTCCTATGCGCATTCTGCCTGTTATTGCCGCAGTAACAGCCGCGTTTTTAGTGGTTGCTTGCAGTTCTCCTACTCCTCCGCCTGGCGTCACAGTAGTCAGTAATTTCGACGCACAGCGCTTCCTCGGCACCTGGTATGAAATCGCCCGACTGGACCATCAGTTCGAACGGGGCTTAGAAAAAGTCACGGTCAGCTACAGCGCGATGGATAACGGCGGGATCCGGGTCATTAACCGCGGCTATAACCCGGATCGCCAGATGTGGCAGCAGTCAGTTGGTCAGGCCTATTTCACCGGCGCATCTAACCGCGCGGCCATGAAAGCCTCTTTCATCGGCCCATACTACGGCGGGTATAACGTCATTGCGCTGGACAGAGAGTACCGCCACGCGCTGGTCTGTGGGCCGGATCGCAACTATCTGTGGCTCCTCTCACGCACGCCAACGATCTCGGCGGAATTGAAACAGCAGATGCTGGACATAGCGACCCGGCAAGGGTTTGATGTGACGAAGTTAATCTGGGTAAAACAGCCGCATTAGTGCGTACTGAGTTTTAACCCGATGATACCCGCGACAATCAACGCGAGGCTGGCGATGCGCGCCAGACTCGCAGACTCCCCCAGCAGCAGAATGCCGGTAATGGCAGCCCCTACTGCGCCAATTCCCGTCCAGACAGCGTAAGCTGTGCCGACCGGTAAGGTTCGCATCGCCCATGAAAGCATGACGATACTGACAATCATTGCGGCGATAGTGATGACGCTGGGCGTCAGGCGGGTAAAACCGTGGGTGTATTTCAGACCAATTGCCCATACCACTTCGAGCAAACCAGCAATAACAAGAACGATCCAGGACATTTCAGGCTCCTTAACTTAAAGACAAGTTGGGGCCGTCCCCGATGAGTGAAGCGCTTACGGGTCGTCCCGCAAGGCAGAAGTTGCGCCTTATATTTTGGTTAGCGTGGAATTTTTTTTCAAACTTTTTCTGCTGAACACCTTAAAGCAAGAAATAGCCTCAGTAAGGCACGTAGTTCAGGCATTTATGACTCATCCGACTTCTCTATGATGATAGGCTTTCTGATGGCAGGAAGCCAAACCACTAGCCGACTGCGAAAATTTTATGTTCAAAATTCTTTTGATTGACCGTTGTCACTTCACCCGCGCGGGATTTGAAGCCTGGGTCAATCATTCAGACCTGTTTTCGGGTCATTTCGTCGTAACCGGGGTAAATAATCTTTTCCTCGCCAGAGAGCATATCCTGCAATGGAAACCTGCGCTGGTCATCGCTGATTTATCTGGCTTCCGGCAGGATTTACACCATTTTCAGCAGCTTTCCTCCCTGCTAATTGCCAGCGAAACACTGCCTTTTATTATGCTGCAATCAGGGCAGGAGCAGGAGATGACTGATTATCTGGCGCAGTTCCCGATATGGTCTTCGCTCTCCAAAAATACCGATCTGGAAGCACTGGCGGCGGTGATAAACGACGCGCTAACGTCATGCGCGAGCGCGGAGCTACCGAAAATGGCGGCACCGTTGCTGACGCGTCAGGAAGAAAGAGTTCTGACCTTGTGGATGGATGGTGCGAGCAACCAGAAAATTGCCAGCAATCTTCGCATTAACGGAAAAACGGTATATACGTACAAACGCAATATCCGCATGAAGCTGCATATGGATACGCGCTACTCGCCGTTTTTATCGCTACAGGAAGTGGAGAATTGACGGTACGGTGTAATAACTTGCCGTACCGTCGCTTACATTAGTTCTGAGCTTTAGTTGCTGCGCCAGAAATCGCGCTACCACCGTCGGAGATATCTTCCCCTACGCCACGGGTGGTGTTACATGCAGTCAGTACCGAAGAAAGCACCAGAACAGAAAAGATCGCTGCAATTGTTTTCTTAACCATAATATCTTCCTTTTATAGCCAAAGTTATTTTGTGTATAGCAACTTAAGAATAGACAAAATCTTGCCGTTTGACGGAAAAGGAAGAATTTTTAGGAAAATTAGACGGAATTAGCTGGCCGCATGGGAAATGATATGGCCGAGATCCTGGATATCTTCACCCACGCCACGCGCGGTGTTGCAGCCGGAGAGAATTGCGCTGGAGAGCGCTAACAGAAGCAGAATTTTAACGGTACGTTTCATCTTCCCTGCCTGCAAAATCAGGCGCAGCGGGCGCTGCGCCTTTAATCATGACGTAAATTACTTCACGCGGGATACGTATTCGCCGGAGCGGGTATCCACTTTGATCACTTCACCGATCTGTACGAACAGTGGCACTTTCACCACAGCGCCGGTAGACAGGGTGGCAGGCTTGCCGCCAGTACCTGCGGTATCACCTTTCAGACCTGGATCGGTTTCAACGATTTCCAGCTCAACGAAGTTCGGCGGCGTAACCGCGATAGGCTGACCGTTCCACAGGGTCACGATGCACTCAGCCTGATCCAGCAGCCACTTGGCGTTGTCGCCAATCGCTTTCGCGTCCGCAGACAGCTGCTCGAAGGTTTCGTTGTTCATGAAGTGCCAGAACTCACCGTCGTTGTACAGGTAAGTCAGGTTCATATCGACAACATCAGCGCCTTCAGCGGAGTCAGTAGATTTGAAGGTTTTCTCAACACGGGTACCGGTCAGCAGGCGGCGCAGCTTAACGCGCGCAAATGCCTGGCCTTTACCTGGTTTAACGAATTCGCTGGCTTCAACCGCGTACGGTTCGCCGTCCATCATGATTTTAAGACCAGCACGAAAATCGTTGCTATAGTACGTTGCCATAAGGCCCTCTAAATTTGTTAACTGGTAGCTAAGCCACAAAATGGCGCATATTGTAACCCTAAACACCCCGTCCAGAGAAGATTGGTTATCGCAACTTGCCGATGTAATCACCAGTCCTGATGAATTGCTGCGTCTTTTAGACCTCGAACAGCACGAAGCGTTGCGTGCAGGCCGTGAGGCGAAGCGCCTTTTCGCCCTGCGCGTTCCCCGCGCGTTTGTTGCCCGAATGGAAAAGGGTAACCCTGATGATCCATTATTAAAACAAACGCTGACCTCTCAGGATGAGTTTATTACCGCCCCCGGATACAGCACCGATCCGCTGGAAGAGCAGAACAGTGTTGTACCGGGTTTACTGCATAAATACCGCAATCGTGCCCTGCTGCTGGTTAAGGGCGGGTGCGCGGTAAATTGCCGCTATTGCTTCCGTCGCCACTTCCCGTACGCCGAAAACCAGGGCAATAAGCGCAACTGGCAGGTGGCGCTGGACTACATCGCAGCGCATCCGGAACTGGATGAAATCATCTTTTCCGGCGGCGACCCGCTGATGGCAAAAGATCATGAGCTGGACTGGCTGCTGACTCAACTTGAGACCATCCCGCACATTAAGCGTCTGCGCATTCACAGCCGTTTACCGATCGTCATCCCGGCGCGTATCACCGACGCCCTGGTCACGCGCCTGGAGCAGTCCCGTTTACAAGTGCTGCTGGTAAACCATATCAACCATGCAAATGAAATTGACGCGGACTTTCGTGCGGCGATGACGCGTTTGCGAATGGCAGGCGTGACGCTGCTCAACCAGAGCGTATTACTGCGCGGCGTGAACGACAGCGCCCACGTGTTGGCCGATCTCAGCAATGCCTTATTTGATGCGGGCGTAATGCCCTATTACCTGCATGTTCTGGATCGCGTCCAGGGCGCGGCGCACTTCATGGTGACGGATGAAGAGGCCCGGAAGATTATGCGCGAGCTGTTAACGCTGGTTTCAGGTTATATGGTGCCGAAGCTGGCACGTGAGATTGGCGGAGAGCCGAGTAAGACGCCGCTGGATTTGCAGCTGCGGCAGCAGTAAAAAAAGCAGGTGGCGCTACGCTTACCTGCCTACAGGTAAAGCGGCAGCGCCATCAAAATGTTATATCAGTTCGGGCACTTATAGACCTGGCCGTTCATCTGGCTGGCGGTTGGCACAAAGCTGGACAGCATACCCTGCGTCGGGCTGCTCACCCCGTAAATCACGTTGCCGCCCATTGCCGCAGCCTGATTACGCAGGGCATTGGCCGCACCGCGCATAGAGCCGCCCTCCTCGCCGTGCTGCCCTGACATCCAGTTGCTTTGCTCGCCAGAGGCGGTGCCTAACAGCTGGCATTCGCTGCCCGGCTTATCTTCCACAAAGCGAACGCTCTGGCCCGCTGCCGTCAGCTCATTGCTGGTGCTACAACCCGCCAGCAGCAATGCTGCACCTACAATCCCTGCACAGACTTTTATGCGCATGTTATTCCTCGTTTTCAATAAGCTGGACAGTAGTTGTCCGCGTGTAAACCTTATACTAAAAAGATGACCAAAAGAAAAATGCTGAGCATTTCTGCGAGCCAGATTCCGCTGGCACTCCTCCGACATCTTAAATGAATTCTGATAATAACCTTTGGGATATCGTGTTTTAGCCCCCGATCGTTTTTAGTGATGCGACGTACAACTTTTGTACGGGACTAAAAAAAAGGGGGTTTCATGAGTGCATCATCCTCAGGAGAGGAAAAGTAACCTGGGTGGGCTATCTGGCGTTCGTGCTCACCATCGTATTTTTCTCAGGTTTTTTCGCCAAAAGTACTGAATGGTGGCGCGTGCTGGATTTTACCGTTCTGAACGGCAGCTTTGGACCGGTGAACGGCGCCCTAACGTTTCGCGGCGAGGGTGGCACAGGAGCGAAAGACGGTTTTTTGTTTGCCCTTGAACTGGCGCCCTCAGTCATTTTATCGCTCGGGATCATTGCCGTTACCGAGGGGCTGGGCGGGCTGCGCGCCGCACAACAGCTCATGACGCCCATTCTGCGCCCGCTGCTCGGCGTGCCGGGCATCTGCTCTCTGGCGCTTATCGCCAACCTGCAAAATACCGATGCAGCCGCAGGGATGACCAAAGAGTTGACCGACGAAGGGGCGATTACTGACCATGAACGCGCCATTTTCGCCACCTTCCAGACCAGCGGTAGCGCCATTATTACCAACTATTTTTCTTCCGGTGCCGCACTTTTTACCTTTATTACCGTCCCGGTGATCGCGCCGCTGGCGGTCATTCTGGTGTTCAAATTCGTTGGCGCGAACTTCCTGCGACTGTGGATCGCCCACATGGAAGTTCGTCGCGTTCAGGAGGAAAAATGATCGCCCAGACGCGTAAAAATATCATGGACTTGTTTATCGATGGCGCCCGCCGCGGCTTTACCATCGCCACCACCAGCCTGCTGCCGAACGTGGTCATGGCGTTTGTCATCATTCAGGCGCTTAAGGTGACCGGCCTGCTGGATATTGTCGGCAGGGTATGCGAGCCCATCATGGCCCTGTGGGGGCTTCCGGGTGCGGCGGCAACGGTACTTCTGGCCTCGGTGATGAGCATGGGCGGCGGCGTGGGGGTTTGCGCCAGCCTGGTCGTCGCCGGCACGCTCAGCGGCCATGATGCCACCATCCTGCTGCCCGCCATCTACCTGATGGGCAATCCGGTGCAAAACACGGGCCGCTGCCTCGGCACCGCGGGCGTGAACCCGAAATATTACCCGCACATCATCGCTGTCTGCGTCATCAACGCCCTGCTCTCGATGTGGGTGATGCAGCTACTCTTCTGAGGAGATAAAAATGGATTTTTCAGTGCTGGAACCGCATCTCTTCCGCCATGCACATCTTGTTTGAGTAACGGCTCGACGGGCAATAAAAAACCCCGGGCATCGCTGCCCGGGGTTCATTCTGAGAGGTTCAGAACAACATGATTACATCATGCCGCCCATGCCACCCATGCCGCCCATACCACCAGCAGCACCTAAGTCAGGCGCGTCGCCTTTAGGCATGTCGGTTACCATGCATTCGGTCGTGATCATCAGGCCAGCTACAGATGCCGCGTACTGCAGAGCAGAACGGGTAACTTTAGTTGGGTCCAGGATACCGAAGTCGATCATGTTGCCGTATTCTTCAGTTGCTGCGTTGTAACCGTAGTTACCTTCGCCCGCTTTCACGTTGTTCGCAACTACTGATGGCTCTTCACCGGCGTTGGACACGATCTGACGCAGAGGGGCTTCCATTGCGCGAAGCGCAACTTTGATACCTACGTTCTGGTCTTCGTTCTGAGCGGTCAGGCCAGCCAGTTTAGCGGCTACACGCACCAGCGCGACACCACCACCAGCAACTACGCCTTCTTCTACCGCAGCACGTGTCGCATGCAGGGCATCGTCAACGCGTGCTTTCTTCTCTTTCATTTCAACTTCGGTCGCAGCACCAACTTTGATTACCGCAACGCCGCCTGCCAGTTTCGCTACGCGCTCCTGCAGTTTTTCACGGTCGTAATCGGAAGTTGCTTCTTCGATCTGCTTACGGATCTGACCAACACGGCCCTGAATAGCGGCTTCTTCACCCACACCGTCGATGATGGTGGTAGTGTCTTTGTTGATCACAACGCGTTTCGCCTGGCCCAGGTCTTCCAGGGTCGCTTTTTCCAGCTCCATACCAATCTCTTCAGAGATCACGGTACCGCCGGTCAGGGTAGCGATATCCTGCAGCATCGCCTTACGACGATCGCCGAAGCCAGGTGCTTTAACCGCTGCCACTTTCACGATGCCACGCATGGTGTTAACCACCAGAGTCGCCAGCGCTTCGCCTTCAACGTCTTCAGCAATGATTACCAGCGGCTTGCCTGCTTTCGCAACGGCTTCCAGCACTGGCAACATTTCGCGGATGTTGGAGATTTTCTTGTCAGCCAGCAGGATGAACGGGCTTTCCAGCTCAACAGCGCCAGTTTCTGGCTTGTTGATGAAGTATGGGGACAGGTAACCGCGGTCGAACTGCATACCTTCAACCACATCCAGTTCGTCTTCCAGACCAGTACCGTCTTCAACGGTGATCACGCCTTCTTTACCGACTTTATCCATCGCTTCAGCGATCAGTTTACCTACGGTTTCGTCGGAGTTAGCGGAGATAGTACCAACCTGAGCAATGGCTTTAGAGTCAGAGCACGGTACGGACAGCGCTTTCAGCTCTTCAACAGCAGAGGCGACAGCTTTGTCGATACCACGTTTCAGATCCATTGGGTTCATGCCCGCAGCAACGGCTTTCAGGCCTTCGGTGATGATCGCCTGCGCCAGTACGGTCGCGGTGGTGGTACCGTCACCAGCAGCGTCGTTCGCTTTAGAGGCAACTTCTTTCACCATCTGTGCGCCCATGTTTTCGAACTTGTCTTCCAGCTCGATTTCACGTGCAACAGAAACACCATCTTTAGTGATGGTTGGCGCGCCGAAGGATTTGTCCAGCACGACGTTACGGCCTTTCGGGCCCAGAGTGACTTTCACTGCGTCTGCCAGTACGTTTACGCCGCGGAGCATTTTTACACGAGCGTCGTTACCGAATTTTACGTCTTTAGCTGCCATGTTCTTATTTCCTCAAATTCGTACAGTTTCGTGCGTTAATTACGCTTCAACAATTGCCAGAATGTCGCTCTCGGACATGATCAACACTTCTTCATTGTCGATCTTCTCGGATTTCACGCCGTAGCCATCGTTGAAAATGACGATGTCACCAACTTTAACGTCCAGTGGCTGCACAGTTCCGTTTTCCAGGATGCGGCCCTTACCGACAGCGATGATTTCGCCACGCGTTGATTTTGCTGCTGCTGAACCGGTCAGAACGATGCCGCCAGCAGACTTGGTTTCAACTTCTTTACGTTTGACGATCACACGATCATGTAACGGACGAATACTCATTGATAGCTCTCCTTTGAGAAAGTCATTATCAGTTATGGATGACGCCGGTCCGCATGCGGTTTTCCGGCTAGTGCCCTGAGAGATGGGGATAGCTTTTTACCCCTTCAAGGGGTAATCGAAAAAAAATTTGCGAAAGTGTTACCATCCACTCTCTTTTGATGGTGGCGGGACGAGGTAAATGAGTGGACTCAGGCAGGAGTTGGGGCTGGCTCAGGGCATTGGCTTACTCTCAACGTCTTTGTTAGGCACGGGCGTTTTTGCGGTTCCCGCGCTGGCGGCGCTGGTTGCCGGCAATAACAGTCTTTGGGCATGGCCGGTGCTGATCGTGCTGGTGTTTCCGGTGGCGATTGTCTTTGCCATACTCGGGCGGCACTTCCCGAGCGCAGGCGGCGTAGCGCATTTTGTCGGCATGGCGTTTGGGCCGCGAATGGAACGCGTCACCGGCTGGCTATTTTTGTCGGTGATACCCGTTGGCCTTCCGGCAGCCCTGCATATCGCAACCGGCTTCGGACAGGCGCTGTTTGGCTGGCACGATGAACAGCTGCTGCTGGCTGAACTCGGCACGCTGGCGATTATCTGGTGGGTTGGCTCACGCGGGGCCAGTTCCAGCGCCAACCTGCAAACGCTGGTCGCCGTGTTAATCGTCGCGCTGATCGTCGCCATCTGGTTTGCGGGTGACATTACGGTGGCGGATATTCCTTTCCCCGCGATTAATGACATCGACCACACACAGCTTTTCGCTGCACTATCCGTCATGTTCTGGTGTTTCGTCGGTCTGGAGGCGTTCGCTCATCTGGCATCCGAGTTTAAACAGCCCGAGCGTGATTTTCCCCGCGCCCTGATGATTGGCCTGCTGCTGGCGGGCACCGTGTACTGGGCCTGTACCGTACTGGTGCTGCACTTCAACGCGTTCGGTGAAGAGAAAGCCGCCGCCGCGTCGCTGCCGGGCATCGTGGTGCAGCTGTTTGGCGTTAAAGCCCTGTGGGTAGCCTGCGTGATTGGCTATCTCGCCTGCTTTGCCAGCCTCAACATCTATATTCAGAGCTTCGCCCGGCTGGTGTGGTCTCAGGCACTTTATAAACCGGATAGCCCCCTCTCACGCCTGTCAAAGCGTCAGCTTCCGGTGAATGCGCTGAATACCGTACTGGGCTGCTGCGTGGTGAGTTCCCTGGCCATTTATCTCCTCGACATCAACCTTGACGCGCTGATTATCTACGCCAACGGTATTTTCATCATGATCTATCTGTTGTGCATGCTGGCGGGCTGTCGGCTACTGAAAGGACGCTTTAAGGCGCTGGCGGCTATCGGGTGTGTCCTGTGCCTGCTGCTGCTGGCGATGGTGGGATGGAAGAGTGTGTACGCCATCGTCATGCTGGCGGGGCTGTGGGTGTTTTTACCGAAGCGGCAAAATCCGCAGGCCCGGTGAGCGAGCGCCACCGGGCAAGAAACTTACCGATCGTCTTTATGATCTAACCGGTCGCGCTGCTCATCCTTACGCTGATATTCCCCTTCAAAGGTATCGCCTGGGCCGGTGCTGAAACCACCGCCTGGCATACGGCTGAAACGCAGATGCGGCAGCAGCTTCATGGTCAGATGCTTCTGCACCGGCGGCAACAGCAACAGCAGGCCGAGGAAGTCTGTAAAGAAGCCCGGCAGGATCAGCAGCAGGCCAGCAATAATCAGCGACACGCTTTTGATCATCTCGGCGGCCGGGCTTTCACCTGCGGCCATCTTCTGCTGCATTAACAGGAAATTTTTGAAACCCTGATTGCGCACCAGCGACATGCCGATGACGGAGGTGAAGATCACCAGAATCAGCGTCAGCAGGACGCCCAGCACATGGGCAACCTGGATGAAAATCGAAATCTCAATGTAAACATAAAGAAAGAAAGCAATAAATGGTATCCAGCGCACTGGCATCTCCTGTGTGGCAGGTGCCTTCTGGCCCCTGACTGAATGTGTTCGCGAAGCGCGTAGATAAGAAATGGTGACGGTTAGCCAAAATTCAATCGGTTTGCACGGATATTTTTTCTGGAAATATTAAAGCGGTGACATATTTCACAGATTAATAATTATCATGAAATCGGGTCGATAATAAGTGATCCAGCTTACGGCAATTCGCTATCATCAGCATATGATCTCGAACATCTGGCCGATTGAGGGAATAATCGTCGGTCATAAAATATTCAAAACCACATATCTACTGTGTGTTTAGTACAATCCATCGGCAGCTTGAAAAGAAGGTTCACATGTTAAACAACATTCGTATCGAAGAAGATTTGTTGGGTACCAGGGAAGTTCCAGCGGATGCCTACTATGGTGTTCACACTCTGAGAGCGATTGAAAACTTCTACATCAGCAACAGCAAAATCAGCGACATCCCTGAATTTGTGCGTGGCATGGTGATGGTAAAAAAAGCCGCGGCTCTGGCAAACAAAGAGCTGCAAACCATTCCTAAAAGCGCTGCAAATGCGATTATCGCCGCGTGCGATGAAGTGCTGAACAACGGCAAATGCATGGATCAGTTCCCGGTTGACGTCTTTCAGGGCGGCGCAGGCACCTCCGTCAACATGAACACCAACGAAGTGCTGGCAAACATCGGCCTGGAGCTGATGGGTCATCAGAAAGGTGAATACCAGTACCTGAACCCGAACGACCACGTTAACAAATGTCAGTCCACCAACGACGCCTACCCAACCGGCTTCCGCATCGCGGTGTATGCCTCTGTCGTCAAACTGGTCGACGCGATTAATCAGCTGGGTGATGGCTTCCAGCGTAAAGCCGTTGAGTTCCAGGACATCCTGAAAATGGGTCGTACCCAGCTGCAGGACGCGGTGCCAATGACCCTCGGCCAGGAGTTCCACGCGTTTAACGTGCTGTTGAACGAAGAGACCAAAAACCTGCTGCGCACGTCCGAACTGCTGCTGGAAGTGAACCTGGGCGCTACCGCCATCGGTACACGCCTGAACACCCCGGATGGCTATCAGCAGCTGGCGGTACAGAAGCTGGCTGAAGTGTCCAACCTGCCGGTTGTGCCTGCAGAAGACCTGATTGAAGCCACCTCAGACTGCGGCGCCTACGTGATGGTGCACAGCGCATTGAAACGTCTGGCGGTGAAACTGTCCAAAATCTGTAACGACCTGCGCCTGCTCTCCTCCGGTCCGCGCGCTGGCCTGAATGAAATCAACCTGCCAGAGTTGCAGGCGGGTTCATCCATCATGCCAGCTAAAGTGAACCCGGTGGTGCCAGAAGTGGTGAACCAGGTTTGCTTCAAGGTGATTGGTAACGATACGACCGTCACCATGGCCTCCGAAGCCGGTCAGCTCCAGCTGAACGTAATGGAGCCGGTGATTGGCCAGGCGATGTTTGAATCTATCCACATTCTGACCAACGCCTGCTACAACCTGCTGGAAAAATGCATTAACGGCATCACCGCGAATAAAGAAGTGTGTGAAGGCTACGTCTATAACTCCATCGGCATCGTCACCTACCTCAACCCGTTCATCGGCCACCACAACGGCGATATCGTCGGGAAGATTTGTGCCGAAACCGGTAAGAGCGTGCGCGAGGTGGTTCTCGAGCGAGGATTGTTGACCGAAGCCGAACTGGACGATATCTTCTCCGCCCAGAACCTGATGCACCCGGCATATAAAGCGAAACGATATACCGATGAAAGCGAACAGTAACCGTTCAGGCTAAGCTTCCGAAAGGCACGTCACTTGTGACGTGCCTTTTTTCTTTATGGCCGTTACCAAAACACAACAATTCAATATCAACTTGTTAATAAGCAAGGCAGGTCTTTATGTTTGGAGCAGAACTCGTCATCGTCCTGTTGGCGATTTATTTGGGCGCACGACTCGGGGGTATCGGCATCGGCTTTGCCGGCGGTCTCGGCGTGCTCGTACTTACCCTGATCTTTCAGATTAAACCCGGCGCAATCCCTTTTGACGTTATCGAAATCATCATGGCGGTTATCGCTGCCATTGCGGCCATGCAGGTCGCTGGCGGTATGGACTACCTGGTGAGCCTGGCGGAGCGTATGCTGCGTCGTCATCCAAAATACATCACCTTCCTTGCCCCACTGGTGACCTGGTTTATGACCATTCTCGCCGGTACTGGCCATACCGCTTTCTCCACGCTGCCGGTCATCACCGAAGTGGCGAAAGAGCAGGGTATTCGCCCGTCTCGCCCTCTTTCTATTGCTGTAGTCGCCTCCCAGATTGCGATCACCGCCTCGCCCATTTCCGCGGCAGTGGTCTTTTTCGCGGGTATTCTCGAGCCGATGGGCGTAAGTTATCTGACGCTGCTGGCGATCTGTATTCCGGTCACGCTGATTGCGGTAATGATCACTGCCGTGCTGTGTAACTTCCTCGGCGCCGAGCTGAAAGACGATCCGGTTTACCAGGAGCGTCTGGCAAAAGGTGAAGTGAGCCTGCGCGGTAGCCAGGTCTTTGAGCTGAAGCCGCATGCAAAACGCTCCGTGCTGCTGTTCCTGATTGGTATCGTCGCCGTGATGTTCTACGCGACCGCCATCAGCGATACGGTAGGTCTGATCCAGAACCCGGTTCTGCCGCGTAACGAAGCGATTGTGGTATTTATGCTGACCATCGCGACGCTGATCAGTATCACCTGTAAAATCGACACCAGCGAAGTGCTGAACGCCAGCACCTTCAAATCCGGTATGAGCGCCTGCGTGTGCGTGCTGGGTGTGGCGTGGCTCGGTGACACCTTCGTGAAAGCGCACATCAGCGATATCCAGACAGTTGCAGGCGACCTGCTGCACAACTATCCGTGGCTACTGGCGGTGGTGCTGTTCTTTGCCGCAACGCTGCTGTACTCCCAGGCTGCGACCACCAAAGCGCTAATGCCTGCGGCACTGATGCTGGGCGTGACGCCGCTGACGGCGATTGCCTCTTTCGCGGCGGTTTCCGCCCTGTTCGTGCTGCCAACCTACCCAACCCTGCTGGCCGCGGTTGAGATGGATGACACCGGCTCGACCCGTATCGGTAAATACGTGTTTAACCACGCGTTCCTCATCCCGGGCGTGGTGGCGATTACGCTCTGCGTGGTCCTCGGCTTTATCATCGGCGGCATTGTGCTGTAAACGGTTAGCCGTTGTAAAAATAGTTAAAAACGGGCCGCGCTGCGGCCCGTTTCATTAATGACCAATCACATGGCGTGATATAGTGAAGACTTTCGTGATGAGGAGGTCGACTCGTGAGCACGCCTGATGCTGTTGTTGTACTGTGTACCGCCCCTGATGAAGCTTCTGCCCAGGATCTCGCCGCCAAAGTGCTGGCCGAAAAACTGGCTGCCTGCGTCACGCTACTTCCCGGCGCCACCTCCCTTTATTACTGGGAAGGCAAGCTGGAGCAAGAGTACGAAGTCCAGATGTTGCTCAAAACCAATCTGACCAACCAGCAGGCGCTCCTCGACTGCCTCAAGTCTCATCATCCTTACCAAACCCCGGAGCTGCTGGTGCTGCCAGTGGTCCACGGCGATAACGATTATCTCTCATGGCTCAACGCTTCTTTACGCTGATCCTGCTGCTGTGCAGCACGTCAGTTTTTGCCGGGTTGTTTGACGCGCCCGGCCGTTCGAACTTTATTCCTGCCGACCAGGCATTCGTTTTCGACTTTCAGCAAAACCAGCACGATCTCAGCCTCACCTGGCAGGTGAAAGAGGGTTATTACCTCTATCGCAAGCAGGTCAGCATCACGCCGGCAAAGGCTGACGTCGGCGCATTGCAGATGCCCGCTGGCGAATGGCACGAGGACGAGTTCTACGGTAAAAGTGAAATTTATCGCCAGCGCTTAAGCGTGCCCGTCACGGTGAATCAGGCGGATAAAGGCGCTACCCTGACGGTGACGTATCAGGGCTGCGCCGATGCGGGCTTCTGCTATCCCCCTGAAACAAAGGTCGTTCCGCTTAGCGAAGTGAAAGCGGCGGCCTCCCCTCTCCCCTCAGGGGAAATGGCCAGTGTGAGGGGTGAAGGCGAAGCCGCTTCAGACCTTCCGTTCTCAGCGCTTTGGGCGTTATTGATTGGTATCGGCATCGCCTTTACGCCCTGCGTACTGCCTATGTACCCGCTTATCTCTGGCATCGTGCTGGGTGGTAAGCAACGCCTTTCCACCGCCCGCGCGCTGTTGCTGGCCTTTATCTATGTGCAGGGCATGGCGTTAACCTATACGGCGCTCGGCCTCGTGGTCGCCGCTGCCGGGTTGCAGTTCCAGGCCGCCCTTCAGCACCCCTATGTGCTTATCGGACTGTCAGCAGTGTTTATTCTGCTGGCGCTGTCGATGTTTGGCCTGTTCACTCTGCAACTGCCCTCTTCCCTGCAAACCCGTCTGACGCTAATGAGCAACCGTCAGCAGGGGGGCTCTGCGGGCGGCGTGTTCGCCATGGGTGCCATCGCCGGGCTGATTTGCTCCCCTTGCACCACCGCGCCGCTGAGCGCCATCCTGTTATACATTGCCCAGAGCGGCAACCTTTGGCTCGGCGGCGGCACGCTGTACCTTTACGCGCTCGGCATGGGTCTGCCGCTGATCCTTGTGACGGTATTTGGCAATCGTCTGCTGCCGAAGAGCGGCCCGTGGATGGAGACAGTGAAAACCGCGTTTGGTTTTGTCATTCTGGCGCTACCGGTCTTCCTGCTGGAACGCATCATCGGTGATGTGTGGGGTACGCGTCTGTGGGCTATGCTCGGCGTGGCCTTCTTCAGCTGGGCATTTATCGTGAGTCTGGGTGCGAAGAAACCGTGGATGCGCCTGCTACAGATCCTTCTGCTGGCGGCCGCGCTAGTGAGCGTCCGTCCGTTACAGGACTGGGCGTTTGGCACCCCGACAGATCAGACGCAGGCTCATCTGAATTTTATACAGATTAAAAACGTGGATGACCTTAACCGCGCCCTGGTGCAGGCGAAAGGCAAACCGGTCATGCTCGATCTCTATGCCGACTGGTGCGTGGCCTGCAAAGAGTTTGAAAAATACACCTTCAGCGATCCGCAGGTACAACATGCGCTGAGCGATACCGTTCTGCTCCAGGCGAACGTTACCGCCAACAGCGCGCAGGATAAGGCTCTGCTGAAGCAACTTAACGTTCTCGGGCTGCCTACCATCCTGTTCTTCAATGAACAGGGGGAAGAACAGCTGACGCAGCGTGTAACCGGGTTTATGGACGCGACGGCATTCAACGCGCATTTGCGCAATCGCCAACCGTAAACAACACTTTAGACGGGACAAACCGTTGGGAATAGCGGAGGAGATAACCGTGCAACGCGAAGACGTACTGGGACAAGCCCTGCAATTACTTGAGATTCAAGGGATCGCCAGCACCACGCTTGAGATGGTAGCCGACCGTATCGATTACCCTCTGGATGAACTTAAGCGCTTCTGGCCGGATAAAGAGGCGCTGCTGTATGATGCCCTGCGCTATCTCAGCCAGCAGGTGGATATCTGGCGCAGGCAACTGATGCTGAATGAAGAGCTGACCACCGAGCAAAAGCTGCTGGCACGCTATACCGCACTGACGGAGTGTGTCACCAACAACCGTTACCCAGGCTGTCTGTTTATCGCCGCCTGCACCTACTTCCCCGATCCCGGACACCCCATCCATCAGCTGGCAGATCAGCAAAAACGAGCCGCGCACGAGTTCACACACGAGCTGCTGACCACACTTGAAGTGGATGATCCGGCAATGGTCGCGAAGCAGATGGAGCTGGTGCTGGAAGGTTGCCTGAGCCGCATGCTGGTGAACCGTAGCCAGGCGGATGTGGATACGGCGCACCGTCTGGCGGAAGATATTTTGCGGTTTGCGCAGTGTCGTATGGGTGGTGCACTGACCTAAGCCAGCATTCCCGTCCAGGCGGAAATAAACAAACACAGCGCCATTGCACGTTGAAATCGCACCATCGCCACGGTGGTGCGGAAAATCCGATTCACCGCCTTCCCCAGCCACGCCCAGCACAACAAACAGACCACTGAGATCGCCAGAAACCATAGCGCCATCAGCGAAATATCCCGTAATGCATGGTCGCTTGCCGGAGCAAACAGGCTGACGACGGCCAGCGCCATCATCCAGGTTTTTGGGTTTACAACCTGTAATAACGCCGCCGCCCGCGCGGTAAATCGAACATGACGCCTGGAGGAGAGATTCGCGGCCGGGGCGCTAAACAGCTGCCAGCTCATCCAGGAAAGCCACAGCACGCCCGCCCAGCTCATCACCTGACGTATCAGCGGATACTGGCGTAACACTTCTCCTGCCCCAGCGCCTGAAACCAGAACAATAGCGCTGGCGGCAATACACCCGCCCAGGATCGCAGGAATCGTATTTTTTACGCCAAAGTGCTGACTGTTAGCCAGTACCAAAATATTGGTTGGCCCCGGCGTAATCGAGGCGACAAATGCAAACAGCAGGAAGGGTATTAAATTCACAGGTGGCTCCTTTTAGTAGAGCCATGAATGTGCCGTTATTTTCTGGAAACGTCTGGAAGGTTTGTGCACAACCGACGGTAGTGTGCCGGAGAAATACGGTACGCCCGCTGGAACCAGCGACCAAGATGGCTTTGATCGGCAAAACCTACTGCCGTCGCCACATCAACAGGCAGTTCCCCATACGCCAGCATCTGTCGGGCCTTTGCCAGGCGCAGCTGGATAAGCCAGGCGTGCGGCGCAAGGTGAAATTCGCGCTTAAAGCAGCGGGTGAGCGTAAAGCGATCCGTCCCCGTCTCCCGCGCAAGGTCTGACAGCCCCACGTTCTCGCCGATATGCGCATAGAGATAGTCGCGGGCACGATGCGCCACAGCGGAGCTTTGTAACTGCGACGGGAGTTTCTTCCGCCAGTGGCAGTGGGCTGTAATCTTAGTGAGCAGGTTATCCATTGTGCTCTGTTGTACGATCTTCATCTCATCGTTATGCAGCGAGGCAAATGTATCACCGATAGCGCGCACCAGCTGAGGCTCTCGCGTCAGCGTTTGGGCAAAGTGGAGGGTGTAACTCCCGGGAGTAGAGTCATACAGCCCTTGAAGCGTACGGGTGAGCCAGTGTTCATCCAGATAAAAGGTCAGATAAGTAAAGCCACCCTCTACCGGTGCATCACCGTCATGAATTTCACCAGGCTCAAGTAAAAAAGCATCGCCCGGCTGGCTACGGTGGCGTTCACGGCGACAGTGGAACTGCTGCGTACCGGAAAGGGTTATTCCGACCAGATAGCTATCATGCCAGTGGGGATCAAAGGCGTGTCCTTCGAAATGCGCCTTAATTGTCTCAATACCTGTTTCTGCATGCTGACGCAGCTCAAGCCAGTCGTTTGCCATACTGCCCTCCTCTTACCGTCAGCATTGTCACATCTTGCCTGAACTGTCTGGAAGATTTGTGCATTTTCAGCGCACAAACGGACAGATTGCCGCAAACTTAAGCAGTTGAACAGCTTTTCCCGAAATAATGTTGACGATCGCGCGCGATTGCGGTTTAATGCGCTCCGTTGCCCGGATAGCTCAGTCGGTAGAGCAGGGGATTGAAAATCCCCGTGTCCTTGGTTCGATTCCGAGTCCGGGCACCACTATTTAAAGAACCCAGCCTATGGCTGGGTTTTTGCTTTTCTGCGCTTATCAAAACCTTACCTAAATTTTATTCCTGTATCTCTTCCCGATGAGGTCGTGCGGCCGGCATTGCCCGGTGGCGCTGCGCTTACCGGGCCTACAAAACCCGCAGGCCAGATAACGGGAAGCCGCCATCCGGCATGTTTTTCCACGCACAAAGCAAAAAACCCCGCACCTTCCGGTACGGGGTTCTTCCTGATTGATGCCTGGCAGTTCCCTACTCTCACATGGGGAGACCCCACACTACCATCGGCGCT
>NZ_JBMKHQ010000008.1:162536-230696 GCF_049237385.1 Enterobacter cloacae complex sp. IR5412 | reverse complement strand
GGTGGTCCCACCTGACCCCATGCCGAACTCAGAAGTGAAACGCCGTAGCGCCGATGGTAGTGTGGGGTCTCCCCATGTGAGAGTAGGGAACTGCCAGGCATCAAACAAGTGAAGAGGCCATCCGCAAGGATGGCCTTTTTGCGTTTCTGCACCTGCTTCCTTTCCATAAACTAATCACCCATCCCTTCGTATATACGGTAAACTATCCCGGTTTTTGCATCAGGATAGCGTCTATGAATCACTCCCTTAAGCCCTGGAATACCTTTGGTATTCAACGGAATGCTAATCAAATTGTACGTGCCGACAGTGCTCAGCAGTTGCTGAATGCCTGGCAAAACGCAACAGAAAACGGTGAACCCGTACTTATTCTGGGCGAAGGAAGTAATGTCCTGTTTCTCGATGATTTTGCGGGGACGGTAATCGTTAATCGCATCATGGGGATTGAGCGTAAAGAGAGCGCTGACAGCTGGCATTTACACGTGGGTGCTGGCGAAAACTGGCACCATCTGGTGCAATATACCCTTGAAAAAGGGATGCCCGGACTGGAAAACCTGGCCCTCATCCCGGGCTGTGCAGGATCATCTCCTATTCAAAACATCGGTGCCTACGGCATTGAACTGAAACACGTCTGCGAATATGTCGACTGCATCGAACTCGCGACCGGAACGGCGAAGCGTTTGACCGCAGAGCAGTGCCGCTTTGGCTATCGCGACAGCATTTTCAAGCACGACTATCAGGATCGTTTTGTCATTGTGGCCGTTGGCCTGCGTCTGGCGAAAGCATGGAAACCTGTTCTGACTTACGGCGATCTGGCCCGTCTCGATCCGGCTACCGTCACACCGCGTGAGGTTTTTGATTCCGTTTGCCACATGCGAATGACCAAGCTTCCGGACCCGAAAGTGAATGGAAATGCGGGCAGTTTCTTCAAAAATCCGGTGATCGGCAGCGAAAATGCGAAAGCGTTTCTCGCTGGCTGGCCAACGGCCCCGCATTATCCTCAGGCGGATGGCAGCGTGAAGCTGGCCGCAGGCTGGCTTATCGATCAATGTGAATTAAAAGGTACTACGCTTGGTGGCGCTGCTGTTCATCGTCAGCAGGCACTGGTGCTGATCAATCAGTCCAACGCGACAAGTGAGGATGTCGTCAACCTAGCGCATCATGTTCGCCAGCGTGTGGGCGAAAAATTTAACGTCTGGCTGGAGCCTGAAGTTCGCTTTATTGGCCGAACGGGCGAAGTGAATGCCGTGGAGACCATTGCGTGAAGGACAATACTATTCCGTTAACTCTCATCGGTATTCTTGCTGATGGCGAGTTTCATTCTGGCGAGCAGCTGGGCGAACAGCTGGGCATGAGCCGCGCTGCCATCAATAAACATATTCAAACGCTCCGCGACTGGGGCGTAGATGTGTTTACGGTGCCGGGAAAAGGCTACAGCCTGCCGGAACCAATCCAGTTACTGAATGAAGAGATCATCCGCGGCCAGATTGGACACGGTAACGTCGCGGTATTGCCGGTCATTGATTCGACGAACCAGTATCTGCTGGATCGCCTGAGCGAGCTGAAATCCGGTGATGCCTGCGTTGCCGAGTACCAACAGGCAGGACGTGGCCGCCGGGGGCGTAAGTGGTTTTCGCCATTTGGTGCCAACCTCTACCTTTCCATGTACTGGCGGCTTGAACAGGGGCCAGCTGCGGCCATCGGGCTGAGCCTGGTCATCGGCATTGTGATGGCAGAGGTGCTGCATGATTTGGGTGCCGATCAGGTGCGGGTAAAATGGCCCAACGATCTGTATCTCAACGATCGAAAGCTGGCGGGGATCCTGGTCGAACTGACGGGAAAAACAGGCGATGCCGCACAGATCGTCATTGGGGCGGGGCTGAACATGGTGATGCGAAACGTGCAGAACGATGTCGTGAACCAGGCCTGGACCAACCTACAGGAAGCGGGGATCACCATCGATCGCAATACGCTTGCCGTCCGCATGATCAATGAGTTGCGTAGTTCGCTGACGCTCTTTGAACAAGAGGGGTTAGCGCCATTCCTTTCCCGCTGGGAAAAGCTGGATAACTTTATTAACCGACCGGTGAAGCTGCTGATTGGGGATAAAGAGATTTACGGCACATCACGCGGCATTGACGCGCAGGGCGCGTTGCTGCTTGAACAGGATGGCGTGATTAAGCCCTGGGTGGGCGGTGAAATTTCATTACGAAGTGCAGAGTAACCCTCTCCCCACAGGGGGAGAGGGTGTAGCAGGTCACTGCGGATACGGCACCCAATCCCCGGCATTCAGTCGGACATAAGGCTTATTCTGATACTGGATCACCACCGCATTGGCGTTTTCCGATACCTCCGCCGTCTGCGGCAGCCCGCTGGTGAGCTGATCCCAGTTCACGCTATCTTCCACAAACAGCTTACCGTCTACAGCGCGAGCAACCAGTTCCGAGATGGCCAGATAGCTGCTTGGCTGGGTGATCTCAACTGGCGCGCCCTGATGCGGTGCCTTCATGCCAAAGAACTTAATCCCGGCCGGAACGTTTGTGATGGACGGGCTTGGGATATCGCGCAGACCAGACACCTGCATCCTGTCGCCTTTCAGCGCTCCACCATGTTCCGGGACCACCACCACCATCACTTTACGACCTGATTTTTCCAGCTCGTTAAAGAACGCGTTCAGCTCGTCAAAGAACTTCTGCGCACGGGCCTTGTAATCGGCCGTTTTGCTTACGCCCGGATAATGGTTCCCGTCGTGAAGCGGCAGCGTATTATAGAACGTCGCGCTACGCGTCCCTTCCTCTTTACCGACGGTGTCGAACCAGCGCTGAAGTACGGCGGTATCGTCATAGACCGGCGAGCCATCGAAGCCCAGTAACGTCACTGGCAGCCCTTTCTGGTCCATCAGTGGGGCCTGCATGCCACCCTGTTCACGCACTTCTTTCAGGAAGTTACCGAACTGACCGTTATGGCCCATCATCAGGTGTTGGGTAAAGCCCAGTTTTGCCAGGTTATCAAACAGGTAACACTGGTTAGCTGCCGGCTGGTAGAGGTTCTTATGCGAGGGCTGCCCACAGCTGGCGCGCAGCAGGCGGATAGCCGCCGGGCCGCTGTACGACGTGGCCGAGTTGAAGTCTTTGAACTGAATATCGAAATGCGACCACAGCGGGTGCGACATCAAACCAGCCGCGTCAACGTCAGCCCAGGACAGAGAACAGATGTTAATGACCAGCAACTCAAACGGCTGAGCATCAGCAGGCAGCGCGTCCGGGAATTTCGTCTGACGCTTATCTTCCGCAGCGTAAAAACTGGAGAGCCACGCGTTCAGGTTCGTAGATGTCGGCGGCGCCGTCTGCGCTGGAATATCCCCAACCACAGGCGTATCCCCTGCTGTCGCGACGGTAGCGGCGGCGGAACCGCCCGTGGTGGTTACGGTTGTCGTCGGCTGACCGGCTGGCCACAGCGAGAAGCTCGGGCCCGTCAGCGTCAGTACGTTTAGCCAGATCATAATCGCGACGACAAACACCGTCACCCGGATCCACTGAGACAGGAACAGCCAGGCAACCAGCAGGACAAATACCGCGCCAATCATCTGCCAGTTAATAAAGCGCTCAACCAGATCGAGCATATAGTCCGCACTGAAACCTGCGACCTGGGAACCCTGGCTCATAATGCTTTCGGGGCCGGGTAGCCAGGTATCATGCCAGAACAGGGCGAAACCGATAGGGATAGCAATCCAGTGACGTATACGGTGCAGCCTGAGATTCGGGATTGGCATCAGCAGGAATGCCATAAACACCAGATTAAGCAGCGGGTGGAAATTAAGATAGCCTGCCCACAGCAGACCAAACTTCACCAGAAAGTAGAAATTCCAGCCGGACAGACCGCGCCAGTATTGCCAGAGTGGCGATGGCGCTGAAGAGGTATAGGTAGAATTAGTCATGTTTTCGGTTTGCCTTGACGTTTGAAGCGCGAGTCAGTGTTCCGGCGGGTTTAATATAGCGAGGTTTGACGAACAGTAATCTGATCGTATCGCGAATACGGCGCAGGGAATGGCGTGCATAGTAGCCAAGCGGCAAAAAAATCAGCGCGCACAGAACAACCAGTTGGATGATATCGCTGATATTCATAATGGAACGCTCTCCTTGTTCTCATCCATTAAGCGTAGCGGCTCAGGAACCCGACGCCATACATGCCCGTCATGTTTCGCGTTCAGAACCGGTTTGGCACCACTTGTTACAGGCAAGGGTTTGGCCCATTTTTCAGGTGCCAGGGCTCGCATCTGGACAAGCTCAGCGCTGATCAAATTATCTTCAAACCAGACCATGCGGTTCGAGAAAATATCCCCGGTAGGCAGCGGGAAGATATGGTTCAGGGCGGTATCCAGATCGTTCACCCGACAGAAGGAGAGGAACAGCACCAGGCGATTATCGCCAATGGTCATGATATCCCCGATACGATTAGGGCGGCACAAGGTGAGCGCCTGCTCAACGCGAATGCCCGGCACAGGACGCAGGGCAACCATCACCCCTTTTCCGTCTGCCGGTAAAAGCGTATTGCTCATCATGTTGCCCACCGCATCGCAGAAGGTGTCCCATTTCTGGTAGCCGCGCAGTTTCATCGGCTGCGTCATTGAAAGCAGGGTGCTGATATCTTCCGGAACATATCGATTAAACTGCTGGCCCTGAATGCTTTCGATCAGCGTCAGACAGCGCGACAGGGGAGCATTCCAGGGAATGACCATATTCGCGCCGCAGCCCAGTAATAAGCGCTCATCGGTGGCGCGCAGGCTGGTATTATTTTCACGTACCACGATTTTTAACGCGCTGCCGCGCTGGCGACGTAATGTGTGAATGTGCCGTGCCAGCGTTTCGATTTGGTTATTCTGGATCAACGAGAAGATAATGGTCGCCGCCTGCGTGGTGCGCGCCTCATCAAATAAGGCCTCGTTAGTTTCGAACAGTGACCAATGCTCAGACAGTGCAGGCGCACCTTCCAGTACCGCAATATGACTCAGAACGCGCTTTTCATCACTGCGTGGCTGAACCACCGTCTCTTCCTGTTGAGCAAGATGCCACTCGTCCCCGACATTTTTGAGGGTAAGCTGCTGTCGGGAGCTCACCCCTTTTTCATTGCACCAGAAAGCCACGTCGTAAAGATGGCTGTCAGTCTGGACACGAATACTGGCCAGGCCATAGAGGGAACGGTATTCACTCATTAAAAGTGAAAAAAGTTTGTCGTTATTACTGCCCGGGTTAACAACCAATAAGGTGCAATTTTGATTTTTTGCCCATCTGCTGATTCTTCCCAGCCATTTCAGCAGTTTTTCAGACGGGATATTTTGTAGACCGTTTTGAGAACATTTAAGAATCAGTAAATAGTGTTCAGGAACAATAGAGCACTGAATATCGCGGGGCAAAAAGTATAAACTGTCGGCCTCCGCTGGCATGGAAAATAATCGTACTGTCTGGGGTCCACGGTCAGTTTCGAGCCTGATGATTGACTTTGGCTCATCGCCCATCGTAATGACGGCCACGCGGTAATCCTTACCCTGCGCCGCTATCGTCTGGTTTACCAGACTGATGGCATCTTCATTACGATCCGTATTAACCCACCAGACTCCTCCGACTGGCATGTGGCGCAATTCGTCCCATAATGACTGGATGCCAATAGAAAATATGGAGTCCACGGTGTCCCTCTTTTCGTCGAATTTCTATGTCTCTCAGTTTACTAGCGAAAGCGTAGAAATAAACCTAACATTGAAATTAAAGAACATCAGATTTAGCATGTAAATGAAATTTCGTGGGCAGGACGCCTCGCTGCATCTGAATCTTATGATTTTACTCAAAGGGATGAAATAAGAATGCAAAATAACGAACCCGCAACTCCAGTCGACCCAAGCCTGGGTTACACATTCCAAAACGATTTTCTGGCGCTCACGCAGGCTTTTTCATTGCCTGAAATAGATTACACCGATATTTCCCAGCGGGAACAGTTGGCTGCGGCTATTAAACGTTGGCCGTTATTAGCTGAGTTTGCCCAACAACAATAAGGAAGCCATTGATGGCCGTACTAGGATTACAGGGCGTCCGTGGTGGAGTGGGTACAACTTCCGTAACCGCGGCGCTGGCGTGGTCATTACAGGTTTTAGGTGAATCAGTACTGGTTATTGATGCCTGCTCCGATAATTTGCTGCGCATGTCTTTCAATGTCGACTTTACGCATGAAAACGGCTGGGGGCGCGCGCTTCTGGACGATAAAGACTGGCGGGATGCGGGTTTGCGCTATACCTCCCAGCTCGATTTGCTTCCCTTTGGTCAGATGACGGAAACCGAACGCGGGAATGAAGCTGCGTTTCAGCGCCTGTTCTCTCGCTTCACCACCGCTTTGCAGAGTCTGAAAGAGAGCGGACACTATCAGTGGATCCTGCTGGACCTGCCGCACGGCGCCGCGTCGCTGACCCGCCAGCTTCTGTCGCAGTGCGACCATGTGCTCTCCATTGCGAACGTAGATGCGAATTGTCATATCCGTCTGCATCAACAGGCAATGCCTGCCAATGCCCATATTCTGATTAACGATCTGCGCATTGGCAGCCAGATCCAGGACGATCTGTACCAGGTCTGGCTCCAGAGTCAGCGCCGCCTGTTGCCAATGGTTATTCATCGTGACGAAGCGATGGCGGAGTGCCTCGCTTCCAAACAACCGCTTGGGGAGTACCGTAGTGATTCACTGGCGGCAGAAGAGATCCTGACGCTGGCTAACTGGTGTCTGCTGCACTTTGCTAAACGGCCGGAGCCTGCCGGGAGTTCAGTATGAGCCGCCTGACCAACTGGTTGCTCATCCCGCCGGTCAGTTCGCGCTTAAGTGAACGCTACCGCCATTACCGTCATCACGGCGCCTCATCGCTGAGCGCTGCGCTGGGCTGCTTCTGGATGATTCTGGCGTGGATGTTCATCCCCCTCGAACATCCACGCTGGCAACGTATTCGTGCGCGCCACGGTGAACTCTATCCGCATATCAACCCTGACAAGCCGCGTCCGCTCGATCCCGCGCGCTACGCTATACAGTCCATCTGGCTTCTGGCGACCTCAACGGGTGCGGAGAAAAAAACGTCCCGCTGGCGCAGCTTCGATCGCGTGCAGAACTTACGTGAACACTATCACCAGTGGCTTAACCGGCTACCCGACCGGGTTGGCGATAGAACAGGTCATTTAGATAATCACAAAGAGCTCGGGCACCTTCACCCGGGCTTACGGCGTTTTATTCTCGGCGTGGTGGTGGTGTTCTCGCTCATACTGGCGCTGGTCTGTATTACCCAGCCCTTCAACCCGCTGGCACAGTTTACCTTCCTGATCCTGCTGTGGGGCGTGGCGCTGCTGGTGCGGCGCATTCCGGGGCGTTTTTCTGCCCTGATGCTGATCGTGCTGTCGCTGACCGTTTCCTGCCGCTACATCTGGTGGCGATATACCTCAACGCTGAACTGGGACGATCCGGTCAGCCTGGTGTGTGGGTTAGTGCTGCTGTTTGCTGAGACCTACGCCTGGATCGTGCTGGTGCTGGGTTACTTCCAGGTTATCTGGCCGCTGAATCGACAGCCGGTGCCGCTGCCAAAAGACACGACCCAGTGGCCAACGGTGGACCTCTTCGTGCCGACCTACAACGAAGACCTGTCGGTGGTGAAAAACACCATTTACGCCGCGCTGGGTATCGACTGGCCGAAGGATAAAATCAAAATCTGGATCCTCGATGACGGTGGCCGCGCCGAGTTCCGCCAGTTCGCGGACGAAGTAGGGGTCGAGTACATCGCCCGTACCACGCATGAACACGCTAAGGCCGGTAACATCAACAATGCGCTGAAATATGCCAAAGGGGAGTTCGTCTCTATTTTCGACTGCGACCACGTGCCAACGCGCTCGTTCCTGCAAATGACCATGGGCTGGTTCCTGAAGGAGAAAGAGCTGGCGATGATGCAGACGCCGCACCACTTCTTCTCACCGGACCCGTTTGAACGTAACCTCGGTCGTTTTCGTAAAACCCCGAACGAGGGCACACTGTTCTATGGTCTGGTGCAGGACGGGAACGACATGTGGGACGCAACATTCTTCTGCGGCTCCTGTGCGGTGATCCGCCGTAAACCGCTGGATGAAATTGGCGGGATCGCCGTCGAGACGGTCACGGAAGATGCGCACACTTCGCTGCGTCTGCACCGTCTTGGCTATACCTCCGCCTACATGCGCATTCCTCAGGCGGCGGGGCTGGCCACGGAATCCCTGTCGGCGCACATCGGCCAGCGTATTCGCTGGGCGCGCGGCATGGTGCAAATTTTCCGCCTCGATAACCCGCTGATGGGTAAAGGACTGAAACTGGCGCAACGGCTGTGCTACGTCAACGCCATGTTCCACTTCCTGTCGGGTATTCCACGGCTTATCTTCCTCACTGCGCCGCTGGCGTTCCTGCTTCTTCACGCTTACATCATCTATGCGCCTGCGCTGATGATTGCCCTGTTCGTTCTGCCGCACATGATCCACGCCAGCCTGACGAACTCGAAGATTCAGGGGAAATATCGCCATTCGTTCTGGAGTGAAATCTACGAAACGGTGCTGGCCTGGTATATCGCGCCGCCAACCATGGTGGCGCTGATTAACCCGCATAAAGGGAAATTCAACGTCACCGCGAAGGGCGGGCTGGTGGAAGAGGAGTATGTCGACTGGGTGATCTCCCGGCCCTATATCTTCCTGGTGCTGCTGAATATTGTGGGCGTGATTGTTGGGATCTGGCGCTACTTCTACGGCCCGGAAAACGAAATTCTGACGGTCTTCGTGAGTATGGCGTGGGTGTTTTATAACCTGATTATCCTCGGTGGCGCGGTGGCGGTATCGGTTGAGAGCAAACAGGTTCGCCGCGCGCATCGCGTCGAAATCAGCATGCCAGCGGCCATTGCCCGCGACGATGGACATCTCTTCTCCTGTACCGTACATGACTTTTCGGATGGCGGTCTGGGTATCAAGATCAACGGTCAGGCGAAGGTGCTTGAGGGGCAGAAGGTCAACCTATTGCTTAAGCGCGGCCAGCAGGAGTATGTCTTCCCGACGCAGGTGGTGCGTGTGAGAGGAAATGAAGTGGGTCTGCAACTGATGCCGCTGACTAAAAAGCAACACATTGATTTTGTGCAGTGTACGTTTGCCCGCGCGGATACGTGGGCTCTCTGGCAGGACAGCTTCCCTGAGGATAAGCCTCTGGAAAGCCTGCTGGATATTCTTAAGCTGGGGTTCCGTGGCTATCGTCACCTTGCAGAATTTGCCCCGTCGTCGGTGAAATTAATTTTCCGGTCACTTACTTCACTGGTTTCCTGGGTCGTGTCGTTCATTCCGCGTCGACCTGAGCGAGATGAAGCGAAGCAGGCGGACCCGGTTATGGCTCAACAATGATGATAACGCGATGAAAACAAAACTTTCCTGGTTATGTGCAGTGGCAATGGGGATGAGTGCGCTCCCTGCAACAGTGGCTAACGCGGCGCCTGATAACGCAGCGACCACACCCGCGCCAACGGTGCCTGTCGTCGCGCAAGCGACCGATCCGGTAGTGACGGCGGCGCCGGGGCAGACGGAAAACGTCGTCCCGAATCAGCCGACGATGGGGAATACGCTGCCCGCCGACAACCCGGTGGTTGGGCAGGTTATGCCTGGCGTGCCGGGAGCCAGTGCACCGGTGGTTGCGGAAAATACGCCGTCGCGTGACGTTAAGCTGACGTTCGCCCAGATCGCGCCTCCTCCGGGCAGCATGGTTCTGCGCGGCATCAACCCAAATGGCGGTGTCGAATTCGGTATGCGTAGCGATGAAGTCGTGTCGAAAGCGATGCTCAACCTGGAATACACGCCATCGCCGTCGCTGCTGCCGGTGCAATCCCAGCTTAAGGTCTATCTGAATGATGAGCTGATGGACGTCCTGCCCGTCACCAAAGAGCAACTGGGTAAGAAAACCCTGGCTCAGGTGCCGATTAACCCGCTGTTTATCACCGACTTTAACCGCGTGCGTCTGGAATTTGTCGGCCATTACCGCGATGTCTGTGAAAACCCGGCCAGCAGCACCCTGTGGCTGGATGTTGGTCGTAACTCTTCGCTTCAGATGACCTATCAGCCGCTGGCGTTGAAAAACGATCTCTCCGCCTTCCCGGTGCCGTTCTTCGACCCGCGTGATAACCGTCCACTGAACCTGCCAATGGTGTTTGCGGGCTCTCCTGATGTGACCGAACAGCTGGCGGCCTCTATCGTGGCATCCTGGTTTGGTTCCCGCTCCGGCTGGCGTGGCCAGAGTTTCCCGGTTATGTACGACAAAATGCCGGACAAAAACGCGATTGTGTTTGCCACCAACGCCAAACGCCCGGCATTCCTGCGGGACCATCCAGAGGTGAAAGCGCCCACCATCGAGATGATCAGCCACCCCGACAATCCGTACGTGAAGCTGCTGGTGATCTTCGGGCGTGATGATAAAGATCTGGTGCAGGCGGCAAAAGGCATTGCGCAGGGCAATATCCTGTTCCGCGGTAATAGCGTCGTGGTGGATGAGGTGAAACCGCTGCTGGCACGTAAGCCTTATGATGCGCCGAACTGGGTCCGCACCGACCGCGCGATTACCTTCGGCGAGCTGAAAACCTATGAAGAGCAATTGCAGTCAACCGGGCTTGAACCTTCTCCTGTCAGCCTGTCGCTGAACCTGCCGCCGGATCTCTATCTGCTGCGCACCAACGGTATTGATATCAACCTGAACTACCGTTACACCGCGCCGGTAACCAAAGACAGCTCGCGCATGGATATCAGCCTCAACAACCAGTTCCTGCAATCCTTCAGCCTGACCAGCAGCCAGGAGACAAACCGGTTGATGCTTCGTCTGCCTGTATTGCAGGGGCTGCTGGATGGCAAAACCGATGTGTCGATCCCGGCGCTGAAGCTCGGTGCGGTGAACCAGCTGCGGTTTAACTTCCAGTATATGAACCCGATGCCGGGTGGATCGGTGGAAAACTGTATTACCTTCCAGCCGGTGCAAAACCACGTGGTGATTGGTGATGATTCCACAATCGACTTCTCGAAGTATTACCACTTTATCGCGATGCCGGATCTGCGTGCGTTTGCTAACGCCAGTTTCCCGTTCAGCCGCATGGCTGATCTCTCTGAATCGATTGTCGTGATGCCAAAAGCGGCCAATGAAGGCCAGGTTGCCACGCTGCTGGACACCATGGGCACCGTCGGGGCGCAAACCGGCTTACCGGCTATCAACGTGACGGTGACGGATGACGGTAGCCAAATCCAGAACAAAGATGCCGATATCATGGTCATCGGCAATATTCCGGACAAGCTGAAAGACGAGAAGCGCGTCGATCTGCTGGTGCAGGCGGCTCAGTCATGGGTCAACACGCCGCTGCGTCAGACCGAGTTCCCGAGCATCATGCCGGACAGCGGCGATCGCCAGGCCAATATCAGGACGACCGTAAGCTCAACGGGTCCGATGGCTGCGATTGTTGGCTTCCAGTCTCCGTATAACGACCAGCGCAGCGTGATCGCCCTGCTGGCGGACAGCCCGCGCGGCTATGAGCTGCTCAACACGGCCATGAACGACAGCGGTAAACGGGCGGCAATGTTCGGTTCCGTCTCGGTGATCCGTGAGTCGGGGGTAAACAGCCTGCGCGTGGGGGATGTCTACTACGTCGGTCATCTGCCGTGGTTCGAACGCCTGTGGTACGCCCTCTCTAACCACCCGGTGCTGCTGGCCGTGTTGGCTGCGCTCAGCGTTGTATTGCTGGCGTGGGTACTGTGGCGTCTGCTGCGAATCATCAGCCGTCGTCGTCTTAACCCGGACCATGAGTAAGCCGTGATGAAAATCTTTCGCGGGTGTGTAGTCGCAGCGTTGATGCTGGCGGCGGCGAATCTGCATGCCGCCTGTCGCTGGCCTGCCTGGGAGACGTTCAAGCAGGATTATATGAGCGAAAGTGGGCGCGTCATTGATCCCAGTGACGCGCGCAAAATCACCACCTCCGAAGGGCAAAGCTATGGACTGTTCTTTGCCCTGGCAGCAAACGATCGCAAGACGTTCGATCTGCTGCTGACATGGACGCGCGATAACCTTGCCGAGGGGGATTTAGCCCAACATCTCCCGGCGTGGCTATGGGGAAAAAAGGACGACAACACCTGGGCGGTTATCGACCCTAACTCCGCGTCCGATGCCGATATCTGGATTGCCTGGTCGCTGCTGGAAGCCGGGCGGCTGTGGAAAAATCCCGATTACACACGCACGGGTAAGGCGCTGTTGACGCGCATTGCCAGTGAGGAAGTGGTGAAGGTGCCGGGGCTGGGTTCTATGCTGCTGCCGGGTAAAGTCGGTTTTGCCGATGAGAGTGTCTGGCGCTTCAACCCCAGCTACCTGCCGCCGCAGCTTGCGAGCTATTTCACCCGTTTCGGCGCACCGTGGACAACGCTCCGTGAAACCAACCTGCGTCTGCTGCTGGAGACCGCGCCAAAAGGATTTTCCCCGAACTGGGTGAAATACCAGAAAAAGGGCGGCTGGCAGTTGAAGCAGGATACGACCCTGATCGGCAGTTACGATGCGATTCGCGTCTATCTGTGGGTAGGGATGATGAACGATAACGATCCGCAAAAAGCCCGGCTACTGGCGCGTTTCAAGCCCATGGCGACCACCACAATCAAACAAGGCTTACCGCCGGAAAAAGTGGACGTAGCGACCGGGAAACGTACCGGAGATGGGCCGGTAGGGTTTTCTGCCTCCCTGCTTCCATTTTTACAAGAACGGGACGCGCAGGCGGTGCAACGCCAGCGTGTCGCCGATCGTTTTCCCGATAACAATGCTTATTACAGCTACGTTCTGACCCTCTTTGGACAAGGGTGGGATCAGCATCGTTTTCGTTTCACCGCGCAAGGTGAATTACTACCGGATTGGGGCCAGGAATGCGCACGTTCACACTAAATCTACTCGCCTTATCGCTTGGCCTGGCGCTCATGCCCCTGGCCCAGGCCGCCAACTCCCCGCAGCAGAGACAGCTGCTGGAACAGGTTCGTCTGGGGGAATCCACCCAGCGTGAGGATTTGGTGCGCCAGTCGCTCTATCGCCTTGAGCTGATCGACCCCAACAACCCGGACGTGATTGCCGCTCGCTTCCGCTACCTGTTACGACAGGGGGATACGGCGGGCGCGCAAAAAGAGCTGGATCGCCTGAAAGGAATGGCACCCGATTCCAGTGCGTACCAGTCCTCCCGTACGACCATGCTGCTCTCCACGCCGGATGGTCGCCAGGCCCTCCAGCAGGCTCGCCTGCTCGCCACCACCGGGCACACGCAGGAAGCTATTGCCGCGTATGACAAACTGTTTGACGGTAATCCGCCCAGCGGCGACATCGCGACGGAGTACTGGAACGTGGTGGCGAAAGAGCCTGCCCGCCGCAATCTTGCCATTAATCAGCTGAAGAAAATCAACGCCAGCAGTCCGGGCAACGCCCCGCTACAGGCTTCGCTGGCGCAGCTTCTGTTCCAGAGTGGACGGCGTGATGAAGGGTTTGCGGTTTTACAGGAGATGGCCAAATCGAACAATGGCCGCAGTCAGGCGTCGGACATGTGGTACCAGCAGATCAAAGATCAGCCGGCCAGCAGCGCCAGCGTTACCGCGCTGCAACAATACCTGAGCGTGTTCAGCGATGGCGATAACGTGACGGCGGCGCGCGCCCAGCTTGAAGCGCAGCAAAAACAGCTCGCCGATCCGGCGTTTCGCGCCAAAGCCGAAGGGTTAGCCGCAGTGGATGCCGGGCAGGGCAGTAAAGCGGTAACGGAGTTGCAGAAAGCAGTCAGCGCCAACCACGCCGACAGTGAAGCCGTAGGCGCGCTGGGGCAGGCCTATTCGCAGAAAGGCGATCGCGCCCGCGCGGTTGCGCAGTTTGAAAAGGCGATCGCCCTCGATCCGCAGAGCGACAACCGGGGCAAATGGGACAGCCTGCTGAAGGTTAACCGATACTGGCTGCTGATCCAGCAGGGTGACAACGCCCTGAAAGCCAACAAGACAGCCCAGGCGGAACGCTATTATCAGCAGGCGCGCAACATTGACAATACGGACAGCTACGCGGTCCTGGGGCTGGGTGACGCGGCGGCGGCGCGCAAAGATAACGACGCGGCTGAACGCTATTATCGCCAGGCATTGCGGATGGACAGCGGCAACAGCAACGCGGTACGCGGTCTTGCCAATATTTATCGCGAGCAGTCTCCGGAGAAGGCGACGCAGTTTATTCAGTCGCTCTCTGCCAGCCAGCGCCGCAGCATTGATGATATTGAACGTAGCCTGACGAACGAGCAGCTCTCGGCTCAGGCTGAACAGCTGGAAAGCCAGGGAAACTATGCGCAGGCCGCAGAAATTCAGCGCCGACGCCTTGCGCTTTCCCCGGGCGACGTGTGGATCACCTACCGGCTATCACGCGATCTGTATAGCGCGGGTCAGCGCAGCCAGGCAGATAACCTGATGCGCCAGCTGGCAAGCCAGAAACCGGGCGATCCGGATCAGGTTTACGCCAGCGGGCTGTACCTGTCCGGTAACGATCGGGACCGGGCCGCGCTGGCGCATCTGAACACGCTGCCGCGCGACAAGTGGAACGGCAACATCCAGGCGCTGGCGGACCGCCTGCAAAGTAATCAGGTGCTGGAAACCGCCAACCGCCTGCGCGACAGTGGAAAAGAGCAGGAAGCGGAAGCGCTGCTTCGCCAGCAGCCCCCGTCCACCCGTATTGACTTAACGCTGGCAGACTGGGCTGAACAGCGTGGCGATCACGAGGCCGCGAAAACCGCCTACAACACCGTCCTGCAACGGGAACCGCAGAACGAAGACGCAATTCTCGGCCTGACCGAAGTCAATCTTGCTCAGGGCAACAGGGACGCCGCTCGCGCTGAGCTGGCGAAACTGCCCGCGGCACAAAACGGCGAACCGCTCTCCCTCAATATGCAGCGCCGGATCGCCATGGCGCAGGCCGGTCTGGGCGATTCAGCCGCGGCAGAAAAGACCTTCAACACCATTCTTCCGCAGGCAAAATCGCAGCCGCCTTCTATGGAAAGTGCGCTGGTGATGCGTGATGCCGCCCGCTTCCAGGCGCAAAACGGCCAGCCTCAGCAGGCGCTGGACACCTGGAAGGATGCGATGGTCTCATCGGGCATCACAACGACTCGTCCAACCGATAACGACAGCTTTACGCGGCTCACGCGTAACGATGAGAAAGATGACTGGCTGAAGCGCGGCGTGCGCAGCGATGCAGGCGATCTTTATCGTCAGCAGGATCTGAACGTCACGCTGCAACACGACTACTGGGGATCCAGCGGCACGGGGGGCTATTCCGACCTGAAAGCGCACACCACTATGCTCCAGGTGGATGCGCCGCTATCGGATGGCCGCATGTTCTTCCGTAGCGATCTGGTCAATATGAACGCCGGTTCCTTTGATACGGACAATGGAACCTACGATCCAACGTGGGGTACCTGCGCCGAAACGCCATGTCACGGCAGCACGAACCAGTCGGCCAACGGCGCCAGCGTGGCCGTCGGCTGGCAGAACAACACCTGGGCGTGGGACATCGGTACAACGCCGATGGGCTTCGACGTGGTCGATGTGGTGGGCAGCCTGAGCTACAGCAACGACTTGGGGCCGATTGGCTACACCCTGAACGCCCATCGTCGTCCGATTTCCAGCTCGGTGCTGGCCTTCGCCGGGCAAAAAGATCCTAATACCGACACCACCTGGGGCGGCGTGCGTGCTACCGGTGGCGGCGTGAGCATGAGCTACGACAAAGGCGAAGCTAACGGGATCTGGTCAAGCCTGAGTGCCGACAGCCTCACCGGGAAGAATGTCGAAGATAACTGGCGGGTCCGCTGGATGACCGGCTATTACTACAAGCTTATCAATCAGAACAACGAGCGTCTGACGGTCGGTGTGTCCAACATGCTCTGGCATTACGATAAGGATTTAAGTGGCTATTCGCTGGGCCAGGGCGGTTACTACAGTCCCCAGGAGTATGTGTCGTTCGCCTTACCGGTGAACTGGCGTAAACGCACAGAGAACTGGTCATGGGAGCTGGGCGGTTCCGTCTCATGGTCCCATTCAAAAACAAAGGATGTGATGCGTTATCCGTTGCAGGGGCTGATCCCGGACAATGAGCCAGGCCGTTATACCGATAAAGGTGTGATGGGAACCGGAAGTAGCTCGTCAGGGACGGGTTATACCGCAAGGGCGATTGTTGAACGCCGTGTGACGTCCAACTGGTTTGTCGGTCTGGGCGTCGATATTCAGGAAGCGAAAGACTATACCCCGAGCCATGCGTTGCTCTATGTTCGGTATTCTGCCGCAGGCTGGCAGGGTGATATGGACTTACCGCCGGAACCGCTGGTGCCTTATGCAGACTGGTGATCGGATTTTTGCTTAATCTAATTGTAAGTCTCTCTTAAAAGTGCAGCTATCGGGTATACTCGGGCGCACCAGGTTTACGCCCTGGTGCGCCCTGCGCTTCGAGTTTTGTGGAGAGTCATTTTGCGTGTCAGCCGTTCCTTAACGATCAAACAGATGGCGATGGTGTCTGCCGTCACAATGCTGTTTGTCTTCATCTTCTGCGTCATTTTGCTGTTTCATTCCGTACAGCAGAATCGCTATAACACGGCTTCGCAACTGGAAAGTATTGCTCGCTCGGTGCGGGAACCCCTGTCGGCCTCGATCCTGAAAGGGGATATCCCCGAGGCGGAATCCATCCTGAAACGCATTCAGCCCGCCGGTATCGTGAGCCGCGCCGACGTAGTGCTGCCGAACCAGTTCCAGGCGCTGCGGATGAGCTTTATCCCGGAGCGTCCCGTCCCGATGATGGTGATGCGCCTGTTTGAACTGCCGGTGCAGATTTCCCTGCCTCTCTATTCCCTGGAAAGACCGGCTAACCCGCAGCCGCTGGCCTATCTGGTACTACAGGCGGACTCGTACCGCATGTATAAATTCGTCATGAGTTGGGTTGCTACGTTAGTGACTACTTACTTACTTTTAACCTTAATGTTGAGCGTGGCGCTGACGTGGTGCATCAACCGGTTAATTGTGCATCCGTTGCGCCGCATAGCCCGGGAGCTGAATGACCTCTCTCCGCAGGAGCACATGGGGCATCAGCTTCCCTTGCCGCGTCTGCATCACGACGATGAAATTGGCATGCTGGTCCGCAGTTACAATATCAACCAGCAGCGTGTCCTGCGTCAGCAGGAAGAGGTCAGTAATAATGCCACCCGTTTCCCGGTTTCCGACCTGCCAAACAAAGCGTTTTTAATGGCCCTGCTGGAGCAGACCGTCGCTCGCCAGCAGACCACCGCGCTGATGGTGATTGCCTGCGAGACCTTGCAGGACACGACGGGCGTGCTGAAAGAGAGCCAGCGCGAGATGCTATTACTGACGCTGGTGGAAAAAATCAAATCTGTGCTGGCGCCGCGCATGGTACTTACCCAGGTCAGCGGCTATGACCTGGTGGTGATTGCGCACGGTGTAAAAGAGCCGTGGCACGCTATTACGTTAGGTCAGCAAGTACTCACTGTCATAAATGAGCGGCTACCCATTCAGGGTATCCAGCTACGCCCAAGTGCCAGCATTGGTATCGCAATGTACTACGGTGGTCTGACCGCCGAGCAGTTATACCGTCGGGCTTTCTCAGCAGCGTTTACCGCGCGCCGAAAAGGCAAAAACCAGATCCAGTTCTTTGATCCGGAGCAAATGGAAAAAGCCCAGCAGCGCCTGACGGAAGAGAGCGACATTCTGACGGCGATGGACAATCGCCAGTTTGCGCTCTGGCTACAGCCGCAGGTGGATTTGCGCACGGGTGAAGTGACCAGCGCCGAAGCGTTGCTGCGCATGCAGCAGCCGGACGGCACGTGGGAGCTGCCTGAGGGGATGATCGAACGTATCGAGTCCTGCGGCCTGATGGTCACCGTCGGATACTGGGTGCTGGAAGAGTCGTGCCGCCAGCTTGCGGCCTGGCAACAACGGGGCATCACGCTGCCGCTGTCGGTGAATCTTTCTGCGCTACAGCTGATGCACCCGACTATGGTGCCGGATATGCTCGAGTTGATCCATCGCTACCGCATCCAGCCCCACACGTTGATCCTGGAAGTCACCGAGAGCCGTTGTATTGACAATCCTGACGACGCTGTCGCCATTCTGAAACCGCTGCGTAATGCCGGGATCCGCATTGCGCTTGACGATTTTGGTATGGGGTATTCCGGCCTGCGTCAGCTCCAGCACATGAAAACCCTGCCGGTGGACGTCCTGAAAATCGACAAAACCTTTGTGAAAGGGCTGCCGGAGGATTGCAGCCTGGTGCAGGCCATTATCCAGATGGCGCACAGCCTGAACCTGCACGTGACTGCCGAAGGTATTGAGGCCGAAGCCCAGCGCGAGTGGCTGGCTGCGGCGGGTGTGGAGAGCGGTCAGGGCTTCCTGTTTGGCCGCGCCGTGCCGACGGATACCTTTGAGCGACGCTATCTCGCCGACGCTGGCAATAACGCAAAAGTGTAATTTTGTTGCTGGCTTGTGCGAGCCAGCTCAAAGTTCTTAACATTTGTGTTTCAAATTTGAACCCCGTTTATTTCTGTCCTGTTATGTGGGTGTTATTTTAAAGCCGCAGGTTAACCATAACCTTACAAAGCCTGTAGTTATTCTTTCCAGGGACACCCTATGAAAACCTCACTCTTCAAAAGTCTTTACTTCCAGGTCCTGACAGCCATCGCCATCGGTATTCTGCTCGGTCACTACTACCCGGAGCTGGGCGCGCAAATGAAACCGCTTGGCGACGCGTTCGTTAAGCTCATCAAAATGATCATCGCGCCGGTCATCTTCTGTACCGTGGTGACCGGTATCGCCGGCATGGAAAGCATGAAGGCGGTCGGGCGTACGGGGGCGGTTGCCCTGCTGTACTTCGAGATTGTCAGTACCATCGCGCTGATTATCGGCCTGATTATTGTCAACGTGGTACAGCCTGGCGCGGGCATGAACGTTGACCCGGCCACGCTGGATGCGAAAGCGGTGGCGGTTTACGCTGAACAGGCGAAAGATCAGGGGATTGTTGCCTTCCTGCTGGACGTGATCCCGAGCAGCGTGATTGGCGCGTTCGCCAGCGGAAATATCCTCCAGGTACTGCTGTTTGCCGTGCTGTTTGGCTTTGCCTTGCACCGTCTTGGCAGCAAAGGTCAGCTGATTTTTAACGTCATTGAAAGCTTCTCGCAGGTTATCTTCGGCATCATCAACATGATTATGCGTCTGGCCCCGATTGGTGCCTTTGGCGCGATGGCCTTCACCATCGGGAAATACGGCGTCGGCACGCTGGTACAGCTTGGCCAGCTGATTATCTGCTTCTACATCACCTGTATTCTGTTTGTGGTGGTGGTGCTCGGCTCCATCGCTCGTGCGACCGGCTTCAGCATCTTCAAATTTATCCGTTACATTCGTGAAGAGCTGCTGATTGTCCTCGGCACATCCTCTTCTGAGTCCGCGCTGCCGCGTATGCTCGATAAAATGGAAAAGCTGGGCTGCCGTAAGTCAGTGGTGGGGCTGGTTATTCCTACGGGCTACTCCTTTAACCTGGACGGCACCTCGATTTACCTGACGATGGCGGCGGTCTTTATTGCTCAGGCCACCAACAGCCACATGGATATCTTCCATCAGATTACGCTGCTGGTCGTCCTCCTGCTCTCCTCGAAAGGGGCGGCGGGCGTAACGGGTAGCGGATTTATCGTGCTGGCGGCCACTATCTCAGCGGTTGGCCATCTGCCGGTGGCGGGTTTGGCCCTGATCCTCGGTATCGACCGCTTTATGTCTGAAGCCCGCGCGTTAACCAACCTGATTGGTAATGGTGTGGCGACGGTTGTGGTGGCGAAGTGGGTAAAAGAGCTGGATCACAAGAAACTTAACGATACGCTGAATAATCGCACATCTGAGGACAAAACCCCCGGTTTATCCTCTTAATCCCTCATAAATGCCCGTATTCCCTTGTGGGGATGCGGGCACCTGCGCATAATAACCGCTCATACCTGTCATATTTCGACAAAATTTTTTTGGGTATATTTCGCTTCCGCCCGTGACGTTTAGCTGAACACGCTGTCTAATCGGAAGGTTTTCATCGTCATCTTTGAGTGCTCACGTCGCGAGACACTCTCTTTAACCAGGAATGTTGATCAGGGGTTCACATGCAGGGCACAAAAATTCGACTCTTAACCGGCGGTTTGCTGATGATGGCAGCAGCCAGTTATGTGCAGGCAGATGCGCTCCAGCCAGACCCGGCCTGGCAACAGGGAACACTGGCGAACGGATTCCAGTGGCAGGTGTTATCCACTCCGCAACGTCCGAGCGATCGCATTGAAATTCGTCTGGCTGTGAATACCGGCTCCCTCACTGAAAGCACCCAGCAGACCGGCTTAAGCCATTTTATTCCTCGACTGGCGCTCACCCAGAGCGGCAGTTTGCAGGCGGTTCAGGTGCGTTCTTTATGGCAACAGGCCATCGATCCTAAACGTCCGCTGCCCCCGGCTGTGGTCTCCTATGACTACACCATGTTTAATCTGAGCCTGCCCAACAACCGTAACGATCTGCTTAAAGAAGCGCTGACCTATCTTTCCGATGCCACCGGCAAACTGGCGATTACGCCTGAGACCGTAAACTATGCGTTGAGCAACAGCGACATGGTGGCGACCTGGCCGACGGATACCAAAGAAGGCTGGTGGCGCTACCGCCTGAAAGGGTCCACGCTGCTTGGCCACGACCCGGCAGAACCGCTGAAACAGCCGGTGGATCCAGAGCAGGTGAAATCTTTCTACCAGCAGTGGTACACCCCGGATGCCATGACCCTCATTGTAGTGGGCAACGTGGACAGCCGTGCGGTGATAGAGCAGATCAACAAAGCCTTTGGCGATCTAAAAGGGAAGCGTGAAACGCCCGCCCCTGTTCCTACTTTGTCCCCGCTGCGTCCTGAGACGGTCAGTATCATGACGGATACCGTGCGTCAGGATCGTCTTTCGATGATGTGGGATACCGCCTGGCAGCCGATCCGCGAGTCCTCGGCGCTGTTGCGTTACTGGCGTGCGGACCTGGCGCGTGAAGCGCTGTTCTGGCATGTTCAGCAGACGCTCAGCAAGAACAACGTGAAAGACATTGGTCTGGGCTTTGACTGCCGCGTGCTGTTCCAGCGCGCCCAGTGCGCCATTAACGTCGAATCGCCGGGTGATAAGCTGAACGCGAATCTCGGCGTGGTGGCGAAAGAGCTGGCTAAAGTGCGTAAAGAGGGCCTGTCTGAAGAGGAATTTAACGCCCTGGTGGCGCAGAAATCCCTCGAATTGCAGAAACTGTTTGCCACCTATGCCCGCGCCGATACCGATATCTTAATCAGCCAGCGCATTCGCTCCTTACAGAATCAGGTCGTGGATATCGCGCCGGAGCAGTATCAGAAATTGCGTCAGGATTTCCTGAACGGTCTGACCGTGGAGATGCTGAATCAGGATCTGCGGCAGCAGCTGTCTCAGGATATGGCGTTGATTCTGTTGCAGCCGAAAGGTGAGCCGGAATATGACATGAAAGAGTTAAAGGCCACCTGGAACGCCATCATGGCGACGCCGTCGCAGCCAGTACAGGCGGCGGCCGATGATTTGCACCAGGATGCGAGCGATATTCCGCAGGGCCAGTAAGGCCCTGCGTTCCCTCTCCCTGTGGGCTGAGGGATTTTATGCAGAAGCAATAAAGTTGCTTTCTAAATGACTGAGGGCTGTCAGCGATGCCCTGGTCCGGCTGTAAATCGCTGAGGCGTTTCCTGCAGGCCGGGGCGAGGCGCAGGGATGCGCCGAGAGCCCGGGTCGCCAGGGTGGTGGCGACTGAGCCACCCTGGCACGTTCACCGGTCATGTCGTTACAGAGTAGCAAGGAACATAAAGTGAACGGAATGACCACCACCGCCGTATGTTCCCCTCACCCTACCCTCTCCCCGGAGGGGCGAGGGGATTGCTCAGTGCTCGCATTAATTTGTGGGGAACCCTCAGCCCTGTGGGAGAGGGTTAGGGTGAGGGCATCAGCCCGCCCATTCCTTAAGCAGGCATCGCCTCGCGCGGAATAATCGCTCCGCGATACTGAATCACCGTGCTGGCCGTCAAGTGTCCGCGCTGCGCTGCCGCTTCTGGCGTACCTCCCGTCAAACGTACCGCCAGATACCCCGCGCTGAAAGAATCGCCCGCCGCAGTGGTATCAATCACTTTCTCTTTCGCCAGCTTCACCGCCGGCACCTCTTTCACGGCTTCACCCGCCACCGCCACCAGGCAAGACTCCGCCCCGCGCTTAATCACCACTTCGCTGACCCCAGCGGCCTGCGTCCGGGCGATGACCTCATCAACCGGCTTTTCACCCCACAGGGCATCTTCATCGTCCAGCGTCAGGAAGGCGATATCGGTGCATTCCAGCATCTGCTGATACACCTGCTGCGTCTCTTCGCGGCTGGCCCAGAGGCGCGGACGGTAGTTGTTATCGAAAATCACCTTACCGCCGTTGGCACGGCATTCGCGCAGCAGTGACAGCAGCTTTTCACGGCTCTGCTGGCTCAGGATCGCCAGGCTGATCCCGCTCAGGTAGAGGTAATCGAAGGTGGCCAGCTCTTCGCAAATCGCAGCGGCGGCATCGCTTTCCAGCCAGAATTTGGCAGCCGCTTCATTACGCCAGTAATAGAAGGTGCGCTCGCCGGTACTGTCGGTTTCGATGTAGTACAAACCCGGCAGACGGTTTTCCATTCGCTGGATCAGCGAAGTTTCAACGTTTTCACCCTGCCAGGCCTCCAGCATCTGCTGGCTGAAGCTGTCCGTTCCCAGCGCGGTAACGTAGCTCACGCTCAGCGCGTCGGGGGCGACCTGACGGGCAATGTAAACGGAGGTGTTCAATGTATCGCCGCCAAAACCGCGGCTGACTTCCGCGCCTTTCTGGGACAGCTCAATCATGCATTCGCCAATCACGGCAATTTTCTTAGACATAGTCGTGAACCTGAACAGAGTAATTAAGGGTAGTGTGCGCTGTGTGTTTTTTACGGTCAACCATATTAAAACGACGTTCCATTATTTTTTTTGAGCCAGCGCGTGTTCCGGCATATTTCTGTCATCTTAATTTCATTTTCCCGCTGAATTGAACATAAAGTTCTCACCTGGCGGGCCGATAACTCAGTGACGAGTCCAGAAAGGCTATCCCATACAACAGGACATCCGAAATGAAGTCAGAGCAGGTTATCCAGCGGCTGAGCACTACGCCTGAGGCAAGTATTGAGAACTTGCAGGAGCATCGCTACTGGCTGCAATGTGAGCGAGCGTATACCTATCAGCCTATCTACCGTACTGACGGTCGGTTAATGGCAATTGAGGTGTTAACGGTCGTCACTCATCCATCGAACCCTTCGCAGCGTATCGCGCCGGACCGCTATTTTGCGGAGGTTGCCGTGCGTCAGCGCATCGACGTGCTGGAAGAGCAGTTGAGAATGCTGGCGACGAAGCAGGCGTTCTTCGAGCAGCACGGTATTCTGGCTTCGGTGAACGTGGATGGCCCAACCCTGATGGCGTTACGTCAGAATGCGACGCTGCAGGCGCTGATTGCCACCTTGCCGTGGATGCGCTTCGAGCTGGTGGAACATGTTCAGCTGCCGCAGGACTCCTCATTTGCCTCGATGTGTGAGTTTGGCCCGCTGTGGCTGGATGATTTCGGTACCGGTATGGCCAACTTCTCCGCCCTGAGCGAAGTGCGTTATGACTACATCAAAGTGGCCCGCGATCTGTTTATCATGCTGCGCCAGACACCGGAAGGACGGAACCTGTTTACGATGCTCCTGCAACTGATGAACCGCTATTGCCAGGGCGTCATTGTGGAAGGCGTAGAGACGCTGGAAGAGTGGCGCGACGTGCAAAATTCTCCGGCAGCGGCGGCACAGGGTTATTTCCTCTCTCGTCCTGTCCCCATGGATACCCTGGAAAAGGTGATAACCACCCTCTGATCTGCCCGCTTCCCTTTGTCTGAACTATAGTTTTAAAGGCAAGTTCATCAGGAAAGGGGACAACAATGACAAAAACAACCAGGGTGATTTCCTGGACAGCAGGGATTTTCTTGTTGCTGATCGTGGTCTTAATCATCATTATCGCCACGTTTGACTGGAACCGCCTCAAACCGACCATCAACCAGAAAGTCTCGACCGAGCTAAACCGCCCCTTCGCAATACGTGGCGATTTGGGGGTCGTGTGGGAGCGTCAGAAAGAGGAAACCGGCTGGCGAAGCTGGGTGCCCTGGCCGCACGTTCACGCTGACGACATCATTCTTGGCAACCCGCCGGACATCCCCGAAGTGACCATGATCCACCTGCCGCGCGTGGAAGCCACGCTGGCGCCGTTAGCCCTGTTAACCAAAACGGTGTATCTGCCGTGGATCAAACTTCAGCAGCCCGACGCGCGGTTGATTCGCCTGTCGGAGAAAACCAACAACTGGACGTTCGATCTCGCCAGCAGCGGCGATAAAGATCCGAATGCGCAGCCCTCTTCGTGGTCTTTCCGCCTCGACAATATTCTGTTCGATCGGGGGCGGATCGCCATTGACGATAAAGTAAGTAAGGCTGACGTGGAGATCCTCGTCGATCCGCTGGGCAAGCCGCTGCCGTTTAGCGAAGTGACGGGCAGCAAAGCCAAAGGCGATGACAGCAAAGCCGGCGATTACGTCTTCGGCCTGACAGCGAAAGGGCGCTACAACGGCCAGCCACTGACCGGTAAAGGCAAAATCGGCGGTATGCTGGCGCTCAGGAGCGAGGGTACGCCATTCCCGGTGCAGGCGGACTTCCGCTCGGGCAATACCCGCGTGGCGTTCGTGGGCACGGTTAACGACCCGATGAACATGGGCGGCGTCGACCTCCAGCTTAAGTTTGCCGGGGATTCGCTGGGTGAACTGTACGATCTCACCGGCGTGCTGCTGCCGGATACCCCGCCGTTTGAAACGGACGGGCGGCTGGTCGCAAAAATCGACGCTGAAAAATCGTCCGTCTTTGACTACCGGGGGTTCAACGGCCGCATCGGCGATAGCGATATACACGGCACGCTGACCTACACCACCGGAAAACCGCGCCCGAAACTGGAGGGGGACGTTGAATCCCGCCAGCTGCGTCTGGCCGATCTTGGTCCGCTGATTGGCGTAGATTCGGGTAAAGGCACGAAGTCAAAAGAGGTCAAAAAGGACGCTCAGCCTGCGGGTAAAGTGCTGCCCTATGACCGCTTCGAAACCGACAAGTGGGACGTAATGGATGCGGACGTGCGCTTCAAAGGACGTAAAATTGAGCATGGCAGCACGCTGCCGTTGAGCAACCTCTCGACCCATATCATCCTGAAAAACGCCGATCTGCGCCTGCAACCGCTGAAGTTTGGCATGGCCGGGGGAACCATTTCCTCGAATATCCACCTGGAGGGGGATAAAAAGCCGATGCAGGGAAGGGCGGAGATCCAGGCGCGTCGTCTGAAGCTGAAAGAGCTGATGCCGGACGTGGAGTTGATGCAGAAAACCCTCGGTGAGATGAACGGCGATGCGGATATTCGCGGCACGGGTAACTCTGTGGCCGCGCTGTTAGGCAGCGGAAACGGCAACCTGAAGCTGCTGATGAACGACGGGCTGGTGAGCCGTAACCTGATGGAGATCCTGGGGCTGAACGTCGGTAACTTCATCGTCGGACAAATCTTCGGAGACGATGAAGTGCGCGTGAACTGCGCGGCGGCAAACGTGGACCTGGTCAACGGTGTGGCGCGTCCGCAGATTTTCGCATTCGACACGGAAAACGCGGTTATCAACATCACCGGTACCGCCAGCATGGCGTCCGAGCAGCTGGATTTAACCATCGATCCGGAAAGTAAAGGCATTCGCATCATCACCCTGCGCTCGCCGCTCTACGTTCGCGGGACCTTCAAAGATCCGCAGGCGGGCGTGAAGGCCGGGCCGCTGATTGCGCGCGGTGCGGTTGCCGCCGCCCTCGCCACGCTGGTCACCCCTGCGGCGGCGCTGCTGGCGTTGATTTCGCCGTCAGAAGGCGAAGCGAATCAGTGTCGGACGATTTTGTCGCAGATGAAGAAGTAAGGTGTGGCCTGTTCTTGCCGGGTGACGCTGCGCTTACCCGGCCTACATGTGAATCGTAGGCCGGGTAAGGCGTAGCCGCCACCCGGCATTCGCTTACAGAGTCTGATGCTTAGTTTCGTGCGTCAGCAGCAGCGCAATCAGCGTCAACGCTGCCATGGCCGCCAGATAGACACCCACATAGAACAGACCATAGTTCGCCTGAAGCCACGTGGCGATATACGGGGCCACCGAGGCGCCCAGAATAGACGAAACGTTATAGGAGAACGACGCGCCGGTATAACGCACTTCAGTCGGGAACAGCTCCGGCAGCAGCGCGCCCATTGGGCCAAAGGTCAGCCCCATCAGGCTCAGACCAATCAGCAGATACGCCATCACCAGCGCAGGGCTACCTGAACCCAGCAGCGGCGGGAAGACAAACAGTGCGAACAGGATGATCAGCGAGGTGATGACGATCATGCTTGAACGACGGCCAAATTTATCCGCCAGCAGGCCCGCGATGGGCACCATCACGCCAAATCCAATAACCGCCATCATCAGCATCCACAGCACTTCGTTACGCGGCAGGCCCAGTCCGACCGGTACGGCGGCGGTACTGTAGGTCATGGAGTACACGGTCATGATATAGAACAGCGTGTAGGTCGCCAGCATGATGAACGTACCCAGCACGGTCACGCGGAGGTGTTTGGTCAGCAGCGTCCCCAGCGGAACTTTAACCTGCTTTTTCGCCGCGGCGACTTTAGCGAAGACCGGCGTCTCGTGCAGCGACACGCGCACGTACAGGCCAATCAGCACCAGCACGGCAGAGAAGACGAACGGAATACGCCAGCCCCAGCTCATGAACTGTTCATCGGTCAGCAGCCAGGAGAGGAGCAGGAAGGTGCCGTTCGCGAAGAAGAAGCCAATCGGCGCGCCCAGCTGTGGGAAAGAGCCATACAGGGCACGCTTACGCGCCGGGGCGTTCTCGGTCGCCAGCAGCGCCGCGCCGCCCCATTCCCCGCCCAGCCCCAGGCCCTGACCAAAGCGCGCCAGCGCCAGCAGCACAGGCGCCAGAATGCCGATAGTTTCATAGGTCGGCAGCAGGCCGATGGCGACGGTGGAGATCCCCATCGTCAGCAGCGAGGCAACCAGCGTCACTTTACGACCGACGCGATCGCCAAAGTGGCCAAAGACCGCTGAACCTATAGGACGCGCAACGAAGGCGATAGCAAAGGTAGCTAAAGACTGTAGCGTGGCTGCCGTCGGGTCGCCCTGTGGGAAGAAAATATGCGGAAAGACAATGACCGCAGCGGTGGCGTAAATATAAAAGTCGAAGAACTCAATGGCGGTGCCAATCAGCGATGCGACGACGACTTTATTGCGGGAGTTGACCGGAACGTGTTCCGCCCCTTCGTTAAGTGTGGTGGCTGTTGCTTGCATAATATTTTCTTATTTTTGGACGAACGAAGGGCCATATTAGGCACAGCAAAAGCGACATTTCAATCTGTAACAAAGGCGTGACATGGTCATAAAAGCAACAAAAAGCGGATAATTTTCAGGCCAGCGAAAACACTTCCATGAAATGCTTCACACATTTTAAATATCAGTCATTAAAACTGGTTTTGAGTTAAATAAAAGTTACGGTCTGGATTTATATGCTGAAATGATGAATCGGGCTGAAATATCAGCCCGACAGGACATCAGTGGTGGGTTTTTCCCGGCATGCGCGGGTCGTCTTTATACTCTGCGGTGGCGATCCACGCGGCACAGAACAGCGTCAGGCGTGCGAAGAAATAGAAGAAGGCCATCAGCCCCAGCACCGAACCAAAGGCCGCGCCGGAGGGGGACTTCACCAGCGATGGCAGCGTATAGGTCATCACAATTTTGATCACCTCAAAGCCAATGGCGGCAATCAACGTCCCACGGATCAGCGCCTTCTTGCGCGGCCGATGGCGGGGCAAACGCCAGAAGATCCAGAAGAACAGCAGGTAGTTAGCAAAGATGGAGATAGCAAGCCCTATACCGCGCCAGGCCGGTTTCAGCCATTCAATGTAGTCCAGATACAGCGCGGAGATAATCATCTGCTGCGCAGAACCGGCGACCGAGGTGATAGAGAGCGTGATGACCAGCGCCACCAGCAGACCAATCAGCGAGATAAAGTCGCGCAAATACTTCACCCATATCTTCTCCTGATCCTGCGGCGTACGCTCCCAGACGTCACGCGACTGGGCGCGAATGGCCTCACGCAGGTTGCCCATCCAGTTAACCCCGGAATAGAGCGCAATCAGCAACCCGACGATACCCACGGTGGTACGCTGCTGCACGGCGGTATTGATGGTGCTTTTGAGCGTCGTGGCGAGCGTCTGGTCGCTGACGTTGGTCAGGATCTTATTGAAGATGTCCTGCAACAGCGTCGGGTGAGACGCCAGAACAAAACCGGCGGCAGCAAACGACACCATCAGGATGGGGATCATCGACAGGAAAGAGAAGTAGGTGATCGCCGCGCCAAACTGATTTCCCATGCGGTCGTTAAAGCGCTCAGCGGCGCGGATCAGGTGAGCAATCGCGGGTATCTGCTGAATTTTTTCGGCTATGCCGGTCACGGTGCCCAGCGCTTTGCTGGTCGTTCCAGGCTCCTTCGGCGCTTCAGGCTCGTTATCCATCTTTTTGATGGGTTCATAATCTAAATGTTGAGTCGGTCGTTGCGGGTTATTTTCCGGCGTCACGCGCATTTTCCTTTTCGTTGAGCTGGATGTTACTGAATTATAGCTTGCGACTAGTCCACGTAACTTTTTGTGAGTTCGGTAAGCCACTCCATAAACACATGCACCCGACGGGAGAGGTTACGGCGGTGGGGATAAATGAGGGAGACGGGCATTGGTTCAGCCCGATATTGCGGCAGGATCTCAACGAGTTTTTTCGTGCGCAGGGCATCACGCACCCCGACGCGCGGGACCTGAATAATGCCAAGCCCGGCGATACAGGCGGCCTGGTAGGTTTCCGTGCTGTTAACCGTCAAAACGCCTCCCGTTTTTATCCACTGGGTCGCGCTGCCGTTGAAATACTCAAAACCCAGAGGACGGGTGCCCAGCGTGGCGGAGTAATGAATGAGGGCGTGTGAGCCCAAATCATCCAGCGTCTCAGGGTAGCCGAATCGCGTGAGATAATCCGGGCTGGCGCAGTTAATCACTGAAAGCTTCCCAAGCGGGCGGGCGATAAGCCCGGAGTCCTTCAAGTTTCCCACGCGAACCACGCAGTCAAATCCTTCGCGGATGACATCGACCAGACGATCGCTGCTGCTCAGCTCAAGCTCAATGCCGGGAAACTGTTGTAAAAATGCAGGCAGTTTCGGAATGACGACATTTCGTGCAATGGCAACGGGCATATCTACACGTAGCCGACCGCTGATGGTGGAAGGGTCGTGCAGAAACATGCCGTCCAGTTCGTCCAGATTCATCAGCAGATCTTTTGCGCGTTCGTAATAAACCATGCCGTCCTGCGTCAGGCTGACGCGGCGGGTAGTGCGGTGCAGCAGTTGAGTGCCAAGCGCGTTCTCCAGCGCCTGGATCTGCCGCGAGACACTCCCCTTCGGCAGGCTTAACGTCTCCGCCGCGCGGGTAAAACTCTCCAGTTCCGCGACGCGAAGGAAAAGCTGCATTGCGTATATTTTATCCATAGATATGGGTCATTGTTATTTGAAATGAAACAGTGAAGCGTTGGCGGCACTATTTATTGATTTTTTACCATCTAATAAGCTCATTCTCAATCTTCATCGCAGTCGAAACGAGGTGAATTATGCGTGAACGTATTGCATTAGTGACGGGCGGTAGCCGCGGCCTGGGTAAAAATGCGGTTTTGAAGCTTGCTGCGGAAGGGACAGATATCATCCTGACCTGGAACAGCAGTCAGCAGGAGGCGCAGGAAGTTGTACGCGAAATTGAGGGAAAAGGTAGAAAAGCGGCAGCATTGCAGCTTAACGTCGGCGATACGGCAAGTTTTGCGCGCTTCGCTCAACAGGTGAAGGAAACCCTTACACACGTCTGGCAACGTGACACCTTTGACTATTTAGTGAACAACGCAGGTACAGGGTTATACGCACCCTATACCGAGACGACAGAAGCGCAGTTTGATGATGCGGTGAATATTCACTTCAAAGGTCCGTTTTTCCTCACACAACAGCTGCTGCCGCTCATAAAAGACGGAGGACGGATCCTGAACGTCTCAAGCGGACTGGCCCGTTTTACTCAGCCAGGTTCAGGGACTTACGCGGCAATGAAAGGGGCGATGGAAGTGCTGACCCGCTATCAGGCAAAAGAGCTTGGCGTGCGCGGAATTTCCGTCAATATCATCGCGCCTGGCGCGATTGAAACCGACTTTGGAGGCGGACGCGTAAGGGATAATGCGGAGCTTAACCAGCTGCTGGCCTCGCAGACGGCGCTGGGACGGGTGGGCCTGCCCGATGATATCGGTGACGCCATTGCGGCGTTGCTCAGTGACAAACTGGGCTGGATGAATGCGCAACGTATTGAAGTTTCAGGCGGTATGTTCCTGTAATGTTCAGACTTAAGGGGGAAGGAACCCTCTTAAGGAAATCCTTAAAGCAGGTGTGTCTAAATGATGAAAGATATAAAGAGAGCTGGGTGAATTGTAACCTCTCCATTCATTGAGTTTTTTCTTAAAAAATGCCTCTGTAGAATCCCCCTTCGCTATTCTCAGAGGAGTAATACGATGCGAGTAATCATGTTTGACAGGCAGTCATTATTTATTCATGGAGCGAAGTGCAGTTTGCAGAAATTAATTCCGGAAATAGATTTGACAGGAACTCGTCAGACTGATGAATTATGGGCACACTTATCCGCGTCACCTTCCGCTATCGTCATGATAGATGGGTATTTAATTCATGATAACGGTGTGGCTTTACCGGAAGAGATTATGAATCGTTTTCCAACAGCGCGCGTGGTGCTGGTGTTAACGAAAAAAGAGCCTCGCTGGGTTGAGCAAATGCTACAGCGCAACGTGGTGGCAATAATCCCTCGTAATGCGAATCCCGAACGCTTTTCCGCCGTGCTGGATTCTGTATCGCGAGGGATGGTCTGTTTTCCCGGCGAGTGGATGAACCAGCACTCCTCTCATGATGAGCTGTCATTGTTAAGTGAGCGCCAGCGTGAGGTATTGAAATTACTGGCGGCCGGAGAGTCAAATAAAGAGATAGGTCGTAATCTCAATATCAGTGCGGCAACGGTAAAAGCCCATCTTGAGACGCTTTTCCGTCGTCTTGATGTCAAAAACCGGACGCAGGCCGCGATGTACTATACCCGGGCGACGGCCTGAAGGATCTTCTCTGGCAGAGGGGGATCTTCCCCAAAACTGAAGAGCGTTAATACCAGTGCATCATGCTGCTGTTGGGTTAATGGGCGTTTGTTCATTTCCCGCAGCAGCGACTCACATAAATGAATATCATTGAAAAGCAAATTCTCCGCCTCAGTCGGCGTGATGAGGCCGTTAAATTTTTCCCACTGGCGAATCACGTGACCGTAACCTATAACCCATATTCCCTTTTCGTCACGGTATTTCTCCAGGGAAAGACCCTGCTGTTTTTTAATTAATGCGATTGCAGCAGAAGATATCTGCATTGCATAACCCGTCATAAGCGTTTCCTCTTTATGGCGGAACTATAAAGGGAAAACAGCCCGGGGAATATCCGCCAAATGGCCGTTGATCAGGTTTTACTGAACGGATATTCCTTTTTCAGTAAACCGAATAGCCAGTCGTTATGCCATTGCCCTGAAAGGAAATAACTCTCGCGCAACTCACCTTCCAGCTGAAAACCTGTTTTTTCCAGCAGTCGCCTTGAGGCGATATTTCCCGCCGTCACGGTCGCGGTGAGCCGACGGATATTGCCCTGGGTCAGCGCGAAATCACACACCGCCCGCAGAGATTCAAAGCCGTAACCTTTCCCCTGCGCAGAGGGCGCAAAGAGAAAACCGACTTCGGCACAATCTGCTTCCCGGTGCACATAGCCGGTTACGCCCAGCGGCGTCTGGCTGGCCGTCTCACGCACCATAAGGCAGAGCCAGTGCGAGCTGCCCGGTGCCCACGGCAACAGACGAGACTCAAAGGCCTCCCGAATGTCAGCCTCGCTACGCTCATGGGCGACAAAACGCATCACGTCAGGATTTTGCTGTAGCGACAGAAAAAAGGGCCAGTCTTGCTCTTGCAGCGGCAAGCAGGTGAGACGCGCGGTGGTTAAGGCGGGCATGACGATCCTCCGGAGACATTGCAAATGATTATAGGGTTGTCACTTTATTTCAACAGAAAGTCAGGTATGTTTAACCTCCTATAAATAAAAAGAAAAACGACTTTTAATGCCGCTTTGGCGGTACTCATTGTCTCTCAAGGAAAACAATGATGATTAGCTCATCGCATCATACCCGCGAACAGTTTGAACACTGTCTGGCGGCGATCCGCCAGGCGTCTGTTGAAATCTTACTTCTGTTGAATGTACATGTTTCTGAAGGAAAAGATCCACGCTGGTTTCTGGAACAACTGGATAGCGCCCGCCTGGGGCTGGGCGGGTGGGGTGCCGTAGCCAGAAAGCTGAACCTGAATGATGCGGAAATGACGGCCATTACGCTGCAATTACGCTTGCTTCAGCAGCGCGTTCCCCAGTATGAAAGCGGGCAGGATGTCAGCGAAAACCAGCTGATTGCGGCGATGCGCTTCGTCACATCCCTTGAATATCTGCGTCTGCAACAGCCCCTTCTGACCTACGATACCGGGAGGGTGCCAGACAAGGCGAGCCAGCTCCAGGCGCAGAAACAGGTGCGTGCCATTGAGCTGATGATAAAAGGATTGATACAGCAGGCATGGCCCGATCCGGTGCGGCTGAATAATCATCTTAAGACCTTGTTTAATGCTGAACGTGTGCGTCGCTGGCTGAAAAACGGTGAAATTAATGATGTTCTGAGCGGCATGTTATTTAGTGAGCTGGCCCAGCTGCTGGTGGATAAGAAAGAATTTAGCCGCTACTACGCGTCGCTGTTTAACGCCCCGGACATGCTGACGCTGCTGGTAGAACCCCGCAAAACCCTGCAAACCTTCCTCGAAGATATCCGTCAAATCCGCAACAGCATCACCGTGCAGCAGCCGTTGAGCGGGGCGCAAATCCAGCTGCTCGACAGCTATTACACGCAGATCACCCGCTCCGTTCAGCGCGCGTTTGAGGAAGGGCGGACACGCGTTAACCCGGCGGCGCTGATGGCGGTGGATGAAAGCGAGCTGCATGCATTCTGGGAAAAGGCGCAAAAAATAGACCGCACAACAGGCGGCGATCTGTTTGAAGTGCGTGACAGCATAGAGAAACCGACTCAGCGCGCCGCGCGTACGCCAGAGCAGCGCGAACAGCTGATTTCCGGCGTGCTGTGGGGAGCGGTTGGCGTGATGGTTATCGCGATTGTCGTGGGAGGAGCCTGGCTGGTAACCAGCAGTAAACCGCAGCCGACTGTGGCCAGCACGGCATCTCCCGCGCCGGTGCAGGAGATGCGCGAAACGCCTTCCTCGCGAGAAACGCTGACGCGCATGGGTGTCACCTGGGATGAAAACAACTTCCGTTCAGCGATTAGCCGCAATGATACCCGCGTGGCGCTCCTGTTCTTGCAGGGCGGCATGGACTGGAAAATGTCATGGACGGAGGAGGCGTTGTCGGCAGGCTACGATGACGTGCTGGAAGTGATGTTGCGCTACCGCCTGCAAATGACAGAGCAAAAGCCCTGCCGACGCTTTATTAATACGCTTAGCCATGCGATGGCGAACGGCGAATCGCTGACGTCTATGCGTAAGCAGTACCTGAAAGCATTCTGTACCGTCCCGGCGGTAGTGAAACGTCAGCAGCACGACGCCGATATGGCAACGCGCCGCGCGAAGACGCAGCCCGATGCCAGTACAAAAAAATGGCAGTCCATCCAGACTGCCATTTATGAAGTGATCCGCTGATTATTTTTCCCCCTCACCCCGGCCCTCTCCCCAAAGGGGCGAGGGAGAAAAGGCCGCACCGTTAAGTCCCCTCTCCCCTCAGGGGAGAGGGTTAGGGTGAGGGGCAAGGCTCAAGGTTCACCATATAACCCAATCAACCGCCGCACCACCCCATTCGTCCAGCCGAAGCCATCCTGCAACGGATACTCCCCCCCGCCACCTTCGCGTGGCGTGCTGCTGGCGATGTGGTACTTCTCAATCAGCTTATGATGGGTTTTGTAGTAATGGTTTACCGTGTGCAGCCAGCTCCAGGCGATCTCATCCCCCAGCGAGTCGTTGCCGTACTGCTTGAACCCCTGGATCGCCATCCATTGTAGCGGTGCCCAGCCGTTCGGCTTATCCCACTGCTCACCTGTTTCATATTCGGTGGCGAGAATACCGCCCGGCGTGAGCAGACGGGCTTTAACGGCATCGGACAGCCGTTCAGCCTGCTCATGCGTCGCCATGCCCACATACAGCGGCACAATGCTGGCCGCAGAGAACAGCGCCAGGGCTTCACGGCGCCAGTCGTAATCACGATAACAGCCGTTCTCTTCGTCCCACAGATAGCGGTTCACCGCCGCGCGCCGGTCGCTGGCTTTCTGGCGGAACAGATCAGCCGTCTCTTTATCCCCTTTCGATGCTGAGATATTGGCGATAGCGCTCTCCAGTTTGAACAGGAATGCGTTCAAATCGATGGGGATAAATTGCGTCGTGCGGATACTGGCCAGCCGCGCAGGATCGCGCAGCCAGCGGGACGAGTAATCCCATCCTGAGGCTGCCCCGGCGCGCAGGTCGCGATACACCTCGTTCGGCGGACGACCGGAATGACGGGCGGTTTCAACGTCCTCAATCCAGGATTCATCCCGTGGCGTATCACGATCGTCCCAGTAGCGGTTGAGCAATGAGCCATCCGGCATGCGCACCGCACTGCGATAGGCCTGGTTGAGCAGCAGCGAGTCCGCCCCGTCCATCCAGAAGGCGTACTCCATCTTGAGATGCTCAAGATAGCGCTTCGCCCCGCGCACGCCGTCCTCTTCAAACAGCTCCACCATCAGGGCAAAAACCGGCGGCTGGGAGCGGCTGAGGTAGTAGGTGCGGTTGCCGTTCGGGATATGTCCGTAGCGCTCAATCAGCCAGGCGAAGTTATCGGCCATGCATTTCAGCAGATCGTTACGACCGCTTTCTGCCAGCCCCAGCATGGAGAAATAAGAATCCCAGTAGTAGGTCTCGCTGAATCGCCCGCCGGGCACAATATAGGCCTGCGGCAGCGCCAGCAGCGACGACCACGGGATGTGATCCTGCGGCTCGCGCGTCAGCACCGGCCACAGGTTATCAATGTGTTCTTTCAGGGAGAAGCCGGGATCAGAGACATACTCTTTACTGTAGTCCTCCGGCAGCCAGAAGTGATTCTCCACAAAGCGCGCCAGGTCAAAATCCCGATGACGACGCACTTTACGGTAGCGGATCAGGATATCCAGCGGGTCCATTTTCGGCGCGCAGTCTGGGAAAGTTTTGCTGTCCGCAAACAGCCGTGTCGACTGCACATGTTCGAACAGTTCAAGATAACGATCGGCAGGCGTCAGGGCATCGGAGGCAGGTAGCCCCTCGATCATTTCGGGTTCCGGCTCCGCCTCAATCATTTCATCCAGTTTCAACTCGCAGGGATCGGTCTCGTAGCGCAGCTCTTCTGCAATCTCGAACTCGATGTTCTCGGTAGCCTGTAGTTTCTGGTTGAACATGGTGATAAGGACCTCCGGTTGTGTGTTCTAAAAGACAGGTTTTTCCGGGCGTCTTATAAGCGTAGACATTCGCTTCGGTGGATGTGGAGGGATATGTGCGGTAGATCACGATTTTCGGAGCATTCGTTTTGCAACGATTTATGAATGTTAAAAAAATGCCCCTTTGAAGAGGGGCATCAATATCAACGCATTGTTACAAACTCTTCTGCCGCAGTGGGGTGGATCGCCACGGTGTTATCGAAGTCTTTTTTCGTTGCGCCCATCTTCAGCGCCACTGCGAAGCCCTGCAGGATCTCGTCCATGCCAAAGCCTATGCCGTGGATGCCAACGATCTTCTCGTCCGGGCCCACACAGACCAGCTTCATGCGGCACGGCTGACGGTGCGAGGTGACCGCGGTATACATCGCGGTAAACGCCGATTTATACACTTTCACCTGATCGTCGCCGTACTGCTCGCGCGCCTGCGGCTCGGTTAAGCCGACGGTGCCGATTGGCGGGTGGCTGAAGACCACGGTCGGGATGTTGCTGTAATCCAGATGTTCGTCCGGCTTGTTGTTAAACAGACGCTCGGAAAGACGACGCCCCGCGGCCACGGCAACCGGCGTCAGTTCTACGGCACCTGTGTTATCACCAACGGCATAAATACCCGGTACGCTGGTATTCTGGAACTTATCAACGACGATGTAGCCTTTTTCATTGGTTTTCACCCCGGTTGCGGCCAGGTTGAAGTTGTCGGTGGCCGGTTCACGACCAATCGCCCAGATCAGGCAATCAACGGTCTGGCTGCGGCCATCTTCCAGTTCCAGGGTCAGGCTACCGTCCGCATTTTTAACCACCGCTTTTGGCACGGCGTTGGTGTGCAGGGTTGGGCCTTCGGCGTTCATCACCTCGACCAGCGTGTCGACGATTAGCGGATCAAAGCTACGCAGCGGCGCGTGTTTACGCACAAACAGGTGCGCTTCCGCCCCAAGGCCGTTAATCACGCCAGCAAGCTCAACCGCGATGTAACCCGCGCCTACAATGGCAACGCGCTCTGGCAGAGCAGGCAGCTCGAAGAACCCGTCGGAGTCGATGCCGTATTCCGCGCCCGGAATGTTCGGATGGCTCGGACGGCCACCGGTGGCGATCAGGATGTGATCGGCGGTGATCGTCTCGCCGTTCACTTCGATCGTCTTCGCATCCACGAAACGGGCGAAGCCGCGGATCACGTCGACGTTATTCTTGCCCAGCACGTTATCGTACGAGGTGTGAATACGGTCGATATAGGCGGTACGGCTGGCGATCAGCTTATCCCAGTCGAAGTGGTTGATGGTGGTGTCAAAGCCGTAGTCCGGGCCATACATATGGATAGCTTCACGGATTTGCGCGGCATGCCACATCACTTTCTTCGGTACACAACCCACGTTTACGCAGGTGCCGCCGAGTTCTTTGGCTTCAATCAGCGCACACTTCTGGCCGTACATGGCCGCACGGTTGATGGAGGCGATGCCGCCGCTGCCGCCGCCGATTGCGATGTAGTCATAATGCTTAGTCATAGCTTTTGTCCTTAATCGTGAATTGCCGCGATTGTATACCTGAAATCAATAGGTTCCACCGATGGCTGCGATTACTCCGGCACGATCCAGCTTACGGTGGCGTGGCCCGTACCGGCTGGCACCAGCGTTTTGTGCAGCCACGGCAGCACGTTGTTCATCTGCGCTTCGAGCTTCCACGGCGGGTTAATCACAATCATGCCGGACGCGGTCATGCCGCGCTGGTCGCTGTCGGGCCGCACCGCCAGCTCAATCTGCAGGATTTTGCGGATGCCGGTCGCCTCCAGATCCTTGATCATGCGTTTAATTTGCGCGCGCAGCACTACCGGATACCACAGGGCATAGGTTCCGGTCGCAAAGCGTTTGTAACCTTCGTTGATACCGGCCACCACCGCCTGATAGTCGGTTTTGATTTCGTACGGCGGGTCGATCAGCACCAGGCCGCGACGCGAAACCGGCGGTAGTTTGGCTTTTAGCTGCTGGTAGCCATCGGCTTTGTCCACGCGGGCGCGGTTATCTTTCTGAAACTCAGCGCGCAGCAGCGGGAAGTCGCTTGGGTGCAGCTCGGTCAACTGGAGGCTGTCCTGCTCGCGCAGCAGCTGGCGGGCAATCAGCGGAGAGCCAGGGTAATAGCGCAGCTGGCCGTTGCGGTTGAAATGATTCACCACGCCGATGTACGGCTCCAGTTCGGCAGGCAGATCGTCCTGCTGCCAGATACGGGCGATGCCTTCCAGATATTCACCGGTACGCTCGGCATGTTCGCCGCTCAGCTGATAACGGCCCGCCCCCGCGTGGGTGTCCAGGTAGAGAAACGGCTTGTCTTTCTCTTTAAGCGCTTCAATGATCAGGCTCTGAACGGTGTGTTTAAGGACGTCGGCGTGGTTGCCAGCGTGGAAGCTGTGGCGATAACTGAGCATGGGTAATGATTTTCCGCTGAATTGACGATTTTCCACAGTTTACAGCAGAACGGCACAGATTACCCGTAGGCCCGGTAAGCACAGCGCCACAGGGCGTTTTTCGACAACCTCCGGCATTGAAATCCTCTACACTTAACCCCATTACAGAAAACAATATGCACAGCGCCGGATGCGCGCTTCATTCATCTATTTCAACAGGACAGCGTTTATGACCAATCCATTACTGACGCCTTTTTCGTTGCCACCGTTTTCTAAAATCCTCCCTGAGCATGTGGTTCCAGCCGTTACCCAGTCGCTGGAAAACTGCCGCGCGGCGGTAGAGAACGTGGTCGCGCAGGGCGCGCCGTACACCTGGGAAAATCTGTGTCAGCCGCTGGCCGAAGTGGACGACGTGCTGGGGCGCATTTTCTCCCCGGTGAGCCACCTGAACTCGGTGAAAAACAGCCCGGAGCTGCGTGAAGCCTACGAACAGACCCTGCCGCTGCTCTCCGAGTACAGCACCTGGGTCGGCCAGCACGAGGGGCTCTACAAAGCCTACCGCGACCTGCGCGACGGCGACCATTATGCCGAACTGAACACGGCGCAGAAAAAATCGGTCGATAACGCGCTGCGTGATTTCGAACTGTCCGGGATTGGCCTGCCAAAAGAAAAACAGGTTCGCTACGGCGAAATCGCTGCGCGCCTGTCCGAGCTGGGCAACCAGTACAGCAACAACGTCCTCGACGCCACCATGGGCTGGACGAAGCTGATTACCGATGAATCCGAACTGGCCGGTATGCCGGAAAGTGCGCTGGCGGCGGCAAAAGCCCAGGCCGAAGCGAAAGAGCAGGAAGGCTTCCTGTTAACGCTGGATATCCCAAGCTATCTGCCGGTGATGACCTACTGCGACAACCAGGCCCTGCGCGAAGAGATGTACCGCGCCTACAGCACCCGCGCCTCCGATCAGGGGCCGAATGCCGGTAAGTGGGATAACAGCCCGGTGATGGCGGAGATCCTCGCCCTGCGCCACGAGCTGGCACAGCTGCTGGGCTTCGACAGCTACGCGGATAAATCCCTCGCCACCAAAATGGCCGAGAACCCACAGCAGGTGCTCGACTTCCTGACCGATCTGGCGAAACGCGCCCGTCCTCAGGGTGAAAAAGAGTTAGCTCAGCTGCGCGCCTTTGCGAAAGCGGAGTTCGGCGTGGACGAGCTTCAGCCGTGGGATATCGCATACTACAGCGAAAAACAGAAACAGCACCTCTACAGCATCAGCGACGAACAACTGCGTCCGTACTTCCCGGAAAACAAAGCCGTCAACGGTCTGTTCGAGGTAGTGAAGCGCATCTACGGCATTACCGCGAAAGAGCGTACCGACATCGACGTCTGGCATCCGGACGTGCGCTTCTTCGAGCTGTATGACGAGAACAACGAGCTGCGCGGCAGCTTCTATCTCGATCTCTACGCGCGTGAGAACAAGCGCGGCGGGGCGTGGATGGACGACTGCGTGGGCCAGATGCGTAAAGCGGATGGTTCCCTGCAAAAACCTGTCGCCTACCTGACCTGTAACTTCAACCGTCCGGTGAGCGGCAAACCTGCGCTGTTTACCCACGATGAAGTGATCACCCTGTTCCACGAGTTCGGTCACGGCCTGCACCACATGCTGACCCGCATCGAAACCGCTGGCGTCGCCGGTATCAGCGGTGTGCCATGGGATGCGGTCGAGCTGCCAAGCCAGTTTATGGAGAACTGGTGCTGGGAGCCGGACGCGCTGGCGTTTATCTCCGGTCATTACGAAACGGGCGAACCGCTGCCGAAAGAACTGCTGGATAAAATGCTGGAGGCGAAAAACTACCAGGCGGCGATGTTTATCCTGCGTCAGCTGGAGTTCGGCCTGTTCGACTTCCGCCTGCACGCCGAGTTCAGCCCGGAGCAGGGGGCGAAAATCCTCGAAACCCTGGCTGAGATTAAAAAGCAGGTTGCCGTCATTCCAGGCCCGACCTGGGGACGCTTCCCGCACGCGTTCAGCCATATCTTTGCAGGCGGGTACGCCGCAGGCTACTACAGCTACCTGTGGGCCGACGTGCTGGCGGCGGATGCCTTCTCGCGCTTCGAAGAAGAGGGGATTTTCAACCGCGAAACCGGTCAGTCGTTCCTCGACAACATCCTGACCCGCGGCGGTTCAGAAGAGCCTATGGAGCTGTTCAAACGCTTCCGTGGCCGCGAGCCGCAGCTGGATGCGATGCTGGAGCATTACGGAATCAAAGGCTGATTGCTACGTGAAGATCTGCTTAGTAGATGAAACAGGCGCCGGTGACGGCGCCTTATCTGTTCTGGCGGCCCGCTGGGAGCTGGAACATGATGAAGAGAACCTGATGGCGCTGGTGATGACGCCGGAACATCTGGAGCTGCGCAAGCGCGATGAGCCAAAGCTTGGCGGGATTTTTGTCGATTTTGTCGGCGGCGCGATGGCGCACCGGCGTAAGTTCGGCGGCGGTCGCGGCGAAGCGGTGGCCAAGGCGGTTGGCATTAAAGGGAACTATCTTCCGGACGTGGTGGACGCCACGGCGGGGCTGGGGCGCGATGCGTTTGTGCTGGCCTCGGTGGGCTGCCGTGTGCGGATGCTGGAGCGTAATCCGGTTGTCGCCGCGCTGCTCGACGACGGGCTGACGCGAGGCTATGCGGACCCGGAAATCGGCTCGTGGTTACAGGAACGTTTGCAACTTATTCATGCCTCCAGCCTGACGGCGCTGACCGATATCACCCCGCGCCCGCAGGTGGTCTATCTCGACCCGATGTTCCCGCATAAGCAGAAAAGCGCGCTGGTGAAGAAAGAGATGCGGGTGTTTCAGTCGTTGGTGGGGCCAGATTTAGATGCCGATGGCCTGCTGGAGCCGGCTCGTCAACTGGCGACGAAGCGGGTGGTGGTGAAACGTCCTGACTATGCGCCGCCGCTGGCGGACGTTGCGACCACTAACGCGGTGACCACCAAAGGGCATCGCTTTGATATCTACTCAGGTACGCCGGAATAAAAAAAGCCGGGTGGCGACTTCGCCTTGCCCGGCCTACATTCAGTGCCGCTTGTAGGCCCGGTATGCGTTAGCGCCACCGGGCTTTTTTGCACTTACTCGTCTTCTTCGTCACGCAGTGGAACAATCAGCATATCCACGTGTACGGTGTTAATCAGCTGACGTGCGGAAGACATCAGTTTGCTCCAGAAGTCCTGATGGTGACCGCATACCACCAGGTCCATATCGTATTTCTTAATCGCATCAACCAGCACCTGGCCCAGATCGCCGCTACCGCTTAAGGTTTCAGTGATTGGATAGCCCGCGTTGGTAGAAAGCTCGCTCAGCGCGTGGTGAGTCTCTTCGGAGATTCGTTTCTGCATATCGCCGAGATTCACGTCGATCAGACCGGTGTAGAGGTCGGAGTAATTCACATCAACATGAATCAGCGAAACTTTCGCGTTGTAGGGACGTGCCATGGATACTGCTTTATCAACCAGCACTTTACTCTCCGGGGAGAGGTCTACCGCGATAAGAATGTGTTTGTAAGCCATAGTGTTACTCCTTCCTTAAGTTATCGATGACTAAATGGGAAAGCCGTCGTCTGATGCTTTCATTACGGCCCAGTTAAACATATTTTTCAAGCTTTGGTGTTGATAACGATTAACCTTGTGGCAAAAAAATTAACGGATCTCCTACACTATTTAATGAGCCGTTCGGATATTAAAACGCGAACCGGATCGACTTTTAGTCATTCTTTCACTGAACTGTCTGTCAGGGCATTGGGGTGCGGTAGCTCAGGAGCCTTGCTTCGTGGGTGGACGCCGGGGAGGATGTATGATTAGCACCGTCGCATTGTTTTGGGCGTTATGCGTGGTTTGCATAGTGAATATGGCGCGCTACTTCTCATCGTTACGTGCGCTGTTAGTGGTACTTCGTGGTTGCGATCCGTTGCTTTATCAATATGTGGACGGTGGAGGGTTCTTCACCTCGCACGGACAGCCCAGCAAGCAGATGCGTCTGGTGGGGTATATCTACTACCAGCGCTACCGCGATCACCACGATGAAGAGTTTATCCGTCGCTGCGAGCGCCTGCGTCGTCAGTTCATTTTGACCAGCGCCCTGTGTGGTCTGGTTGTGGTGAGTATGATTGCGCTGATGATATGGCACTGAGCATAAAAAAAGCGGGCCAGTTTCCTGACCCGCTTTTTTGTCGCCTTCAGCCGATTAAATTAGCTTCAGCGAAATCCAGTACAGACCGCCAGACAGCAGGATGGACGCCGGGAGGGTGAACACCCAGGCCATCAGAATGTTGGTCACGGTTTTACGCTGCAAACCGCCGCCGTCAACAATCATGGTACCTGCCACGGACGAAGAGAGTACGTGGGTGGTGGAGACTGGCATACCGGTGTAGCTCGCCAGACCGATAGACACTGCCGCCGTCATCTGCGCGGACATGCCCTGAGCATAGGTCATGCCTTTCTTACCGATCTTCTCACCGATGGTGGTCGCCACACGACGCCAGCCAATCATCGTACCGATACCCAGCGCCAACGCGACCGCCATGATGATCCAGATTGGCGCGTACTCAATGGTGTTGAGCATATCGCCTTTCAGTTTCTTCAGCAGACGCTTATCGTCAGCATTGACCTCTGGCAGCTTCGCGACTTTATCGGTCACGTCGGAGATACAGAGCATGATACGACGCAGCTGACCACGCTGTTCTACAGCCAGTTTGTCGTAGCTTTCGATATCGGCCAGCATGCCTTTCGCACGTTCCAGCGCGTTAATCGCGTTTGCCGGGTGGCAATGGAACTCGCCCGGTGCAGTCAGTGCGCCAGAGTCAGGAGAAGGGATCAACTGGTCTACGCCGGTCGCTTTCTTCAGCAAATCAGGATGCTGCTGGAAGTAAGTCTCAACGTTGTTTACCGCATCACGGGTACGGGTGATCTCATAGCCAGAGGCGTTCATGTTAACCACGAAGCCTGCCGGTGCGACGCCAATCAGAACCAGCATCACCAGACCGATACCTTTCTGACCATCGTTCGCGCCATGAGAGAAGGCGACGCCGATAGCGGAAATGATCAGCGCGATACGCGTCCAGAACGGTGGCTTTTTCTTGCCGTCTTTCTTCTCACGCTCTGCTGGCGTCAGGTGGATACGTGCACGTTTCTTCGTGTTGCTCCAGTAGCGACGCAGGATGAAAATCAATCCACCTGCTACCACCAGACCGACGATAGGGGAGATGATCAGAGAGCCGAAAATACCCAGTACTTTAGGAAGGTTCAGCGCATCAACAACCGATGTACCGGTCATCAGGGCGTTAGTTAAACCGATACCGATAATCGCGCCGATAAGGGTGTGAGAGCTGGATGCCGGCAGGCCGAAATACCAGGTACCGAGGTTCCAGATAATCGCAGCAAGCAGCATTGAGAACACCATGGCCAGGCCATGACCGGAACTCACGTTAAGCAGCAGATCCGTTGGCAGCATATGCACAATGGCATAGGCAACGCTCAGTCCGCCCAGGAGGACACCAAAAAAGTTAAATACCGCCGCCATAACGACCGCAAGCTGCGATCGCATTGCGCGAGTGTAGATAACCGTTGCAACTGCGTTTGCAGTGTCGTGGAAGCCATTGATCGCTTCGTAAAACAGCACAAAAACCAGAGCAAGCAATAATAAAAGCCCGGTATGTAAATCCAGGCCGGCAAACAAATGTAGCATAGGACGTTACGCCATTTTGAGGACATGAACGCGGCGCATTATCCAGGACAAATGCGCAACGGGCAAAGTGAAATATAGACTTTTTTTGACATACCACCTGATTTGAGAAATGTGCCTGAATAGATAATCTTTAAATATCAATGAAATGGCTTTGTAATATCTTTTTGCGCTGGTGCGACCACTGAGGAAACTTTACAATCCGCGGCAGTTAACGAAGAGGATTTTGACGTGGAAAGGTTTGATGCCGTAGTAATTGGCGCCGGTGCGGCGGGTATGTTTTGTGCGGCAATGGCCGGACAAGCGGGTCGTCGTGTGCTGCTGCTGGATAACGGAAAAAAGCCTGGCCGCAAGATCCTGATGTCCGGTGGCGGGCGCTGCAATTTCACTAATCTTTATGTCGAGCCTGCGGCCTATTTGAGCCAGAACCGTCATTTTTGTAAATCTGCGCTGGCGCGCTACACGCAGTGGGATTTCATCGAACTGGTGGGTAAACACGCTATCGCGTGGCATGAGAAGACGCTGGGACAGCTGTTCTGCGACGACTCTGCCCAGCAAATCGTGGATATGCTGGTGGCCGAGTGCGAGAAAGGCGGCGTAGTCATGCGCCTGCGCACCGAAGTGTTGGACGTCGCCCGTAACGAGCAAGGGTACACGCTGCAACTCAACGGCGAAACCGTCAGCGCCGATAACCTGGTGATCGCCAGCGGCGGCCTCTCGATGCCGGGGCTGGGTGCCTCACCGTTCGGCTACAAAATCGCCGAGCAGTTTGGCCTGAAAGTATTACCCACGCGCGCCGGGCTGGTGCCGTTCACGCTGCATAAGCCGCTGCTGGAACAGCTTCAGACGCTCTCCGGCGTGTCTGTGCCGTCGGTCATTACGGCCGAAGACGGCACGGTGTTCCGCGAAAACCTGCTCTTTACCCATCGCGGTCTCTCGGGGCCAGCGGTATTGCAGATCTCCAGCTACTGGCAGCCGGGGGAGTTTGTCTCCGTAAACCTGGTGCCGGACTGCGATCTGGACGCCTTCCTCAATGAGCAACGCGCCGCGCACCCGAATCAAAGCCTGAAAAATACCCTGGCGATGCAGCTGCCGAAGCGTCTCGTGGAGTGCTTGCAGGTGTTAGGGCAAATTCCGGATGTTGCGCTTAAGCAGCTCAACAGCCGCGAGCAGGACACGCTGGTGGAGACGCTGACGAACTGGCGCGTACAGCCAAACGGCACCGAAGGCTACCGCACGGCGGAAGTGACGCTGGGCGGCGTGGATACAAACGAACTCTCATCCCGCACGATGGAAGCCCGCAACGTGCCGGGTCTTTATTTCATTGGTGAAGTGATGGACGTAACCGGCTGGCTCGGCGGGTATAACTTCCAGTGGGCGTGGGCCAGTGCCTGGGCATGCGCGCAGGCACTCGCTGATGTCCGAGGACAATAAAGTTGTACACAAAGCACTAAAGTTGTAACCATTCTCAAAAAACGACGCTAATGTTGTATAATTACTGAATGTGTGGTTATAGGGTTGGAGACTATAAAATGCACATATAGGTACGTATCAATGTCGTTTTTAGGGTACGATCATGGCTAGGGGTAGGCGTCTCAAATCCTATTTGGATTATGAAAATGCGCTAGGTGACGGCATAGGAGTGGGCTATGGCCAAAGTTATCAGCCCTGGCTTAGAGCTCAGGACGTTAAATCCCGTGGAAACCGTTCGATAGTCTTTGGCCTTAAGACGTTTCGAAACCATCATCTCCTTTCTTCTGTCGAAAGTAACTTTTTCTATCTGGCTGAGTTTAATGACTCGGTGATTGATATCCGGGAACAATTCCCACTCTTTCCTCTCCGGCTTACCCAACAAATAGCAAATCATCTACATTTTCAACATCCTATGGTGAGGGGAGTAAGAGGAGTACCTGTCGAAGTTCTGAATGTTATGACAACCGATTTTTTACTGACCTTGAGAACTCCTGAAGGCGGACTTCGATACAAAGCTATAGCAGTAAAACATAACGAGAGCATACCTGAACGCGAAGCCCAAAAACTTGAAATAGAGAGGATGTTTTGGCAGTTGATTGATGTTGAGTTTCAAATTTATGTTGGCTCGGAACTCAATAACGTCGTCGGTAAAAACATTTGCTGGGCTACTTCTGTATTAAGAGATGGTTCTGAATTTTATGATAAATATCCTCTTGATAAAATCCTATGGAAGCTTAAACCAGATGTTTATCCCATAGTAGGACTACGTGCAATGATTTCATCAATCTTTGGGGTAGATGCACAAGAAGCGATGATGTTATTGCAGGCAATGATTGGATTAAAAATGATAAATGTTGATTTATCATATCCAATACTCGAAACCGGTCTGATAAAGATAATTTCCAATGACCACTATATAGGACTGAACGCAAATGGATATTATTAGGAATTCAGTCTGGCTCTCTCAAGGCACTGATTTGCTTGCAGAGGGACTTTACCGTGTTTTGGATTTTGACAGAAAGGTCGATTTGTTAATTTTGTTTAAAATAAAATCAGAAAGAACGGGTAAGCCAATCCCTTTCTCATTTTCAATGTTTAAATATTATATTGAATCAAATAGCATAACTTGTAAAGATTATATATATCCTTCATATATGTTAGTAGATGAGAAAGAATTAACAGATAAAGACAGAGGAAGGCGAGATGAAAATTACAATATCATTAAAGATCTTGTAGATGACAGAATGTTTCTGTTCGACTATGCATTACATAAAAAGTCGCACCTTTTAATGGATTACTCAAGAAATAAAAAAATATCACAATATACTATCAGAACGCTTCTGGCGTTGTATTGGCGACATGGGCAGGATATTTATGCATTGCTACCCGCATTCTCGAACTGTGGCGCCGCTGGGAAAAGTAGAATCAAACATGAAATTAAACTTGGGAATTCCAAAAAAAACAGAGCATTACCTAATGAACGATCACGTGTTTTCATTCTTAATGAAAGAGATATAAATAATATTAGAAAATCTCTCATTACGTATCATTATAAAGTTAACGGAGATACGATAAAGAAAACATTAGAGAGACATATTGATTTGTATTTTAGGGATGAAATTAAAACAGCAAACCTAGAAAATAGAGCTCCATATGTTCCTTCTTTAAAACAATTTTCATACTGGAATAAAAAACTCTTCACTAAAGATTTCTCGATAAATAAGAAGAACACGAAAAAAGAAATAGACCTCAAAATGCGGGCGCTTTTAGGTAGTGTGGCTAATACAACTGTTTTGCCGGGTGATGTTTTCGAAATAGACTCAACTGTCGCTGATGTACATCTTATTTCGAGTTTAAACAGACGAAAAGTCATTGGGCGTCCTACTATTTATACAGTGGTGGATCGTGCAACAAGAATGATTGTTGGCCTTCATGTTTCTTTATACCATGCTTCATGGCGAGCCGCCCGACAAGCGTTAGCAAATTGCTTTATGCCAAAAAAAGAATATTGTAGATTATTTGGAATCTCTATTACTGATGATGATTGGCCTTGTTCTCACATTCCATTAACATTGATGTGTGACAACGGGGAGATGATTGGTCTTAAACCTCAGGAAGAGATGACCCCCCTGACAAAACTTGAGTTTGCGCCAGTCGGTAGAGGCGACAGAAAAAGCATTGTTGAACGCTGTTTCGGCATTCTGAATGATGAGGTTATTCATAGGCTTATTGGAACAACACGAAGGGGAAAGATTGTTAAAGGAGAGCCAACACCGCAATCCAGGGCTTGTTTAACGATTCAGGAGGTCACGTCTTTACTGATTCGGGAGATACTTGCACATAATCAGAGAACGTATGAGGAACTGGCTTATATCAATCCCTTACTGATTGAAAATGATCTCGTAATATCACCAAAAAATAGTTGGATGATAAGCTTAAAGCACGGGAGATTCAGCGCAAGAGCCGTTGGGGCCGACGAAGTGATCGCACGATTGTTAATCCCTGTGAACGCTAACATTACCGCCGGTGGGATTCAGTACAATAATCTTTTTTATGAATGTGATCCTGAAATTGCATCAGGTGTCAGAGTATTTGGAAGAACCACTTGTGAAGCAAGAATAGATGACAATTGCGTAGATTATATATATGTAAGATTTGACAAAAATAGCATTTTCAAAAAACATTACCTACTTAAGAAAAGAGATGTATTTAAAGGGAAAGCTCATCTTGATACAGATGTAATGGCTGATTGGGTAGATACTCAAAAAGAAATTAATTTATTTACTCTGGATTCGCTCAGCAATATCAATAATAAAGATGAATTTAACAGGAAAGGTAACGAAAGATTAAATGAAATATACGAATCTCGCCGGGTACATGGTAAAGATATTAAAAAGAACAGGAAAAATGAACTTGATTCATTAGGGCGAACTCATGTTGCTAATGGAAGATCTGAACCCCTACTTCCTTCATCCAGTAATGTTCTGCTTTTGCCTGGCCGGGAGGAGAAACAAAGATGGTTAAAAGGTAAGAAGAAGACTGAGGACGCAGAATAATGAATCTTATACGGCGCGTTTCAGCGATATATAAAGAACAGGAGTTACCTGAGTATCGTGGCAATCCCTTAATTGAAGCACTTCCTGAAGCGCTTACGGAAGATGAAGTACTTCTGGAAATGAGTTATTTCCCCGAAATTGACGAAAAAATCCGCTGGACTGCCCCGGCGAATGTTAGAGAGCAGTATGTCGAACGTATAAAGAAATTCCGTTGCCCTCAAACCAATCTTATCCAGGCTTATAAGATGATCTTACGGGCACTTAGGGAAAGCTATGCAGCTCGTAATTCTTTAAAAAGCGGAACAATTCAATATCTTCATTACTATGGAAATGAGCGTCCTGATATTGAGCCAGAAAGTGGATATTTTAAATCCCAGGCTGAAACTATTACGATAGTTGGAATGAGTGGTTCTGGAAAAACTACCATGATTGAGCAAGTCATGGATCATTTCCCTCAGATTATAGAACACAGCAGCTATAAAGGAGTTTTTCCCGGCTTCAGTAAGCAAATTGTATGGGTAAAGATTAATTGTCCATACAATTCAAGTGTGAGAGACCTTTGTGAAGAGATTTTACAAAAATTAGATGATGCAATTGGTATTGAACGAACTACACCTGAGATTAGAAATGGTGCTCTGGCTCGCCAGATTGCACAAAGAATTAAATCATCATTTTTGGGTATCCTTGTTATTGATGAAATGCAGAGGCTTAAATTTTCAAGAACCGGGGGTGAGAGTAAGTTGATTGATTTTTTACATGAAATTGTAGATTCCATGGGGGTATCTATGGTTTTTTGTGGAAATCATCCTTTTGACGAGACGCTGACAAAGAAAATGAGAATTGCCAGGCGGGCAGAGTCTGGTGGTTACATGAAAATTAAGAATGTTAGATACGATTCACAAGACTGGCAATCGTTTATTCATTATTTATGGCCATTACAATGGACAAATGTTGAAACTCCATTAAATGATGAGTTAAACGAAAAATTATTCATTTTATCTAAAGGCAATATTGGATTGGCTCAGATGATTTATCGGGGGGCACAATTAAAGGTTATCGGTAGCGGCAATGAAATCATCACTGGCGCAGTCTTGTCGGCCTCTGTACCGGTACTCGTGAGTCATACGGAGGAATATAAGGATACTCCACTCCCGGGGGCCGCGACTGAAGATGAGGAAGCTAAATGGCTCTCTGCATCTAATGAGGGTGATGCTTCGGCTAAAATCATGGCAGAGAAGTCCCTAAAGTCTTTGATCCCTGGGGATATAGACAGGCCACAGCACAAGGAATTCGTAGGAAAAATAGACGAGGTTTTGCGCAATTTCGACGAGAAAATACTGTCTCTTGACCACGATCTTGTTATCAACAGAACAGCTGAAAAGAAAAATACCTACGATGCTCTTCAGCGTTGCGGGCTTATAAATATAGATCCACTTAATAAATTGTAATGAGGTAACAGTTCGTAACGGTCAAAGAGAGGTGTGGGAAATGAGAATGTTGCCTGTTTTGCCTGATGAATCCTTGTTCAGCCGGTTTTGTCGGACAACTACCGTGTACGGTATGTCCCCATCTTCTCTGTTAACGATCATTTTCAACAAACCTGATATGAACGTCCATCCAATTCTCAATTCAGGATTAAAGGCTATTTCTCTTCATACATCCGAAAGTGCAGATCAGCTCTGGCATGAACAGACTTTACTCCCTCTTTTTGCCTGGGCACTACCAATCAGTCGTAATGAAATTATGGATTTCAACACGACCCCTGCCAGGCTTAATCGATTGTGCCGCCTTAGTAATTTTTCACTAGGGCAGCGCACACTATTGAAGTTTTGCCCGGTTTGCGCTCGTGAAGATACTTTTCATTATGGTGTTACTTATTGGCATCTGGCGCATCAGCTTCATGGGGTTACAACCTGCCATCGGCATCCGGTAGCGCTTGAAAGCATCCATGTCCCTTCTTCACCGCACATACGTATTGGACTGATGCCTCCTGTTTCGTATACAGAACAACTTAGCAATGAGATAGACTTCGATTTTGCTAAGTTTTGTTATGAGTCCCTAAATATAATCAGAAGAAAAGATATTACACACCCCAATTACATGGATGTACTTAAAAAGTTGAATTTATTATCATTGGATGGAAATTTAAAGAAAAATGTATTCTACGCACATGTTTATGCTAAGTGCCAGTTATTTGGGGAGGGTTCATCGGGACTTATACCAACATCCCTAACTGATTATCATTACTGGGAGCCTATACTCAAAGACAAATGTTGTCAGCATCCCACAAAGCATCTTTTGCTTTGTTATTGTTTGTTAAATACTTGCTGGCCAACGTATGCAGGAAGTCGTACTAATAAAAAGAAAGAAATCTTTAAAAGTCATAAGAAATACAGTTTTCATATAGTTGAAAATAATACTAGTGTTAGCAACCTTGGGAAGGAATTTAGTCGCAGCAGATGTTACATTAAAACACTTATTTATAAAAAATACCTGAGGGCGTTTAAGCGAAACACAAAAATTAATATATTCACTGAATTGCTTATCAAGTCTATGGCTGTAAGGGGGTTTAGTCTGGCATCCATAGCTGAGAAAAACTCATTATCGGAAGGAGCTGTATCCTCTGTAATTTCATCTTGTTACGGTTTATGCTCATGGCGTAAAAAATGTAAAAAAGATTCTTTAAGACGGCGTCATAAGCAGAAAATATTAAGATTTATACATAATCAATCCGTTTCTATAACACGAAAGTTAGTCAAAGAAAGTTGTTATGCAAGTTTCTATTGGCTAAATAAACATGAATGTGACTGGCTTAATTCCTGTCTTCCTAAAACAATACGATGCTATAAAAATAAAAGAGTAGACTGGAGCGAGAGAGATATTATCTCATCATCATTAATAAATGATGTTTTATCTCAGGGGCAGTACTCGATGTCACTTACAAGTCTAGATGCTTTACTGGGAGGGCATGGCTGGCTTTTGAAATACAGAGATAAACTACCAATGACAATGATACTTCTCAGAAAAATGGAACTAATTAAATAAGAGGGAGTTATATGGTTTACGAAAATGAATTGTGGCACAGTTTTCTTCTGCGTTCACAGATAATGTATAACTTATCCAATTGCAGGAACATAATATCAAAGCATGGCGCACTAAGGTACGATGCCTTTCCTCGTTTCGAACTGATTGATATGTACAAATTGCATAGCTTGCAGGATATATATGACATTCTTGCCACTAGAAATGGTTATATACTAACTTCCAATATAGTGTCGTTATCTTCTGGTGTTTACGGGTATTTTAACGCTGTTGAAGATGCCTGTCGGAAAAATTTTCACATAACTAATTCATATCCATTGGTAAACATCTCAAACATTCGTTACTGTCACAAATGTATTGTTGAAGATATACACTCTAAAGGCATTGGTTATCTGCGTCATAGATGGTTGTTTGAATCTAAATGTGCAGTTCATAGTACCAGTTTATATGAGGTTTGTTTTGATAACTATTTGAATGCAGTGAAAGGACTTAGTGACTTAATTATAAGTGGAATAAATCCTCATGGTTATTGTTCCCTTGTGGTTGACGTTTCAAACCCTTTCAAAAATCCAGTGTATATATTACCATGTGCACGTAATAAAATTTTAAAATGGATTTCGGACAATAAAAATATGCTGATTTACTTTCTCTTTGATCTCTTCAAATGTAAGTCGCATTCAAGTTTATCTAAGGTTATCGAAGTCAAGATAATGCATGATAGATATATTTCTGCGGTGTTCAAGATGTTAAGTGAAGTTAATTTTTGTAATTTCAACTCATTTATTTCTGATATTTTTGAGGACGTAAGTTATGCCTCTATCGGACTTGATGATTATTCTGTTAATGTGCATTTTCTCAGGCTAAGGGCTGCAGATTGTAAATTTTGCCAGTTGAATGGTAAATATTTTTGCTCACTTTACAATGTAAAACTTCTTCGCTAATTTCACTTCATTTATAAAATACTAAGAAAGCTAGTTAGATAAGGTTTTATATTTTGACTGGGGCAGGAATAAATTATCACTCATAGAGTTTCCCTGGGGGTTACCACCTGTGTATGATGCCGGTTAGCAACAACGTCTAAAAGACCTGCGATCACGTGGGTCCCTCTCCAGCAAAGGGGCAAGGGGTGCTATATAACGGTGTACTGCTTACCCAATACGGCCTTGTATTTGAAAGATGCCGCATCTTGGCAGGATTCGTATTACAGCCTATAGTCTGTTAATGAGCATTACAGCCTATATGCTGTAAATCCCTGCGTTATGCTTGTTAACTCGTCGATACGGAAGGTCACTTATGAACACTCAATACGCTTTGAAGACTTTGAATCAGTTACGTCCTGTTTTAATCGGCTTTCGCAAAGCCAATGGACTGACGCAAAAAGATGTTTCTGAACGTTTGGGTATAACACAGCAAACTTATGCCCGACTAGAGGCCAACCCTGCAAGTGCGGGTTTTGAGCGTTTGTTTAGGGTGTTCAGCGTCCTTGGAGTGGAGATCGTACTTTCATCCAGGGAACCATTGTCAGATGCAAAGCCCGAATACGGAGCTATGCACAATTATTCTTCACTTCCAGCCAGGCGGGAGAAATGGTGACGCCTGGCGCTTCCCGGTCTAATTTTTCTTCAACAAGATTAACCCCTTAGCGGCCTGAAGTATCAGGTTGCGATAGAGCCTTTCATTTCTTCTGTTATGTTAAATACACCATTTTGAGCTATTTCGCTCGGCCTTAAATTATCTCTTCATTCTTCAGTGAAAATTTTATGTCGATCACATTATCGATAAATTTAGGAAATTATCCGTAAATGAAAATCTATCTTCTTTTAAATTCATCAGTGTCAGTAGCAAATATTACGCATAAAAGAATGGTTATTATTATCATTTAAATTATAAAGCTCATGAGTCAATTCCAAAAAATATAATAAGCATTGAAATCATTACCCGTGATTCTGGAGTTTTAACTTTGCCATGTAACCAACCACAAGTTAGTTTCCGGTGTTTTGAGGGGCAGTAAAGTTCTGAAAGCGCGACCAGATCATAATCCCGAAATGTCGTTAAGATATTCTGAATAACGGTTATCCCTGCTTGTTGGCAGGCATTTGAAAATATATTTTGTATTCAGGTTGCAGCAAAACGCTTTCTTACACACAGGACTTCATATGCGGCTCAGAAAATTAAAACTGAAAAACTTCAGAGGCTACAGAAACTCTACTGAAATCATTATTGATGAAAGCATGACGGGTATTGTCGGTCGTAATGACTTTGGGAAATCAACGCTTCTGGAAGCGCTGGCTATTTTTTTTGAAACAGAAGGAATGAAGGCTGACAAGAATGACATGAACTGTTTCAGCCTAAGAGAAGGGGACGGCCGTTTTGAAATAGCCTGTGAATTTGATGACCTGCCCGATTTTATCATGATCGACGACAGGGTGCAGACCACGCTCGCCTCAGAACATCTGCTGAATGAGGACGGCAATTTTGAAATCGTCAAAACGTTTAAAGCAACGACCTCAGGAAAACCGGAGCAGACCTGCATCCGCTGCATCCACCCGGATGAGGAGCCCCTGAGAAATTTACTGGGCATGAAAATTTCTGAGCTCAAGGCGGTGGGAAAAGAAGTTGAAAAAAATGTGGCGGATAAACGCACTGCATCGTTATGGCGTCAGGCCATCAGGGAAGCCGCAGCCCCCTATACCTGTTCGGAAATTATGCTGGATGTCGATAAAGAGTTCGGAACCGACACAAAATCATTATGGGGTAAGATCCTCGATTTGCTGCCCACGTATGCGATTTTCAAAGCCGACAGGGAAAGCAGCGACGGGGATTCCGAAGCTAAAAACCCCTTACAGCAGGCCGTAAAAGACGCTCAGGCTGCGCTGCAGGACAAAATTACAGCGCTGGAAAATGAGATTCAGGACAGCGTCCTGGATGTCGCACAGAGAACGCTGGATAAATTACGTGAAATGGCCCCCGAACTCGCCAGTGAACTGACTCCACGATTTAAGGAGAAACCCAAGTGGACCTTCAATTTCACCCTGGACGGGGAAAATGGCATCCCCATCAATAAGCGCGGCAGCGGGATAAGGAGGCTTATCCTGTTGAATTTTTTTCGGGCTGAGGCTGAAAAGAATGTCGCGGGGACGCCCAGAAATGTGATTTATGCCATAGAGGAGCCTGAAACGTCACAGCATCCGAACTATCAGATGATGCTGATGAAAGCGTTACTGGCACTGGCAGGCCAGCCGCATCGTCAGATTATCGTCACCACCCATGTCCCGGCGCTGGCCGGATTAATCCCTGTCGAAGGCGTACGTTATGTTACCCGAAATGAGGCGGGTGAACCCGTAGTAAAAATGCCGGATGACGCAGTGCTGAAGGAAGCCACTGAAAGCCTGGGGGTGCTGCCAGAGACCGGTATGGAAAGGGCGCAGGGGATTGTTCTGGTAGAGGGAAAGTCGGATGTTACTTTCCTGAGGCATGCGGCCAGTTCATTAAAACAGTCAGGTGCGCTGCCAGCCTCTCTGGAGGACGTGAAAATAGTGCCAGTCCTCATAGGAGGGTGTGGTAGCGTCAAACACTGGGTTACATTGAATCTGGCCAAAGATCTGGGGCTTCCCTGGTGCGTATTTCTGGACTCCGATATTGGGGGAGACCCTGCACAGGTTCTGTCCATCCAGAAGCGTAAAAAAGAAGTAGAGGAGGCCGGTAAGGTATTTTTCGCTACGCGCAAACGTGAGATAGAAAACTATCTGTGCCCGGATCTTATCGAGGAAATTACTGGTGTAGCCGTCACGTTTACGGACACCTGTGACGCTAAAAAAATAATCGGCCGGGCTGTGGGAATGAAACCCGATAATGTACTAGATAAATTCTGGCCTCAGATGACATCAGAAAGAATCATCTCAAGATCAACCTATCATGACGGAACGCAGGAGAGAAGCGAGCTGGTTGAGATCCTGAGCGACATTGTATCCATGACGAGATAATGTATTAAATAAGCATCTCAGGTGCATATATTCCGGTCCTCAACAAAGGACCGGAGTACAGAGTAGTAAAAACCCGAAATTAATCGGGTTTGAATTATATAAAGATTAACCGACTCCCGCGCCCAGGAACGATGTAAAATCACGCTTGTCGTGACATGTCTACAATGTTTACTTTTGACTATCAAGCCATTTATTCATCTGCTCAATTTCACCTTTTTGAGCTTTAATGATGTCCTGCGCGAGCTTTCTCATTTTCGGATCTTTTCCGTATTTGAGCTCGGTCTCAGCCATTGCTATTGCCCCTTCATGGTGCGCTACCATGCCTTTCGCAAAAGCCTTGTCGGGATCGGACTCATTTACGGCAGCCATCATTTTGTCATGCATGTCTTTCATGCCAGCCATATATTCCTGTGACGAAGCCGAGGTAGATATATCAGTCATTTTCATTTCTGAATGTTCTGCTGAAATCGCTGGCAGGGATAACATTAATACTGCAAATAAAGTGTTTCTGGCTTTCATAAAAAATATCCTTTTAGCGTTGATGCCCGTTAACTGTAGCAGAATCTGATAAAAATGCCCCCTGTAGGGGGCAAAGATGTTGCCATATATCCGGTTACGGAAAAATCTATCAAGGAAATAAGGACAGCACAGATACTTCCCTCGCCGTCAGCCTGCACTGAGCATGCGACGATGCGCTTCGGCCATGGCCTGATGTGGGCCAGACTGACCGTTATTCATAAATTCATGGGCAACTGCAGCTCTTTCATGCTCATTCATTGCCGCTAATGACTTCGACGGCCCGGTAGGGGAAACGGTCTGACTTCCCATCATCCTCTGATGACTTTCCACCATTTTCTGGTGCGCATCCGCCGACCCGTTCGTCATGGTTTCATGAGCAATAATGGCCTGTTCATGCTGGTCCATACCGGCCATACGAGGTGCAGTCCCCTGGATCCCGACAGGAGCCGCAGCAGACTGCATCTGGTGAGCAGGTGCCTGTGCATTGTTGACCCGCTCATGGATATTCACGGTTTCAGTGGCCCAGGCCGAAGAAATTAAGCCAAAGCCCAGCAAGGATGCTAATACGATATTTTTCATGATAACTCTCCATTTCTTAATTAGTGATGTCCGGGGGAGTACAACCGGTGTTTTCAGTTCCATAACTGAAACAGGTTCGGAAGTGTTTATTTCTCCGGGAGGGGACTGGATATTCATTTCCTGGCGTCCACTGACGCCGGATATTGATAAAGCAATCCAGCCTTCCTGATAAGTTGCACTAATTATATCGAATGGCTTCTGTTTGCTGCATGACAGGCTAATGACATCTTTGTCATTTAAATCTTTATTCCCAGCACTGGGTGTCCGGAATCATTTTCTCCAGTCTGGGCACGGATAAGATAAAACGCGTTGAGTGTACGTCCGATTCCACCTGCACTCTTCCGTGATGTGCTTCCACGATTGACTTCACAATCGCAAGGCCGATGCCGCTGCCTTCTCCTTTTCGTTGTCTGGACGGATCCACCCGATAAAAACGGTCAAACAACCTTGATAAATGCTCTTCAGGGATTGGTTTCCCCGGATTTTCAATCACAAGGTCAAAAAAGCTCTCCTGCTCTCTTATTGAGACGGTGATTGCCTGTCCCTCCGGGGTATAACGCAGGGCATTGGATAACAGATTATTGATCGCCCTTCTGAACATTTGTGGATCTCCCTCAACCAGGCAGGGCATCCCGTTAAATTTGAGCGTGATATTGCGTTCTTCGGCCCAGGCTTCGAAAAACTCGAAGACTTTCATGACTTCCGCTCTGAGGTCAAACATGACCCTGTCAGGTATCAGCTGATTATTATCTGCCTGTGCCAGGAACAGCATATCGCTGACCATTTTGGTCATCCGGTTATACTCTTCAAGACTGGAATAGAGGACATCCTCAAGTTCCCTCTGTGTTCGATCCTGACTCAGTGCGATTTCAGTCTGCGTCACCAGATTGGTGATGGGCGTTCTGATCTCATGCGCGATATCGGCAGAGAAATTGGCCTGGCGGGTAAAGACATCCTCAATCTTTCCAATCATATGATTGAACGAGATAACCAGTTGCTCCAGCTCAATGGGAACGCGTGTCGGTTCCAGTCGCGCATCAAGATTCTCGGAGGTGATGTTTTTAATGGCATTGCTGACATTACGAAGGGGCAGGTGCCCCTGACGGACAGCGATTCGAATGATCAGAACAATCAACAGGCTTATCACGACGGCAATCGCAATCAGGTTCTTTTTCAGCGCATCGAGGTAATGGAGATGGAAATTAATGGATAGGCCAGTCAGCATGACATAGTTCTGCTGTTTGCCCTGAAATATCGCCTGACCAGAGGAGGCGATAATCCTGTATGTTTCCATCTTCATTTCGGACCCGGTATCCATCGGTCCCGCAGGATCCTCCACCGTCCAGAGAAAGACATCCCGTGCGCGGCTGTGCTCGCTAAAATCTGCTGAATTCACTGCCGGGCGTAGTGCCGCCCCCTGAGCTGAGCTAAAGAGCACTTCCCCCCTGGGATTGAGGAGCAAAAGGGCAACGTTGCGGTAGCTGGCAATTGATTCCTTTATTTTGCTTATTTTTTTATCATCCGGATCCACCGGGGACTGCAGTATACGGTTCAGTGTGGTGCTGATTTGTTGAAGATCGCTGACATCCTGCTCGGCAAAATGATTTTCAACAGAATGCAGCATAAACCAGGTGAATGCGATAAAAGCCAGTATCGTGGACAGGCTGATAAAAAAGGTCAGCCGCAGAGCGAGTGAGAAAGGGCGTCTGGAAGGTTTGCTATGCATCCGGGACCTCCAGCATGTAGCCCACGCCCCGGACTGTCTGGATCAGCTTTGTCTCGTAATCGTTGTCTATTTTAGCGCGGAGTCGCTTTACTGCGACATCGATTGCATTAGTGTCGCTGTCAAAATTCATGTCCCAGACCTGAGAGGCAATCAGGGAGCGGGGAAGAACCTCTCCCTGATGGCGAATGAAGAATTCCAGTAGGCTGAACTCTTTACTGGTGAGCACAATGCGGTTTCCGGCGCGACTGACTTTTCTGGATACGAGATCAATCGAGAGGTCAGCCACCTTAAACTGGCTTTCCGTGATCATCGTGTTTCCCCGCCTCAGAAGGGTTCTCACCCGGGCGAGCAGTTCGGCAAACGCAAAGGGTTTAACCAGATAATCGTCCGCACCCAGTTCCAGTCCTTTGACCCTATGTTCGATCGTGCCGAGGGCTGTCAGCAGTAAGACCGGCATACCCTTTCCGGCAGTGCGCAGCATGCGGATGATATCCCAGCCGTTCACATCAGGTAGCATGATATCCAGAATGACTAAATCATACTCGGCTGTCATGGCGAGATGATATCCGGTAAGACCATTATCAGCGTGATCCACTACGAACCCTGCCTCTGTAAGCCCTTTGCTGAGATATTCACCTGTTTTAATTTCGTCTTCGACGATCAATATTTTCATCTTGCTCCCCGGCTGGCTGCTAATGTCATTCTATTGCGCCCACGATCGTTATCAACGGATTACAGCAAAAATGACAACATTGTCATTATCCTGTCACCCGGCAAACAGAGAGCGTTAGGTAAAGTACCCCTATCAATACTCTGGACTTCATTTGAACCATTTACCAGGTCTGCCTGGACGAGAAGCGTTATGTTCAAATTAAAATTACTCAGCATTAGCACGATATTCATCCTGGCAGGCTGCGTGTCGCTTGCGCCTGAATATCAGCGGCCCGCAGCACCGGTACCCCAGCAGTTTTCACTGTCCCATAACAGCCTGACGCCAGCGGTAAATGGCTATCAGGATACGGGCTGGCGTAACTTTTTTGTCGATCCCCAGGTTACCCGGTTGATCGGTGAAGCTCTGACTAATAACCGTGATTTGAGAATGGCTGCCCTGAAGGTTGAAGAGGCCCGAGCCCAGTTCAACGTCACGGATGCAGATCGTTATCCCCAGCTGAATGCCTCATCCGGGATAACATACAGCGGTGGTCTGAAAGGTGACAAGCCGACCACACAGGAGTACGACGCGAGACTGGAGCTCAGCTATGAGCTCGATTTTTTCGGCAAACTTAAGAACATGAGTGATGCTGATCGCCAGAACTACTTTGCCAGCGAAGAAGCCCGTCGGGCCGTACACATCCTGCTGGTATCCAACGTTTCACAAAGCTATTTCAGCCAGCAACTGGCGTACGAACAACTTCGTATTGCGCGGGAAACGCTGAAAAATTATCAACAGTCCTATGCTTTCGTTGAGCAGCAGCTCGTGACCGGGAGTACGAACGTTCTGGCACTTGAACAGGCGCGAGGACAAATCGAAAGTACCCGCGCCGAAATAGCCAAACGAGAAGGCGATCTGGCTCAGGCAAACAATGCCCTGCAACTGGTGCTGGGAACGTACCGCGCACTTCCGTCAGAAAAAGGGATGAAAGGCGGGGAGATAGCCCCAGTAAAATTGCCACCAAATCTGTCTTCACAAATTTTGCTGCAGCGACCGGATATTATGGAAGCGGAATATCAGCTGAAAGCGGCTGATGCCAATATTGGCGCAGCGCGAGCGGCCTTTTTCCCCTCAATTACCCTGACCAGTGGTCTTTCCGCAAGCAGTACGGAGCTGTCCAGCCTGTTTACGTCAGGAAGTGGAATGTGGAATTTTATCCCTAAAATTGAAATTCCTATATTTAATGCTGGCAGGAATAAAGCCAATCTGAAGCTGGCTGAAATTCGCCAGCAACAGTCGGTGGTTAATTACGAACAAAAAATTCAGTCAGCCTTTAAGGATGTTTCCGACACGCTTGCGCTGCGCGACAGCCTTAGCCAGCAACTTGAGTCACAGCAGCGTTATCTTGATTCACTTCAGATAACTCTCCAGCGTGCCAGAGGATTGTATGCAAGTGGTGCTGTCAGTTACATCGAAGTGCTGGATGCAGAACGTTCCCTCTTCGCTACCCAGCAAACCATTCTCGATCTTACCTATTCCCGGCAGGTTAACGAAATTAATCTGTTTACCGCGCTGGGTGGCGGTTGGGTAGAGTAAATTTATTTAATTAATCAGGAAATTAAAATGCGTAATTCACTTAAAGCCGTTTTATTTGGTGCCTTCTCTGTCATGTTTTCTGCCGGTCTTCATGCTGAAACACATCAGCATGGCGATATGAATACTGCCAGTGATGCTTCGGTACAGCAAGTTATCAAGGGCACCGGTGTCGTTAAAGACATTGATATGAATACTAAGAAAATCACCATTTCGCATGAAGCAATTCCAGCGGTGGGCTGGCCTGCAATGACCATGCGCTTTACTTTTGTTAATGCAGACGATGCTATTAATGCCCTGAAAACAGGCAACCATGTCGATTTCTCGTTTATTCAGCAGGGCAATATCTCCTTACTCAAAAGCATTAACGTGACGCAGTCCTGATTGGCTGTCCGGAGCGATTACATCCTGTGCGCCTGTACATTCACATAGGTATATGTGTGAGTTAACCGTCAGGCGCATATGCCAGGTGTTTTGATTTTTTAGCGGAAAATTGTATGGCTTCTTTAAAGATAAAATATGCTGCAATAATTATCAGCAGCCTCATAGCAGGGGGGCTGATATCGGTTACTGCCTGGCAGTATGTAAACTCAGCACAAAAGACAGAAAAAACAGAACAAAAGGCACCGGAACGAAAGGTGCTTTTCTGGTATGACCCAATGAAACCGGATACCAAATTTGATAAACCCGGAAAATCGCCCTTTATGGATATGGACCTGGTGCCAAAATATGCTGATGACAGTGGCGATAAAAGCAGTGGCGGGATCCGTATCGACCCAACCCAGGTTCAGAATCTGGGATTAAAAACGCAAAAAGTCACGCGAGGAATGCTGAATTATTCTCAGACAATCCCGGCTAATGTCAGCTATAACGAGTATCAGTTTGTTATTGTGCAGGCGCGTTCTGACGGGTTTGTCGAAAAAGTCTACCCCATGACGATTGGCGATCATGTGAAGAAGGGGACGCCACTTATCGATATTACCATTCCGGACTGGGTGGAAGCACAGAGTGAATTCCTTCTGTTATCCAGCACCGGTGGTACTTCCACGCAAATTAAAGGCGTTCTGGAACGGCTTCGCCTGGCAGGTATGCCGGAAGAGGATATTCAGAGACTGCGTTCTACCCGGAGCATTCAGACCCGTTTTACCATTAAAGCACCTATTGATGGTGTCATTACTGCATTTGACCTGCGCACCGGCATGAATATTTCGAAAGATAAGGTGGTGGCTCAGATTCAGGGAATGGACCCGGTCTGGATCAGCGCTGCAGTGCCAGAATCTATCGCCTATCTGCTGAAAGATACGTCGCAGTTTGAAATTTCGGTACCGGCTTATCCGGATAAAACATTCCATGTCGAAAAATGGAATATTCTTCCCAGCGTGGATCAGACAACCCGTACGCTTCAGGTCCGTCTCCAGGTTTCTAATAAGGATGAGTTTCTCAAGCCGGGCATGAATGCCTATCTGAAACTGAATACCAGAAGCCAGGAGATGCTGCTGATACCAAGCCAGGCCGTTATCGATACCGGCAAAGAACAGCGCGTGATTACTGTTGATGATGAAGGCAAGTTTGTGCCGAAACAGATCCACGTTCTGCATGAGTCACAGCAACAGTCCGGCATCGGCTCCGGCCTGAATGAAGGCGATACCGTGGTGGTCAGTGGCCTGTTCCTCATTGACTCTGAAGCCAATATTACGGGCGCACTGGAACGTATGCGCCACCCTGAAAAAACAGAAAGCAGTATGCCAGCAATGTCTGACCAGCCTGTAAATATGCATTCAGGGCACTGAGGAGACGACGATGATTGAATGGATTATCCGGCGCTCTGTCGCCAACCGTTTCCTGGTCATGATGGGGGCCCTGTTTCTCAGCATCTGGGGCACATGGACGATTATTAACACGCCTGTCGATGCCTTGCCTGACCTGTCAGATGTGCAGGTCATTATCAAAACCAGCTATCCCGGCCAGGCCCCGCAGATTGTAGAAAACCAGGTCACCTATCCACTTACCACCACCATGCTGTCCGTGCCTGGCGCAAAAACCGTGCGTGGTTTTTCACAGTTCGGTGATTCGTATGTGTATGTCATTTTTGAAGACGGCACCGATCTGTACTGGGCCCGTTCCCGCGTGCTGGAGTACCTGAACCAGGTACAGGGAAAACTGCCCGCCGGTGTGAGTTCTGAAATCGGTCCGGACGCCACGGGGGTGGGCTGGATATTTGAATATGCCCTTGTCGATCGCAGCGGAAAACACGACCTTTCAGAACTGCGTTCTCTGCAGGACTGGTTCCTGAAATTTGAGCTGAAAACCATCCCGAACGTGGCTGAGGTCGCTTCGGTTGGCGGCGTGGTGAAACAGTACCAGATTCAGGTCAATCCGGTAAAATTGTCTCAGTATGGTATCAGCCTGCCCGAAGTGAAACAGGCCCTTGAATCGTCTAACCAGGAGGCCGGTGGCTCATCCGTTGAAATGGCCGAAGCTGAGTATATGGTCCGTGCCAGCGGTTATCTTCAGAGCATTGATGATTTTAATAACATCGTCCTGAAAACAGGCGAGAACGGCGTGCCGGTTTATCTGCGGGATGTTGCCCGCGTGCAGACCGGGCCTGAAATGCGGCGTGGTATTGCCGAGCTGAACGGCCAGGGCGAAGTCGCTGGCGGCGTGGTGATCCTGCGGTCGGGTAAAAATGCACGCGACGTTATCACGGCAGTGAGGGATAAACTTGAGACGCTGAAGGCCAGCCTGCCGGAAGGCGTTGAAATCGTGACCACCTACGATCGCAGCCAGCTCATCGACCGGGCGATTGATAACCTCAGTTCCAAACTTCTGGAAGAGTTTATCGTGGTGGCCATCGTCTGTGCCCTGTTCCTGTGGCACGTACGTTCTGCCCTGGTGGCGATTATCTCTCTGCCGCTTGGTCTGTGTATCGCCTTTATCGTCATGCACTTCCAGGGACTGAACGCCAATATCATGTCGCTGGGAGGGATAGCGATTGCCGTCGGTGCGATGGTGGATGCCGCCATTGTGATGATTGAGAATGCGCATAAGCGGCTTGAGGAGTGGGATCATCAGCATCCGGGTGAGCAGATTGACAACGCCACCCGCTGGAAGGTGATTACCGATGCCTCCGTTGAAGTGGGACCCGCACTGTTTATCAGCCTGCTGATCATCACCCTGTCCTTTATTCCTATCTTTACCCTGGAAGGTCAGGAAGGACGTCTGTTTGGCCCGCTGGCATTCACGAAAACGTACTCCATGGCGGGCGCGGCCGCGCTGGCCATCATCGTCATTCCGATTCTGATGGGATTCTGGATCCGGGGGAAAATTCCTGCAGAGACCAGTAACCCCCTGAACCGGGTACTGATCAAAGCGTATCATCCATTGCTGTTGCGGGTTCTCCACTGGCCAAAAACAACCCTGCTGGTTGCGGCCTTGTCCATTTTCACCGTTATCTGGCCGCTGAGCCAGGTGGGCGGTGAGTTTCTGCCGAAGATTAACGAGGGCGACCTGTTGTATATGCCGTCGACCCTGCCGGGTGTCTCTCCGGCTGAAGCTGCAGCGCTCCTGCAGACGACGGACAAGTTAATCAAAAGCGTTCCTGAAGTGGCCTCTGTATTTGGCAAGACCGGTAAAGCAGAGACCGCCACGGATTCCGCACCGCTCGAAATGGTTGAAACCACGATCCAGCTCAAACCTGAGGATCAGTGGCGTCCAGGCATGACGATTGACAAGATTATTGAAGAACTCGACAGGACCGTCCGTTTACCGGGGCTGGCAAACCTCTGGGTGCCGCCAATCCGTAACCGTATTGATATGCTCTCAACCGGGATCAAAAGCCCGATAGGTATCAAGGTGTCCGGAACGGTTCTGTCCGATATCGATGCAACGGCGCAGAGTATCGAAGCGGTCGCCAAAACCGTACCCGGCGTAGTGTCTGCTCTCGCAGAGCGACTGGAAGGCGGGCGCTACATTGATGTGGATATCAACCGGGAAAAAGCCTCCCGCTACGGAATGACGGTGGGCGATGTGCAGCTGTTCATCTCATCAGCCATCGGCGGCGCGACGGTAGGGGAAACGGTTGAAGGCGTGGCCCGGTACCCGATTAATATCCGCTATCCGCAGGATTACCGGAACAGCCCGCAGGCCCTGAAACAGATGCCGATCCTGACCCCGATGAAGCAGCAGATCACGCTGGGCGATGTTGCGGATATTAAGGTCGTTTCCGGGCCGACTATGCTGAAAACGGAAAATGCCCGTCCAGCCAGCTGGATTTACATTGACGCGCGCGGCAGGGATATGGTGTCGGTGGTTAATGACATTAAAACGGCGATCAGTCAGAAAGTGAAACTGAGACCGGGTACCAGCGTGTCATTCTCCGGACAGTTTGAACTGCTTGAGCATGCCAACAAGAAACTGAAGCTGATGGTGCCGATGACGGTGATGATCATCTTCATCCTGTTGTATCTGGCATTCCGCCGGGTTGATGAAGCCCTGCTGATCCTGATGAGCCTGCCGTTCGCCCTGGTTGGCGGGATATGGTTCCTGTACTGGCAGGGCTTCCATATGTCTGTCGCAACCGGAACGGGGTTTATCGCTCTGGCCGGGGTGGCAGCAGAGTTTGGCGTGGTCATGCTGATGTATCTGCGTCATGCCATTGAAGCGCACCCGGAATTGTCCCGTAAAGAGACGTTCACACCGGAAGGCCTTGATGAAGCCCTCTATCATGGTGCCGTACTGCGTGTCCGGCCGAAAGCCATGACCGTGGCGGTGATCATTGCGGGTCTGCTGCCAATACTCTGGGGAACCGGTGCAGGTTCAGAAGTCATGAGCCGTATCGCGGCACCCATGATTGGTGGGATGATCACGGCTCCGCTGCTGTCCCTGTTCATTATTCCTGCCGCCTACAAATTAATCTGGCTGCGCAGACATAAAAAAAGCGTGTCCTGAACCTGAAAGGGCACCCCCTGTGGGTGTCCTTCTTTACTGATTCACCCTGACGTCAGGGTTTAAATCGATAATATACAGAGGTGAGTATGAAAAAAGTGGTTCTGATGGCGCTGGCTCTCGGCCTTTCACTGCCCGCGATGGCGAGTGAAAAAGTGATTGATATGTACAAATCTGAAAACTGTGGCTGTTGTTCCCTGTGGGGCAAAGCGATGGAAAAAGACGGGTTTGAAGTACGAACTCACGTCATGAATGATCAGGCGCTGTCAGCCCTGAAAGAAAAGCATGCTATTCCTGCAGGACTGCGAAGTTGTCATACCGCGGTTGCCGGTAATTTGATCATTGAAGGCCATGTGCCTGCGACAACGATACATAAGGCAATGCAGTCTGGTTCAGGTATATACGGTCTCGCCACCCCCGGTATGCCAGCAGGAAGTCCTGGAATGGAGATGGGAGCCCGAAAAGAGGCTTACGATGTTATCGCATTCTCACCGGATGGAAGTAAAAAAGTCTTCCAGCGAATCGAATAGTCAGCGGAACGGCTGATAACGGGACGCCGGTAGCAGGCACTCCTGTGCCGGCGATATTCGTGGTAATCGCATCCATGACATACCCTGAAGACAGAAGATGCTTCGGTATGCATAAGGAGAGTTACTGTGAAAAATGACAATGCAGTGCAACACAACAACCAGACTGCTTCTGAGCAGACATTATCCCCGGACGAGGGCCACGTATTGCATAAGGTGAGAGATCCCGTGTGCGGGATGGCCATCCTGCCCGACAGGGCGCACAGCAGCATTCGATACCAGGACCATCAACTTTATTTCTGCTCCGCCAGCTGTGAGAGTAAATTTAAAGCCCATCCCGATCGTTATCTTACCGAAGATGCCAGTGAACATTCCCATCACCATCACCACGATCATCACGAAGTCAGCCCTGATCAGATAAAACAGCCTCACCACCAGGCGGAAAAAGAGAATTCTGAAGGTGTGTGGACATGTCCGATGCACCCGGAGATACGCCGCAGTGGTCCCGGAAGCTGTCCTGTCTGTGGAATGGCACTGGAGCCGCTCGTAGCTACGGCATCCACGGGGCCGAGTGATGAACTTCACGACATGACAAGACGCTTCTGGCTGGGGTTGTTGCTGGCGTTTCCGGTTCTGGTACTCGAAATGGGATCTCATCTGTTTCCCGAGTTGAGGAATACAGTACCGCCACAGTACAACACATGGCTGCAGCTGCTTCTGGCCTCCCCTGTCGTGTTGTGGTGTGGCTGGCCATTCTTCGCCCGGGCCGGAATGTCGTTACGTAACCGCTCCCTGAATATGTTTACCCTTGTTGCAATGGGGACCGGCGTAGCCTGGGTTTACAGCGTCATTGCAACCGTCTTCCCCTCCTGGTTTCCTGCATCGTTCAGAAACATGGATGGCCTGGTGGCCGTTTATTTTGAAGCCGCAGCAGTTATTACGGTGCTTGTTCTGCTGGGACAGGTTCTTGAGCTGCGGGCACGGGAACAAACCTCAGGCGCCATTACTGCGCTTCTGAACCTTGCCCCCAAAACCGCCAGACGGCTGGATCATGACGGTCATGAAACGGATATTAATGCGGAAGATGTCCTGCCTGGCGATAAGCTCCGCATCAGACCTGGAGAGAGTATTCCGGTCGACGGTATCGTGATCGAAGGCAAAACAACCGTTGATGAATCGATGGTGACCGGGGAATCTATGCCGGTTACCAAAACGGAGGGTGACCCTGTCATCGGGGGGACCATTAATCAGACAGGGAGTCTCATCATCCGTGCAGAGAAAGTCGGTGATGAAACAATGCTCTCACGAATTGTTCAGATGGTCGCTGATGCACAGCGTTCGCGTGCCCCCATCCAGAGAATGGCTGACAGCGTTTCAGGCTGGTTTGTTCCTCTGGTGATACTTATCGCGGTTGTTGCTTTCGTGATCTGGTCTGTCTGGGGGCCCGAGCCCAGGATGGCGCACGGTCTCATTGCGGCTGTGTCGGTCCTGATTATTGCCTGTCCCTGCGCGCTGGGGCTGGCCACGCCGATGTCGATAATGGTGGGGGTGGGCAAAGGAGCCCAGGCCGGGGTGTTAATCAGGAATGCCGAAGCCCTTGAGCGTCTTGAAAAAGTGGACACGCTGGTTGTCGACAAAACAGGCACGCTCACGGAAGGTTCGCCTACGGTGACAGGGATTATCAGTCTCAATCCGGGTGGGGAAACATCTCTTTTGCGTGTAACAGCCGCAGTGGAAAAAGGCTCGCAGCATCCGCTGGGTATGGCAGTAGTTAAAGCAGCACAGGAAAAGGGGATCGCAATACCCGCAGTCACTCATTTCGATGCACCGTCGGGTAAAGGTGTCTCAGGCGATGTCGAAGGTCAACGGGTTGTTATTGGTAATGAACTGGCTATGCAGGAAAACAGTATAGTTATTGATAATCAAAAGGCCGTTGCGGATACGTTGCGGATGGAAGGCGCTACCGTTATCTATGTGGCCACAGACGGGGACCTTGCAGGCCTGATAGCTATCTCGGATCCCGTGAAAA
>NZ_JBMKHQ010000008.1:119037-162488 GCF_049237385.1 Enterobacter cloacae complex sp. IR5412 | reverse complement strand
TAGATGAGGTTGAAGCCGGAATTCTGCCGGATGGCAAAAAAGCAGTGATAACCCGACTGAAAGAGTCTGGCCATGTGGTTGCGATGGCCGGAGACGGTGTGAATGATGCCCCGGCGCTGGCAGCGGCTGACGTGGGTATAGCCATGGGAACGGGTACAGATGTGGCAATTGAAAGTGCCGGAGTCACCCTTCTCAAAGGCGACTTGATGATACTGAACAGGGCCCGTCATCTGTCAGAGATCACCATGAAAAATATCCGTCAGAATCTGTTTTTTGCATTTATCTACAACGCACTTGGCGTGCCTGTGGCTGCAGGTCTGCTTTATCCTGTGTATGGAATACTGCTGTCGCCAGTTATTGCGGCGGCGGCCATGGCTCTTTCCTCCGTCAGCGTCATTGTGAATGCGTTGCGTCTGAAAAGTGTCAGGCTCGGGAAATAACACTGAGTGAAGGGTCAGTTACGAACAGAAGGAGTCCAGTATGAAAAGTACCACCTATGCGCTTATTGCTGTCGCCGCGATCGCGGCATTTGCCCTCCTGCGCGAACACTGGTCACATGTGGCAGGTTACTGGCCATATCTGTTATTGCTGGTCTGCCCGCTAATGCATCTTTTCCACGGCCACGGAGGGCATGGAGATCATCAACATCACGGAAGTGAAAACGATAAAAAAAATTAATCCGGCAGACGGGGCCGCGTCGCGGTCCCGTTATCAGTCCAGGTATCGTTCGTAGTCTCTGGCATGCGCAAAGGCATGCTGTTCGAGTTTGTTATCAGCGGGTGCCGCTGCCCGGAACGCCAGAGAGTTAACAGGGTTGTTATTGATGACCAGCTCGTAATGCAGATGAGGACCGGATGAACGTCCGCTGTTACCGGATAACGCAATAGCACCTCCCCGTGTAACCCTGGCCCCTTTAGTAACGAGTATTTTATTGAGGTGGAGATAGCGAGTTTTAACACCGGCTTTTCCCGTTACTTCAACAAAATATCCCATGGTACTGTTGTATTCGGCCCGGGTGATTTTTCCGTCGATGACGCTGACTATTTTCGTGTTCATGGGCATGGAATAATCAATGCCATTATGGGGACTCACTTTTCCCGATACCGGGTTAAGTCTTGCAGGATTGAAAGGCGAACTGAGTCTTGCTGTGGCCGGTAACGGATAATCGAGACTGCCTTTCCCGGAAGTATCGGAAAGGTTATAGAACTTTTTATCTGATATACGATACGCCGTGTAATTAAATGAACCGGACGTAAATTTATAGGCCACGACACGTGATTTTCCCGCTTTCTTTTGCAGTACGAGTTTTAATGATTCATTTTTTTTCAAATGCCGCAGATTAAACCGGGAAGGCAAGGAGCGCTGAAGAGTAGCGATCTCGTTCGATTCCAGCCCCGAGCGGGTGGCTGAAAGGTAGGCATTTTCTTTTACGACATCGGTAGAATACATTTACTGGAATTCGCCGTTAGCATGAACACTGCGGCGTATGCTAGGGGTTTTCAGGAGGCGTGTCATCTGTCAGTTAATCGGGAGCACCGTTGATGGTCGTCATTTTTGTAACATATCTTGTTTCCCGTTTGCTCCTGAAGCTCTGGGAACTGTATGACCAGCCCGACGGTGATGATTAACGGGACTGAAACAGGTTACGGCAGAGCAATATGGGGCTCATGTCCTGCTACGTAACCCGTCAGTAAAGCCCTGCTGCGCACCTGACGCTAAGCACTAACCCGCCTGCAGTTACCTGGTCGAATACAGCCCGCGAAGCTTTCTTGCCTGCGTCTGATGTGCTTCCGCACCGGCATTATTGACCTGCTCATGCACGAGAGCGGCTTTTTCTCCGGCATTCAGTTCGTTAAAAGAAGAAGACGAGGTCTTTGAATTTGCATCACTGCCGGACAGCATTTTTTTATGTTCCTCAATCATTTTCTGATGCGCATAGGACGCGCTGTTGTTCATAAATGAATGAGCAACAATGGCCCTTTCATGTTCATTCATTTCAGAGAATGAGGGCGTGTTGTTTTTATTAACCCTGTCCGGTAAGTTTTCATGCGTCGAGGAATTCACATGACTGACGGCTGAGGCATTATTAACAAATCGATGTGCTTCATGGGCAATATCACTGGACTGAGCAAAAGCTGCCCCACAAAATAAAGCTGTAAACGCAGTGGTCGTGATTAATATATTCATGTGTAATTACCTTCTGAGGTACATAAAAGATGTCCTTATGATCATATATAAAAATAATCAACCTGTGGGGAAGATGACGTAAATGTAATACAGCTATGTACATTACACGATTGTAATGAATTTGTTTCTTAAGGTGTGCTAGATTCATTTCATTGTAAGTGGATGAACCAGTAATTTAATTTAAATCGGTTCTCGAATTCTGTCAGTAACCATACTTTAAATAAGGGAATGCGCATGCTGTTGAAAACGTCTCGACGAACTTTCCTGAAGGGGTTAACCCTCTCTGGCGTAGCCGGAAGTCTTGGCGTATGGAGTTTCAATGCGCGTTCCAGTCTGAGCCTGCCAGTTGCCGCATCCCTGCAGGGTACTCAGTTTGACCTGACCATTGGTGAAACGGCCGTCAATATCACGGGCAGTGAGCGTCAGGCCAAAACAATCAATGGAGGCCTGCCGGGGCCCGTTCTTCGCTGGAAAGAAGGTGACACCATTACCCTGAAGGTCAAAAACCGTCTTAATGAACAGACGTCCATTCACTGGCACGGCATTATTCTTCCGGCCAATATGGATGGTGTTCCGGGGCTGAGTTTTATGGGCATAGAGCCTGATGATACCTACGTTTACACCTTTAAGGTTAAGCAGAACGGGACTTACTGGTACCACAGCCATTCCGGTCTGCAGGAACAGGAGGGGGTATACGGTGCCATTATCATCGATGCCGGGGAGCCAGAACCGTTTACTTACGATCGTGAGCATGTGGTCATGTTGTCTGACTGGACCGATGAAAATCCTCACAGCCTGCTGAAAAAATTAAAAAAACAGTCGGATTACTACAATTTCAATAAACCAACCGTTGGCTCTTTTTTCCGCGACGTGAATACCAGGGGGCTGTCAGCCACCATTGCCGATCGGAAAATGTGGGCTGAAATGAAAATGAATCCGACTGACCTCGCGGATGTCAGTGGCTACACCTACACCTATCTCATGAACGGGCAGGCCCCGCTGAAAAACTGGACCGGACTGTTCCGTCCCGGTGAAAAGATACGCTTACGGTTTATCAACGGCTCGGCAATGACCTATTTCGATATCCGTATCCCCGGGCTGAAAATGACGGTCGTGGCTGCAGATGGCCAGTATGTAAACCCGGTTACCGTTGACGAATTCAGGATTGCCGTTGCCGAAACCTATGATGTCATTGTGGAGCCTCAGGGTGAGGCCTATACCATCTTCGCACAATCCATGGACAGGACCGGTTACGCTCGAGGGACACTGGCCACGAGAGAGGGGTTAAGTGCTGCCGTTCCCCCCCTCGATCCCCGTCCTCTGTTGACCATGGAAGATATGGGTATGGGGGGAATGGGACATGATATGGCAGGAATGGACCACAGCCAGATGGGAGGCATGGATAACAGCGGAGAGATGATGTCTATGGACGGTGCTGACCTTCCGGATAGCGGGACATCCTCCGCGCCCATGGATCACAGCAGCATGGCCGGTATGGATCATTCCCGGATGGCCGGAATGCCGGGTATGCAAAGTCATCCTGCGTCAGAAACGGATAACCCACTGGTTGATATGCAGGCGATGAGCGTCTCTCCGAAATTAAATGATCCGGGTATTGGTCTTCGAAATAACGGAAGAAAGGTTCTCACGTACGCGGATTTGAAAAGCCGCTTTGAGGATCCTGACGGACGTGAACCTGGCCGTACCATAGAACTGCATTTAACCGGCCACATGGAAAAGTTTGCCTGGTCATTTAACGGAATCAAGTTTTCAGATGCCGCACCGGTGCTGCTGAAATACGGTGAGCGGCTCAGGATCACGCTGATCAACGATACCATGATGACTCACCCCATTCACCTGCATGGTATGTGGAGCGATCTGGAAGATGAAAACGGTAATTTCATGGTTCGTAAACACACAATAGATGTTCCCCCTGGTACAAAACGCAGTTACAGAGTGACAGCAGATGCGCTTGGCCGCTGGGCGTATCACTGCCATTTGCTCTATCACATGGAAATGGGAATGTTTCGTGAAGTCCGGGTGGAGGAATGATGCGAATGAAGAGAAATTTGAAGGCCATACCTGTTCTGGTCGCCGGTTTGTTTACCTCACAGCTTTCTATTGCGGCGGGCTCCGTCTCTGCAGATCCCCACGCCGGGCACGACATGTCTGCCATGCAGATGCCAGCAGATGAGAATTTCACTGAGATGACGTCAATGGAGCCCATTGTAACTGAGAGCAGAACGCCAATTCCGCCTGTTACCGATGCCGACCGGAAGGCTGCATTCGGCAATTTACAGGGGCATGCGATTCACGACAGTGCGATTAATTATCTGGTTCTGCTGGATCAACTGGAATGGCAACGGTCGGATAACACCAACAATTTCAGCTGGAGTGTTAACAGCTGGATTGGAGGCGACACAGATCGGATTTGGCTAAAGAGTGAAGGTGAACGAAGCAATGGGGAAACGGAGGCGGCTGAAGCGCAGTTACTCTGGGGACATGCGGTTGGCCCATGGTGGGATTTGGTTGCGGGTGTCAGGCAGGATTTCAGACCTGCTTCTGCCCGGACCTGGGCTGCTGTCGGTTTTCAGGGGCTGGCACTCTATAATTTTGAGTCTGAAATTACGGGTTTTGTCAGTAATGGCGGAAAAGCAGCCCTTCGTCTGGGAGGAGAATACGACGTTTTACTGACTAACCGGCTCATACTCCAGCCATCCTATGAGGTGAATTTCTACAGTCAGGATGATGAATCGCGGGGTCGCGGCAGGGGACTGACTGACACAGAGCTGGGGCTCCGGCTGCGCTATGAAATACGCCGTGAGTTTGCACCCTATATAGGCGTTTCCTGGAATCAACTTTACGGGAAAACATCCGATATGGCGAAAAGAGAAGGTGAGAAAGACCATCAGGTAGTATTCCTGGCGGGAGCCAGAATCTGGTTTTAACGCACTGATATAAAACACTCAACTAAACAGGTAAATAAAATGTCGATTTTAAATAAAGCCATTCTTACAGGTGGCCTCGTTATGGGCGTTGCTTTCTCTGCTATGGCCCATCCGGAATTAAAAAGCTCTGTGCCACAGGCTGATTCAGCCGTAGCGGCCCCGGAAAAGATTCAGCTTAATTTCTCGGAAAATCTGACCGTGAAATTCTCAGGTGCAAAATTAACGATGACGGGTATGAAAGGCATGTCATCACATTCTCCGATGCCGGTCGCGGCAAAAGTGGCGCCAGGCGCTGACCCTAAATCGATGGTCATTATTCCGCGAGAGCCTTTACCCGCTGGCACTTATCGTGTTGACTGGCGCGCGGTTTCTTCAGATACGCACCCTATTACCGGTAATTACACCTTTACAGTGAAGTAATATTATGAACGACCTGATTATGATTGTTATTCGTTTTCTTCTTTATCTGGATTTGATGGTAATATTTGGATTGCCATTTTTTCAGATATATGGAATAAGCGGTGTCAGACATGAAACCTATAACCTGACTAATTTCAGGTCGTTTATAACTTTTGCTGTTGTTACAGGCATCATTCTTACTGGCATTAATATGCTCCTGGTATCTAATGCCATGAGTGGAGTAACTGACCTCAGAGAATTATCCATCCATGTTATCGAGATGGTGATAGAAGAAACTGATGTGGGTATTAGCTGGATTGTCAGGCTCTGTGCCCTGTTTACCACACTCGGTGCTTTGTTCCTTTACACTAATAAGAGAGTATTGTCCTGCCTGCTGATGACGATGAGTGGGGGCGTGGCGCTGGCTACACTTGCCTGGGGAGGACACGCCGTTATGCATGACGGTCTGCATTACTATCTCCATTTACTGAGCGATCTGACCCATCTCGGCGCTGCAGGTGCCTGGACAGGTGCTCTGGTTGCATTTGCTATCCTGCTGATGCGCAGAAACGAGCATAATGCACAGAGCGTCATTGTGATATCTGACTCCCTGGCAAAATTTGCCACGGCAGGAACGGTGATTGTTGTAGCCCTGATCCTGAGTGCGCTGGTCAACTATCTGTATATTGCTGAGGGTAACTTAACTCCCTTATTCAACAGTTCCTGGGGGAGGATATTGCTTGCCAAGACGGCTCTGTTTGTTCTGATGCTTCTTCTGGCTGCAGCAAACCGGTTTCACCTGGGTCCCCGGCTTGAAGTTATGGTCAGGGAAGGGAATTATGATCGCAGCGTTGCCCTGATGCGAAACAGCATCCTGACAGAATTCGTTGTTGCGATTATCATTCTGGGCGCCGTAGCGTGGCTCGGAATGCTTGCTCCGTCTCAGGTCAGCTAGGGGACAGCCAAAGCTCATGCGTGAGATTTTTACTTTCATATCAGCGAGTTGACCATGCAGCGTATTTTAATCGTTGAAGACGAACAAAAAACAGGTCGTTACCTGCAGCAGGGACTGGTTGAGGAAGGCTATCAGGCCGATCTCTTTAATAATGGCCGCGATGGTCTCGGGGCCGCGTCGAAGGGACAGTATGATTTGATAATACTGGACGTGATGCTGCCTTTCCTCGACGGGTGGCAAATCATCAGCGCACTGAGGGAGTCCGGGCACGAAGAACCGGTCCTGTTTTTAACCGCAAAGGACAACGTGCGGGACAAAGTGAAAGGACTGGAGCTTGGCGCAGATGACTACCTGATTAAGCCCTTTGATTTTACGGAGCTGGTTGCACGTGTAAGAACCCTACTGCGCCGGGCACGCTCGCAGGCCGCAACAGTCTGCACCATCGCCGATATGACCGTTGATATGGTGCGCCGGACCGTGATCCGTTCGGGGAAGAAGATCCATCTCACCGGTAAAGAATACGTTCTGCTTGAGTTGCTGCTGCAACGCACCGGAGAAGTGTTACCCAGGAGTCTTATCTCGTCCCTGGTCTGGAACATGAATTTTGACAGTGATACGAATGTGATTGATGTCGCCGTGAGACGTCTGAGAAGTAAAATTGATGATGACTTTGAGCCAAAACTGATCCATACCGTTCGCGGTGCCGGATATGTCCTGGAGATCAGAGAAGAGTGAGGTTCAAAATTTCCCTGACCACACGCCTGAGCCTGATTTTTTCTGCGGTGATGCTTACGGTATGGTGGTTATCAAGTTTTATCCTGATTAGCACCCTTAATGGCTATTTCGATAATCAGGACCGCGATTTTCTGACAGGTAAACTTCAGCTCACCGAAGAGTTTCTTAAAACAGAGACGTTCAGGAACAAAACGGATATTAAGTCATTATCAGAAAAAATAAACGATGCGATGGTGGGGCACAATGGCTTATTCATTTCTATAAAAAACATGGAAAATGAAAAAATTGTTGAACTCTATGCCAAAAATTCTGTTGTTCCAGCGGTCCTGCTTAATAAGTCGGGTGATATTCTCGACTATATGATCCAGACGGAAGAAAATAACACCGTGTACCGCAGTATCTCGCGGCGGGTTGCCGTGACGCCGGAACAGGGTAAAAGCAAACATGTCATCATTACGGTTGCCACGGATACTGGGTATCACACCCTGTTTATGGACAAACTCAGTACCTGGCTGTTCTGGTTCAATATCGGTCTGGTCTTTATTTCTGTTTTTCTGGGCTGGCTGACCACACGTATTGGTCTGAAACCGCTACGGGAAATGACCAGTCTGGCTTCCTCCATGACCGTACACAGCCTGGATCAGCGTCTAAATCCCGATCTGGCTCCGCCGGAAATCTCTGAGACCATGCAGGAGTTCAATAATATGTTTGATCGCCTGGAGGGGGCATTCCGGAAACTGTCAGATTTCTCGTCTGACATCGCGCATGAGCTGCGCACACCAGTCAGTAATCTGATGATGCAGACGCAGTTTGCACTGGCTAAGGAAAGGGATGTTTCGCATTACCGCGAAATTTTATTCGCTAACCTGGAAGAACTGAAAAGGTTGTCACGAATGACCAGTGACATGCTTTTTCTGGCACGTTCAGAGCATGGTCTGCTGCGGCTGGATAAACATGATGTGGATCTGGCAGCCGAACTGAATGAATTACGTGAGTTGTTCGAGCCCCTGGCAGACGAAACAGGAAAGACAATCACGGTTGAAGGAGAGGGCGTTGTTGCCGGAGACAGCGATATGCTCCGACGTGCTTTCAGTAACCTGCTTTCCAATGCAATCAAGTATTCTCCCGATAACACCTGTACAGCGATACACCTTGAGCGTGACAGTGACTGTGTGAACGTGATGATTACGAATACGATGTCCGGCCAGGTTCCCGCTAATCTGGAACGTTTGTTTGACCGGTTCTATCGCGCAGACTCATCAAGGTTCTACAACACGGAAGGCGCGGGGCTGGGATTATCAATTACAAGGTCGATCATTCATGCTCACGGCGGCGAGCTGTCAGCAGAACAGCAGGGGCGTGAAATTGTGTTCAAAGTGCGCCTGTTAATGGATTAATCCCGTTGTTCAGGAGAAACCTGGAAGGTGACAAAATTGTCATCATTCAGTCACGCGATAAACAGAGGCGGTTTTTTATAATTATTCATAAATCAGGAGCAGCGTGATAACACAATCACCTGGTTCCTGGAGTGATGATTAACCCGCCCTGAGATCAACTGCTTTCTCTGTTATAAGCCATTGATTGTTTGGGTATGTAAACACCGGAGACCCAACCATGAAAAAGATTCTCGTATCATTTGTTGCCATTATGGCTGCCGCTTCATCTGCCATGGCTGCAGAGACAATGAACATGCATGACCAGGTAAATAATGCACAGGCACCTGCCCACCAGATGCAGTCATCTGCTGAAAAAAGTGCAATTCAGGGAGACAGCATGACAATGATGGATATGAGCAGTCACGATCAGGCCGCAATGTCCCATGACATGATGCAAAACAGCAATTCTGCTGCCCACCAGGACATGGCTGAAATGCATAAAAAAATGATGAAAGCTAAACCCGGAGCTACCAACGAAACAGCAAAGTCATTTTCTGAAATGAGCGAGCATGAGAAGGCCGCAGCTGTACATGAGAAGGCGAATAATGGTCAGTCTTCCGTTGTTCACCAGCAGCAGGCTGATAAGCATCGCAGTCAGATCACCCAGAATTAACCCGCAGCTCCACTTGTTAGACCCTCATTTGACGCCGAAGTCACTGGCTTACGCTCCCGTCCGGGAGCGTTTTTTTTCCCATATATCAAACTTTAACTCTGAAGAGGTGGAAGTATCTGACCAACACTGTCACGTAACGCCAGATAACTACAAAAACACCTTTTTCCTCCTGTAAATTGCAGTTCCTGCAAGAACATCAAGGCATAATGTTGGAACAGCGTGTGATACACACTTAGCATCATGTTTTGTATGTGTTTTTTTAAAACTTTACAACTTTAAAGTCTTTTTCAGGTTAAAGGATACAACTTTAATGTCTCTACACAGCTGAGGGTAAATGACAAGCGGGCGCGGTCATTCATCATTGCATTTTAGGGGCTGACGGCGACGTCAGTCAGGTGTACAACGTCCAGAATATTGCTGGCGGCCACGGTTCCCATCTTGATGTATGACGCTGCGCTGACGCCGCCAATATGCGGCGAAATGATGACGTTATCGACGGTCTGCCACAGGTTCGGGGCGGTCAGTGGCTCGCTGGTAAAGCTGTCGAGTGCCGCGCTGTGCAAGGTTCCATCCTTCAGCGCGTGTAACAGGGCTTCATCGTTAATTAACCCGCCGCGCGCTGTGTTCACCAGAATCGCGTTACGTTTACAGTGCGCGAGCGTGTCTGCGTTGATCATTCCTCTGTTGTCGTCAGTGAGCGGACAATGCAATGAGATAACATCGGCACGGGATAAAAGGTCGGGTAAGGTGTTTGCCCGTTCACAACCAGATGGCATCGTTTTAGCGTAAGGATCATACGCCACAATCTGCATGCCGAATGCCTGTCCCACCAGCGCAACCCGCGAGCCAATCGCCCCCAGACCGATAAGCCCCAGCGTCATGCCTTCCAGCTCGATAGATTTGTGCGTGGCTTTATCCCAGTGCCCGTCGCGCAGGCGTTTATCAAGGGTGACCACGGATTTGGCACAGGCCAGAATCAATGCCCAGGTATGTTCTGCAACCGCTGCCGCATTGGCGCCGGGGGCGGAACGAACGGCGATATTACGCGCCGCTGCCGCTGGCTGGTCTATCACGTCAATGCCGCTTCCGTGTTTCGATATAACCTGTAATGCAGGGGCTGCATCCATGATCCTTGCGGTTATTTTGCCGTAACGCACCAGGATGGCCACAGGATTGTGCCGTTCGCACAGCGTAACCAGCTGATCTTCTGTGGGCTGGTGACCGGCATACACCACGTCAAAGTCTCGCAGCATGCTGACAGCCTGGTCCGCCAGGTCGCACCCCGTGACCAGTACAACGCGTTTGTCTTCCATTACAGCGTCTCCCCGTCAGATAACATGCCTGCCTTACGCAGCGCGTCGTTAAGCCAGTGTGGACGTAAATCGCCCTCACGAATAGCAGCAAGACGTCGGGTCTCTGTTTCAAGTTTCCCTTTGGCCATGGCGATAACGGCCTGCACTTCATCACGCGGGATCACCACCACGCCGTCGATATCCGCGACCACCAGATCCCCGGCTCGTACCGTTGCACCAGCGATAGAGATGGGGTGATTAACCCGGCCAGGAATGGATTTTGTCGGGCCACAGGGGTTAAGACCGGCGGCGAAGACGGGGTAGTGCCCTTTACTCAGGGTATCGGCATCACGTACCGCCCCGTCAATGATGATGCCCGCAATACCGCTTGCCTGGGCCTGCGTCGCCATAATCTCACCGAGCAGCGCACAGGTCAGGTCGCCTTTCCCGTCAACAACCAACACATCGCCAGGCTGTGCTACGGCCATTGCGGCATGGATGGCCAGATTATCTCCCGGGCGCACCTCCACGGTGACTGCCGGGCCCGCAACGGCCATGTGAGGCGCGAGCGGTTTGATACGACCATGGAGTGTACCGCGGCGACCGGCAACATCCGCCAGAATGGCGGCCTGATACTCGGCAGCCTGGTGAACCTGTTCAGCCGATACGCGTTCGACCTGACGATTAATCAATGATTTTTCAGAAACGGACATATATGCCTCCATATTGTTTTACTGTGTACAATGCAGGTGTACAATACAAAACAACTATAGCGGTGTTACTTTCCCATTAGCCAGATCTGCGATGGCGTTTGTGATGTAAACACGAAGTGACTCACAAAAATTGAGGTACACTCACTGCCGAGCAGAAAAGGAGATGATGATGGGTAACGAAGGCGTTGTAGCGGTCGAAAAGGCGCTGGCTTTACTGGATTGCTTCCGTCCCGGCGATGAGAGCCTGACGCTGACCGCGCTGGCGCAGCTATCGGGTTATCACAAAACCACGGTTTACCGGTTAATGAATTCGCTTGAGCGAATGAACTATGTCGTCAGGCATGATGACGGCAATTATGCGCTTGGCCCACGTCTGCTTTACCTTGGCAAACTTTATGAACAATCTTTCCATCTTTCCCGGGTGGTGCAGCCTGAGCTTCAGGCGTTATCACAGGCCTCTCAGGAGAGCGCCAGCTGGTATGTGTTAGAAGGCGGGCAACGTCTGTGCCTGTTCCGGGCAGAAGCATCGCACGGGTTGCGTCACAGCAATCTGCCGGGTACTCAGTTTCCGCTGGACGATTCTGCCATCAGTAAAGTGCTTCGCCACTGGGGCCTTAATGACCCGCTGCCAGAGGGGGAGCCCGCTGTTCCGCTCTATACCGCAGGCGCCCGTGACCCGCATACTGCGGCGTTCGCAATGCCCGTCTTCGGCGTCAATGACAAGCTGATTGCGGCGCTGGCGTTGACCGGGCCCATCTCCAGACTGACTGAAGATCGCCGTGAACAGGGGATCAGCCAGCTAATGCATGCCACCGCCAGCCGCCTGTCACAGAAAATGGGGGCCAGTAAGCCTTTTTGCCAGCAGTTTTATGGGGAAACGCAGGATACTGCGGAAGAGAGTCTCTAAGCATAAAGCGGGACGTGCGTCCCGCTTTTGTTATGTCTAATGGGTGACCTGCTTTTCATGCAACTGAGCATTGCGGGCCTGGCGTCCCATCACCAATACCGCGATACCCCCCGTGACGCATAACGCCGCCAGAGGAAGCATGGCTAGCGTGTGGCTACCCGTCCGTTCGTTGATAATACCGTAAGCGTTGACCATCACCGCACCGCCGATAAGGTTAGCGATGGCGCCAATTGCAGCCAGCCCCGCAGCCGCCGACGTGCTGCTCATCCAGCCTGACGCCAGCGCCCAGAAAGGCCCCTTCATTGAATACGCCCCTATCAGCATGATGCTCAGGATAACAATGGTGGCGGAAAGAGAGACGCTGACAAAGGCGGCAAATACGCCTGCGGCAATAATGAAAAGGGTCAGAGCGGTATGCCAGCGGCGTTCGTTGGTTCGGTCCGAACTGCGTCCCCACACAATCATCAGTACGGATGCCAGACCGTAAGGAATGGCGTTGAACAGACCCGTCTCCAGATTATCAAGGTGGAACGATTTCAGCAGCTGCGGTGACCAGACGCTGATGGTGGTGCCCGCTGATGACGCGCCTGCGTAAATCAGCGCCAGCAGCCAGATTTGACGATGCCTGAGCAACTGCCATGTCGTCTGGTGTCCGATATTTTTTTGCTGTTGACGCTCGGTTTCAAGCGTCGTTTCCAGCCATTTTTTCTGTTCCGCGTTAAGCCAGTTAGCCTGGTGCGGACGATCGCGAAGAACAAACCAGGCGGCAATACCCAGCAGGACGGCGGGTAAACCTTCAATGATAAACAGCAGATGCCAGCCGCGCAGACCCAGCCATCCATCCAGCGACAGAATCAACCCGGACAGCGGCGAGCCAATAAAATTGGCCAGCGGGATCGCGACCATAAAGGACGCGATAATTCGCGCACGGTAGCGGGAAGGGATCCACCAGGTCAGAAAGAGTACGACGCCGGGGAAGAAGCCCGCCTCCGCGGCACCCAGCAGAAAACGCACGATATAAAGCGACGTCGTGTTTTGTACCAGTGCCATACACATGGATACCACCCCCCAACTGATCATAATGCGGGGGATCCACAGACGTGCGCCAACTTTCTGCATTGCCAGATTGCTTGGAACTTCAAACAGAAAATACGCCACGAAATAGAGGCTACTGGCGAAGCCAAACGCCGCTTTGCTGAGACCGAGATCCTCATTCATCTGTAGCGAAGCCATGCCGATATTGCCGCGATCGATAATGGAGACCAGATAACTGACTATCAGAAACGGGAGGATACGCCAGATCACCTTGCGCATAGTCTCTCTTTCTATGTCCTCAGTGGCGGCAGTGCCATTACGAATATGTTCTGTCATGTGTTCCTCGCAGGGTCTGTTCTTGGTTTTATAAGGTACAACTCGGTTTTATTAAACAAAACCACTATAGCGTCGGCGCCTTCTTTTTATCCAGTTAATGGAAGGTTTAAATGATGTAAATAAGACGTGACTCACAGTTAACGGGCTTTACCTCGTGAGCCTAAACGACAGATGCGCCACCCCCCGTTGTGAGGTAAAGTACACACCTTGCGCAGCCAAAGAGCTGCGGTTTTGTGGGGTATAGGCGAATAACACGCTCCCCCATTCTCACTTCTGGTTTACGCCAGCCTGCATGGTGTTGTGTTTTGTCTTCTTAAAAGGGTTGTCTATGTCTGCTGCTCATCTCGGTTTCCCGACGGAAACCGTTGTTGTCTTTGTGGTGATGGCCGTTGGGGCGATGTTTATCGACCTCTTCATGCACCGTCACGATAAACCGATCTCGCTGAAAAGCGCGGCCATGTGGTCCATCTTCTGGGTCATGATGGCGATGGCGTTTGCTGGCTTCTTATACGTGCACCACGGCGCGGAGATGGCCAGTCTTTTCCTCACCGGCTATGCACTGGAAGAGGTGCTCTCCGTCGACAACCTGTTTGTGATGATGGCGATCTTCGCCTGGTTCGGCGTGCCGGATAAGTATCGTCACCGCGTGCTCTACTGGGGCGTGCTGGGGGCGATTGTGTTCCGCGGTATTTTTGTTGCCATCGGCACCAGCCTGCTGAGCCTGGGGCCATACGTTGAGGTGATTTTTGCGCTGGTCGTCGGCTGGACGGCGGTGATGATGCTGAAACGCAATGAAGAGAGTGATGAAGTCGAGGATTACTCCAACCATCTGGCGTACCGCCTGGTAAAACGCTTCTATCCGGTCTGGCCAAAAATCAGCAGCCACGCGTTTATCCTGACCCAAAAAGAGGTGGACGCCGAGCTGGAGAAGCCTGTAAACAAGGATGTGATGGTAGGTCGCGTGAAGAAGGCGAAGCGCTACGCGACGCCGCTGCTGCTCTGCGTGGCGGTGGTAGAGCTGTCCGACGTGATGTTCGCCTTCGACTCCGTTCCCGCGATCATTGCCGTCAGCCGCGAGCCGCTGATTATCTACAGCGCCATGATGTTCGCGATCCTCGGCCTGCGTACCCTCTACTTCGTGCTGGAAGCGCTGAAGCAGTATCTGGTGCATCTTGAGAAAGCGGTAGTGTTACTGCTGTTCTTCGTGGCGTTCAAGCTGGGGCTGAATGCGACCGATCACTTCTGGCATCACGGTTATAACATCGGTGCCACGGCAAGCCTGTTTGTGGTGCTGGGGGTACTGGCGCTGGGGATTATTGCGAGCGTGATGTTCCCGGGGAAACGTGAGGCCTGATGTATCGCCCGGTGGCGCTTCGCTTACCGGGCCTACGACTGGGATGTAGGCCGGGTAAGGCGCAGCCGTCACCCGGCAAAAGGCTACTTTATTATCGGTGAGTTTCGGCGCTTGCGCGGATGATGGAAATGGCGCCAGTGCGGATCCTGCGCCGCCGCCAGCAGCTCGTGGTCGCCACGCGTGTCGCCCCAGGCGCGCAGGTGATATGCGTTCAGATCGCCATACACCTTTTCCAGCCTCGCCACTTTCTGCGCGCAGCGGCAGTTGTTACCGGTGATCCGCCCGGTCAGCTTGCCGTCTTTCACTTCCAGCTGCGTGCCAATCAGCTTAATGCCGAGCTTATCGGCCCACGGCTGCAATACCAGCGCCGGGGAGGCGGAGCAAATCGTCACTTCCGCACCGGAATTAACTTCGTTGGCGACAGCCATGACCCCTTCCGGGCGCATAAGCTTGTTCCAGTATTTTTCACAGAAGGCCTCTGCCTGCTGACGTAACCAGTGCTCATCCACCCCCGTCAGGAAGGTTTTGATCAACACCTCTTTCAGCTCATCACGCGTCAGCTTGCGACGCACGCAGTGCAGCGTAGGCAGGGCCATGCGCACCAGGCGACCCGCAAAGTAGCGCTTGCCAAAGGCAAAGCGCAGGAACGGAATAAAACTGTCGTGGTGCGTCAACGTACCATCAAAGTCAAAGACAGAGAGCACGCTGGACTTCGCCACGGCTTCGTCGGCAATCATATTGGTCATAAATACGTCTTAGCTGAAATACACATTCTGTTCACTAGTTTACCTGCTTTACCTTCACAGTCCTTCTATCCGATCTCATTTTTTCTCGAACCTGTGGCCTGACGGGTCAAACTATGTCATCCACCACGCCACCGTCAACGCGCAGCGCCGCGCCGGAAGTCGCGGAGGCCTGCATGGAACAGACATACACCACCATATTCGCCACTTCTTCTACCGTTGCGGCGCGCTGAATAACCGAGCTGGGGCGATTCTCCATCACGAACGCTTTCGCCAGCTGCTCCAGCGATTTGCCGGTTCTCTCCATCTCGTCTTTCATCATTGCGGCAAAACCGTCCGACATTGTCGGGCCCGGCAGCACGCTGTTCACCGTGACGCCGCTGCCTGCCACGAACTTCGCCAGACCGCGCGCCAGCGAGAGCTGGGCGGTTTTTGTCACGCCATAGTGGATCATATCCGCAGGAATATTGCAGGCCGATTCTGACGAGATAAACACTACCCGACCCCAGCCTTTTTGTACCATACCGGGCAGCAGGGCACGGGAGAGGCGCACGCCGGACATCACGTTGGTTTGCCAGTAGCGTTCCCAGGTCTCGTCGTCGGTGGAATAAAAATCCTGCTGGCCATAGATCCCGGCGTTATTCACCAGAATATCGACGTGCGTGGCGACCCTGAGCAGTTCGTCAACGCCCTCCTGCGAGCTCAGGTCGGCGATGGCGGCACGGACCTGTACGCCAGGCACCACCTGCTGGAGCGCCTGAATGCCTTTGTTCACCGAGTCGACGCTGCGCCCGTTGACGATCACTTCCGCACCGCTCTCCGCCAGTCCGCGGGCGATGGCAAACCCAATACCGCCGGTGGACGCGGTCACCAGCGCTACTTTCCCCGTTAAATCGATTTTCATCGTTCACTCCTTGTCGTTTTATGGTTCAAAACTTAAAGCGTAGCAGTTGACGATGACGGCTCCTGTTTAAAAAGGCGCAACAGCGTCTCAACCTGCTCGTCCAGCGGGCTGAGGGAGCGTTTAACGATGAGGTGCAGCGGCGTGGCGCGTCGAACGCCGTGGCTGAGGGGCAGGATTTTGAGGATGCCCTGCTGGAGCGGGGTCTGAATGCGTTCTTCCGGTAACCAGCCATATCCAACCTGATACATCACTGCTTCGATCGCGGCATCGATGGTGGAGAATGTCCACGACTCCCCGGTGGGGCGAACGGTGGGCTGGCTGTCTGCGATCTGAATGCGCGGCCACGGTCGAAGCATCTCGTCGTTAAGCGGTGTATCCAGCGCAAACAGCGGGTGCGCGTGATGCGCGACGGCAACAAAATCGATATTCATCAGCCATTCGCCCAGGCCGGTAATGTCCTGGCGGCGGGTTAAGACCATCACGTCGGCCTCATCATTGAGCGCATCTGCGCGGCTGTTTTCCAGCACCTCGGTAAGCCGCACCTGCGTTTGCGGGTACAGCTGCTGAAACTGGCGCAAAATCGCGAACAGCCGGCTGCGCGGAAAAATACTGTCTACCATCAGGTCGATACGGGTTCGCATCCCGCTGCGCAGGGTCGCAGCGCGCGTTTCAACATAGGCGAAGGCTTTCAGCAGCGGTTTAACCTGGTTCAGCAACAGCTCACCCGCCGGGGTCAGCACGGCACGGCGTCCCTCTGTCATCAGGAGCGCTACGCCCAGCCGCTCCTGCAAAAGCGACAGGTTATAGCTGACCGAGGACTGGCTGCGATGGGTCTCTTCCGCCGCCTTAGCGAAGCTGCCAGCCTCGATGACTCTTTCCAGCAAGGCCCACTGTTCGAGCGTCGTCTTGTGCATGATTAATCTAAATTTTGGATGAATTTGATTCAAACATAGCGTTATTCATTCATTTTTTGAAGGGGTACGATCGTCTCATCAAAACAAAGGAGACATCTTATGAGCACCTTCGATAAACATGATTTAAGCGGCTTCGTCGGCAAACATCTGGTATATACCTACGACAATGGCTGGAACTACGAAATTTACGTTAAAAACGAGAACACGCTCGACTACCGTATTCACAGCGGTCTGGTGGGCAATCGTTGGGTGAAAGATCAGCAGGCCTACATTGTCCGCGTCGGGGAAAGCATCTATAAAATTTCCTGGACGGAGCCAACCGGTACCGACGTGAGCCTGATTGTGAACCTGGGCGACCGCCTGTTCCACGGCACCATCTTCTTCCCACGCTGGGTCATGAATAATCCGGAAAAAACCGTCTGCTTCCAGAACGATCACATTCCGCTGATGAACAGCTACCGTGATGCCGGGCCAGCGTATCCAACCGAAGTGATTGATGAATTTGCGACGATTACTTTTGTACGCGACTGCGGTGCGAATGACGATAGCGTTATTGCGTGTGCTGCCAGCGAGTTGCCAAAAAACTTTCCTGATAATTTAAAATAAGCTTAGCAACGCGTTAAATGCACAACGGCCATTTCGGTTTTAACCCGAATGGCCGTTTTTTATGCTGCAGAAATACCGGAGTAAGTCACCGATTCCGCCGTTAAGGTGAAAGGCGTAGGAGTACAGACCGCCAGGCTCAGCGAGCCGAAGCGAAGCTGGCTGACCGGGAGCGACTGGGCGGTGCTGTCAATGCTGACAATCTGCCACGCGCTGCCGCCACGCTGTTTGACGATCGCCTCTTTGCGCGTCCAGATGCGCCAGAATGCGGAAAGCTGCTCTTCCGGTGCTTCACGCTCCAGCTCGTCATGCTCGGTGAGGCTGAAAACGGCATTCGCCAGCGCCTGCCAGTTCTCCCGCGGGCGGATCACTTCGATATCGCAGCCAACCTCGCCTTCATCGCTTATCAGCATGGCAATATCGTCCCCGCTGTGGCTCAGGTTAAACCACAGCGGATGGCCGTTAGCGAAGGCCGGTTTTCCCTGCTCGCCGTAGATTATCTCGGGAAGCGGTGAGGGGGATAAAGTTCTCGCGAGCAGCGTCCGGCCTGCAAGCCAGGAAGCGTATCGCGCACCCTGAGGTGCCATGTCTGCGAGCGTTGACGCCAGCGGGTCCGCGCTAAGGGTGGAGATCTTCCCCAGTACAAACTGGTACATAGTTACGCCCAGCGTTTAATGATTATCGAGGTATTAATGCCGCCAAAGGCAAAGTTATTGCTCTGAATAAATTCGCAATCAATCGGGCGGGTTTCCCCCATAATATAATCTAAAGCGCCGCATTGCTCATCCGGTTGTCTTAAATTGAGCGTCGGCGTGAACCAGCCCTCCCGCATCATATGCAGACTCAGCAAGGCTTCCAGCGCGCCGCAGGCACCCAGGGTATGGCCGAAATAGCTCTTTAAGGATGAGATGGGCACGCTGTCGCCGAAAATAGCGGCGGTCGCCTGACTCTCGGCGATATCCCCGCGATCGGTTGCCGTGCCGTGGGCAGAAATGTAGCCAATGTCCTGCGGGCTAAGACCCGCCATCGCCAGCGACTGCTCCATACACACCTGCATGGTTTCACGCTGGGGCTGGGTGATGTGCGCCGCATCGCAGTTGGTGGCAAAGCCCACGATCTCGCCATAGATTGTCGCCCCGCGTGCTCTGGCGTGATCCAGCGCTTCCAGCACCAGCGTGCCCGCCCCTTCGCCAATCACCAGGCCATCGCGCTGAACGTCAAACGGCGACGGCGTGGTTTTGGGCGCGTCGTTACGCTGGCTGGTGGCAAACAGGGTATCGAAAACCGCCGCTTCCGACGGGCACAGCTCTTCCGCGCCGCCTGCCACCATCACGGTCTGGTAGCCGTGACGAATCGCTTCCCAGGCGTAGCCAATCGCCTGGCTGCCAGAGGTACAGGCGCTTGAGGTGGGGATCACCCGTCCGCGCAGGCCAAAGAACAGTCCGGTATTCACCGCCGTGGTGTGCGGCATCATCTGCACGTAGGTGGTGCCGGTGATGTTGTGGGTGTGCTTTTCGGTGAGCATGGAGGCAAACTCGCTGACCGGTCCGGTGCTGCCCGTCGACGAGCCGTAGGCGATGCCGGTCTGACCGTTGGTCAGCACCGCGTCGTCGATCAGTCCCGCCTGCTCCAGCGCCAGCTCGGTGGCGCGGGTTGAGAGCAGCGACACGCGGCCCATGGCGCGAATGCGCTTACGGGTATAGTGAGCGGGGAGGGTGAAATCTTCAATCGGCGCGGCGAGCAGGGTTTGCAGGCCGTCATACGCCTGCCACTCCGTCATGGTACGTACCGCATTTTCATACTCGCGCAGACGGCGCGAGATGGTCGGCCAGTCCTCGCCGAATGCGGTGATGCCGCCCATGCCCGTAATCACTACCCGGCGGGTCATAGCATGCCTCCGTTGATCGATATCACCTGTCGCGTCACATAGCCTGCTTTATCCGACATCAGGTAGCTCGCCAGCCCGGCCACTTCCTCGGCCTGGCCCATACGCTGCATCGGGATCATCGACATCGCCGCGTTCAGCGCGGCTTCATCCATCTCGATCATACCGGTATCAATCAGCCCCGGCGCGATGCAGTTGACGGTGATTTTGCGTTTTGCCAGCTCGGTGGCGAGCGCTTTGGTGGCGCCGATGATCCCGGCTTTCGCCGCGCTGTAGTTCACCTGCCCACGGTTGCCCATAATGCCTGACACCGACGACAGGGTGATGATCCGCCCGCCCTTGCGGGTGCCGATCATCGGCATAATGCAGGGATGAATGACGTTATAAAAACTGTCGAGATTGGTGTGGATCACGCTGTCCCAGTCATCGTCGCTGAGCGCCGGAAATGCGCCGTCGCGGGTAATACCGGCGTTACTGACCACGCCATACCACGCGCCGTGGTCAGCGATCGCCTGTTCCAGCACCGTACGGCACTGCTCGCGGTTGCCCACGTCAAAGGTGAGTAAACGGCCCGCGCCGCCTGCCTGGACAATCGCTTCCAGCGTCTCCTGCGCGCCCGCTTCATCACGATGGTAATGCACGCCGACGGTGAAACCGTCCGCCGCAAGCTGAAGGGCGATAGCGCGGCCAATGCCTTTGCTGGCGCCGGTGACCAGTACGGATCTCATGATGGTGTTCCCTGGTTGAAAAGTGTGGTTAATTCTTCCTCGCTCGGCTGGAAGGTGTTCACGCGGCCCGTGGCGAGGGAGACACTATCCGCATGAATGGTGCACTCGAAGCTGCCAAAGCGTTCATCCTGCATCAGACGTTCGATGGTGATGGTCAGCGTGCTGCCTGCGGCAAAATGCCCTGCGTCGCACACCAGCTCGCGCGCGCCCAGCACCATGCCCAGCGCACAGTGCGGCAGCCCTTTTTGCATCCGATGCCATTCAGACCAGACGCCCACGGTCTGAGCCATCAGCTCCAGCGCAAACCAGCCGGGCAGGTTGCCGCCTGCGTCCAGAAACGGCGCCAGAACGCCCCGATCGTTCACCGTCACGTTGCAAACGGCGCGGTCATCGGTGACGCTTTCCACGCTCTCAAGCAGCAGCATCGGCGTGTCGTGAGGAAGATAATCCCCGGGTGGTAAGTAGCGCATCATACTCTCCCCAGCAGAAGGCTGGCGTTGTTGCCGCCAAACGCGAAGGAGTTTGACAGGATCACTGGTTTATTCAGCGGTGCGCTCTGGTGCAGTAGGCCGAAGGCGGGCAGGGTGTCGTCCGGCGCGTAGCGGGAAAAATCCTGCGGCGGCAGCGGCAGGTCTCGGGTCAGGATCAACCAGCTCAGGGCGGCCTCGGTGATCCCCGCGGCACCCAGCGTGTGGCCGGTAAGATGTTTCGTGGAGCTGCACGGCACGCGGTCGCCAAAGAGTTCGTGGATCACCTGCGCCTCAATGCGATCGTTCAGCGGCGTGGCGGTGCCGTGCAGGTTGATATAACCGACGTCCGCCGCCGTCATGCCCGCCTCGTTCAGCGCCTGGGTGATGGCGCGGATCGCCCCTTCGCCCTGCGGATGTGGGGCGGAAATATGGTACGCATCGCTGGATTCCCCCGCGCCCAGGAGCGCAATCTCGCCCGGCTCGCGGGTCAGTACCATCAGTGCTGCCGCTTCGCCAATGGTGATCCCCCGACGGTTGCGGCCAAACGGTTCGCACAGGGTCGGGGAGAAGGATTCCAGGCTGTTGAAGCCGTTGACCGGCATTCGGCTCAGGCTGTCGGCCCCGCCGACGATGGCGACGTCCACCAGACCGGCGTCGATCAGGCGACGGCCGCTGATGATCGCCCGTGCGCTGGAGGAGCAGGCGGTCGAGATGGTATACGCCGGGCCGTCCAGCGCAAGCCAGCTGGCGAGAAAGCGCGACGGATCGCCCAGCTCCTGCTGCGGATATTGCCACTGCGGGCTGCGCTCGCCGTTCTGCGCGCGGCGCACGTACTCATCACCCTCGTCCAGTCCGGAGGTGCTGGTGCCCAGCACCACCGCCACGCGGTCGCGCCCCACGCGCGCAATGGCCGCATCGACGGCGGGCCGGATTTGCGCCAGCGCCGCCAGCAGCAGCTGGTTGTTGCGACTTCGATGCGCAGAAAAAGACCCGGGAACAGGGGGAAGATCACCCTCCACCCCGCCCAGCACGGCCTCGGGTAAGCCCTGTAGCCAGCCCGCACGCTGGCGCATCCCGGGGGCCACGCCAGCGTTCAGGTTTGCCGCTATTTCATCAGCCGAGTTGCCGAGCGCGTTGACCATGCCAACGGCAGAAAGATAAATCATCTCAGTCACCCAGATATTGAATGGTGATGTGGTAGTGAAAAGCGTGCTGCACAATGCTAATCGGTTCGCGCCTGCCGTTACGGTTCAGGTAGGCAATTTCCGTGACCAGCTTGCCATCGGGGTTGCGCAGTTCGCGTCTGGTGTCAGTATCGTTCAGCGTCCAGCCTTTCGGCAACTGCGGCTGCCAGGCGCTGAGCGGCCAGTGGCTGAGCATCACGTCGGCCAGCACCTGGCTGGCGGGCGGCAACTGCGGCATCACAACCGACTGCTCGGTGTGGATCCCGGTGTCGTCGTAGGTGGCGAGGAACAGGCGGATCCCGACGGAGGAGAGGCCGGCAAGCGTCACTTTATTTCCATCGGCGTTCAGCATCACCAGCAGCGACTGGGTCTGGCCTTTAAAACTGCCGGTAAGCAACTGCTGCGCGCGGATGGCAGGCGTGATGCCCGGCGGTGGCAGCGTGACACGGGTACCGGGCTGGAGCCAGGCCTGAGGGCGCGCGTCATCGCGGTTCGTCGTATGGCTACACCCCGCCAGCAACAGGGCCATCATCACTGCCGCCAGGCGAATGAAACGGGTCATGGTAAGTTCTCTTTGTTAGTCGGCATCGCCAGCGGGGCGAGCAGGAACGCGGTGAAGATACCGCTCACCAGCACAATGCCAAAGCTGCTGATGGCCTGAGTGGTGCTGAACACCAGCATCCCCAGCGTCAGCAGGGTGGTCATCATGGCGAGGGTAATCGCCAGCATGGAGGTCAGCGGCGTGCCGCGCGGGTTGCTGAAAAACAGCGTGTAGTTGATGCCAATGCCGAGGACCAGCACCAGCGCCAGCAGGGAAAACAGGTTCACCGGATGGCCCGTCACGGCCAGCGCCGCCAGCCCGCCGCCCAGCGACAGCACGGACGGCACCAGCGCCACCAGCCCTTTTCGCCAGCCGAGGCGCACCACCGCGCCGCAGGCTATCACCGCCAGCGCCACGCCCAGCAGCCCCGTCAGCAGCGCGCGGTAGAGTGCAAACAGGCTGTCGAAGCTGGCCTTACGGTCAACCCAGACGACTCCGGGATGGCGGGCGGCCAGCTCACCGAGCGCAGCGCTGTTTCTGACGCCATCGACCGGGACCAGCACACCGCTTTTGCCATCCGGCAGCGTCAGCCACAGCAAACGCCAGCCCTCGCTGGCCGGACTGGCGAGCCACGCCTCCACGCTGACAGGCATGGCGTTCAGATTCGGGGCGACGGCATTCAGCCCCGTGCTTTGCAGCATTTTCGTCACCGTCGGCGCGGCGTTACGCAGAAGTTGCAGATCGCTGTTCTGCCGCGCCAGCGAGTTCAGCGGCAGGGTGCGCCAGCGGGTTAATTCTCCGGCTTTTTGCGCCTGCGCCAGCGCTGGGGTAAACGCCTCCAGCCGCTCCAGCGTTTCCTGAGCCGACGCGCCATACACCACGAACCACTTCTGATCGACATTTTGCCCGGTCAGGGCGGTGATGGTTTTTTCCTGCGCCAGAATGTCCTGCGGCAGCGCCTGAAGCCGGGCGATATCGTCATCCACCCGCAGGCTGGCGATCCCGATGGCGGAGAGCAGCGCCAGTGCTACCGGCAGCCCGACGGAGAGGGCTTTGCTGTCGCGCCAGGCGTTCAGCCAGCGCTGCATCATCCCTCTCAGGGGGATCGGGCGAACCGGCATGCCACGGCACAACCACGGGTGCCAGAAAATTACCGTCAGGCACGAGGCGCTCAGCCCTGCGGCGGCGAACACCGCCATCTGACGAATGCCGGGGAAGGGGGCCAGCATCATGAAGAGATACGCCACGACGGTAGTCAGCAGCGCCAGCAGCAGCGCGTTACGCACTTTTGCCAGGCTTTGCCAGGGCGAGTGTTCCGCGCCGTGCACCATCCGCTCCGTGAGGTAGTAAATCGTATAGTCCGCCGAGATGCCGATGATGCTCATGCTCATCACCAGCGTCATCAGGTGCAGCTCACCGAACAGCAGGAGCGTCACGACCGTCCCCGCCAGTGCGCCGATGGCAATGGAGAGCAGGCTCAGCAGCAGCGGACGCACGGAGCGAAACACCGACACAATCAGCAGGATCACCCCGAGCACCGTGGCGACGCCGAGCGTGGAAATATCTTTTTTAGCCTGCTGGCTGGCGTAATCGCTGTAGAACACCGTCCCGCGCGACAGCAGCTGCGCCTGTGGATACTGGCTTTTCAGCGTCTGCTGCAACGCGTTGAGGGTGGTCACCAGCTGGTGGGTTTGCTGCATGTCAAACGACGAGCCTGCCAGCTCGCCGTGCAGCAGATACCAGTAGTTCCCGGCCGCATCTTTTGTCACCAGCCAGCCGTCCATCAGCTGCATCTTCTGGCTGTTCTTCGCCAGCGCGAGCTGCGCGCCGCGCATCAGCATCAGCGGATCGTTTTGCAGCTCCTTGCCGCTCACGCCGGAAAAGGCGGAGTAGAGCTGGGACAGGATCCACTGAGCCTGCGTTTCACCGCCGTTTTGCAGGCGGGCGCGGGTGGCCGGATCGACCAGGCCATTGCGGTGCTGCCAGAAGAAATCTCCCCAGGCCTGTTGCCCGGCGGCATCCAGCGGACCTTTTACGACACTCAGCGCCTGGCTGCGTTGCAGCAGGGTTAACCACTGCTGCGCCACGCGCGGGTCCGGCTGTTTACCAGGGCTGACCAGCCAGATGAGCTGGCGGTCGAGGCGCTGCATAAATCCGTCGTTGAGGGCGGGAGGGATCGCGCCGAGCGTCTGTTTCGGCAGCATGGCGAGCACGCTGCTGTTCAGCCGCGCGCCGGGCAGCAGCGACAGCAGCACGCCCAGCAGGATCAGGCATACCGCGGCCCACAGCAGCGCCGGGCGCAGGGCGTTACGGTGCGGCAAAGCGCTGGCGTTCTGCATCGGTCAGGCGGGCGGGGGTCAGTTGGTGGCGGGAGAGGGCGATATCCGTCGTGTCGCCCTGCTTATCGTTCAGGCGAATGGATTCCAGATAGATCGCGCCCTTCAAATCAAGGGTGGAGAAAATCTTGTCCAGCGGCGTGGTGACGGGCGTCAGTACCAGCGACCAGCGGCCTTCGCCCAGGTCTTTGAAATCGACGCGGAAGTTCTCTTCCAGCACCTTGCGGTCGGCCTGGAACAGCGCCCGCAGCAGATGGTTGAACTGGAACATCTGCGGGTTAGTGTCGGCGGTAATGGTCTGCGGCGGCTGACCGTTGACGATTTGCACCATCCGTTTGTCATCCAGCAGCAGCGTCAACGGGAACGGCGCTTTTTGATCCCACAGCAGGCCATTGTCACGGGCGATCAGCATCTCCCCCTGCGAGCGCAGGGGCTGAGGCATGTCCTTTATCGTGCGGGTCTGTTCGAAGTGTGCGCGCACCACCGGTTGCTCCGCAAACCGCTGTTGCAGTTCATCCAGCGTGACCGCGTTCACCAGCGGGCTTACCAGCAGCGCGAGTAGCGTTATCCACTTCATGGCGCGATCCCCATGCGTTCGAACAGAATGGCCGGGCTGACAAAGCACATCTCCCGGCTTGCTTCTTCCACCGCCACCTGAATGGTGTAGCCGGTGGTGGTGCGTTTCCCGGTTTGCGCGTCGAAGATTTGATAGGCGATGCGCAGACGGTTTTCAACCTCTTCAATATGGGCGCGGACGCGAATGCGCTGCTCGAAGGTCACCGCGTCGCGGTATTTCACCCGCGTATCCACCACCGGCCAGACGTAGCCGGACGCTTTCATCTGGCGATAGCCGTAATCAAACTGGTTGAGCAGCGCTTCGCGGGCAATCTCAAAATAGCGGAAATAGTTGCCGTGCCACACCACGCCCATCATATCGACGTCGTGGAACGGAACGGTGATTTCAACTTCAGCCGTAAAGCGGGGATCGGTCAGCACCCTTTACTCCTTCTCGTTGACCTCTGGCAGCTGCCAGAAATCGAAAAAATTAAACCAGTCGAGCGGCGACAAGAGCGCGTAATGCTCCAGCCGCTGCGCATAGCGATCGACGGTCTGCTGTAGCGCCTGCTGGCGTTCGCCGCGCGGCAGCAGCAGCGGGTCGGCAAACGGCTCGCAGTGCAGGGTCAGCTTTCCCTGCTGGCAGAGGGCAAAAATCAGCACCACCGGGCAGCGCAATAGGGACGCCAGGATAAACGGTCCCTGCGGGAACGGCGCGGGCTGGCCCATAAATTCGCTCCATATCACCCGCCAGCTGCCGCCGCGCTGCGGGGTGACGGCGATGCGATCGCCCACGATCGCCACCCATTCGCCGCGATCCAGCTTCTCTTTAATGAGGATGGCGGTCTCCGGGCCAATGTCGGTGACCGGCATCAGGTGAATGCCCGCTTGCGGCGCCATCTCCTCCATCACCTGTTTAAAACGCTGAGCATTGTCGCTAAAGACCAGCGCGTTGATGGTTTTCGCCCCTTCGCGCTGGGCCAGCGCCCGGCAGGCTTCCACATCGCCAAGATGCGACGCGAGCAGCAGTTTGCCCTGAGGATCGTCAAGACCCAGCGCCTCCTGCGCGCCTGGCGCAAAGACCAGATCGCGATGAAGCTTCATTTCGCCGCGCCAGCTGGCCACTTTGTTCAGCATGGCATGACCGAAGCGCAGGAAGTGGGAAAAACTGTTAAGCCGTGCGGGTTGCGGCATTTGCCGCTGTGCCATCACCGTTTTAACCCGCGTCAGCCACTGCTGCGACGCCTGACGCGCAGCGCGGGCGGTCAGCCAGTAGACGGCCGTAACCGGCCACAGCAGGATGGTAAACGCCTTTCGCCCCAGCAACTGCCAGACGCGCAGCATCAGGCGCATGCCCCATAATCCTTTCACCTCCTGCTGCTGCGCCCAGTGCTGCGAGCGGCGACGCATCAGCAGGGAAGGAATGCGCGGCAGCATGCCGAGAAACAGACGGGTATGCATCAACGAGATGCGCACGTTGTCTTTCAGGGCATCGAAATGGGATACCCCGTCCGGCGGATAGGTCACGCGGGTGGGCAGAAAATAGCTGGTGTTGCCCTGCCAGTAGAGGCGCACCATCACTTCAGTATCAAAATCCATCCGCCTGCCAAGCGGCGTGCCCGCCGCCAGGCGCATTACCGGCGCTATCGGGTAAACGCGAAACCCGCACATGCTGTCTTTCAGTTGCAGGGAGAGGGTTTCAATCCAGACCCAGACGTGTGTTATCCAGCGCCCGTACAGGCGCGAACGGGGGATCGAGTCATCATAAACGGGCTGACCGGAAATGAGCGCATCGGGATGGCGTTCGGCCAGCGCCAGCAGTTTGGGGATGTCTTCAATAGCGTGCTGGCCGTCAGCGTCCACCTGAACGGCGTGGGTGAAGCCGCGATCGGCACAGGCTTTCAGCCCCTGCATCACCGCCGCGCCTTTGCCGCTGTTTTCGGCGAGGCGCAGCAGCGTGACCTGCGGACGATCCGCCGCCAGCGCTTCAAGCGTGCGGCGCGTGGTTTCATCACTGCCGTCGTCCACCACCAGACAGGGCAGATCGAAAGGCGCCAGGCGCGCCAGCACCGAAGCCATCATCGCCCCGTGGTTGTAGCACGGGATCAGCACGCAGGGACGGAAGGTTACTGACATAAGCGAATCTTCCCGCTGCTGGCGGTGTGGCGCTCGTTACCCGCATGGCGCTGGTAGCTAAAGGTCAGCATCTGGCGTTCGGGCTGCCAGGCAAGGAGCAGCGTGACCGTGTTCTCCGGCAACAGCGGGGCGGCGAACTTTACGTTCTGAATACTGTGAAAACGGTAGCCCGGCGCCAGCGCGGCAGCGTAATGCATCACCCGGTCGAGCTGGGCCACGCCCGGCAGCAGCGGCTGTACGGCGAAATGTCCCTTAAACCAGAGCAGGTCAGGATCAAGATAAAGGGTTATCTCCAGATACCCGGGGCCAGGCTCGCGGCGTTCGATTTCAGGGATTTTCATGAAACAACTCCTGTAGCTGGGCAGTTACGCGCTTGTTCATGCTGTTGACCGGAATTTCATCAACGATCCGCCAGTAGCGCGGCACGGCAACCGGTTCAAGCCAGGGGCGAAGGGCGCGACGCCAGGCGAGCTCCTGCGCTTTTTTGCTCTGTTCGTGTTGCTGACGCACCGCTTCATTCAGCACCAGCAATACGCCAATACCCTGACGCCCGCCGCGCGTCACCGTCAGCGCGGCGGCTTCGCGGATGCCGTCCAGCGCCAGCAGGCGGCGCTCAATGTCATCGAGCGAAATGCGCTTATCTTCAATTTTGACCACCCGACCGCGGCGCCCGACGAGGCTGAACTGCCCGTCAGCCGTGAAGTGCAGGATATCATCCAGCAGGACCCCCTCCGCCTCGGGGATCAGCGGCGACGTCACGCGATCGCCGTGAAACGTCACGCCGGGGAAAGGCTGCCAGCGGATGCTTTCCTCCTGACGGTAGCGCCAGGCCATAACCCCCGTTTCTGTGCTGCCGTATATTTCATCCGGCCAGACGTTGAGCCAGGCCTGAACCGCGGCGACCTCCTGCCAGGGCAGCGCGCCGCCAGCGGAGAAGAGCAGGTTGACGGGGGGCGGCGTCAGCGACGCGTCCAGCCGCTTGAGAAACGCCGGACTGCTGATGAAAAGATAGCGTTTATCGTCGGGAAGGGCAGAGAGCTGCTCGGCATAGTTGAGCAGGCTGGCGTGCAGCGGCAGGCCGAGCGCCATGGGTAAGACGACACGAAACGTCAGGCCATACAGGTGGTGCAGCACCACGGAAGCGACGACGTGACAGCCTGCCAGACGATCGCCAAAATGTTCCGCCAGCAGACGAGCCTCACGATCCAGGCTGACCACCGGCTTACTCACCCGCTGCGGCGTGCCGGTCGAGCCGGAGGTGTAAAGCTCGATCGTGCGCATCTCATCGATGGCAGGCAGCGGTGAAAAGGGATGGCCTGCCCGCTGAGCGGAAGCCACCCGCAGCTGTCGCCCCTGAAAATCGAGCGTGGTGTCGCTCAGGACGCCGCTGAACAGCGCCCGCTGTTCGTTAAGCTGCGCCGCCCGGTTGTGCCCAGGGAGGACCGGCGTTTTACCCGCATGCAGCGTCGCCAGCAGCGCGACAATAAACAGATAGCCGTTTTCGATGCACAGCGCCCAGCGCTCGCCTTCTTCATCACGCAGCGTGTCGACCAGCTGAGTGACATCGTGGCGCAGATCGCCAAGCGTCCAGAGATGGTTGTCCTGCCAGGCGACAGGGGTGTCGTCAGGGCGGGGGGCACTGAGCCACTGGCTAAGCGGGAGAGGGTTAAGCATCGTTTTTCATCACCCGTTGTCGCACCAGCCACTCGCCGGCCATCAGCGTGCCCATCAGGAGATAGGCTATCATTCCGTTCCACAGCGTCCACAGACGGATATCGGCGTGTAATACGGTAAACAGCGCGATCGCCCCGTTAATAATAAAAAAGCCGCACCAGACCCGGGTAACCCGGCGCGTGTAACGTACCCCGACAGGGGAGAGGTCCGGTTCACGCAGGCGCGCCAGCCGTTCAACGACAGGCATTGCCGTCCACAGCGAACCGCCAAACACCGCCAGCATCACCAGATTCACCACCACCGGATAAAACAGCACCCACTGGTGCGCGTGCAGGACGTAGCTCGCCGCGCAAAGCGCTATGCCAGCCAGCGCCACGCTCACGAAAAGATAACGCAGGGGACCGCCCTGCCGACGGGCCTGGCAGACGCGTAACAGCAGCACCAGCGCCATCACGGGCAGTATCCCGTGCAGGCTATTATTCGCCAGCCCGAAGCCGATCAAAAACGGCCATGCCAGCAGCATCAGCCCCGTCAGGGCGGGAAGAACTGGAATCGAACGCACGTTACGCGTCGCGCTGAAGCTGTTCCACAACGTCCACGACGTCCTGCACCGTGCGCACCGCTTTGAAGGTTTCGGGCTTGATTTTATGGCCCGTTTTCTTTTGCAGGTGCACTACCATATCGACGGCATCAATGCTGTCGAGATCCAGATCCTCGTAAAGCCGTGCCTCAGGGGTAATATCCTCCGGGGCGACTTCAAACAGCGTAATAAGAAGCGCAGAGACTTCCTGATAAATCGTTTGTTGTTCTGTCATAGCGGTCATTCTCAGGCGCGTTGTTGATGAATAAAAGCCGCGAGCGTGGCAACGGAATAGAAGTGCTGACGCATCTCGTCACTTTCGGCAGAAAGCACTACGCCGTACTGATTTTTTACCGCCAGCCCCAGCTCAAGGGCGTCGATTGAGTCCAGACCGAGGCCGTCGCCAAAGAGCGCGGCGTCTGTATCAATATCCTCTGGGGTAAGTTCTTCCAGATTCAGCGTAGAGATAATGAGATTCTTAATTTCAAGATAGAGCGCTTGCATCTTTCGTTCCTGACAAAGATTGAAGACCGGTTGTTAACTGATGCTGCATATGCCGGTTTAACTGCCTTGCTGCCAGCGCGGGTTCGTGCTGACTCGCATCATAAAAATCATGAATGTTGATGCGTTCGCGAACATCCACGGTGAAAACAGGTTTGTTGGGGGGCACGTTATACCAGTTGCTCTGTTTATCCAGCATCCGTTCGCTACAGTGGATCACCACCACGCGCACGGCGCTGTTGCAGCGAACGGCGATATTCGCCGCCCCACGTTGCAGGGTAATGGCTTCCCCCACTCGGGTGCGGGTGCCTTCAGGGAAGATAAGCAGGGTGTCGCCCTGGGCCAGACGCTGCTGGCTTGCGGCAAGCAGCGTGTCGGCTTCGCTGTTAATCAGATAGTCCGCCGCGCGGATCACGCCGCTGACGAACGGGTTACGCAGCAACGCGCTTTTCACCAGACAGTCAGTTTCGTTCATCACCGACGCCAGCAGAACGTAGTCCAGCAGCGAGGGATGGTTCGCAATCACCAGACAGCCCCGCTCGGCGCGCAAAACGTCCAGGTTGTTGAAACGGTAATCCAGTACCCCTACACCGCGTACCACCGCGAGGAACAGGCGGAAACTGGCAGAAATAGTGCGGCGTGCCAGGCGGCGACGTTGGGTGCGGTCACGCTGGAAAATCAGCAGCAGGTTAAACCACACCAGCGACAGCGTCAGCCCGCCGAGGCCGAACAGGGCGAAGCACAATCCGGTCATCAGCATGCGCCATACCCGATCGAGGCGGGAACGTAACCCTCTCATTGGCGCGTCCATTGCCACAGCAGGCGCTCGCCCGGCAGGGTAAACTGGCGCTCGTCCCGCAGGTAATGGCGCAGGAACTGCAGGCTTTGCGGCAGCGCGGGCTCTTCAGGCCTGCGGTTGGCGTGCGTTTCACAGCTGAGCGTATTTCCGGCCTCAATTACCAGCGCCAGCGCGTAGGGCCAGACGGGCATCTGCGGCGGCAGCCCGGCGTGATAAAACTCCGGCAGCAGACCGTCGAAATCTACCAGCAACACGCGTGAGTAGCCCGCATGTAGCAGACTCAGCACCTCGCATAAGCTCTGCTGGAAGGTATCCATACCGGCGGAAACCGACGAAGAGACAACAGGCTGACGCGCGGCGATAGTGAGATTGCCGACCGCCGAGTTGTGTACCGACATGGCAAAATCGGTGGGGGAAACGGGCTGATCTGCCGCCAGGGCCTGGAGAATACGAAAATTGCGTTCCAGCTCCCCGTGACGGCTGCTGTAGACGACGGCGTCGATGCGGTGTTTGCGCAGCATCATCAGGCCAAGATCGACGGCCAGCTTGCTGCCTGAATTCAGGCGGCGGGCGGTCATCATCGGCAGATCGGTCAGTTTCGCCAGCGGTGCATCAGGATTGATGGCGTCAGACCGGCGTGACCATGCCTGCCATTCGTCGGCATCGCTGAGTCCTGGCGCTCTTGCCTGCCAGTCGATAAGGGTAAGTGTAAATTTCATCTACGCGCGTCCGCGATAAACTTGTTTCTGTGACTTTTTCTTCGCCAGCGCGATTTGCTGCGCACATCGTACAATGTTGTCGTCGCGCTGGCGAATAAACGTCACTTTTAACCCTTTCCACCCGGTTATCCCGGCAAACGGCTTTTTGGCCGACCCGGACCCAGCAGAATGGCGAGTTTACTGCCTCCTTTCGTGGTTTCCATCCAGATTTTACAGACGCTGGTGAGCGGCACGGAGAGCAGCATGCCCACCGGTCCCAGCAGCCATCCCCAGATCAGTAACGATAAAAACACCACCATCGTCGACATGCCCAGACGGTGACCCATCATGCGCGGTTCGAGAATATTGCCCAGCACCATATGCACGACGAGGAACAGCGCCCCTACCAGCATGCACTCATAAAAACCGTTAAACAGGAACGCCTGGATCATCGGCGGAACGGCAGAAAGCACCGCGCCGATATTGGGCACGTAGTTCAGTAAAAACGCCAGCACGCCCCACATCAGCGCGAACTGCACGTCCAGCAGCACCAGCCCCAGCCAGACGATCACGCCGGTCCACAGGCTTAACAGCGTTTTCAGCGCCAGATATTTGGACACACCCTTCAGCGCGCGATGCAAGCCGGCAATGTGGATCTGCGGATTGTTCAGGGCAAAACGCAGCTTATACGGCACGTGGCGCACTTCGAACAGCATAAACACCACCGTCATCACCAGCAGCAGAATGCTGGCCATTGCCCCGGAAAGCCCGGTCATCAACGTGGTGGCGTAGGTCATCACCTTCTCGGAATCCATCCGGCGCAGCATCCGTTCCGGTGAGATATGCAGATTCACGAACGGCAACATGCGCTGGAGATCGACCAGCTTGCGCGTCAGCTCTTTATTGTACTGCGGCAGCATGGTGGAAAATTCGCTCAGCGAGGCGGCGAGCACGCCGAACAGCGCCGTCAGGACAACCAGCATCACCATCACCACAATGGTAATCGCGACCGGGCGGCTGATGCCCCGGCGTAAAAACCACGTCACCAGCGGGTTGAGGACGATGGCGAAAAACAGCGCCAGCAGAAGCTGAACAATGATATCCGCCGCCGCATGGATACCCGCAAGGATAACCACCAGGCAGGCGAGTTTTAATAAAATATGAAGTCCGGCTTTGTCGGGCGGGCTGGCAGTCATAAGAATTCCTTTTTCCGGGGGGCTTGCTAATTGTAGTGCGCCGGATTCGCTTCGTCTGGAGCGTTAGTCTTAAAGTCATGGAAAAAAAATGGCCCCCGGCGCAAGCGACGGAGGCCACGTCATCCTGGTGAACGATTACTGGATCACGAGGGTGTTAATGATGTTTTCAGCGGTTGCCTGCGCTTTTTGCTGATTATCTGCAGGCAGAGTGATCTGCATGGTCAGCAGTTTATTATCTACCTTGCCGAGAACCACGGAGGAGTAAGCGGTCTGGCCTTTGGCGGAGATGATGCTGTCCAGCTGTTGCAGCGTGTGGCCTTTCAGCTCGATAGACTTATTGGTCACCACCTGAAGCTGCGGGTCGCGGCTGCGCTGCTGATCTTCCAGACGTTTGGACAGCACACCCAGATCTTCGCTGGTATCGTCACCGACAATCACAATGACTGCTTTTTGCCCGGTGGCATCGGAGTAGACGTGCATGTTGTTCGCCTGGGTGCCCAGCTTACCGCTCTGATCGGTCATGTCCGCGGGCAGAGAGAAACTGAGTTTGCCATCCATCAGGCTCACCGGCTGACCGGTGGCGTTGCTTTCTGCTGACGCGCCCTGAGCAGGCGTTTTGGTGTCGCTGTTATCACAGGCTGCAAGGCCAACAACCAGCAGGCCAATCCCGACATATTTAACCAGATTGCGCATTGACTTCTTCCTTTCGATAAACGGCCATAGCGGCTCATTCGTTCATCTTATCACAACTGATAAAGCGAACCCTTAACCTGCCTGCAATGCGGACATTTCAGATTTATCTGCCAGTCTTTTCAGCAGCATATTCAACAGCACGCCGTACATCGGCAGGAAGAAGACCAGGCTGATAAGCACCTTAAAGGCGTAGTCCACCAGAGCGATTTCCATCCAGTGTTCTGCCATGAAGGCGTCCGGGCTGCGCCAGAAGGCAATGAAGAAGAAGGCCAGCGTATCGCTCACGTTACCGAACAGCGTGGAAGCCGTTGGTGCCATCCACCAGCGATGGTTCTGACGCAGGCGGTTAAACACGTGGACATCGAGGATCTGCCCCAGGGCATAGGCCATAAAGCTGGCGGCGGCAATACGCGCGACGAACAGGTTGAAATGCGTCAGGGCTTCGAAGCCCTGCCAGCTTCCCATGTAAAACAGCGAGGAGATGGCGTAGGAGACAAACAGTGCCGGGATCATCACCGCAAAAATAATCCGCCGCGCCATCGGTGCGCCAAAAATACGCACGGTTAAATCCGTCGCAAGGAAAATGAACGGGAAACTGAACGCGCCCCAGGTGGTATGGAAACCAAAAATGGAGATGGGGAGCTGTACCAGATAGTTACTGGAGATGATCACCAGCAGATGAAATAGCGAAAGCCAGAACAACGCCTTGACGCGTTGCGATTGTGTAAAGGAGTTCATATTGTACCTTTTTGATTAATATTTGGGGTGAGGGAACCCAATAAAGCCGCCGCATGATACTGCTTTAACGACACTTTGCAATGGCTAATTTTCACGCAATCGTTAACCTGGTTTGCATTGGCGATAGCGGGGCGTAAACTACAGCCGTTTTTACCTGAACGAGAAGAACATGACCGACCTGTTTTCCAGCCCAGACCACACGCTTGATGCTCAGGGCCTCCGTTGCCCGGAGCCGGTAATGATGGTGCGTAAGACCGTCCGTAACATGCAGAGCGGCGAAACGCTGCTGATCGTCGCCGATGACCCGGCCACTACCCGCGATATTCCCGGTTTTTGTACCTTTATGGAACATGAACTGGTAGCGCAGCAAACCGAGACCTTGCCGTACCGGTATTTGATTCGTAAGGGGTAAGTGCGGCCTGATGCTCGGCGGCGCTTCGCTTGCACGGGCCTACGGGTGTAGTAGGTCGGGTAAGGCGCAGCCGCCACCCGACAAGCACCCATCACAATTTCGAACCATCGTTTCAAAATTTCGCGCTTTTTGTGAGGCGCTTCACCCTCCTTTTTCCAGCCGTAGTCTAATTTTTAAACGTCAAAAACTAAAACATCGTTTTAACGCTTATTTCACTACCCTGGAGTTGACTCAATGAAAACGACCCTCAAGCCGTTACTGGCTGCTCTGTGCCTGTCTGCTTTTGCCTGCACCGTTTCTGCCCAGACCATCAAAGCCGCCGATGTGCATCCTGAAGGCTACCCGAACGTGGTGGCGGTTCAGCAGATGGGTGAAAAACTCAAACAACAAACCGATGGCAAGCTGGAGATTAAGGTCTTCCCCGGCGGCGTGCTGGGGGATGAAAAGCAGATGATTGAGCAGGCGCAGATGGGGGCGATAGACATGATCCGCGTCTCTATGGCGCCGGTTGCCGCCATCCTGCCGGATATCGAAGTGTTTACGCTGCCCTACGTATTCCGCGATGAAGACCACATGCACAAGGTGATCGACGGGGATATCGGCAAGCAGATTGGCGACAAGCTGACCGCCAACCCGAAATCGCGCCTGGTCTTCCTCGGCTGGATGGATTCCGGCACCCGCAACCTGATCACCAAAGAGCCGATCGTTAAACCGGAAGACCTGAAAGGGAAGAAGATCCGCGTCCAGGGTAGCCCGGTGGCGCTGGCCACGCTGAAAGCGATGGGGGCGAACTCGGTGGCGATGGGCGTCAGCGAGGTTTACAGCGGCATGCAGACCGGGGTGATCGATGGCGCGGAGAACAACCCGCCAACCTTTATCGCCCACAACTACATGCCGATCGCCAAAAACTACACGCTGAGCGGCCACTTTATCACTCCGGAAATGCTGCTCTACTCCAAAGTGAAATGGGACAAGCTCAGCGCTGACGAACAGCAAAAGATCCTGACGCTGGCCCGCGAAGCGCAGTTCGAGCAGCGCAAGCTGTGGAATGCGTATAACGACCAGGCGCTGGCAAAAATGAAGGCTGGCGGCGTGAAGTTCCACGATATCGACAAAACGGTGTTCATCAAAGCCACTGAGCCGGTGCGCGCGCAGTATGGCGACAAGCATCAGGATCTGATGAAAGCCATCGCTGACGTTCAGTAATCCGGAGTACGTATGTCCGAACTCTACCTGAAGTGGATGGATCGTCTGTACCTGCTCGCCATGGCGGTGGCGGGTCTCTCGCTGCTGGTGATGACGATTGTCATCCCCATCGGCATCTTCTCACGCTACGTGCTCAATCGCGGCGAATCCTGGCCGGAACCGATCGCCATTATCTGCATGGTGACGTTTACCTTCATCGGCGCGGCGGTGAGCTACCGCGCCGGGTCGCATATTGCGGTCAACATGCTTACCGACCGCCTGCCCGCGTCGCTGCAAAGGCTGTGCGCGCGGGTAGTGGATCTGCTGATGCTGCTTATTTCTGGCCTGATGTGCTGGTACAGCTACTGGCTGTGCGTTGAGCTGTGGGAGCAGCCGGTGGCGGAGTTTCCGCTCTTGACCTCCGGCGAAAGCTATCTGCCTCTGCCTGTCGGGTCGGCCATTTTGATCCTGTTTGTGCTTGAACGCCTGCTGTTTGGCTCGCAGGAAAACCGTCCGGTCGTGCTGATCGGCAATCACAGTTAAGGGGTGAACAATGGATGCTTTTGTTTTGTTATTCACCCTCGCCATTTTGCTGGCGCTGGGGATGCCGGTGGCCTTCGCCGTCGGCTTAAGCGCCGTGGCGGGCGCGCTGTGGATTGACCTGCCGCTGGAGGCGCTGATGATCCAGATCACCAGCGGGGTCAATAAATTTACCCTGCTGGCAATCCCGTTCTTCATTCTTGCCGGGGCGATCATGGCGGAAGGGGGCATTGCCCGACGGCTGGTGAATTTCGCCTACGTGTTCGTCGGCTTTATCCGCGGTGGGCTGTCGCTGGTGAACATTGTCGCCTCGACGTTCTTCGGCGCGATTTCCGGCTCGTCGGTGGCGGATACGGCGTCTATCGGCAGCGTGATGATCCCGGAGATGGAGAAGAAGGGTTATCCGCGCGAATACGCGGCGGCGGTGACGGCCAGCGGGTCGGTGCAGGCGATTCTGATCCCGCCCAGCCACAACTCGGTGATTTACTCCCTGGCGGCGGGGGGAACGGTCTCCATCGCCACGCTGTTTATCGCGGGCGTGCTGCCGGGCCTGCTGCTGGGCGTGAGCCTGATGGTGCTCTGCCTGTGCTTCGCCCGCAAGCGCGGCTACCCGAAGGGGGACAAAATCCCGTTCAGGCAGGCGCTGAAAATTATGCTCGATGCCCTGTGGGGGCTGATGACGGTGGTGATTATCCTCGGCGGGATCTTGTCCGGGATTTTTACCGCCACCGAATCTGCCGCCGTGGCCTGCCTGTGGGCGTTCTTCGTCACCATGTTTATCTACCGCGACTACAAGTGGAGCGAACTGCCGAAGCTGATGTGCCGCACGGTGAAAACCGTCACCATCGTGATGATTTTAATCGGCTTTGCCGCGGCGTTTGGGGCGGTGATGACCTACATGCAACTGCCGATGCGCATCACCGAATTCTTCACATCGCTCTCCGATAACAAGTACGTGATCCTCATGTACCTCAACATCATGCTGCTGCTGATTGGCACGCTGATGGACATGGCGCCGATCATCCTGATCCTGACGCCGGTGCTGCTGCCGGTGACCAATGCACTGGGTATCGACCCGGTGCATTTTGGGATGATCATGATGGTTAACCTGGGAATTGGGCTGATCACGCCGCCGGTCGGGTCGGTGCTGTTTGTGGCGAGTGCGGTGAGTAAGCAGAAGATCGAACACGTGGTGCGGGCGATGCTGCCGTTTTACGGTATGTTGCTGGTCGTGCTGGGGATGGTGACGTACATTCCGGCGATTTCATTGTGGTTGCCGGGGCTGTTAGGAATGCAGTGACGCGTGCGGCCTGATGCCCTCACCCCGGCCCTCTCCCGCGGGGAGAGGGGGTAAACACGAGAACCGGCAACCCGGTTGCCGTTTCACTTTTACCTTTGACGCAACAACCGCAACGCGTTCGCCGTAACCAGCACCGTCGCCCCCGTATCCGCCAGTACCGCCAGCCACAGTCCGGTCATGCCGAGCAGCGTGGTGATCAGGAAAATCCCCTTCAGACCCAGCGCAATGCCGATGTTCTGCCGAATATTGGCGCGCGTCGCCCGCGCAAGTTCTATCATCTGCGCCAGCCCGGTCAGGCGGTTGTGCGTCAGCGCCGCGTCGGCGGTCTCCAGCGCCACGTCGGTGCCGCTGCCCATCGCAATGCCGATGGTGGAAGCTTTCATTGCCGGGGCATCGTTTATTCCGTCCCCGACCATCGCCAGCGGGGCGTTGCTGTTCAGCTCGGTTACCGCGCTGACTTTATCCGCAGGCAACAATCCGGCCTTAAACTCCAGCCCCAGCTCGCCTGCAATCGCCGCCGCCGCGCGCGGATTATCGCCGGTCAGGATCACGCCCTGTACTCCCAGCCTGTGTAGCGCGTCGACGGCGTCTTTCGCATCGTCACGCAGGGTGTCGCGCAGCGCCAGCATGCCCATCGACACACCGTCCTGCATCACGGTAACGACCGTCTGCCCGGCCTGCTCCAGCGCCTCAACCTGTGGAGTAGAGCGCGCGTCCGCCGCGGCGATCAGCACTTTTTTGCCTTCGACCACAGCTTCAATCCCTGACCCGACCAGCGCTCGCTGGGCCGTTGCCGGAGGGATGTTCAGCCCGCGGCCCTTCGCTTCACGCACAATCGCCTGCGCCAGAGGGTGGGTGGAGCCCTGCTCCACGGCAGCGGCCAGCGTCAGCAGGGCGTCTTCACTGATGTCCTGCGGATACACGCCGGTCACCTGCGGCTTGCCGACGGTCAGCGTGCCGGTTTTATCGAAGGCGATGTGCTGGACCTGACTCAGTTGCTCCAGCGCCGCGCCGCCCTTAATCAGCGCCCCGCGACGTGCCGCCGCCGCCAGCCCGGAGGTAATCGCCGCCGGGGTGGAGATCACCAGCGCACACGGACAGCCGATCAGCAGCAGCGTCAGCCCTTTGTAAATCCAGCCCTCCCACGGTGCGCCGAAGAACAGCGGCGGGACGACGGTGACCAGCAGCGCCACCAGCATGATGGCGGGGGTGTAAATCCGGCTGAAGCGATCGATAAAGCGTTCTACCGGCGCGCGGCGCTCCTCGGCCTCTTCAATCAGCCTGAGGATGCGGTCGATGGCGCTGTCGCCCGGTTCGGAAAGGACCGTCAACTGCACCAGTCGGTCGACGCTGGTGGCGCCCGCAGGCACCTTTTCACCCGCCGCGCGCGCAACCGGGATGGATTCCCCGGTCAGGGCACTTTCGTCAAAACTTGCGGTGGCGGTAACGAGGGCCCCATCGGCTGGCAGACGTCCGCCTGCGGGCACTTCAATCACGTCACCCGGGCGCAGGGTGTTGATGGCGACCGTTTCACGCTGACCATCAATAACCCGCGTGGCGGTTTCCGGCTTTAGCGCCATCAGCGCGCTCACCCCTTTACGCGCCCGGCTCGCCGCCCAGCCCTCAAGGCGTTCGCCAATTAAGAACAGCAGCAGCACCATCGCCGCTTCCGCCGTCGCGCCAATAAACAGCGCCCCGATAGCCGCCACGCTCATCAGCGTTTCGATGGCAAACCAGCTGCCGCTTCTCATCAGACGCAGCGCCTGACGGGCAATCGGGAACAGGCCAACCAGCGTGGTGGCGATAAACGCCAGGTTGCCGAACGGGTGGTTGATCTGCTCCAGCCCCCAGCTCAGGGCCATCATGATGATGAGGGTGATAAGGGGCAGATTTTCTTTTAGCGGAGACGTTTTTTCTGCGGGCGCCGTTTCGCTGCGCAGGGTATAACCCGCTTTGCTGACGGCGGCTTCAACCTGTCTGCTGACGTCGTTTTCGGCGCTGACCAGCAGCTTTTCAGTGGCGAACAGCACCTGAACGTGGTTCACACCCGGCACCTGCTTCACCGCGTTTTCCACTTTGCGGGCGCAGGCCGCGCAGTCCATGCCGTTGACGACCCAGCTGTAGTGATTGCCGCTTTCAGGCAGCGTTTGAGTTTGCGTTTCGCATGCGCCCTCGCAGCAGCAGTCCTCTTTTGGCGGAACCGGGCTGAGCTTAAGTGCCGAGAATTTGGGAACTTTTTTAGGTATTTCTGGAGTCGACATGGCAGTCTCCGGTAATGATAATTTTCTCATTAACCGCAGCATACACTCTGGAGTCGACTCCAGAGTCAAGCGTTATTTAGATATACAGCGAACGCACAATCAGGAAGTGTCCGGCAAAGTAACAGGCGGCAGAAATCGCATTATCCGCACGGAAGCGGCGGCGATAGTGGCTGCCCAGCCAGACGATGTTACCCAACAGCAACAGTGCGGCACCGAAGAACGCGGACATCGCAGGCGCTGTCGGACGGAAGAACCACAGCTCGCCCGCCAGCCACACCATCACCAGCGTCATGGCGATAAACGTACACACCGGCAGACGCATCTCTTCCAGACGCGACCAGATCACCGCGATCAGCAGGGCGCCAATCACCAGCAGCACCAGCGGCAGCGGCCAGAAGATGGAGAGCGTCATCTGGCTGGCAAAGTAGATGGTATAGAGCAGATGCGACAGGAAGAATGCCCCCACGGCGTACAGCAGACGCTGGCGCGGCAGCAGGGTTAAGGCATCGCCAATCAGGGACGCACACAGCCCCGCGAGGACAAGATAGCTGATGGCGTTAAACATCGGTGCCTGCCAGGCAAGCAACAGCAGGAGCAATAGCGTGACGGGTTTAAACAACCAGCGCTGCCAGGCTGGGCCACGGTAAGACGCATCGACGTAAAGCCATGCGGAAAAACAGACAGCGATAAATGACCAAAGCATATTAACTCCCTGTAACTGTTGAGGCTGAATGATCAGTTTCTGATCCAGTGTAGTGACGCGAGCGGGCGTTTGGCAATGCCGGGGCAGGCGAGGTATCCTGAATTCCGCATAATCTGATGGGATTTTTCAATGAGCAAGATGCCGCTGTTTTTTATTGTCGTGCTGGCGATTATCGTCATTGCCGCCTCGTTTCGCTTCGTGCAGCAGCGCCGTGAGAAGGCCGACAACGATGCCGCGCCGCTGATGCAAAAGCGCGTGGTGGTGACGAACAAGCGCGAGAAACCGCTTAATGACCGCCGATCCCGCCAGCAGCAGGTGACGCCTGCGGGCACAACGATGCGCTATGAAGCGAGCTTTAAGCCGGAAACCGGCGGGCTGGAGATGACCTTCCGACTGGAGGCGCAGCAGTACCACCAGCTGACGGTGGGGGAGAAAGGCACGCTGAGCTACAAAGGGTCGCGGTTTGAAGGGTTTGAACCGGAGCAGTAATTTTCCCCTCACCCCGGCCCTCTCCCCGAAGGGGAGAGGGTGTAAGCGTCCCCTCTCCCCTTCGGGGAGAGGGTTAGGGTGAGGGGGTTACTTCTTCACCTGCGTCTTAAACTTCTTCATCCACACCAGCAGCTCAAATACGCCGAAAATAAACACCCGCAGCTGCTGCCAGCCGGTCATCGGTGGGCTATCTTTCGGCAGTCCGTTTTTCAGCATCACCATCTGCAAGGCATGCATGAACGCGGTGAAAATCAGCGCCACGTTAATGAAGATATTCAGCGGACGCGGGAACGGGTGCACCAGATTCAAAATCAAAAATGCCCAGACGCCCAGCATCAGCAAGCGCCCTACGTTAATCAGTACTGGCATCGGATCCTCCTTGTGCCTGACGATGATACAGACGATAAGCCACCTGGCCGGCGACCTTCTCGCGGTGCAGATCCCAGTGAACGGGAACGGGCGGCAGACCATTTTCCACTTCGCTTTCAACGTAAATCAGCGCGTCGTCTGCCAGCCAGCCATTTTTTTCCAGCAACGATAATGTCTCTTCCAGCAGCCCTTTACGGAACGGCGGGTCAACAAACACCACGTTGAACGGCGTCCCCTGTTGCGCGAGGAAGCTCAGCGTGTTGGTATTCACCACTTTGGCGTTGGTTGCTTTCAGCGTAGCCAAATTTTGCTGCAACGTCTGCGCGACGCCGCGCTCCATCTCCAGCAGCGTGGCGCTCGCAGCATAGCGCGACAGCGCTTCCAGCCCTAATGCACCGCTTCCGGCGAAGCAGTCCAGGCAATGGGCGTCTACCATTGACGGGGCGAGCCAGTTAAACAGCGTCTCGCGAACGCGGTCCGTGGTAGGGCGTAAACCGGGGCTGTCCGGCACCGGTAATTTCCGGCCTCGCCACTGACCGCCGATAATGCGAATTTGTCCGGCCGGGGCGCGGGTGGGTTTCTTCATCTCAGGAAAGCTCTGTTAACAATGCCCTGCGATTGCGGGCGGTGATGTCAATTAAGTAAAGTGTTAGACTATTTCATCATTTTTTTAGCTTCCCTGTATATAGCGCCGCGAGGAGTGTAGTCGCAGATGGCAAAACAAAAAAAACGTGGCTTCTTTTCCTGGTTGGGTTTCGGTGAAAAAGAGCAAGAAACAGAACAGAAAACCGAAGAACAGCAGGTTGTAGAAGAGCAGTCACAGCCTGAAACGCCTGTCGAAACCGCTGCGGTTGTCGAAGCGGAAGAGCCAGCCCACAGCAAAGAAGAGATTGAATCCTTTGCTGAAGAGGTGGTTGAGGTTACTGAACAGGTTCAGGAGAGCGAAAAACCAGAGCCGGTTATCGTTGAAACCCTTACCGAAGCGCCGCAGGCCGCTATCGAACACGAAGCGCTGCCGCTGCCGGAAGAGGTGAAAGCTGAAGAAGTTTCTGCCGAAGAGTGGCAGGCCGAAGCGGAAACCGTTGAAATTGTTGAGGCGGTGGAAGAAGAAGCGGCCCTTGAGCCAGAGCTGACCAACGAAGAGCTGGAGGCCCAGGCGCTGGCGGCGGAAGCGGCTGAAGAAGCGGTCATCGTCGTGCCGGTGGAAGAGCAGGCCGTAGAAGAGATCGTTCAGGAGCAGGAAAAACCGACCAAAGAAGGTTTCTTCGCGCGCCTGAAGCGCAGCCTGCTCAAAACCAAAGAAAACTTAGGTTCCGGATTTATCAGTCTGTTCCGCGGCAAGAAGATCGACGACGATCTGTTTGAGGAGCTGGAAGAGCAACTGCTGATTGCGGACGTGGGCGT
>NZ_JBMKHQ010000008.1:58077-118981 GCF_049237385.1 Enterobacter cloacae complex sp. IR5412 | reverse complement strand
TCTCGCAAAAGTTGACGAACCGCTTAATATTGAAGGCAAAATGCCCTTTGTTATTCTGATGGTTGGCGTCAACGGCGTGGGTAAAACCACCACCATCGGCAAGCTGGCGCGCCAGTTTGAGCAGCAGGGCAAATCGGTGATGCTGGCGGCGGGCGATACCTTCCGTGCGGCAGCGGTGGAACAGCTCCAGGTGTGGGGCCAGCGCAACAATATTCCGGTCATTGCCCAGCACACCGGCGCGGATTCCGCGTCCGTGATTTTCGATGCCATCCAGGCGGCGAAGTCGCGTAACGTGGACGTGCTGATTGCAGATACCGCAGGGCGTTTGCAGAACAAATCGCACCTGATGGAAGAGCTGAAGAAAATCGTTCGCGTCATGAAGAAGCTGGACGAAGATGCACCGCATGAAATTATGCTGACTATCGACGCCAGCACCGGACAGAACGCCATCAGCCAGGCGAAGCTGTTCAATGAAGCGGTAGGACTGACCGGGATCACGCTGACCAAGCTGGACGGCACCGCGAAAGGCGGGGTGATCTTCTCCGTGGCCGACCAGTTCGGCATTCCTATCCGTTATATCGGTGTGGGCGAGCGTATTGAGGATTTACGTCCGTTTAAAGCGGACGACTTTATTGAGGCACTATTTGCCCGAGAGGACTAACAATGATTCGCTTTGAACACGTCAGCAAGGCCTATCTCGGCGGGAGACAAGCGCTGCAGGGGGTAACATTCCACCTCCAGCCAGGCGAGATGGCATTCCTGACCGGCCATTCCGGCGCGGGGAAAAGTACCCTGCTCAAGCTGATCTGTGGGATCGAGCGGCCAAGTGCCGGGAAAATCTGGTTCAGCGGCCATGAAATTAGCCGTCTTAAGAACCGTGAAGTGCCGTTCCTGCGTCGTCAGATTGGCATGATTTTCCAGGATCACCACCTGCTGATGGATCGCACGGTTTTCGATAACGTCGCGATCCCGCTGATTATTGCCGGCGCCAGTTACGATGATATCCGCCGTCGCGTTTCGGCGGCGCTGGATAAGGTCGGGCTGCTGGACAAAGCGAAGAACTTCCCGATCCAGCTCTCCGGCGGTGAGCAGCAGCGCGTGGGCATCGCCCGTGCGGTGGTGAACAAGCCTGCCGTCTTGCTGGCGGATGAACCGACCGGTAACCTGGACGATGCCCTCTCTGAAGGGATCCTGCGTCTGTTTGAGGAATTTAACCGCGTGGGGGTCACGGTACTGATGGCGACGCACGACATGGGGCTTATCTCACGCCGTTCGTACCGCATGCTGACCCTGAGCGACGGGCATTTGCACGGAGGCCACGGTGAATAAGCGTGATGCAATGAACCAGATTCGGCAGTTCAGCAACCGGTTTGACCGTTTCCGCAAGCCTCAGGGCGGCGGGGACGGCAATCGCCATGCGCCTAAGCGTGCCAAAGCGACACCGAAACCGAACTCCCGTAAAACCAACGTCTTCAACGAACAGGTGCGCTACGCCTTCCAGGGCGCGTTGCAGGATCTAAAAAGCAAACCGCTGGCGACGTTCCTGACGGTGATGGTGATTGCCATCTCCCTTACGCTGCCCAGCGTCTGCTACATGGTTTACAAAAACGTGAACCAGGCGGCATCCCAGTACTATCCGTCGCCGCAGATTACCGTTTATCTGGATAAAGCCCTCGACGATAACGCGGCGGCTCAGGTAGTGGGGCAGATTCAGGCCGAGCAGGGCGTGGAGAAGGTGAACTATCTTTCCCGCGATGAAGCGCTGGGCGAGTTCCGCAACTGGTCCGGGTTCGGCGGCGCGCTGGATATGCTGGAAGAGAACCCGCTGCCCGCCGTGGCGGTGGTGATCCCGAAGCTCGATTTCCAGGGCACCGATTCGCTCAACACCCTGCGCGACCGCATTACCCGCATCAATGGGATTGATGAAGTGCGCATGGACGACAGCTGGTTTGCCCGTCTTGCCGCCCTGACCGGGCTGGTGGGGCGCGTATCGGCGATGATCGGCGTGCTGATGGTGGCGGCGGTGTTCCTCGTCATCGGTAACAGCGTGCGCCTGAGCATCTTCGCCCGTCGCGATACCATCAACGTGCAGAAACTGATTGGCGCAACGGATGGTTTCATCCTCCGCCCGTTCCTCTATGGCGGCGCGTTATTAGGTTTTTCTGGTGCATTTCTTTCATTGATTTTGTCAGAAATTTTGGTGATGCGGCTGTCGTCTGCCGTCACCGAGGTGGCGCAGGTTTTCGGAACGAAGTTTGATATCAGTGGCTTAGGGTTCGATGAGTGCCTGCTGTTGCTGCTAGTCTGCTCCATGATCGGCTGGGTGGCGGCATGGCTGGCAACGGTTCAACATTTACGCCACTTTACTCCCGACTAATAAAAGCGTGATATAATCTTTCCCTGCACCGAGATGTTCGCTTGCAGGGAAAGCGTCCCTGTTGTCTCTTCCCCTGTAATCATCTTCATGTCACATTTTGTGCGTAATTTATTCACTGTTGCACCTAGAACTTGTGGATAAAATCACTGTCTGATAAAAGAGTGAATGCTAATCTCGTTGCTCAAACGCTTTGGCATGGTTGTTGCCTGACGGGGACAACCTGGACCAGAAGAAACATTGAGAGGAATGAATGACCAAAGAAATGCAAACTTTAGCTTTAGCCCCTGTTGGTAACCTGGAATCTTACATCCGGGCTGCGAACACTTGGCCGATGTTAACGGCTGAGGAAGAAAAGGAGCTTGCTGAAAAGCTGCATTACCAGGGCGATCTGGAAGCAGCTAAAACGCTGATCCTGTCTCACCTGCGCTTTGTTGTTCACGTTGCTCGTAATTATGCGGGCTACGGCCTGCCGCAGGCGGACCTGATTCAGGAAGGTAACATTGGCCTGATGAAGGCGGTACGTCGCTTCAACCCGGAAGTGGGTGTGCGACTCGTCTCCTTCGCCGTGCACTGGATCAAAGCGGAAATTCACGAATACGTCCTGCGTAACTGGCGTATTGTGAAAGTCGCTACGACGAAAGCGCAGCGCAAACTGTTCTTCAACCTGCGTAAAACCAAGCAGCGTCTGGGCTGGTTCAATCAGGATGAAGTGGAAATGGTGGCGCGCGAGCTGGGCGTTTCCAGCAAAGACGTCCGCGAGATGGAATCCCGTATGGCCGCGCAGGACATGACGTTTGATATGTCTGCCGACGACGATGCCTCCGACAGCCAGCCGATGGCCCCGGTCCTGTATCTGCAGGATAAAACCTCTAACTTTGCTGACGGCATTGAAGAGGATAACTGGGAAGACCAGGCGGCAAACAAGCTGACCTTCGCGATGGAAGGCCTCGACGAGCGTAGCCAGGATATCATCCGTGCCCGCTGGCTGGACGAAGATAACAAGTCCACGTTGCAGGAACTGGCCGACCGCTACGGCGTCTCCGCTGAACGTGTGCGTCAGCTTGAGAAGAACGCCATGAAAAAACTTCGCGCCGCTATCGAAGCGTAATTTCCGCGAAGTACACCGAGAACCCCTGGATGAGAGTCTGGGGGTTTTGTTTTTTTAGCGCCCGCTCTGGCGAATTTCATCCCCCTGGCAAACACTTACTGATGCGCTAAGCAGGCGACTTTCAGAGGGTGACAGGGTGAAAAATAACGAACTGAACGACCGACGTTTACAGGCGACGCCGCGCGGTATCGGCGTCATGTGTAACTTCTATGCCGATAAAGCCGAAAACGCCACGGTGTGGGATGTAGAAGGTAACGAGTATATTGATTTTGCCGCCGGGATCGCCGTGCTGAATACCGGGCATCGCCATCCTAAAGTTATCGCCGCCATCGAAAAACAGCTTCATGCCTTTACCCATACCGCTTACCAGATCGTCCCCTATGAAGGTTATGTGGCGCTTGCCGAGCGCATCAACCAGCGCGTACCCATAGAGGGGCCAGCCAAAACCGCCTTTTTCTCAACCGGTGCAGAAGCGGTCGAAAACGCGGTGAAAATTGCCCGCGCGTACACCAGACGTCCCGGCCTTATCACCTTCGGCGGCGCGTTCCACGGCCGTACCTTTATGACCATGGCGCTGACCGGCAAAGTGGCGCCCTATAAGCTCGGCTTCGGCCCGTTCCCCGGCTCGGTGTACCACGCGCAATTCCCCAACAGCCTGCACGGCGTCAGTACCGCCGAAGCGTTAAAAAGCCTGGAGCGCATCTTCAAAGCCGATATCGCGCCCGATCAGGTGGCGGCAATCATTATTGAACCGGTCCAGGGCGAGGGCGGATTCAACGTCGCGCCCGCTGATTTTATGCAGGCGCTGCGTGCCCTGTGCGATACCCACGGGATTTTACTGATTGCCGACGAAGTGCAAACCGGCTTCGCCCGTACCGGCAAGCTATTCTCCATGGAAAACCACTGCGTGAAGCCCGATCTGATCACCATGGCGAAAAGCCTGGCGGGCGGAATGCCGCTCTCTGCCGTCTCTGGCCGGGCAGAGGTGATGGACGCGCCCGCTCCGGGCGGACTGGGCGGCACCTACGCGGGTAACCCGCTGGCGATTGCGGCGGCCCATGCGGTGCTGGACGTGATTGACGAGGAAGATCTCTGCACGCGCGCGTCTCATCTCGGCCATCATCTTGTCGAGGTGCTGAATAAAGCGAAGGATGGCTGTCCCTGGATCGCCGATATCCGTGGGCAGGGCTCGATGGTGGCGGTGGAATTTACCGATCCGCAAACCGGACAGCCGTCGCCGGAATTTACCCGTCAGGTTCAGGAACGCGCGTTGAACGAAGGGCTGCTGCTTTTGAGTTGCGGCGTCTACGGCAACGTTATCCGCTTCCTCTACCCGCTCACCATCCCCGAAGCGCAGTTCCGTAAAGCGCTGGATATTATTTCCGCCTCGCTGACACGATAAAGCCAAAAGCCCGGCTCAAATGACAGTCGGGCTTATCATATTTTCATTTCAAATTAGCTATTCCAAAATCATAAAAATGGGGTATGTTTTAGCAGAGTATGCTGAAAAAGCGCGAACAGCACGCCTATAATTGAAATAAAGCGCTACACAACAACATCACAACAATCGTTGTAACCATAATAATGGGGAATCTCAGGATGAATATGAAGGGTAAAGCGTTACTGGCAGGATGTATCGCGTTGGCATTCAGCACTATGGCCCAGGCCGATATTAAAGTGGCCGTGGTGGGCGCGATGTCCGGTCCGGTAGCACAGTACGGCGACCAGGAATTTACCGGCGCGGAACAGGCGGTTGCAGACATTAATGCTAAGGGCGGCATCAAGGGCGAAAAGCTGCAAATCGTAAAATATGACGATGCCTGTGACCCGAAACAGGCGGTCGCGGTGGCGAACAAAGTGGTAAATGACGGGATCAAATACGTTATCGGTCACCTGTGCTCCTCTTCCACTCAGCCCGCGTCTGACATCTACGAAGACGAAGGCATTCTGATGATCACGCCGGCTGCGACGGCACCAGAGCTGACCGCGCGCGGCTATAAGCTGATCCTGCGTACCACCGGTCTGGACTCCGATCAGGGGCCAACCGCCGCGAAATACATTGTTGAAAAAGTGAAGCCGCAGCGCATCGCGATTGTTCATGACAAACAGCAGTACGGCGAAGGCCTGGCCCGTGCGGTGCAGGATAACCTGAAAAAAGCGAATGCCAACGTGGTGTTCTTTGACGGTATCACCGCCGGTGAGAAAGACTTCTCGACTCTGGTAGCGCGTCTGAAGAAAGAGAATATCGACTTCGTTTATTACGGCGGCTACCACCCGGAAATGGGGCAGATCCTGCGTCAGGCGCGTGCGGCGGGTCTGAAGACACAGTTCATGGGGCCAGAAGGCGTGGCGAACGTTTCCCTGTCTAACATCGCGGGTGAGTCTGCTGAAGGGCTGCTGGTGACCAAACCGAAAAACTACGACCAGGTGCCTGCGAACAAACCTGTTGTAGATGCCATCAAGGCGAAGAAACAGGATCCAAGCGGTGCGTTCGTCTGGACCACTTACGCAGCGTTGCAGTCTCTGCAAGCGGGCCTGAACCAGTCAGCCGATCCGGCGGAGATTGCCACCTGGCTGAAAGCGAACTCGGTGGAAACCGTGATGGGGCCGCTGTCCTGGGATGAGAAGGGCGACCTGAAGGGCTTCGAGTTCGGCGTGTTTGACTGGCATGCCAACGGCACGGCGACAGACGCAAAATAAAAGCAAAAAGGCAACGTAAGTTGCCTTTTTTAATGTTTTCTCCCTCTCCCCGTGGGAGAGGGCCGGGGTGAGGGCATCAGGCCGCAGAGCCCCGCTTTTGCCCGGTGGCGCTTCGCTTACCGGGCCTACAATCAGCCTGGGAAAATGCGGCAGATAATGAATGTAGGCCGGGTAAGGCGCAGCCGCCACCCGGCTTTCTTTTAGCGCTTCTCCCACCCGTTCGCCTGCGCCGTAAACCCTAACGCCTGCATAAACGCCGCCATTACGCCGCGATCCTCCACGCCCACGTCGGCCATCCACCAGGAGGTCACGCTCGGGTTTTCGCGGATCACCTCTTCAATCAAATACTGCCCGACCCCGCGACGACGGGTCACGTCGCGCACGCGCAGGGAGTCCAGCGCCCCTTCCGTGCCGCTCAGCGTTACGCGGACGGCGGCCAGCAGGCGCTCGTTAAAGCGCGCGGCATAGATGCGGTGGTTCTCATCGACGGCCAGCGATGAAGAAGAATATTCCGGCCAGATCTTGCCCAGGTCGATATGATCCTGGTCGCTAAAGGTCACCAGACGCACGATAGTCAGTTTCATTAGCTGCTTGTCCAAATCAAAAAGAGTACGGCCAGTGTACTCAATTTAATTGCTCAGGCACTTTCTCTTTTTCTTCCCATTTACCAGGTGATTAGTTTTTTGGCAACGCGATGGGCAGTTTGAAAACACATGGATCGAAAAATAAGCAGAATTTTAACCTGAAGGGTAGTGATTTATTCGGCGCTTTGTACCGTTATTTTATGCTGCAAACTGCGCTTTTATTTGTTTATCTCCGTCTGATTTCAGAATATTATCTTTGCTTAATCGCCTGAAAAATAGAGATATTAGTCTGGTTTTTGTTAAAAACCTGCGCTAAACCATTAAAGGCACTGGTAAAAATAGCGTTGTTCATTAAAAGTACAGAATGCTTTTTAACCATAATAAAACAAAATATATACATCACTTCACGAATGGGGATTCTGAGATGAAAAGGAACGCGAAGACGTTAATCGCGGGGATGGTCGCACTGTCGATCTCGCATGCCGCTATGGCAGACGACATTAAAGTTGCGGTAGTGGGTGCGATGTCCGGCCCCGTTGCCCAGTGGGGCGATATGGAGTTCAACGGCGCGCGTCAGGCCATCAAAGATATCAATGCTAAAGGCGGCATCAAAGGCGACAAGCTGGTGGGCGTGGAGTATGACGACGCCTGCGATCCAAAACAGGCCGTCGCTGTCGCTAACAAAATCGTTAACGACGGTATCCAGTACGTCATCGGGCACCTGTGTTCCTCCTCCACGCAGCCTGCGTCTGTTATCTACGAAGACGAAGGCATCCTGATGATCACCCCGGGCGCCACCAACCCGGAACTGACCCAGCGCGGTTACCAGCACATTATGCGTACCGCCGGTCTGGACTCCTCGCAGGGGCCAACCGCCGCCAAATACATCCTCGAAACCGTTAAGCCAAAGCGCATTGCCATCATTCATGACAAACAGCAGTACGGTGAAGGCCTGGCGCGCTCCGTACAGGACGGCCTGAAAAAAGGCGGGGCGAATATCGTCTTCTTCGACGGCATTACCGCCGGTGAGAAAGACTTCTCCGCGCTGATCGCCCGCCTGCAAAAAGAGAATATCGACTTCGTTTACTACGGCGGCTACTACCCGGAAATGGGGCAGATGTTGCGCCAGGCGCGCGCCACCGGTCTGAAAACCCAGTTTATGGGGCCTGAGGGCGTCGGTAATGCCTCCCTGTCGAACATCGCGGGCGATTCTGCCGAAGGCATGCTGGTGACGATGCCAAAACGCTATGACCAGGATCCGGCGAATAAAGCTATCGTGGATGCGCTCAAGGCACAGAAGAAAGATCCGAGTGGCCCATACGTCTGGATCACCTACGCGGCCGTGCAGTCGCTGGCCACGGCCATGGATCGCACCGGCAGCAAAGAGCCGCTGGATCTGGTGAAAGATTTAAAAGCACACGGGGCGAACACCGTGATTGGGCCGCTGAACTGGGATGAGAAAGGCGATCTGAAGGGATTTGAATTTGGTGTCTTTAAGTGGCACGCCGACGGTTCGTCCTCGGTCGCCAGATAATAATCCCACCGCCCGGTTTACCGGGCGGATATAAAAAGGTTTGCATATGTCCGAGCAGTTTCTCTACTTTTTGCAGCAGATGTTTAACGGCGTCACGCTGGGAAGCACCTACGCGCTGATCGCCATCGGCTACACGATGGTTTACGGCATTATCGGCATGATTAACTTCGCCCACGGCGAGGTGTACATGATCGGTAGCTATGTCTCCTTTATGATCATCGCCGCGCTGATGATGATGGGCATCGACAGCAGCTGGTTGCTGGTGGCCGCCGGGTTTGTCGGCGCGATTGTGATTGCCAGCGCCTACGGCTGGAGCATCGAACGGGTGGCCTACCGGCCGGTGCGCAGCTCCAAGCGCCTTATTGCGCTGATCTCCGCCATCGGTATGTCCATCTTCCTGCAAAACTACGTCAGCCTGACAGAAGGTTCGCGTGACGTGGCGCTGCCAAGCCTGTTTAACGGCCAGTGGATTGTGGGGGCCAGCGAAAACTTCTCTGCCTCTGTCACCACCATGCAGCTGGTTATCTGGATTGTGACCTTCCTGGCGATGCTGGCCCTGACCGTTTTCATCCGCTACTCCCGCATGGGACGCGCCTGCCGCGCCTGCGCGGAAGACCTGAAGATGGCGAGCTTGCTCGGGATCAACACCGACCGCGTGATTGCCCTGACCTTCGTGATCGGTGCGGCGATGGCGGCGGTGGCGGGCGTGTTGCTCGGCCAGTTCTACGGCGTAATCAACCCGTACATCGGCTTTATGGCCGGGATGAAAGCCTTCACCGCCGCGGTACTGGGCGGTATCGGCAGCATTCCGGGCGCGATGATTGGCGGCCTGATTTTGGGCGTGGCCGAAGCGCTCTCCTCGGCGTACCTGAGCACCGAATATAAAGATGTGGTCTCGTTTGCCCTGCTGATTCTGGTTCTGCTGGTGATGCCTACCGGTATTCTGGGCCGTCCGGAGGTAGAGAAAGTATGAAACCGATGCATTTTGCGATGGCGCTGCTTTCTGCCGCCATGTTCTTCGTCCTGGCGGGCGTCTTTATGGGCGTCCAGTTAGGGCTGGACGGCACTAAGCTGGTGGTCGACACCGCCGCTGATATCCGCTGGCAGTGGGTGTTTATCGGTACTGGCGTGGTGTTCCTGTTCCAGCTGCTGCGTCCGCTGTTCCAGAAGACGCTGAAGAACGTCTCCGGGCCGAAATTCGTCCTGCCGGCGATCGACGGTACAACCGTGAAGCAGAAGCTGTTCCTTGTGGCGCTGCTGGTGGCTGCCGTGGCGTGGCCGTTTATGGTATCGCGCGGGACGGTGGATATTGCCACCCTGACCATGATCTACGTGATTCTGGGTCTGGGCCTGAACGTGGTGGTGGGGCTGTCTGGCCTGCTGGTGCTGGGCTACGGCGGGTTCTACGCCATCGGCGCCTACACCTTCGCGCTGCTGAACCATTATTACGGCCTCGGCTTCTGGACCTGTTTGCCGCTGGCGGGGCTGGTCTCTGCCGCCGCGGGCTTCCTGCTCGGCTTCCCGGTGCTGCGCCTGCGCGGTGACTACCTGGCGATTGTGACCTTAGGCTTCGGCGAAATCGTCCGTATCCTGCTGCTCAACAATACCGAAGTGACCGGCGGTCCGAACGGCATCAGCCAGATCCCGAAACCGACCTTCTTCGGCCTGGAGTTCAGCCGTACCGCCCGCGAAGGCGGCTGGGATACCTTCAGCAACTTCTTTGGCATCAAATACGACCCGTCCGACCGCGTGATCTGGCTCTACCTGGTGGCGCTGCTGCTGGTGGTGATTACCCTGTTTGTGATCAACCGTCTGCTGCGCATGCCGCTGGGCCGCGCATGGGAAGCGCTGCGTGAGGATGAGATCGCCTGCCGCTCCCTGGGCCTGAATCCGACCCGTATCAAGCTGACCGCGTTTACCATCAGCGCCGCGTTTGCCGGTTTCGCCGGAACGCTGTTTGCCGCGCGTCAGGGCTTCGTCAGCCCGGAATCGTTCACCTTTGCCGAATCGGCCTTCGTGCTGGCGATTGTGGTGCTCGGCGGGATGGGTTCCCAGTTCGCCGTGATCCTCGCGGCCATTCTGCTGGTGGTCTCGCGCGAGCTGATGCGCGACTTTAACGAATACAGCATGCTGATGCTGGGTGGCTTGATGGTGCTGATGATGATCTGGCGTCCGCAGGGCTTGCTGCCGATGACGCGTCCACAGCTGAAGCTTAAGAGCGCGGAAGCGAAAGGAGAGCAGGCATGAGTCAGCCATTATTATCCGTTAACGGTCTGATGATGCGTTTTGGTGGCCTGCTGGCGGTCAACAACGTGAATCTGGATCTGCATAAGAAAGAGATTGTCTCCCTGATTGGCCCGAACGGCGCAGGGAAAACCACAGTATTCAACTGCCTGACCGGTTTTTACAAGCCGACAGGTGGCACCATCATGCTGCGCGACCAGCACCTCGAAGGGCTACCGGGCCAGCAGATTGCCCGCATGGGCGTGGTGCGTACCTTCCAGCACGTGCGTCTGTTCCGGGAGATGACGGTGATTGAGAACCTGCTGGTGGCGCAACATCAGCAGCTCAAAACCGGCCTCTTTTCCGGCCTGCTGAAAACCCCGGCCTTCCGCCGCGCGCAGGAGGAGGCGCTCGATCGCGCCGCCACCTGGCTCGACCGTATCGGCCTGCTCCAGCACGCCAACCGTCAGGCGAGCAACCTCGCCTACGGTGACCAGCGTCGCCTTGAGATCGTGCGCTGCATGGTGACCCAGCCGGAGATCCTGATGCTCGACGAACCGGCGGCGGGCCTTAACCCGAAAGAGACCAAAGAGCTGGACGAGCTGATTGCCGAGCTTCGCGATCATCACGACACCACCATCCTGCTGATTGAGCATGACATGAAGCTGGTGATGGGCATTTCGGACCGTATCTACGTGGTTAACCAGGGCACGCCGCTGGCGAACGGCACGCCGGAAGAGATCCGCAGCAACCCGGACGTGATCCGCGCATACCTTGGTGAGGCATAAGATGGAAAAAGCGATGTTAACGTTCGACAAGGTCAATGCGCACTACGGCAAGATCCAGGCGCTGCACGACGTCAGCCTGCACATCAATCAGGGCGAGATCGTCACCCTGATTGGCGCCAACGGCGCGGGGAAAACCACGCTGCTCGGCACCCTGTGCGGCGATCCGCGCGCCACCAGCGGGCGGATTGTGTTTGACGGCAAAGATATTACCGACTGGCAGACGGCTAAAATTATGCGTGAAGCGGTAGCGATCGTCCCGGAAGGGCGTCGCGTGTTCTCGCGCATGACGGTCGAAGAGAACCTGGCGATGGGCGGTTTCTTCGCCCACCGGGATGAATACCAGACCCGCATCAAATGGGTATACGAACTCTTCCCGCGCCTGTGGGAGCGGCGAATTCAGCGCGCGGGCACCATGTCCGGCGGGGAGCAACAGATGCTGGCGATTGGCCGCGCGCTGATGAGCCAGCCGCGTCTGCTGCTGCTGGATGAACCGTCGCTCGGGCTGGCGCCTATCATCATTCAGCAGATTTTCGACACCATCGAGCAGTTGCGCAAAGAGGGGATGACCATCTTCCTCGTCGAGCAGAACGCCAACCAGGCGCTGAAGCTCGCTGACCGTGGCTACGTGCTGGAGAACGGCCGCGTGGTGCTCTCCGATACCGGCGATGCGCTGCTGGCGAACGAAGCGGTGCGGAGCGCGTATTTGGGCGGCTAAGCCGTCTGTATCGCCCGGTGGCGCTGCGCTTACCGGGCCTACGGATACCATGTAGGCCGGGTAAGGCGAAGCCGCCACCCGGCTTTTTTTCATATTAACCCCTTCACACAACCATCATCCCTCTGACGCCTGGCTGTCACCTATCTGTAAACAAACAGTTATTTTTCTGTCATTCGAGCATGTCATGTTACCTCGCGAGCACAAAACGCGTGATATCGCGCATCCGGCATAATAAGAGAGATGACAATGACATCGTTACGACACACAGCTTTGGGTCTGGCAATCGGTCTGGCTTTTGCGGCGAACGCAATGGCTGTGACCACCATTCCGTTCTGGCATTCTATGGAAGGGGAGTTGGGTAAAGAGGTTGACTCCCTGGCGCAACGTTTCAACGACACCCACCCGGATTACAAAATTGTGCCGGTGTACAAAGGCAACTACGAGCAGAGCCTGAGCGCGGGCATCGCCGCCTTCCGTACCGGCAATGCGCCAGCCCTGTTACAGGTTTATGAAGTCGGCACCGCGACCATGATGGCCTCCAAAGCCATCAAGCCGGTCTATGAAGTGTTCAAAGACGCGGGCATCAACTTTGACGAATCCCAGTTTGTGCCGACCGTCTCCGGTTACTACACCGATTCCAAAACCGGCCACCTGCTGTCCCAACCGTTTAACAGCTCCACGCCGGTGCTGTACTACAACAAAGATGCCTTCAAAAAAGCCGGTTTAGATCCGGAACAGCCGCCAAAAACCTGGCAGGATCTGGCGGAGTACACCGCGAAGCTGAAAGCGGCGGGGATGAAGTGCGGCTACGCCAGCGGCTGGCAGGGCTGGATCCAGATTGAAAACTTCAGCGCCTGGCACGGCCTGCCGGTTGCCACCAAAAACAACGGCTTCGATGGCACCGACGCGGTTCTGGAATTTAACAAGCCGGAGCAGGTGAAGCACATCGCGCTGCTGGCCGATCTGAACAAGAAGGGCGACTTCAGCTATTTCGGGCGCAAAGACGAATCCACCGAGAAGTTCTACAACGGTGACTGCGCCATTACTACCGCGTCTTCCGGTTCGCTGGCGGACATCCGTCACTACGCCAAATTCAACTACGGCGTGGGCATGATGCCGTACGACGCTGATGTAAAAGGCGCGCCGCAGAACGCCATCATCGGCGGGGCGAGCCTGTGGGTGATGCAGGGTAAAGACAACGGCACCTACAAAGGCGTGGCCGAGTTCCTCGACTTCCTGGCGAAGCCGGAAAACGCCGCCGAGTGGCACCAGAAGACCGGCTACCTGCCGATCACCAAAGCCGCGTACGACCTGACCCGGGAGCAGGGCTTCTACAGCAAGAACCCGGGCGCGGACATCGCGACGCGTCAGATGCTGAACAAGCCGCCGTTGCCGTTCACCAAAGGCCTGCGTCTGGGCAACATGCCGCAGATCCGCACCATCGTTGATGAAGAGCTGGAAAGCGTCTGGACCGGGAAGAAAACGCCTCAGCAGGCGCTGGATTCAGCGGTAGAGCGCGGCAACCAACTGTTACGCCGCTTTGAGCAGTCGACGAAATCGTAATTAAAACCTTACCCCTCACCCTAACCCTCTCCCCATAGGGGAGAGGGGACTGCACGGAGCCGTCTTTTCTCCCTCGCCCCTATGGGGAGAGGGCCGGGGTGAGGGGCGAAAACCTACTTGAGCTAACCTATGTCATCATCCCGTCCGGTGTTCCGTTCCCGCTGGCTGCCGTACCTGCTGGTCGCGCCGCAGCTGGTCATCACCGTTATCTTCTTTATCTGGCCTGCGGGCGAAGCGCTGTGGTACTCGGTACAAAGCGTCGATCCGTTCGGGCTTTCCAGCCAGTTTGTCGGGCTGGACAACTTTACCGCGCTGTTCCATGACAGCTACTACCTGGACTCCTTCTGGACGACGATCAAATTCAGCGCGCTGGTCACCGTCAGCGGTCTTGTCGCGTCGCTGTTCTTCGCCGCGCTGGTGGATTACGTAGTGCGCGGCAGCCGTCTGTATCAGACCCTGATGCTGCTGCCTTACGCTGTGGCTCCCGCCGTGGCCGCCGTGCTGTGGATCTTCCTGTTTAACCCGGGGCGCGGGCTGATTACCCACTTCCTGGGCGAGTTTGGCTATGACTGGAACCACGCCCAGAACAGCGGTCAGGCCATGTTCCTGGTGGTGTTCGCCTCGGTGTGGAAGCAGATCAGCTACAACTTCCTGTTTTTCTTCGCCGCGCTACAGTCTATCCCGCGTTCGCTGGTGGAGGCCGCCGCGATTGACGGCGCAGGGCCAGTGCGCCGCTTCTTCCGGCTGTCGCTGCCGCTGATCGCCCCGGTGAGTTTCTTCCTGCTGGTGGTAAACCTGGTGTACGCCTTCTTCGACACCTTCCCGGTGATCGATGCCGCCACTGCGGGCGGTCCGGTACAGGCGACGACCACGCTGATTTATAAAATTTACCGCGAAGGCTTTGCCGGGCTTGATCTCTCTGCCTCTGCCGCCCAGTCCGTGGTGCTGATGTTCCTCGTCATCATCCTCACGGTGGTGCAGTTCCGCTATGTCGAAAGTAAGGTGCGCTACCAATGATTGAGAACCGTCGCGGGCTGACGATTTTCAGCCATACCCTGCTGATCCTGGGCATCCTCGTCATCCTGTTTCCACTGTACGTGGCCTTCGTCGCCGCCACGCTGGACACCAAAGCGGTGTTCGACACGCCGATGACGCTCGTCCCCGGCGGGCATCTTTTCGAGAACATGAAAACTATCTGGACCCAGGGCGTGGGGGCCAACAGCGCGCCGTTCTGGCTGATGATGCTCAACAGTTTCATCATGGCGTTCGGCATCACCGTCGGCAAAATCACGGTGTCGATGCTTTCGGCCTTCGCCATCGTCTGGTTCCGCTTTCCGCTGCGTAACCTGTTTTTCTGGATGATTTTCATCACTCTGATGCTGCCGGTAGAGGTGCGTATCTTCCCGACGGTGGAGGTGATCGCCAACCTGAAGATGCTCGACAGCTACGCGGGCTTAACCCTGCCGCTGATGGCCTCGGCGACCGCCACCTTCCTGTTCCGCCAGTTCTTTATGACCCTGCCGGATGAGCTGATTGAAGCCGCGCGTATTGACGGCGCCTCGCCGATGCGCTTCTTCCGCGACATCGTGCTGCCGCTGTCGAAAACCAACCTTGCGGCGCTGTTTGTGATCACCTTTATCTACGGCTGGAACCAGTACCTGTGGCCGCTGCTGATCGTTCAGGACGTCAACCTCGGCACCGCCGTGGCAGGCATCAAAGGCATGATCGCCACCGGCGAAGGCACCACCCTCTGGAACCAGGTGATGGCGGCGATGCTACTCACCCTTATCCCACCCGTAGTCATTGTTTTAGCCATGCAGCGCGCGTTTGTCCGCGGCCTGGTCGATAGCGAGAAATAAGATGGCAGGTTTAAAATTACAGGCAGTTACCAAAAGCTGGGACGGTAAAACCCAGGTCATTCAGCCGCTGACGCTCGACGTGGCGGACGGGGAATTTATCGTCATGGTCGGCCCGTCCGGCTGCGGAAAATCCACCCTGCTGCGTATGGTGGCCGGGCTGGAGCGTGTGACGTCCGGGGATATCTGGATTGACCGCCAGCGCGTTACCGAGATGGAACCCAAAGATCGCGGCATCGCGATGGTATTCCAGAACTACGCCCTCTATCCGCACATGAGCGTGGAAGAGAACATGGCCTGGGGGCTGAAAATTCGCGGTATGGGCAAAGGCCATATCGAGGAGCGCGTGAAAGAGGCCGCGCGCATTCTGGAGCTGGACGGCCTGCTCAAGCGTCGCCCGCGCGAGCTCTCCGGCGGCCAGCGCCAGCGCGTGGCGATGGGGCGCGCCATCGTGCGCGATCCGGCGGTATTTCTGTTCGACGAACCGCTGTCAAACCTTGACGCCAAACTGCGCGTGCAGATGCGTCTTGAGCTACAGCAGCTGCATCGGCGGCTGGGAACCACGTCCCTCTATGTGACCCACGATCAGGTTGAAGCCATGACCCTCGCCCAGCGCGTGATGGTGATGAACAAAGGCATCGCCGAGCAGATTGGCACCCCAGTGGAGGTATACGAAAAACCGGCCAGCCGTTTTGTGGCGAGCTTTATCGGCAGCCCGGCGATGAACCTGCTGGACGGGCGGATCAATGCGGCGGGAACCCACTTCGAGCTGGAAAGCGGGATGGCGTTGCCGATCAACTGGTACTATCGTGGCTACGCCGGGCGTAAGATGACGCTTGGTATCCGCCCCGAACATATTGGTTTGACGTCTCAGGCGGACGGCGGCGTGCCGCTGGTGATGGACACGCTGGAGATGCTGGGCGCAGACAACCTGGCGCACGGACGCTGGGGCGAACAAAAGCTGGTGGTGCGCCTGCCGCATCAGGAGCGCCCGAAGGCAGGCAGCACGCTGTGGCTGCATATGCCGGAAAATCACCTGCACTTATTTGACGGTGAAACAGGACAACGAGTATGAGCAACTGGCCTTACCCCCACATTGTCGCCCACCGTGGCGGCGGTAAACTGGCGCCGGAAAACACCCTGGCGGCAATTGACGCTGGCGCACGCTACGGCCACACGATGATCGAGTTCGATGCCAAGCTGTCGAAGGACGGCGAAATTTTCCTGCTGCATGACGACAACCTTGAACGCACCAGCAACGGCTGGGGCGTGGCGGGCAAACTGCCGTGGCGCGATCTGCTGAAGGTGGACGCCGGAAGCTGGTTCAGTGGTGAATTCAAAGGCGAACCATTGCCGCTGCTGGCGGAAGTGGCGGACCGCTGCCGACAGCACGGCATGATGGCTAACATCGAAATCAAACCGACCACCGGCACCGGGCCGCTGACGGGCAAAGTCATCGCGCTGGCCGCGCGTGAGCTGTGGGAAGGGATGACGGTACCGCTGCTGTCGTCGTTTGACATCGACGCGCTGGAAGCGGCACAGGCGGCCGTACCAGAGCTGCCGCGCGGGCTGCTGCTGGATGAGTGGCGAGAAGACTGGCGCGCGCTGACTGCCCGCTTAGGTTGCGTGTCGATCCACCTCAACCATAAGCTGCTGGATGAAGCGCGCGTGATGCTGTTAAAAGAGGCCGGTCTGCATATCCTGGTCTACACCGTCAACAAACCCCAGCGTGCAGCCGAGCTGCTGCGCTGGGGCGTGGACAGCATCTGTACCGATGCGATTGACCAGATCGGGCCGAACTTTATTTATTAAGCATACTGCCGTTCTGCTGGGTCGGCAGCATATGCTGCTGACCGCTGCTTTGCGACACCCCGCCCCTTAACATCCCACCGTTTGAGTTTGACAGCGGCTGCTCGCGCATCTGGCCCTGCTGCACGCGCTGGGTATTAGCGTTCATCTGGTTTTGCAGGTGCTGCTGCTGCACCTGGGTCTGCGTCTTTAACTGCTGATTAAGCATCCCTTTCTGCTGCTGTTGCTGGCTCATCATCTCCGTCTGCATACGCTGCTGGCTCGGAATGACATAGCCCTGCTGGTTCGGGTTGTTCAGCGTGTTTATCGGCTGTGCGAGCGCGGCGAACGGAAGCAGCGCGATCAGGATCGGTAATCGTTTCATGGTTATCTCCTCCTTTGAGGCTTCTCTTAAGTTTATCCTGATTCCGGCATAACGATGATTTTTTAAGAGTTGTGAACCAGGCTTAAGCGGGGAATATAGGCCCCTTCACCTGGAGAACAATAATGATGAAACCAACCTTTTTGCGCTGGGTCGCCATCGCTGCGCTGATGGCAGGCGGCACATTTACCGTGGCGGCCAACCCGCCCGCCGCTCCTCCGGTCTCTTACGGCGTGGAGGAGGATGTTTTTCATCCCGTGCGGGCGACGCATGGCATGGTGGCCTCGGTTGACGCGCTGGCAACTCAGGTGGGCGTCGATATTCTTAAACAGGGCGGAAACGCGGTGGATGCGGCGGTCGCGGTCGGGTACGCGCTGGCGGTGACGCATCCACAGGCGGGGAACCTGGGCGGCGGCGGGTTTATGATGCTGCGCACGAAAGACGGTAAAACTACGGCCATCGACTTCCGTGAGATGGCACCGAATCAGGCCTCCCGCGATATGTTCCTCGACGATCAGGGCAATCCGGACAGTAAAAAATCCCTGACCTCGCACCTTGCCTCCGGCACGCCGGGCACCGTTGCGGGGTTCTCGCTGGCGCTGGAAAAATACGGCACGCTGCCGCTGAATAAAGTGGTGCAGCCTGCCATCAGGCTGGCGCGCGACGGCTTCGTTGTCAACGACGCGCTGGCGGACGACCTCAAAACCTACGGCAGCGAAGTTATTCCCAATCATGAAAACAGCAAGGCTATCTTCTGGAAAGACGGCGAGCCGCTGAAGAAGGGCGATAAGCTGGTGCAGAAGAACCTCGCAAAAAGTCTCGAACTGATTGCCGAAAACGGTCCGGACGCCTTCTATAAGGGGCCGATTGCCGATCAGATTGCCGATGAGATGCAGAAGAACGGCGGGCTGATCACCAAAGCGGATCTGGCGGAATATAAGGCGGTGGAGCGCGAGCCGATCAGCGGCACCTATCGCGGCTACGAGGTCTTCTCCATGCCGCCGCCGTCCTCCGGGGGCATTCACATTGTGCAGATCCTCAATATTCTGGAAAACTTCGATATGCACAAGTTCGGCTTCGGTAGTGCCGATGCCATGCAGGTGATGGCGGAGGCGGAAAAGCGCGCCTACGCGGACCGCTCGGAATACCTTGGCGATCCGGATTTCGTGAAGGTGCCGTGGCAGGCGCTGACCAACAAAGCCTATGCCAAATCGATTGCCGATGAGATCGACATCAACAAGGCTAAACCGTCCAGCGAGATCCGCCCGGGCAAGCTGGCGCCGTATGAAAGTAACCAGACCACCCACTTCTCGGTCGTGGACAAAGACGGAAACGCGGTGGCGGTGACATACACGCTCAACACCACCTTCGGCACCGGGATTGTGGCGGGCAACAGCGGTATTTTGCTGAACAACGAGATGGATGACTTCTCGGCCAAGCCGGGCGTGCCGAACGTCTACGGGCTGGTCGGCGGCGATGCAAATGCGGTCGGGCCGAAGAAGCGCCCGCTGTCGTCCATGTCGCCCACCATCGTGGTGAAAGACGGCAAAACCTGGCTGGTGACCGGCAGCCCGGGCGGGAGCCGGATTATCACCACCGTGCTGCAAATGGTAGTGAACAGCATCGACTTTGGGATGAACGTCGCCGAAGCGACCAATGCGCCGCGTTTCCATCACCAGTGGCTGCCGGACGAGTTGCGCGTGGAGAAGGGCTTTAGCCCGGATACCCTCAAGCTGCTTGAGCAGCGCGGGCAGAAGGTGGCGGTGAAGGAGGCGATGGGCAGCACCCAGAGCATTATGGTCGGGCCGGACGGGGCACTGTTTGGCGCGTCGGATCCGCGGTCGGTGGATGATTTAACGGCGGGGTATTGAGGGCTCCCCTCACCCTAACCCTCTCCCCATAGGGGAGAGGGGATTGCACGGTGCGGTCTTTTCTCCCTCGCCCCTTCGGGGAGAGGGTCGGGGTGAGGGGTTACTTCATCCGCGCCATATAATACGCGTCCACGTACTCGCCGTTGCGCAGGGCGTAGCGCCTGCCGGTGCCTTCAATCTCAAACCCGTGCTTTTTGTACACCGCGATTGCCGGTGCGTTATCGACAAACACCGTTAACTCGATGCGGTCGACGCGCAGCCAGTTGTCGCACATATCAATCATGGTGCGTATCAGCGCGCTGGCGACGCCCCGGTTTTGCCACTGCGCACCCACACAAATTCCAAAATCGGCAACGTGGCTGCGGCGCGGACGCTGGGCTACGGCAATGCACAGATGCCCGGCGACGGTATCATCAATACAGGCGACAAGCTGCTTGATACCAGGCTGATCGGTTAGCCGGTCATGCCACATCTGCTCTGAAGGATGAGGAACCTGTAGCGTGTTGTGGTACACCTCCGGCTGGGCGTGGATCTGACGAATGGCGTCGTAATCTTTCGGTTCAGCGTGGCGTATCACTATCTCACTCATTCCTTGTTCCTCAGTCAGTTAAAAGTCCCTTCCAACATCAGTGACTTTAAAAGTTGAGTCAATCGCTATTTTTTGCAAAAAGTGTTGGACAAGTGCGAATGAGAATGATTATTATTGCTCTGCATTCAGGAAGACCTCCTACGGGAACCTGAAAGCACGACATTGCTCACATTGCTTCCAGTATTACTTTAGCCAGCTTCTCGCTGGCTTTTTTTTTGATATGGTTAGACTCAGTAACCTTCCAAAAGGACTGAGCCATGACACTACATTGTGCATTTATTGGATTTGGCAAAAGCACCACGCGTTACCACCTTCCGTATGTTCTTAACCGAAAAGAGACCTGGCACGTGGCCCATATCTATCGGCGCCGCGCGAAGCCAGAAGAGCAGTCTCCGCAGTATTCCCATATTCATTTCACCAGCGATCTTGATGAAGTGTTAAATGATCCGCAGGTGAAGCTGGTGGTGGTCTGTACCCACGCCGATAGCCACTTTGACTACGCGAAACGCGCGCTGGAAGCGGGTAAAAACGTGCTGGTGGAAAAACCGTTCACCCCGACCATCGCCGAAGCGAAGGAACTCTTTGCGCTGGCGAAAAGCAAAGGCCTGACCGTCACGCCGTACCAGAACCGTCGCTTTGACAGCTGCTTCCTGACGGCAAAAAAGGCAATCGAAAGCGGCAAGCTCGGCGAGATCGTTGAAATCGAAAGCCACTTCGATTACTACCGCCCTGTGGCAGAAACCAAACCCGGCCTGCCGCAGGACGGTTCGTTCTACGGTCTGGGCGTACACACCATGGACCAGATCATCTCCCTGTTTGGCCGCCCGGACCACGTGGCGTACGACATCCGCAGCCTGCGCAATAAGGCCAATCCGGACGATACCTTCGAAGCACAGCTGTTCTACGGCGATCTCAAAGCCATCGTCAAAACCAGTCATCTGGTGAAAATCGACTACCCGAAATTTATCGTTCACGGCAAGAAAGGCTCCTTTATCAAGTACGGTATTGACCAGCAGGAGACCAGCCTGAAGGCCAACATCATGCCGGGCGAACCGGGCTTTGCGGCAGATGATTCCGTGGGCGTGCTGGAGTACGTGAACGACGAGGGCCTGACGGTCAGGGAAGAGCTGAAGCCGGAAACGGGCGATTATGGACGCGTCTACGATGCGCTGTATGAAACCCTTTCCAGCGGCACGCCGAATTACGTCAAGGAATCTGACGTTCTGACGAACCTGGAAATCCTTGAAAGGGCCTTCGAACAGGCTTCCCCTGCCACGGTAACCCTCGCCAGATAAGCAAAAATGGCTCCTTTGTGCTTGTTCTAAATTTTTGAACAGAGGAGTCAATTTTCACCCTCTATGATCCCTGAGCGTTTGCGTCCACACTTACTCCATCGAAACGAACTGAGGGTGAAAACAATGATCTACTTACGCAAAGCAAACGAACGTGGTCACGCGAATCATGGCTGGCTGGACTCATGGCATTCATTCTCGTTTGCCGACTACTACGACCCGAACTTCATGGGCTTCTCCGCGCTGCGCGTCATTAACGACGACGTGATTGATGCAGGCCAGGGCTTCGGTACCCACCCGCATAAGGACATGGAAATCCTGACCTATGTGCTGGAAGGGGCGGTTGAGCACCAGGACAGCATGGGCAATAAAGAGCAGGTTCCGGCGGGCGAGTTCCAGATTATGAGCGCGGGGACCGGGGTGCGTCACTCTGAGTACAACCCGAGCAAAACGGAAAAACTGCACCTGTATCAAATCTGGATCATTCCAGAAGAGACCGGCATCACGCCACGCTACGAACAGCGCCGCTTCGATGCGAAACAGGGTAAACAGCTGGTGCTCTCCCCGGATGCGCGTGAAGGTTCCCTGAAAGTGCATCAGGATATGGAGCTGTACCGCTGGGCGCTGGCGAAAGATGAACAGTCTGTGCACCAGATCGCCGCCAACCGCCGCGTGTGGATCCAGGTGGTGAAAGGCGAGGTGTCCATCAACGGCACCAAAGCCACCACCGCCGATGGCCTGGCAGTCTGGGATGAGCAGGCGCTCTCCGTGCATGCCGACAGCGAAAGTGAAATTCTGCTGTTTGATCTGCCGCCGGTCTAAATAATTTCTCAACCTTCCCTTTAAACGGGGAAGGTTGAGCTTTGTCCGTGATAAACTGAGCAAATCTCTCACTTCAAGATTTCTCAGGACGATGAAAAAGAAACGCCCCGTACTTCAGGATGTCGCCGATCGCGTCGGTGTGACCAAAATGACGGTCAGCCGTTTTTTACGTAACCCGGAGCAGGTTTCCGTGGCGTTGCGTGGCAAGATTGCCGCCGCCCTTGATGAACTGGGTTATATCCCCAACCGCGCGCCCGATATTCTCTCTAATGCGACCAGCCGTGCGGTGGGCGTCCTGCTTCCTTCCTTAACCAACCAGGTTTTCGCTGAAGTGCTGCGTGGCATCGAAAGCGTGACCGATGCCTTTGGTTATCAGACCATGCTCGCCCACTATGGGTACAAGCCGGAAATGGAAGAGGAACGTCTTGAATCGATGCTTTCCTGGAATATTGACGGCCTGATTTTAACGGAACGTACTCACACCCCGCGCACGCTGAAAATGATTGAAGTGGCAGGCATTCCGGTGGTGGAGCTGATGGACAGCCAGTCGCCGTGCCTCGACATCGCCGTGGGGTTCGATAACTTTGAAGCGGCGCGTCAGATGACGGCGGCGATCATCGCCCGCGGTCATCGCCATGTGGCCTATCTGGGTGCGCGTCTGGATGAACGTACTATCATCAAACAGAAGGGATACGAGCAGGCGATGCTCGACGCCGGTTTAACCCCGTACAGCGTGATGGTGGAGCAATCTTCCTCTTATACGTCGGGTATTGAGCTGATGCGTCAGGCGCGACGCGAGTATCCGCAACTGGACGGTATTTTCTGTACCAACGATGACCTTGCGGTCGGCGCCGCGTTTGAATGTCAGCGTCTGGGTTTAAAAATCCCGGATGATATGGCGATTGCCGGTTTCCACGGCCACGACATTGGCCAGGTGATGGAGCCGCGTCTGGCAAGCGTCCTGACCCCGCGTGAACGCATGGGCCGCATTGGTGCAGAACGCCTGCTGGCGCGCATTCGTGGTGAGGCAGTTACCCCTAAAATGTTAGATTTAGGTTTCACCTTGTCACCGGGTGGATCTATTTAATCCGACAAATTTGAAGTAGCTCACACTTATTCACTTCGCGCACGTTTGGATATTGCTTCTCTTATGCCCCGGCAGGACAATGTTACCGATAACTGTTACCCGTAACAATTGACTGAGGGACACCCTTTGAGCACGACTAATCACGATCACCACGTTTACGTCCTGATGGGCGTGTCCGGTAGCGGTAAATCTGCCGTGGCGAGCGAAGTGGCGCATCAACTCCAGGCTGCGTTTCTTGATGGTGACTTCCTCCATCCGCGCAGCAACATCATGAAAATGGCTTCCGGCGAGCCGCTGAATGACGACGACCGCAAACCCTGGTTGCAGGCGCTGAATGATGCCGCGTTCGCGATGCAGCGCACCAATAAAGTCTCCCTGATAGTCTGTTCCGCGCTGAAAAAAACCTATCGCGACCTGCTGCGCGATGGCAACCCGAACCTCTCTTTCATCTACCTGAAAGGCGATTTCGGGGTAATTGAAAGCCGCCTGAAGGCGCGTAAAGGCCACTTCTTCAAAACCCAGATGCTGGTAACGCAGTTCGAAGCGTTGCAGGAGCCGGGGGCTGACGAACAGGATGTCTTAGTGGTTGATATCGATCAGCCGCTGGAAGGTGTTGTTGCCAGCACCATCGAGGTTATTAATAAAAGGCAGTAAGTTTTGAGTACATTAACGCTAGTTTTGACAGCAGTGGGTTCCGTATTGCTGCTGCTGTTTTTAGTGATGAAGGCACGTATGCACGCCTTCGTTGCTTTGATGGTGGTTTCTATTGGTGCCGGTCTCTTTTCCGGAATGCCGCTCGACAAAATTGCGGCGACGATGGAAAAAGGGATGGGCGGCACGCTCGGCTTCCTGGCCATCGTAGTCGCGCTCGGCGCGATGTTTGGCAAGATTTTGCACGAGACGGGCGCGGTCGATCAGATTGCCGTCAAGATGCTGAAATCCTTCGGACACAGCCGTGCGCACTACGCGATTGGTCTGGCTGGTCTGATTTGCGCGCTGCCGCTGTTCTTTGAAGTGGCGGTGGTGCTGCTGATTAGCGTGGCGTTCTCCATGGCACGCCATACCGGTACCAACCTCGTGAAGCTGGTCATTCCGCTGTTTGCGGGCGTGGCGGCGGCGGCGGCGTTTCTGCTGCCGGGGCCTGCGCCGATGCTGCTGGCCTCCCAGATGCATGCTGACTTTGGCTGGATGATCCTGATTGGCCTGTGTGCGGCGATCCCGGGGATGATTATCGCCGGTCCGCTGTGGGGCAACTTCATTAGCCGTTACGTTGAGCTGCACATTCCGGATGACATCTCCGAGCCGCACCTGGGCGAGGGCAAAATGCCGTCCTTCGGCTTCAGTCTGTCACTGATCCTGCTGCCGCTGGTGCTGGTGGGCCTGAAAACCATCGCTGCGCGTTTTGTGCCGGTGGGGTCAACCGCTTACGAATGGTTCGAATTTATTGGCCATCCGTTCACTGCGATCCTGGTGGCGTGTCTGGTCGCGATTTACGGGCTGGCGATGCGTCAGGGCATGCCAAAAGATCGCGTGATGGAGATATGCGGTGCCGCGCTACAACCGGCGGGGATTATTCTGCTGGTGATCGGGGCGGGCGGCGTGTTCAAGCAGGTGCTGGTGGATTCCGGCGTTGGCCCGGCGCTGGGCGAAGCGCTGACCGGAATGGGCCTGCCGATTGCGGTCACCTGCTTCGTGCTGGCCGCGGCGGTGCGTATCATTCAGGGCTCCGCGACCGTGGCGTGCTTAACCGCGGTGGGGCTGGTGATGCCGGTGATTGAACAGCTGAACTACTCCGGCGCGCAGATGGCGGCGCTCTCTATCTGTATCGCGGGCGGTTCGATTGTGGTTTCTCACGTGAACGACGCAGGCTTCTGGCTGTTCGGTAAATTTACCGGCGCAACCGAAGCGCAAACCCTCAAAACCTGGACGCTGATGGAAACCATCCTCGGCACGACGGGTGCGGTTGTCGGGATGATTGCGTTTACGCTGCTGAGCTAACGAGACCGTATTTTGTCGGGTGGCGGCTTCGCCTTACCCGACCTACAAAAAAATCAGGTCCCGTAGGCCGGGTAAGCGTAAGCGCCACCCGGCTTTTTTACATCTTCACCCTTTCATCCATGCCCGGATCCCATCCAGGAACATCTGCGTCGCCATCATCACCAGAATCAGCCCCATCAGGCGCTCAAGGGCGTTCACCCCTTTCTCGCCCAGCAGGCGCAGGAACAGCGACGACTGCAACAGGATAATAAATGTCCCGCCCCAGGCGATCAGCAGGGCAATGACAAGGTGGCTCATCTGATTCGGATACTGATGCGACAACAGCATCAGCGTTGCCAGAATCGTTGGCCCGGCAACCAGCGGAATCGCCAGCGGCACGATAAACGGTTCTTCACCCGCAGGCAGGCTGCTGCTGCTGCCTTCCGCGCTCGGGAAAATCATCTTTATGGCAATCAGGAACAAAATGATCCCGCCGGAAATGGAGACCGTTTCGGCGCGTAAGTTCAGGAAAGCGAGGATTTTTTCACCGGCGAACAGGAAGATAAACATCACCAGCAGGGCGATGAGCAGCTCGCGGATCATGATCGCCCGACGGCGCTTCGGCTCGGTGTGCTTCAGCACCGACATGAAGATCGGCAGATTACCGAGCGGATCCATAATCAGGATCAATAAAACCGCTGCGGAAATGATTTCACTCATCTTAAATTATCCCTGATACTTATTGTGGTCATTGCGATGATTAGCACTTTTTCTGATTGCCGGGCAATCATCGATTAATTTCGCTTGCGACTTTGGCAGCATTTTGTAATGTGAAGCATATCCCAGTTCAATACTGGCTTGCACAATCAGCACACACCCCTTGCAGGAAAAAAATGCTATGAAAAACGTTGGTTTTATCGGCTGGCGCGGTATGGTCGGCTCTGTACTCATGCAACGCATGGTTGAAGAGCGCGATTTCGACGCCATCCGCCCGGTCTTCTTCTCCACTTCCCAGCTCGGCCAGGCTGCACCGTCCTTTGGTGGTACCACAGGCACGTTGCAGGATGCTTACGATCTGGAAGCGCTGAAGGCACTCGACATTATTGTGACCTGCCAGGGCGGCGATTATACCAACGAAATTTATCCGAAGCTGCGTGAAAGCGGCTGGCAGGGCTACTGGATTGACGCGGCCTCTTCGCTGCGTATGAAAGACGATGCCATCATCATTCTCGACCCGGTTAACCAGGATGTCATCACCGACGGCCTGAACAACGGCGTGAAAACGTTTGTTGGCGGTAACTGCACCGTCAGCCTGATGCTGATGTCCCTCGGCGGCCTGTTCGCACAGGATCTGGTGGAGTGGGTCTCCGTAGCGACCTACCAGGCGGCGTCCGGCGGCGGCGCGCGTCATATGCGCGAGCTGCTGACCCAGATGGGCCAGCTGCACCAGAGCGTCGCGACCGAGCTGGCAAACCCGGCGTCCGCGATCCTCGATATCGAGCGTAAAGTCACTCAGCTCACCCGCAGTGGCGAATTGCCGGTGGATAACTTTGGCGTACCGCTGGCCGGCGGCCTGATCCCATGGATCGACAAACAGCTGGATAACGGCCAGACCCGCGAAGAGTGGAAGGGCCAGGCTGAGACCAACAAAATCCTCGCCACCGCGAACACCATTCCGGTTGACGGTCTGTGCGTGCGTATCGGCGCGCTGCGCTGCCACAGCCAGGCTTTCACCATTAAACTGAAAAAAGATGTGTCTATTCCGACCGTGGAAGAGCTGCTGGCCGCGCACAACCCGTGGGCGAAAGTGGTGCCAAACGATCGCGATATCACCATGCGCGAACTGACCCCGGCAGCCGTTACCGGCACGCTGACCACCCCGGTTGGCCGCCTGCGCAAGCTGAACATGGGACCGGAGTACCTCTCCGCGTTCACCGTTGGCGACCAGCTTCTGTGGGGTGCCGCCGAGCCGCTGCGCCGCATGCTGCGCCAGCTGGCGTAATAATTTGTTAAACACCGGGGGTGAATGTCACCCCCTTTTTTTGCGTACTACATGGAGTAAAACGCAGATGTCTTATTTTTTATCAGGAGGGCCCACGACGTTGGCTATGCTTTAAGGAAGATTTATTTCTCACCTGAGGGTAGGGCGGAGCAGAGAGGATTAACTGCACCGTTTAGGTCACATTAAAAGTCGTCCCGGAGCGCGTAAAAAGGGCGACATAAAAAAACAGGATGAATACCATGTCCGATCGTATTTCGAGAGACGTGATTAATGCGCTTATTGCGGGTCACTTTGCCGACCCCTTTTCTGTGCTAGGGATGCACCGTACAGAGGCCGGACTGGAAGTTCGGGCGCTGTTACCGGATGCAACAGAAGTGTGGGTTATCGAACCCAAAACCGGCCGCAAGGTGGGTAATCTGGAATGCCTCGACTCGCGTGGCTTCTTCTCGGGCGTCATGCCCCGCCGTAAAAATCCTTTTCGTTATCAGCTTGCCGTTATCTGGCACGGTCAGCAAAACCTGATTGATGATCCCTATAGCTTCGGCCCGCTCTTAAAAGAGATGGACGCCTGGCTGCTGTCCGAAGGGACCCATTTACGCCCCTACGAAACGCTGGGTGCCCATGCGGATACCATGGACGGTATCACCGGCACGCGCTTTGCCGTATGGGCGCCAAACGCCCAGCGCGTCTCCGTCGTCGGGCAGTTCAACTACTGGGACGGTCGTCGTCACCCCATGCGCCTGCGCCGGGAAACCGGCATCTGGGAGCTGTTTATCCCCGGCGCGCACAACGGTCAGCTCTACAAATTCGAGATGATCGATGCCAACGGCAAGCTGCGTATTAAATCCGACCCGTACGCCTTTGAGGCCGAACTGCGCCCGAATACCGCCTCGCTGATTTGCGGTCTGCCGGAGAAGGTTGTCCAGAGCGAGGAGCGCAAGCAGGCCAACCGCTTTGATGCGCCGATCTCCGTCTATGAAGTGCATCTCGGCTCCTGGCGTCGCCACACCGATAACAACTTCTGGCTGAGCTATCGCGAGCTGGCGGACCAGCTGGTGCCGTACGCCAAATGGATGGGCTTTACCCATCTGGAGCTGCTGCCAATCAACGAACACCCGTTCGACGGTAGCTGGGGCTATCAGCCGACCGGGCTATATGCGCCTACGCGCCGCTTCGGCACGCGCGATGACTTCCGCTATTTCATTGATGCCGCGCACGCCGCCGGACTGAACGTGATCCTCGACTGGGTGCCGGGCCACTTCCCGTCGGATGATTTTGCGCTGGCAGAGTTTGACGGTACGAAGCTGTACGAGCACAGCGATCCGCGCGAAGGCTATCACCAGGACTGGAACACGCTGATCTACAACTACGGTCGCCGTGAAGTGTCAAACTACCTGGTCGGGAACGCGCTGTACTGGATCGAACGTTTCGGCATTGATGCCCTGCGCGTCGATGCGGTGGCGTCGATGATCTACCGCGACTACAGCCGCAAAGAGGGTGAGTGGATCCCAAACGAGTATGGCGGGCGTGAAAACCTCGAAGCGATTGAGTTTCTGCGCAACACCAACCGCATCATCGGCGAGCAGGTGGAAGGCGCCGTGACCATGGCTGAAGAGTCAACCGACTTCCCGGGCGTTTCCCGTCCACCGGCAATGGGCGGCCTGGGCTTCTGGTACAAGTGGAACCTCGGCTGGATGCACGACACGCTCGACTACATGAAGCTTGACCCGGTTTATCGTCAGTATCACCACGATAAGCTCACCTTCGGGCTGCTCTACAACTACACCGAAAACTTCATGCTGCCGCTGTCGCACGATGAAGTGGTACACGGCAAGAAATCCGTTCTCGACCGCATGCCGGGGGACGCGTGGCAGAAGTTTGCCAACCTGCGCGCCTATTACGGCTGGATGTTCGCCTTCCCGGGCAAAAAGCTGCTGTTTATGGGCAACGAATTTGCGCAAGGGCGCGAATGGAACCACGACACCAGCCTTGACTGGCATCTGCTGGAAGGCGCGGACAACTGGCACCACGGCGTGCAGCGTCTGGTTCGCGACCTGAACCTGACCTATCGCCACCACAAAGCGCTGCACGAGCTGGACTTCGATCCGTACGGCTTTGAGTGGCTGGTGGTGGACGACCACGAGCGCTCGGTGTTTGTCTTTGTACGACGTGATAAAGCCGGTAACGAGATCATCGTCGCCAGCAACTTCACGCCGATACCGCGCGAACACTACCGCTTCGGCATTAACCAGCCGGGCAAATGGCGCGAAATCCTTAACACCGACTCCATGCACTACCACGGCAGCAACGCCGGTAACGGCGGGCTGGTACAGAGCGACGCCATCGAAAGCCACGGTCGTCCGAACTCCCTTGGCCTGACGCTGCCGCCGCTGAGCACAATCTGGCTGGTGCGGGAGGGAGAATGACGCAGCTCTCGGCAGGTAAACCCGAACCGCTCGGGGCGAGTTTTGACGGAAAGGGGGTGAACTTCACGCTCTTTTCTGCCCATGCTGAGCGGGTGGAACTCTGTGTGTTTGACGGGGAAGGTAACGAACACCGTTACGATTTACCGGCGCGCACGGGGGATACCTGGCATGGCTACCTGCCCGGAGGACGGCCGGGGATGCACTACGGTTTTCGCGTACACGGCCCCTGGGAGCCCTCTCAGGGGCACTGGTTTAACCCGGCGAAGCTGCTGATTGACCCATGTGCGCACCGCGTGGACGGCGAGTTTAAAGACGACCCGCTGTTCCACGTTGGCTACGGCGAACCAGACCACCGCGACAGCGCACCCGTCGCGCCCAAAAGCGTGGTGGTACACGATCTCTACGACTGGGAAGACGATGCCCCGCCGCGCACGCCGTGGGGCAACACCGTTATTTATGAAGCCCACGTCAAAGGGCTGACGTATCTGCATCCGTCAATCCCCAAAGAGATGCGCGGTACCTACAAAGCGCTTGGACATCCGACGATGGTCGCGTACCTGAAGCACTTAGGGATCACCGCCCTGGAGCTGTTGCCCGTGGCGCATTTTGCCAGCGAGCCGCGGCTGCAGCGTCTTGGGTTAAGCAACTATTGGGGCTACAACCCGCTGGCGATGTTCGCCCTCGACCCGCGCTACGCGGTGCATCCGGAGAAGGCGCGGGATGAGTTTCGCGATGCGGTGAAGGCGCTTCACGCGGCGGGTATCGAGGTCATTCTGGACGTGGTGTTGAACCACAGTGCAGAAAGCGATCTTGATGGCCCGACGCTCTCACAGCGCGGAATCGATAACCGTAGCTATTATTGGATCAGGGACGACGGCGATTACGAGAACTGGACCGGGTGCGGTAACACCCTCAACCTCAGTGATCCGGCCGTTACGCATTACGCGTACGCGTGCCTGAAATACTGGGTTGAGACGTTCCACGTGGACGGTTTTCGTTTCGACCTGGCGCCGGTAATGGGGCGCACCCCGGCGTTCAGCCAGCAGGCGCCGCTGTTTGAGGCCATCAAAAACTGTCCGGTGCTTTCAAAGGTGAAGCTGATTGCGGAGCCCTGGGACATCGGCGAGGGCGGCTATCAGGTGGGGAACTTCCCGCCGCTGTTTGCCGAGTGGAACGACCACTTCCGCGATGCCGTCCGCCGCTTCTGGCTGACGCGCGATCTGTCGCTGGGGGAGTTTGCCGGTCGCTTTGCCGGCTCCAGCGATCTCTTTAAGCGTGACGGCAAACGTCCGTCGGCCACCATTAATCTGGTGACGGCGCACGACGGTTTTACGCTGCGCGACTGCGTTTGTTTCAATCAGAAACACAATGAGGCAAACGGCGAAGAGAATCGCGATGGGACTAACAACAACCATAGCTTTAACCATGGTATAGAAGGGTTAGGCGGAAGTCTGGATGTGATCGAGCGGCGACGCGCCAGCGTTCATGCGCTGCTGACGACGCTTTTGTTGTCGCAGGGCACGCCGATGCTGCTGGCGGGCGATGAGCACGGTCACAGCCAGCACGGCAACAACAACGCCTATTGCCAGGACAACACCCTGACCTGGCTCAACTGGGAAGAAGCGAACAGCGGGTTGACCCATTTCACCGCGGCGCTGATCCATCTTCGCCAGCACATCCCCGCGCTCACCGCCGACTGCTGGTGGGAAGAGGGCGACGGCAACGTTCGCTGGCTGAATAAAGACGCGCAACCGTTAAGCGCGCAAGAGTGGCAACACGGCATACCCTGTCTGCAAATCCTGCTTTCGGATGCGTGGCTGGTGACGCTGAACGCGACGGATGACGTCGCAGAGATTGTTTTACCTGACGGGGAATGGCGAGCCATTCCTCCCTTTGCCGGAGCGGATAATCCGGTTGTTATGGCTGTCTGGCACGGGCCTGCGCACGGAGTGTGCGTATTCCAAAGATGATAAAAAAGGAGTTAGTCATGGTTAGATTAGAGAAGAACGATCCGTTAATGTTGGCGCGCCAGCTACCATTAAAAACAGTTGCCCTGATCCTCGCGGGCGGGCGTGGTACCCGTCTGAAAGATTTGACCATCAAGCGCGCCAAACCGGCCGTTCACTTTGGTGGTAAGTTCCGTATTATCGATTTTGCACTGTCCAACTGCCTGAACTCAGGAATTCGCCGTATTGGCGTCATTACCCAGTATCAGTCGCACACGCTGGTGCAGCACATTCAGCGCGGCTGGTCATTCTTCAGCGAAGAGATGAACGAGTTTGTCGATCTGCTCCCGGCGCAGCAGCGCGTTCACGGGGAGAACTGGTACCGCGGCACGGCGGATGCCGTGACCCAGAACCTCGACATCATTCGCCGCTACAACGCGGAATACATCGTTATCCTCGCCGGGGACCACATCTACAAGCAAGATTACTCCCACATGCTGATCGACCACGTCGAAAAAGGTGCGCGCTGCACCGTGGCGTGTCTGCCGGTGCCTGTTGCAGAAGCAACCGCGTTTGGCGTGATGCATGTAGATGGCGACGACAAGATTATCGACTTTGTCGAAAAACCGGCGAATCCGCCAACCATGCCGGGAGACGACACCAAATCGCTCGCCAGCATGGGGATCTATGTCTTTGATGCCGATTATCTTTATGAGCTGCTGGAAGAAGACGACAAAGACGAAAACTCCAGCCACGACTTCGGTAAAGACATCATCCCGAAAATTACCAAAGCTGGCATGGCGTATGCACATCCTTTCCCATTGTCCTGCGTGCAGTCCGATCCAAATGCGGAACCTTACTGGCGCGACGTCGGCACGCTGGAAGCCTACTGGAAAGCCAACCTCGATTTGGCATCTGTGACGCCTGAACTGGATATGTACGACCAGAACTGGCCGATTCGCACCCATATGGAATCGCTGCCGCCGGCGAAGTTCGTCCAGGATCGCTCCGGCAGCCACGGTATGACGCTGAACTCGCTGGTCTCTGGCGGGTGCATTATCTCCGGTTCGGTGGTGGTGCAGTCCGTGCTGTTCCCGCGCGTGCGTATAAACTCATTCTGTAATATCGATTCGGCAGTCCTGCTGCCGGATGTCTGGGTAGGGCGCTCATGTCGTCTGCGTCGCTGCGTTATCGACCGTGCCTGCGTCATTCCCGAAGGGATGGTGATTGGGGAAAACGCGGAAGAAGATGCACGTCGTTTCTACCGATCGGAAGAGGGGATCGTGTTAGTAACACGGGAAATGTTGCGGAAGCTGCAAATCAAACAGGAGCGATGATGCAGGTTTTACACGTATGTTCTGAGATGTTCCCGTTGTTAAAAACGGGCGGACTGGCGGATGTTCTTGGTGCATTACCGGCGGCGCAAATTGCCGGAGGGGTGGATACCCGCGTGTTGTTACCCGCTTTTCCGGATATCCGGCGTGGTATTCCCGATGCGAAGGTTGTTACCCGCCGCGAGACCTTCGCGGGACGTATCACCCTGCTGTTTGGACATTACAATGGCGTAGGGATTTACCTGATTGATGCGCCGCATTTATACGACCGACCCGGCAGCCCGTATCACGATACCAACCTGTACGCCTATACCGATAACGTGCTGCGCTTTGCCCTGCTCGGCTGGGTGGGGGCGGAGATGGCCGTCGGGCTGGATCCGTTCTGGCGTCCGAACGTGGTGCACGCGCACGACTGGCATGCGGGGCTGGCTCCTGCATATCTGGCGGCGAAAGGACACCCGGCGAAATCGGTGTTTACGGTGCACAACCTGGCGTATCAGGGCATGTATTACGCGCATCATATGAATGACATCGATCTGCCATGGTCGTTCTTTAACATGCACGGACTGGAGTTTAACGGACAGATTTCGTTCCTGAAGGCCGGTCTGTACTACGCCGACCACATCACGGCGGTCAGCCCAACCTACGCGCGGGAAATTACCCAGCCGGAGTTCGGTTACGGTATGGAAGGGCTACTGCAACAGCGCCACCGTGAAGGTCGTCTGTCGGGCATTCTGAACGGCGTGGATGAACAGATCTGGAATCCGGAAACGGACCTCCTGCTGGCAGCGCGCTATGGTCGCGACTCCGTGGAGGACAAAGCGGAGAACAAGCGTCAGCTACAGATTGCGATGGGGCTGAAGGTCAACGACAAGGTACCGCTGTTTGCGGTGGTCAGCCGCCTGACCAGCCAGAAAGGGCTGGATCTGGTGCTGGAAGCGCTGCCGGGATTACTGGAGCAGGGTGGGCAGCTGGCGCTGCTCGGCGCGGGCGACCCGGTATTGCAGGAAGGTTTCCTCGCGGCCGCGGCGGAACATCCGGGGCAGGTGGGCGTGCAGATTGGCTATCACGAAGCGTTCTCGCACCGCATCATGGGCGGCGCAGACGTGATTCTGGTGCCGAGCCGTTTCGAGCCCTGCGGCCTGACGCAGCTCTATGGTCTGAAATACGGCACGCTGCCGCTGGTACGCCGCACGGGCGGGCTGGCGGATACGGTGTCTGACAGCTCCCTGGAAAACCTGGCGGATGGTATCGCCAGCGGGTTTGTTTTCGAGGACAGTAATGCCTGGTCGCTACTTCGGGCGATCCGGCGTGCTTTCGTCTTGTGGTCCCGTCCATCCCTGTGGCGTTACGTACAACGTCAGGCGATGTCCATGGACTTTGGCTGGCACGTTGCGGCGCAGTCCTACCGCGACCTTTATCAACGCTTGATGTAACGAGGCGAAGTTACTGATATGAATGCTCCATTTAGCTACTCTTCCCCCACGCTCAGCGTTGAGGCGTTGAAACACTCCATCGCCTATAAGCTGATGTTTACCATTGGGAAAGATCCCGTTATTGCCAACAAACATGAGTGGCTGAACGCCACGCTGTTTGCGGTGCGTGACCGTATGGTCGAACGCTGGCTGCGCTCCAACCGCGCCCAGCTCTCGCAGGAGACGCGACAGGTGTATTACCTGTCGATGGAGTTTTTGATTGGTCGCACCCTCTCCAATGCGCTGTTATCGCTCGGGATTTATGACGACGTCAAAAACGCACTGGAAGAGATGGGGCTGGACTTAGAAGAGCTGATTGACGAAGAGAACGACCCGGGGCTGGGTAACGGTGGTCTCGGGCGTCTTGCCGCCTGCTTCCTCGATTCACTGGCGACGCTGGCGCTGCCGGGACGCGGGTACGGTATTCGCTACGACTACGGCATGTTCAAGCAGAACATCGTTGATGGGCGTCAGAAAGAGTCGCCGGACTACTGGCTGGAGTACGGTAACCCGTGGGAGTTCAAGCGCCACAACACGCGCTACAAGGTGCGTTTTGGCGGGCGTATTCAGCAGGAAGGGAAAAAATCCCGCTGGGTGGAAACCGAAGAGATCCTCGCCGTGGCCTATGACCAGATTATCCCCGGCTACGACACCGATGCGACCAACACGCTGCGCCTGTGGAACGCGCAGGCCAGTAGCGAGATCAACCTCGGTAAATTCAATCAGGGTGACTACTTCGCGGCGGTGGAAGATAAAAACCACTCTGAGAACGTGTCCCGCGTCCTGTATCCGGATGACTCGACCTACTCGGGCCGCGAGCTGCGCCTGCGTCAGGAGTATTTCCTCGTCTCGGCAACGATTCAGGATATCCTTAGCCGTCACTATCAGCTGCACAAAACCTATGCGAATCTGGCGGAAAAAACCGCTATTCACCTCAACGATACCCATCCGGTGCTGTCGATCCCTGAGCTGATGCGCCTGCTGATTGACGAGCATAAGTTCAGCTGGGATGACGCGTTTGAAGTGACCTGCCAGGTGTTCTCGTACACCAACCATACGCTGATGAGTGAAGCGCTGGAGACGTGGCCGGTGGATATGCTCGGCAAAATTCTGCCGCGCCACCTGCAAATCATCTTCGAGATCAACGACTACTTCCTCAAGACCTTGCAGGAGCAGTACCCGAACGATACCGGCCTGCTGAGCCGCGCCTCGATCATTGATGAATCCAATGGTCGCCGCGTACGCATGGCCTGGCTGGCGGTGGTGATCAGCCATAAGGTTAACGGGGTTTCAGAGCTGCATTCGAACCTGATGGTGCAGTCGCTGTTTGCAGACTTTGCGAAGATCTTCCCGACGCGTTTCTGCAACGTGACCAACGGCGTCACCCCGCGCCGCTGGCTGGCGCTGGCGAACCAGCCGCTGTCTGACGTGCTGGACGAAAATATCGGCCGCACCTGGCGCACCGATTTGAGCCAGCTGAGCGAGCTTGAGCAACACATTGATTTTCCGACGGTGAACAAAGCCGTACGGGAAGCCAAGCTGCTGAACAAGAAACGGCTGTCAGTCTGGCTGGCGATGCATCTCAACGTGGTGGCGAACCCGAAAGCGCTGTTCGACGTGCAGATCAAACGTATCCACGAGTACAAGCGTCAGCTGATGAACGTCCTGCACGTCATCACTCACTACAACCGCATTAAGGCTGACCCGACAGCGGAGTGGGTGCCGCGCGTGAAAATCTTTGCCGGTAAGGCGGCCTCCGCGTACTACATGGCGAAGCACATCATTCATCTTATCAACGATGTGGCGAAGGTAGTGAACCAGGATCCGGACATTGGCGACAAGCTGAAAGTGGTGTTTATCCCGAACTACAGCGTAAGCCTGGCGCAGCTGATTATTCCGGCGGCGGATCTCTCAGAGCAGATTTCCACGGCGGGGACGGAAGCATCCGGCACCAGCAACATGAAGTTTGCCCTGAACGGCGCGCTGACCATCGGCACGCTGGACGGCGCAAATGTCGAAATGCTGGAGCATGTGGGCGCGGAGAATATCTTTATCTTCGGGAATACGGCGGAAGAGGTAGAGGCGCTTCGCAAGCAGGGCTACTCGCCGCGTGAGTATTATGAAGAGGATGAAGAGTTACGCCAGGTGCTGACGCAAATCGCCACCGGGGTGTTTAACCCTGAGGAGCCTGGGCGCTATCGTGACCTGGTGGACTCGCTGATTAACTTTGGCGATCACTATCAGGTGCTGGCGGATTACCGCAGCTACGTGGATTGTCAGGATAAGGTGGACGAACTGTACCGTCAGCAGGAGAAGTGGACCAGCGCCGCGATGCATAACATCGCCAACATGGGATACTTCTCGTCAGACAGGACCATCAAAGAGTATGCCGAGAATATCTGGCATATTGATCCGGTGCGGTTGTAAAAACAAAGCCGGGTGGCGGCTCCGCCTTACCCGGCCTACTCGATCCTGTAGGCCCGGTAAGCGCAGCGCCACCGGGCATTTTTTGTCACCCTCAGGACGCCAGTGACAATTCACGCTTTCCCGCATGCTGTTGCAACCATTGCGCCACGCGAGACTGCTGCTCGGCATTCAGCCACATCCCTTCTTTAGTACGACGCCAGATGGCATCGTCCAGACGGCGCACCCATTCGTGTTCCACCAGGTAGCGCAGTTCCGCTTCGTACAGCTCATGGCCAAAATGCTCGCCCAGATCGGCAATCTCTTTTGCGTCGCCGAGGAACAGTTCGGTATTGCTGCCGTAGGTGCGGGCGTAGTGGCGCGCCATTCCTTCGGTAATGAACGGGAAGCGGCGACGCAGCTTCGCGGCGTAATCGTCGCGGTTATTGCCGATATCGCCGCCAGGCAGCACGGCGCCTTTCGTCCACGCCGGGCCGATGCCTTTGTAATACGGCGCCAGTTTCTCCAGCGCGTGCTCCGCCAGTTTACGGTAGGTGGTGAGCTTACCGCCAAACACCGACAGCAGCGGCGCCTGACCGTCCACGTCATGAATATCAAGCGTATAGTCACGGGTGATGGCCTGCGGTGAGTCAGACTCGTCATCACACAGCGGACGCACGCCGGAGTAGGTCCAGACCACGTCATCGCGCGCCAGCTGTTTTTTAAAGTGTGCGTTGTACACTTTCAGCAGGTAGCTGACTTCGCTCTCTTCAATCTCAACGTTTTTCGGATCGCCCTTGTACTCCACGTCAGTGGTGCCGATGATGGAGAACTCGTCCATCCACGGGATCACAAACACGATGCGCTTGTCTTCGTTTTGCAGGATATAAGCCTGCTTCTGGGTATGCACGCGCGGCACCACAATGTGGCTGCCCTTGATCAGGCGGATGCCGTACGGAGAAGGCAGGTGCATACCGTCATCGAAGAACTGTTTCACCCACGGGCCGGTGGCGTTCACCAGGCCGCGCGCTTTCCAGCTAAACTTCTCACCGGTATCTACGTCTTCCGCTTCCACAATCCACAGGCCGTTTTCGCGGCGCGCGGCGGTCGCGCGGGTACGGGTTTTCACCTCGCCGCCTTTCTTCTCGACCATCTGCGCGTTAGCCAGCACCAGACGCGCATCGTCCACCCAGCAGTCAGAATATTCGAAACCGCGCACGATTTCAGGCTTAAGGACCGATTCTGAGCCAAAACGCAAACCGGTCGAACCCGGCAGGCTGGTGCGTTTACCCAGATGATCGTACATGAACAGGCCGATGCGGATCATCCACGCCGGACGCAGGTGCGGGCGGTGAGGCAGGCGGAAGCGCATCGGGATCGCCAGATGCGGAGCCATTTTCAGCAGCACTTCGCGTTCGGCCAGCGCTTCGCTGACCAGGCGGAATTCGTAGTGTTCCAGGTAGCGCAGGCCTCCATGGATCAGCTTGGAGCTGGCGGACGACGTCGCGCAGGCGAGATCGTTAGCTTCCAGCATCAGCACGGATAAACCGCGTCCTGCGGCATCAACCGCAATACCGGCACCGTTGATGCCCCCGCCTATCACAATCAGATCTTTGGTTTCCATAACACCCTCATGCACTTTCGTTAAAGCTCAAAAATGTTCGATATCGCTCATAATAGCAAAGGAACGCGCTTTTGGTAACATCAAAAAAACAATTTAGAGTGATATGGATAACATAATGGCGTTTACCCGCCGCCAGGACGTACACTACGGGGTAAAATCGTGCGACTAACTTTTCTCCCTCTCCCTGTGGGAGAGGGCTGGGGTGAGGGCACCAGAGCGCACCCAACCAGAACAACAGAAAGAGAACACCATGGATCAGTTTGAATGTATTAACGTAGAAGAAGCCCATCAGAAGATGCACCAGAAAACCGCGGTGCTGGTGGATATCCGCGATCCGCAGAGCTTTGCGATGGGCCACACGCCGGGCGCGTTCCATCTCACCAACGACACGCTGGGCGCGTTTATGCGCGATAACGACTTCGACACGCCGGTGATGGTGATGTGCTATCACGGCAACAGCAGTAAAGGCGCGGCGCAGTATCTGCTCCAGCAGGGTTACGACGCGGTATACAGCGTCGATGGCGGCTTCGATGCATGGCATCGTCATTTCCCGGCAGAAGTTGAATACGCGTTTGAGCGCTGATCCCGCTATACTGTCCCCTTTTGTGTGGAAATAAGCGACCGCTGCCCATGTTGATGATCACCTCTTTTAGCAACCCGCGCGTCGCCCAGGCGTTTGTCGACTATATGGCGACGCAGGGCATTATCCTGACTATTCAGCAGCATACACAGACGGATGTCTGGCTGGCAGACGAAAGCCAGGCTGGGCGCGTGAACGCCGAGCTGGCGCGTTTCCTGGAAAACCCGGGCGACCCGCGTTATCTGGCAGCAAGCTGGCAATCCGGCCAGACCGACAGTGGCCTGCACTATCAACGTTTTCCGTTTCTCGCCACCCTCCGCGAGCGCGCAGGACCGTTTACGCTGCTTTTGATGGCAGCCTGCATCATCGTCTTCATTATTATGAGCGTGGTGGGCGACCAGAGCGTGATGATTGCCCTCGCATGGCCGTACGATCCCTCCCTGCAATTTGACGTCTGGCGCTACTTCACGCATGCGCTGATGCACTTCTCGGTGATGCATATCCTCTTTAACCTGCTGTGGTGGTGGTATCTCGGCGGAGCAGTGGAGAAGCGGCTCGGCAGCGGCAAGCTGATTGTGATCACCCTTATCAGCGCCCTGTTAAGCGGCTATGTGCAGCATAAATTCAGCGGTCCGTGGTTTGGCGGGTTATCCGGCGTGGTGTACGCCCTGATGGGTTACGCCTGGCTCAGAGGCGAGCGCGACCCGGAAAGCGGCATCTATTTACAACGTGGATTAATAACCTTTGCGTTAATATGGCTTATTGCCGGATGGTTTGATCTGTTTGGTATGTCTATCGCCAATGGTGCGCACGTTACCGGCCTGGCGGTCGGGCTGGCGATGGCGCTGGCCGATACGCTCCATGCGCGAAAACGAACATAATTCCCAGGGATATTTCATGAAACAAACACAACGTCATGACGCCATTATCGAACTGGTAAAAAAACAGGGATACGTCAGTACTGAAGAGCTGGTGGAGCAGTTTGCCGTCAGCCCGCAAACCATCCGTCGTGACCTCAACGACCTGGCCGATCAGAACCGTATTCTGCGCCATCACGGCGGCGCGGCGCTGCCGTCCAGCTCGGTGAACACCTCATGGCATGACCGTAAGGCGACGCAAACGGCAGAGAAAGAGCGTATCGCCCGTAAAGTGGCGAGCCAGATCCCGAACGGCGCGACGCTGTTTATTGATATCGGCACCACGCCGGAAGCGGTCGCCCATGCGCTGCTGAATCACGAGAACCTCCGCGTGGTGACCAACAACCTGAACGTGGCTAACACGTTGATGCAGAAAGACGATTTTCGCATCATCCTCGCGGGCGGCGAACTGCGCAGCCGCGACGGGGGCATTATCGGCGAAGCGACGCTCGATTTTATCTCTCAGTTTCGCCTCGATTTCGGCATTCTGGGGATCAGCGGCATCGACACCGACGGCTCGCTGCTGGAGTTTGATTACCACGAGGTGCGCACCAAGCGCGCGATTATTGAGAACTCACGCCACGTGATGCTGGTGGTGGATCACTCGAAATTTGGCCGCAATGCGATGGTCAACATGGGCAGCATTAGCATGGTGAATGCGGTCTACACCGACGAGATGCCGCCGGCGGGCGTGTTGCAGGTGATTAAGGATAACAATTTGCAGCTGGAGTTGTGCTAGCGGTTGTGTCGGGTGGCGCTGCGCTTACCCGACCTACAAATTGTTCTCCCTCTCCCTGTGGGAGAGGGCCGGGGTGAGGGCATCAGGCCGCACAAAACTAAACTCCGTACCCCATCATCTTCAACAACTGCTGCGCATGCTGCACCGCGTCCTGACGGTGCGCCACGCCCAGCTTCTGATACAGATTGCGAATGTGCGTTTTGATGGTGGTTGCCGCCACCGCCAGCTCACCGGCTATCTGCTCGTTGCTGTAGCCTGAATAGATCAGCCCCAGCACCTGCCATTCACGCTGTGTGAGCGGGCTGGTGCGGATAAGCTCCGGTACTTCCGGATGGTTCAGCAGACGTTCAACAAAGTTCTCATCGAAGTGCGCAAACTTGTGGCGATGGTGCTGGTTGATCTCGCGCAGAATGCGCTGGGCGCGATGCTGATCGAGTTCCGGCAGCGTGTTGAGCTGAATCAGCTGGCGCAACTGCTGGGCCATCACTTCACCCTCAATCACAAAGTGGCTGATAAACCCGGTGCGGTTCGCCAGCTGTAACGCTTCCAGCAGTACGCGCTGGGCATCGTTTTTGCGGCCCGCCTGCCAGTAAAGCTGGTTTAACAGCAGCAGGTTGCGGTTTAAATCGCTCATCAGGCGCAGGCTGCGGGCGTTTTCGTTTAACTCTTCCAGCACAATCTCGGCAGGCTCAAAGTCACCCAGCAGGATCTGCACGCGGGCAATATTGCGCCACTGGCTTTGCAGGAAGTGGTTATTGGCAAATTCTGGTTTAGGCGTGTGACGCAGCCAGTTGGCGGCGGACTTTTTATCGCCGGTCATCTGCCAGTAAATCACCCGGACCTTATCGGCGTTGGAGACCCAGTCGCTATGGTACTGCCCGTTGCCGAGCAGGTTTTCCAGGCGGTTAAGGTGGTTGCGGGCATTATCCAGGTCGCCGCGTGCCAGCGAGCACTGCACCAGCAGGGCCAGGCACTGGAGTTGCTGCTGCGGCTGGAAGCTCGAAAGCACATTCAGGCCCTGGCGGGCGCAGCTTTCTGCTTCATCCAGACGCGACCATGCCCAGAGCAGCTGAGCGCGAATACGCAACAGGAACTCGTGCATCGGCAGCTGTTCCAGATGCTGTTCACGGATCAGCTGGAACGCTTTCTCCTGGTTTTCCCAGGCGGCCTGCAGGAACCCCTGAGCAAATAAAATCTCGCTTTGCTGGATCAGGCTCCACAGTGCGTAGTGCCAGACATCGTGGCGGCGGGCCATCTGTTCGGTTTGCTGCATGAGCGAAAGCGAACGCGTGAGGTCGCCCTTACAGTGCAGCACTTCGCCGTGTACCGAGGTGGCCACAATACGGCTGTAGAAATTCGCCAGCGGCAGCTCATCCAGCGCGACCATCGCCAGCCGTTCGGCTTCTTCCGGGTCGCCGTCGTTAATCGCCACCTGCGCACGCAGGGCGTTAAATTCGCCGTGCAGGGTGGCATCCATCTCGCTTTCCATCTCCTGCTCGGCGCGCGCCAGCAGGGTGTTCACTTCGCTGTAGCGATGCTGGCTCTGCATCAGCCAGGCCTGGAGCAGCACCAGACGCGGATTCTCCAGCAGGCTCTCCCACGGCAGCGCTTTTAACGACTCTTCCAGCAGCGTCAGTTCGCTGTGGTTGAACAGTCCCCACGCGTGGTTGAGCAGAATATCGCGCAGCATACCGGCATCTCCGGCGGCCAGCGCATGGTGGATAGCCTCGCTCGGGAAACCTTGCGCCATCCAGCTTTCGGCGGCGGCGCGGTGAATTTCTGGCAGCTCTGCGGCCATCTCCCACTGGCAACGCTGGCGCAGGAAGCTGCCAAACAGCGGATGGTAGCTAAACCATTCGCCGGGATCGTCCATTCGCGTCAGGAACAAACCCTGACGTTCAATCTCTTCGAGCTGAAGCTGCCCGTTTTCAATACCGGTGACGCGCACAATCAGCGCATCGTTCATCGAACGTAGCAGGGAGCTTTTCAGCAGGAAATGGCGGGTAGTGAGGTCTACGCTGTTGAGTACCTCATCCACCAGATAATCCGACAGGTGGCTGGCGTTGATGCCCGCCAGGCGGCGCGCGGACTGGTGCGTTGGGCTATTGTTTTGCCGCGCGGAAAGGGCAATCAGCTGAAGCGCCGTGGCCCAGCCTGCAACGTCATCACACAGGCGGCTGCTTTCCGACGCCTCAATCGGAGAAGTCAGACGGCAGTCAAAGAACTGTTTCGCTTCCTGATGGGTAAAGGCCAGCTGCTGACTGCCGATTTCCAGCAGCTGATCGCGCACCCGCAGGTTGGCAATGCCCAGCTGCGGAAGGTTGCGCGACAGGACGACCAGCGTCAGGTTTTCCGGCTGATGGCGCAGGAAGAACCGCATGGACTCGTGAATAACCGGGTTGGTGATCAGATGATAATCATCAATCACCACATACAGCGGGCGATGCCATTCGGCCAGTTCGATAAACAGCTGGGAGAACAGAGAGGACAGGCTGGCGTACTGGCGCTTTTGCACCATCACCTCGCTGGTGACGCAGTGTCCGTTGGTTGCCTGCTGAATCGCGGCAATTAAATAGCTGGCAAAACGCTCCTGCTGGTTATCACCTTCATCCAGGGAGTACCAGCCAAGATCGCTTTTACCTGCCGCCCATTGCGAAATGAGCGTTGTTTTTCCATAACCCGCAGGACTCGTAACCAGCGCCAGTCGGAAATTATGCGCACCGGAAAGTTTAGCCAGCAGGCGCTCGCGGACCACAGTATGGTCAAGACGAACCGGGCGACTTAATTTGGACGGAATCAACATAGTTTTCACTTCACTGTGGGGAACGAGAGAATTTATTTTTTTTGCGCTTCGTAATTAATATCTATAAGTTCGGCCAATAGAGGAACTATTGCAAGTTATGTCTGGGTTTGGAGGCTCTGAATTTGCACTCTGTCACAAAACATTCTCATCATTGGTGGAACTTTTCATAAATGGCTGGATGCCGCGCTGTTACTGGCTTGTCTGCATGGCGCGCGGTTGCGCTGAAACTGGTTTCAGAAAGAGATAATGACGGTGAAGTTAATTAACTTTGGGGAAAGTTGCTCTGGCTTAATAGTGTTGCAGGAAAGCCGCTGTACGTGAGAAATATTATTCTACGTAAGTAATCATTTCAGCGATGATTAATTTCCTCCGAAACTGCATTTCATTTCTTTGACGCTCTTCCGGGATCGCTTTTTCAGCGAAGCGCACACTTACACAGTGGCCTCGATCACACTTTTATGCTCATCCCCGCTACTCCTCCCTGCCTAATCCCCGACAGGAGGAGGAAGAGGCGCAATGAGCCAGGCACACTAGCGCCAAATGTGTTTTCTCTCTACAGGATGCCGATTCCCTATGTCACAGCCTACTTTCAACAAAGCTCAATTCCAGGCTGCCCTGACGCGTCAGTGGCAGCGTTTTGGCCTTCATGCTGCAAACGAGATGACGCCTCACCAGTGGTGGCAGGCGGTGAGCGGGGCGCTCGCAGAGCAGCTGGACGCTCAGCCCGCGACGAAGCCTGTGAAAGGCCAGCGTCACGTCAACTACATTTCGATGGAGTTCCTGATTGGCCGTCTGACGGGTAACAATCTGCTGAACCTTGGCTGGTATCAGGACGTCGGCGATGTGCTGAAAGAACACGACATCAACCTGACCGATCTGCTGGAAGAAGAGATTGATCCGGCGCTGGGTAACGGCGGTCTGGGACGTCTGGCAGCCTGCTTCCTGGATTCCATGGCAACCGTGGGCCAGTCGGCCATTGGCTATGGTCTGAACTACCAGTACGGTCTGTTCCGCCAGTCGTTCGTTGACGGCCACCAGATGGAAGCGCCGGACGACTGGCATCGTAATACTTACCCGTGGTTCCGCCACAACGCACAGCTGGATGTGCAGGTCGGGATTGGCGGGAAAGTCACGAAGCAGGGGCTCTGGGAACCAGCGTTCACCATTACCGGTGAAGCCTGGGACCTGCCGGTGCTCGGCTACCGTAACGGCGTGGCGCAGCCGCTGCGTCTGTGGCAGGCGAAGCACGCGCATCCATTCAACCTGACTAAATTCAATGACGGTGATTTCCTGCGCGCCGAGCAGCAGGGTATCGACGCCGAGAAGCTGACCAAAGTGCTCTACCCGAACGACAACCATCTGGCGGGTAAAAAGCTGCGCCTGATGCAGCAATACTTCCAGTGCGCCTGCTCCGTGGCGGACATTCTGCGCCGCCACCACCTGGCGGGCCGCAAGCTGGCGCAGCTGCCGGACTTCGAAGTTATTCAGCTCAACGACACGCACCCAACCATTGCCATCCCGGAACTTCTGCGCGTGCTGATCGACGAGCATCAGCTGAGCTGGGACGACGCCTGGGCCATCACCAGCCGCACCTTCGCCTACACCAACCACACCCTGATGCCGGAAGCGCTGGAGTGCTGGGATGAGAAGCTGGTGAAAACGCTGCTGCCGCGCCATATGCAGATCATCAATAAGATTAACGACCAGTTCAAAACGCTGGTGGAGAAAACCTGGCCGGGCGATAAGGCCGTTTGGGCGAAGCTGGCCGTGGTACACAACAAACAGGTGCGCATGGCGAACATGTGCGTGGTAAGCGGCTTTGCGGTGAACGGCGTGGCCGCGCTGCACTCGGATCTGGTGGTGAAAGACCTCTTCCCGGAATACCACCAGCTGTGGCCGACCAAATTCCACAACGTGACCAACGGCATTACGCCGCGTCGCTGGATCAAACAGTGCAACCCGCTGCTGGCCGGCCTGCTGGACAAGACCCTGAAGAAAGAGTGGGCCAACGATCTGGACCAGCTCATCAACCTGGAAAAATACGCTGACGACGCGAAGTTCCGCGAGCAGTACCGCGCCATTAAGCTGGAGAACAAGGTACGTCTGGCCGAGTTCGTGAAAATGCGTACCGGAATTGAAATTAACCCAAATGCGATTTTCGATATCCAGATCAAACGCCTGCACGAGTACAAACGTCAGCACCTGAACCTGCTGCACATTCTGGCGCTGTACAAAGAGATCCGCGAGAACCCTCAGGCCGACCGCGTCCCGCGCGTGTTCCTGTTCGGTGCGAAAGCGGCGCCGGGCTACTACCTGGCGAAAAACATTATCCTTGCCATTAATAAAGTGGCGGCGGCGATCAACAACGATCCGAAAGTGGGCGACAAGCTGAAGGTGGTGTTCCTGCCGGACTACTGCGTCTCTGCGGCTGAAATGCTGATCCCGGCGGCGGATATTTCCGAGCAGATCTCTACCGCCGGTAAAGAAGCGTCCGGCACCGGCAACATGAAGCTGGCCCTGAACGGCGCGCTGACCGTCGGCACGCTGGACGGTGCGAACGTCGAAATTGCCGAGAAGGTCGGCGAAGAGAACATCTTTATCTTCGGCCATACTGTTGAAGAAGTGAAAGCCATCAAAGCCAAAGGGTACGACCCGGTGAAATGGCGTAAAAAAGACAAAGTGCTGGATGCGGTGTTGAAAGAGCTGGAAAGCGGGAAGTACAGCGACGGCGACAAGCACGCGTTTGACCAGATGCTGCACAGCATGGACAAACAGGGCGGCGACCCGTACCTGGTGATGGCGGACTTCACCGCTTACGTTGAAGCGCAGAAGCAGGTCGACGTGCTGTATCGCGACCAGGATGCCTGGACCCGCGCGTGTATCCTGAACACCGCGCGCTGCGGTATGTTCAGCTCTGACCGCTCAATCCGTGATTATCAGGCTCGTATCTGGCAGGCAAAACGCTAAGGAAGCGCGATGGAGAGTAAACGTCTGGACAGTGCCGCGCAGGCGGCGGGAATTAGCCTCAGTTACATCAATGCGCACGGCAAACCGCAGTCTATTGGTGCGGACACCAAAAGACGTTTGCTGGATGCCATGCACAAAACCGACGCGAAAGCGTCGGGAGCGCCGGTGCCGAACGTGAAGGTCTTTACCGCGGGCAAAAAGATGCCGCTGGCGGTGGAAGGGCGCGGCGAGTTCAGCTGGCTGCTCACCACCGAAGAGGGGCATCAGCATAAAGGCCATGCCACCGGCGGCAAAACCCTCACCCTTCCGGCGAAGCTGCCGGAGGGCTATCACAGCCTGACGCTCACCCAGAATGACAGCCGCTTCCACTGTCGGGTGATCGTCGCGCCGAAGCGCTGCTATGAGCCGCAGGCGCTACTCGAAGGCAAAAAGCTGTGGGGCGCCTGTGTGCAGCTTTACACCTTGCGTTCAGACAGCAACTGGGGCATTGGCGATTTTGGCGACCTGAAAAAGATGCTGGCATCTGTTGGTGAGCGCGGCGGGGCATTTATCGGTCTCAACCCGATCCACGCCCTCTATCCGGCGAATCCGGAAAGCGCCAGCCCGTACAGCCCGTCTTCCCGCCGCTGGCTGAACGTGATCTACATCGACGTTAACGCGTTAGACGATTTCAAAAACAGCAAAGAGGCGCAGGCGTGGTGGAAGCTTGAGACCACCCAACAGATGCTGAAACAGGCCCGCGATGCGGACTGGGTCGATTATGCCTCCGTGACCGCGCTGAAAATGGCGGCGCTGCGTCTGGCCTGGAAGGGCTTTGCGAAGCGTGACGACGAGCAGATGGCAGCCTTCCGCCAGTTTGTGATGCAGGAAGGCGAGAGCCTTTACTGGCAGGCTGCGTTTGATGCGCTGCATGCGTATCAGGTCCAGGAGGATGAGATGCGCTGGGGCTGGCCGGTGTGGCCGGAAGCGTATCAGTCCGTGGACACCCCGGAAGTGAAGGCGTTCTGTGAGACGCATGCCGACGAGGTGGATTTCTATCTCTGGTTGCAGTGGCTTGCGTACAGCCAGTTTGCTGCCTGCTGGCAGGTGAGCCAGGGCTATAACATGCCGATCGGTCTGTATCGCGATCTGGCCGTCGGCGTGGCGGAAGGTGGGGCGGAGACCTGGTGTGACCGTGAACTTTACTGTCTGAAAGCCTCCGTCGGTGCGCCGCCGGATATTCTGGGCCCGCTTGGTCAGAACTGGGGCTTGCCGCCGATGGATCCACACGTGATGGCGGCGCGTGCCTACGAGCCGTTTATCGATCTGCTGCGCGCTAACATGCAGAACTGCGGCGCGTTGCGTATCGACCATGTGATGTCCGTGCTGCGTCTGTGGTGGATCCCGTACGGTGAAACGGCCGATCACGGGGCGTACGTGCAGTATCCGGTGGACGATCTGCTCTCAATCCTCGCGCTGGAGAGTAAACGTCATCAGTGCATGGTGATTGGCGAAGATCTCGGTACCGTGCCGGTTGAGATTGTCAGCAAGCTCCGCGACAGCGGGGTTTACTCCTACAAAGTGCTCTATTTTGAAAACGACCATGAGAAAACCTTCCGCGCGCCGAAAGCGTACCCTGAACAGTCAATGGCAGTCGCGACGACGCATGATCTTCCTACGCTCAGAGGCTACTGGGAAAGCGGCGACCTGACGCTCGGCAAAACGCTGGGTCTCTACCCGGATGAAGAGGTTCTGCGTGGGTTGTATCAGGATCGCGAGCTGGCGAAACAGGGGCTGCTGGATGCGCTGCATAAGCATGGCTGTCTGCCGAAGCGCGCCGGGCATAAGGCGGCGCTGATGTCGATGACGCCAACGCTTAACCGTGGCTTACAGCGCTATATTGCCGACAGCAACAGCGCGTTGCTCGGTCTGCAACCGGAAGACTGGATTGATATGGCGGAGCCGGTAAACATTCCCGGCACCAGCTATCAGTACAAAAACTGGCGTCGCAAGCTGTCCACTACGCTTGAAGCGATGTTCGCCGATGACGGGGTGAACAGGCTGATTAAGGATTTGGATAAACGGCGAAAAGCAGCCGCGAAGAAATAATAAAAAACCCGCCAGTGGCGGGTTTTTTATTGCCCGGTGGCGCTAACGCTTACCGGGCCTACAGGTATCGAGTAGGTCGGGTAAGGCGTAGCCGCCACCCGACTCATGGCATTAAATCACCATATTCAACAGCAGCACCCCGACCAGACCGCACACCGAAATAATGGTTTCCAGCGCGGACCAGGACTTGATGGTTTCACCGATGGTCAGGTTGAAGTACTCCTTGAACAGCCAGAAGCCCGGATCGTTCACGTGGGAGAAAATCACGCTGCCCGAACCGACCGCGATAACCATCAGCTCAGGGCTTACGCCCGTGGTCGCAATCAGCGGCGCAACGATACCACCCGCGGTAATCGCCGCAACGGTTGCAGAGCCCAGCGCGATACGCAGCACCGCGGCAATAGACCATGCCATCAGGAGCGGCGATACGTTGGTTTCATGCATCATGGCAGCAATGTATTTATCCACGCCACTGTCGACCAGCACCTGCTTAAACGCGCCGCCACCGCCGATGATCAGCAGCATCATGGCAATGATTTTGATGGAAGAGGTCAGCGTGTCGTTGATCTGATCCATGGAACGACCACGGTTAAGACCGAAGGTGAACATGGCGATCAGGACCGCAATCAGCGTTGCCATCACCGGGTCGCCCAGGAACTCCGCAACGGACAGGAACGCGTGACCTTTCGGCAGAACCATCTCTGCTACGGCACGCATTGCCATCAGGATCACCGGCACCAGAGAGGTCCAGACGCTGACGCCAAAGCCAGGCATCTCTGCATCTGTGAAGGTTTTGGCGCTGTACAGGCCTTCCGGGATGGGCTTATCAATGCCTTTCAGGAAGCGCGCATAAACAGGACCGGCCAGGATAACCGTTGGGATCGCCAGAATCGTACCGAACAGCAGGGTTTTACCCATGTCGGCGTGGAAGATGGTGGCGATAGCCGTTGGACCCGGATGCGGCGGCAGGAAGCCGTGGGTGACGGACAGCGCCGCAGCCATCGGTACGCCTACGAACAGCAGCGGGATGTTGGCGGCAGCGGCGATGGTGAACACCAGCGGCAGCATCAGGACGAAGCCCACTTCATAGAACAGTGCGAAACCGACGGTAAAACCGGTTAACACCACCGCCCACTGGATGTGCTGCTTGCCAAATTTATCGATAAGGGTAGTGGCAATACGCTGCGCGCCACCGCAGTCCGCGAGCATTTTACCGAGCATGGCGCCGAAGCCCATGATCAGCGCCAGGCTGCCGAGCGTACCGCCGACACCGGCTTTAATGGAGCTGATAACTTTAACCAGCGGCATTCCCTGCATCAGACCGACTGCAAGTGCCACCAGAACCAGAGCGATAAATCCGTTCATTTTGAAGCGGATCATCAAGAGCAGTAATAACACAACACCGATAGCGACGATGACTAATGGCATGATTGACCTGGCCTTTGAATTGTTATGGGTAACGTCATTGTTTCAACGACAAATTCCGGTTGTCCCAACTGGGAACAGAGTATTAACGGCACTCATACTAATGCCTGCGAAAACGATAAGTTTAGTCGGCTGTTATAAGGGTGTTGAGTGCCCATGGGAATGATACGGGTAACATGACGTGATTGAGAATCACCCAGGGAGGCAAAATTTGAATTATGAGACGCAGGTCAACATATAGAGGGGGAGGCAAGAAAAAGCAGGCCCGGTAAGCGCAGCGCCACCGGGCAATACAGACGGGCACTGAATTAGTAGTAAGAGTGCTCGCCGCGCTGGTGTTCGGTCAGATCGCGCACGCCTTTCAGTTCCGGGAATTCGTTCAGCAGCTGCTTCTCGATCCCTTCTTTCAGGGTTACATCGACCATGGAGCAGCCGTTACAGCCGCCGCCGAATTGCAGGATCGCCAGACCATCTTCGGTGATTTCCATCAGGGAAACACGTCCACCGTGGCCGGCCAGCTGCGGGTTGATCTGCGATTGCAGCAGATATTCCACACGCTCCATCAGCGGGGCATCGTCAGAGACTTTACGCATCTTCGCGTTTGGCGCCTTCAGCGTCAGCTGAGAACCCAGCTGGTCGGTGACGAAATCAATCTCCGCATCTTCAAGATACGGCGCGCTCAGCTCATCAACGTATGCGGTGAGCTGTTCAAATTTAAGGGCAGTGTCAGTTGCTTCCACAGCATCCGGAGGACAATAAGAGACACCACATTCTGCATTCGGAGTGCCTGGATTGATCACAAACACGCGGATCTGCGTCCCTTCTTCCTGATTTGCCAGCAGTTTGGCAAAGTGCGCTTGTGCAGAATCGGAAATACGGATCATAGCTTTGGCCTAATAGTTGACTAAATTACCTGGGTATAATCATACGCCCATTGAAGAAGGGCTACAAGGTACGGCACAGACACCATACCTGAACTGACGCGGCGCCGCTTTGCAAAAGCAGTCGGGAAAGTTCAGCCACGGTACTGCCCGTGGTGACGACATCATCCACAATCGCGATATGGAGACCGTTGACCGGCAATTCAAGGCGAAAGGCGTTTTTCAGGTTTCTTTGGCGCGACCGGGCGTTGAGCCGGTGCTGAACGGCAGTGGCATGAATACGTTTCAGTGCAGAGGCGGGGTACCGGCAACCCAGCCAGCGGGCGAGCGGACGGCACAGCAGGTCGCTCTGATTGTATCCCCGCCGCCAGTGCCGACGCTGAAAGAGTGGCACGTTCACGAGCGTGTCGACCGACGGTAGCCCACGCGTTCTTCGCGCCTGCAATACCGCCAGTAATAACAGGCGTGCCAGTGGCTGCGCCAGCGCGAACTGGCTGGAAAACTTAAACTGATGAACCAGACGACTCAGCGGCAAAACGTAATCATCCACCGCCACCAGCGCGCTCCACGGCGGCACTTTTTTCAGGCATCGACCACAGGGGAGCGTCTGGCTTACGGCAGGCAAGCCGCATTGCGGACAGCCCTTCAGGTAACCCAGCGCTCCCGTGCAAACGGAACAGACGCCCCACGCGCTCAGCGCAAGTGGCATTCGGCATAGCCAGCACAAGCCGGGCACTGTTAGCATACGCAACCTCCATGTGAAAAAAGAGAACGTTAACTGATGAAGACGCTGTGGTGGCAGACCGTTGGGACGGGAAATTGTCATCTTGTGCTGCTGCACGGATGGGGACTGAACGCCGAAGTGTGGCGTTGCATAAGTGAGGAACTGGCCTCGCAATTTACGGTACACCTGGTGGATCTGCCGGGGTATGGCCGTAGCCACGGCTACGGCGCGATGACGCTCGAGGACATGGCGGAGCAGGTTCTGGAAGCGGCGCCGCAAAAAGCCGTCTGGCTCGGCTGGAGCCTGGGCGGGCTGGTGGCAAGCCAGATTGCGCTGCGCCATCCTGAGCGGGTCCAGGCGCTGATCACCGTTGCCTCATCACCCTGTTTCAGCGCCCGCGAGGCGTGGCCGGGCATCAAACCTGAGGTGCTGGCCGGGTTCCAGCACCAGTTGAGCGAAGATTTCCAGCGGACGGTGGAGCGTTTCCTGGCGTTGCAGACGATGGGAACAGAAACCGCCCGTCAGGACGCGCGAATGCTGAAGCAGACGGTGCTTTCCCTGCCGATGCCGGAGGTTGAGGTGCTGAACGGTGGACTGGAGATCCTGAAAACGGCCGATTTGCGTGAGCCGCTGGCGTCACTGACGGTGCCGCATCTGCGTATTTATGGCTATCTGGATGGGCTGGTCCCGCGCAAGGTGGTTCCGCTGCTGGATGCGCTGTGGCCGGAGAGTGAATCAATGGTGGTTGCCAAAGCGGCACATGCGCCGTTCATCTCTCATCCTGCTGAGTTTTGTTCGGCGCTGTCCAATTTTATCAGCGAAGCGCCCACCACTCCCTGAGGCAGGCTTTACCTTCCGGACAACTTTTACAACTGCCGGACAGACAACTGTCCGGCTCTTCCTGAATGCGCACGGCTTTCCCCATCGCCTCCAGCCGTTCCAGCATGGCATCGATCATCGGCTGCGGCGTATGCAGGCTGAGGCTGAGCTGCTTCGCCTCCATTCGTCCCTGTAACGCCAGTAAGTCACGGACCTGAATCAACGATGCCATCTTTTTTCCCCTCAGTGACAGTCGCCCGCAGGGCTACTACAGCAGGTCGTTGGGTTTTTGCGCGTTGCCAGCAGGTTAACGTCAACGCGGCTACGTGCCCGGCGCAGCAGGCCAATCACCATCACGTTAAACAGGATCACCGCGAGGATACAGACCAGGCTGTAGCGCGGATGCTGGCTGTAATTGACGGTTTGATAAAACACGGTCGCCAGCGAGTAGGCAATGTTCAGCCCCCACAGAATGGAGAAGCCCATCCAGCCGCGGCTGGACTCACGGGCAATGGCGCCCATGACCGAGATGCACGGAATATAGAGCAGGACGAAGATCAGGTAGCTGTAGGCCGCCGACGCGCTGCCAAATTTCTGGCCCATCACGCCCATTGCTCCGGTCGCCATTACGCCGTCGCCTTTGCTGGCTTCAATCGGGTTCGCCAGCACGCTCAGGCTGAAGGTGTCTTTCAGGCTCTGCCAGGTCTCTTCTACTGCACCCAGAAGTTCGTCACCGAGGCTGAACTCTGCCGGGTTGAACTCCTCTTCCTGGATGTTTTCCGCGGTGTAGAGCGTGTTCAGGGTGCCGACAACCACCTCTTTTGCCATCGCGCCGGTGAACAGGCCCACGGTTGCCTGCCAGTTGTCTTCCTGTACGCCAATCGGTTTGAAGACCGGCGTAATGATCCGGCTGACGGAGGCAAGGGCAGAGTCATTAATGTTGTCCGCTGCCTGGCCGCTCAGGGTGAAGCTGTTCAGGGCGCTCAGGAAAATGCTGACCACTACAATCACCTTACCGGCGCGCAGAACAAAGCCCTTCAGGCGCTGCCAGGTTTGAATAATCAGGCTTTTCAGGTGCGGAACGTGATAAACCGGCAGTTCCATCACGAACGGCGACGCTTCGCCACGCATGATGGTGTGCTTCAGCATCAGGCCGGTGAGAATAGCCATCACGATACCCAGCACATACAGGGAGAAGACGGCCAGCGCCCCTTCCTGACCAAAGAACGCCGCGGCAAAGACCGCGAAGATCGCCAGACGTGCGCCGCAGGACATGAACGGCGCCATCATGATGGTCATCAGGCGTTCGCGCGGTGCGTCCAGCGTACGCGCGCCCATGACTGACGGCACGTTACAGCCAAAACCGACAATCAGCGGCACGAAGGATTTCCCCGGCAGCCCCAGCGCCTGCATCAGGCGGTCCATCACGAAGGCGGCGCGTGCCATGTAACCGGAATCCTCAAGGAAGGAGAGGAACAGGTACATCATGCCGATCTGCGGTACCAGCGGCAGGACGGTGTTGATCCCGCCGCCGATCCCCTGCGCAAGGAAGATGGTCAACCATTCCGGGAAGTGGAGGGTGTAGCCCAGCCACTGAATACCGTGCACGAAGATAGCGACAGAGCCGCCATCAAAGATGGGTTGTAATGCACCGCCGATGTTTATAGCGAGTAGGAACATTACGTACATCACCAGTAAAAAGATTGGCAAACCGAGGAAGCGGTTGAGCACAATCTTATCCACGGCGGCGGTGAAGCGGCTGGGTTCAGCGGTTAATGCATTGCTGACCACGTCACAGATAGCGGCGATGGCCTGATAGCGCGCATCCGCAATATGCAGGGCCGGGTCGTCGAGCTCGTCGCTCAGGCGAGCCTGTGCAACGCTCAGTTTATCCGCCGCATCGCCTGCGTAGGCGCGGCTGTATATATCGCCTTCCAGCATTTGCAGGCCAAGCCACAGGCGCTGTCTGGCGGGCATGGCGTTGTCCATCTCCTGCGCCAGCTGCCCGGCCTCGCGCAGCAGCGGCTGGGCGTAGTGCACCAGTTCGACGTCGGCATTGCCCGTGTGGCGGTCAATTGCCAGCTTCAGGGCGTCAATGCCGCGCGCGCGGGTAGAAACCAGCGGAACCACCGGGCAGCCCAGACGGGCGGAGAGGGCGTCGACGTCGATGCGCAGCTTTTGCTTCTCGGCGATGTCGAGCATGTTAAGCGCTACGATGCAGGGGATCCCCAGCTCCAGCAGCTGTAGCGTGAGGTACAGATTTCGTTCGAGATTGGAGGCATCCACCACATTGATGAGCAGATCCGCGTCGCCGCTCAGAATATAGTGGCAGGCAATTTGCTCATCGAGAGAGGTCTGAGATGAAATTGTGGTGAGTGAATAGGTCCCCGGTAAATCAACCAGCGTGACCTGATTATCTGTCGTGGTGAACTGGCCTTCTTTGCGTTCAACCGTTACGCCTGCCCAATTTCCCACACGCTGGCGTGCGCCGGTTAACTGATTAAATAAGGTTGTCTTGCCGGAATTAGGATTGCCAATTAAGCCAATAGTTAATTTTTTCATTGTTTTAGACTCACTGAAACCGCTGGCTTGTTAACGGGATAAAGATTCAACTTCAATTAATGCGAGGTCTTTTTTACGCAGAACCAGATTAACGCGTCGGGTTTCGATATGAACAGGATCGCCCAACGGCGCCACGCGCACCACCTGGAATGATGAGCCGGGTAGCATGCCCAGTGACAGTAGCTTCTGCCGATAGGCCGGGCTTATCTCACGGGTAAAACCGATAATTTTCCACGCACTTTCTGGAGTGAATTGCATAGCGCCTGATTCCACGAGAGGTTAAATAATCAACACTGCGATGATAATGAGAATAGTTTTTATCAGCAATAATAAAAATGTGACGGGATGTTGTTAATCGTATTAATTTGCGGTCTGCTTGACCTTGCTCAAGATTTGCGGGAATACCCGGGAAGGAATAAAAAGCGTATTTGTTAATGGAGTGATAAGTAGCGGTTTAAATATGGATATGCAATCGGTTTCATATTTTACGATATAATTTTTCCCCTCACCCCGGCCCTCTCCCCAAAGGGGCGAGGGTGTTCAAGTTCCCTCTCCCCTTTGGGGAGAGGGTTAGGGTGAGGGGCATTTACAGGATTAGCGTTTCTTACCCATCGCCGCTGCCAGAGCATCCATCATCGCGCTGTTGCCTGCTGGCTGTGCGTCACGTCCGCGTGGCTTCGCGGCTTTCGCTGCCGGACGCTGCTGTTCACGGCCACCGCCATTACCGCCACGGCGCGCGTTAGTGTCGCCCGGCTGCTCGTCCAGACGCATGGTCAGGGCGATACGCTTACGCTGAAGATCCACTTCCAGCACTTTCACCTTCACGATGTCGCCCGCTTTGACCACGGTGTGCGGATCTTCAACGAACTTGTCGGCGAGGGAAGAGATATGCACCAGACCGTCCTGATGCACGCCGATATCCACAAACGCGCCAAAGTTGGTGACGTTGGTTACCGCCCCTTCCAGCACCATGCCCGGCAGCAGGTCGTTCATGGTTTCCACGCCGTCAGCAAAGGTCGCGGTTTTAAACTCAGGACGCGGATCGCGGCCCGGTTTTTCCAGCTCTTTGATGATGTCAGTGACCGTCGGCACGCCGAACTGTTCGTCGGTAAAATCCACCGCTTTCAGGTTACGCAGCGCGCTGCTGTCGCCCATCAGGTCTTTCAGCGCCTGCTGGGTGGCGGCCAGGATACGCTCGACAACCGGATAGGCTTCCGGGTGAACGGTAGAGGCATCCAGCGGGTTATCGCCGTGGTTGATGCGCAGGAAGCCCGCGCACTGCTCAAAAGCTTTCGGCCCCAGACGGCTCACCTTCAGCAGCTGCTGGCGGTTCTGGAACTGACCGTTCTCATCACGCCAGGCGACGATATTCTGCGCCATCATACGGGTCAGGCCTGCTACGCGGGTCAGCAGCGGAACGGAAGCGGTGTTCAGGTCCACGCCGACGGCGTTAACGCAGTCTTCCACCACCGCATCCAGCTTGCGCGCCAGTTGCGTCTGGCTCACGTCGTGCTGATACTGGCCCACGCCGATGGATTTCGGGTCAATTTTCACCAGCTCCGCCAGCGGATCCTGCAAACGACGGGCGATAGAGACCGCACCGCGCAAGGAAACGTCCAGTTCCGGGAACTCCTGCGCTGCCAGCTCAGAGGCGGAATAGACAGATGCCCCCGCTTCGCTGACGATCACTTTCTGCGCCGTCACTTTCGGGAACTGCTTCTGCACGTCGAGATAAAAACGTTCGGTTTCGCGGGACGCCGTACCGTTACCGATGGCAACCAGCTCAACGTTGTACTTCTCGCACAGCGCGGCGACCACGACAGCCGCTTTCGCTGCCTGACCGGTGTGCGGGTAAATGGTGTCGGTGGCAACCAGCTTGCCGGTGCCGTCAACCACGGCCACCTTCACGCCGGTGCGCAGACCCGGATCGAGACCCATGGTGGCGCGCAGGCCAGCCGGCGCAGCCATCAGCAGGTCGTGCAGGTTACGGGCGAAGACGTTGATCGCTTCGTCTTCGGCGCGCTCGCGCACGGTGCCCATCAGCTCGGTTTCGAGGTGCATGAGCACCTTGATGCGCCAGGTCCAGCTCACCACGCCTTTGCGCCAGCTGTCCGCCGGGGCGTTGTTCAGGCGCAGACCGAGGTGATCCATAATGATCTGCTCACAGTGGCTCTCTTTAGGCGGCTCGTCAAACTGCGGATCGGCATTCAGGGAGAGTTGCAGCACGCCTTCGTTACGACCGCGGAACATCGCCAGCGCGCGGTGAGACGGCGCGGTAGAAATGGGTTCGTGGTGATCGAAGTAGTCGCGGAATTTCGCGCCTTCGTCCTCTTTGCCGGACACCACGGTGGAGACGATATGGGCGTTCTTCCACAGGTAATCACGCACTTTGGCCAGCAGCGCCGCGTCTTCGGCGAAGCGCTCCATCAGAATGTAGCGAGCGCCGTCCAGCGCGGCTTTGGTGTCCGCTACGCCTTTTTCGGCGTCGATAAATCTGGCGGCTTCGGTTTCCGGATCGTGAGACGGCTCGTTCCACAGCAGGTCGGCCAGCGGCTCAAGGCCGGCTTCGATCGCAATCTGCCCGCGCGTGCGGCGCTTCGGTTTGTACGGCAGATAGAGATCTTCAAGTTCGGTTTTGCTCAGGGTACCGTTAATGGCTTTTTCCAGGTCACTGGTCAGCTTTCCCTGCTCGCCGATAGATTTGAGGATCGCCTGACGTCGGTCTTCCAGCTCGCGCAGATAGCCCAGACGGGTCTCAAGGTTACGCAGCTGCGTGTCATCCAGACCGCCGGTGACTTCCTTACGATAACGTGCAATAAACGGCACGGTGTTCCCTTCATCAAGCAGACGAACGGCAGCTTCTACCTGTTCGGCTCTGGCCTGAATATCACCCGCAATAATGCGGCAGAGCGACTCTTTCATCATGGTCATTTCATCTTGTGGATCGAAAATCAGGGGGATAGTTATACGGGCTGACACCAAAAAATGCCAGCCGGGGAGGGCGCTCTCGGACTATTTAACATACTCGATTTCGTTGACGTACCAGCTTGCTTCACCCGCGGGCGTCTGGACAACGGCTAAATCGCCCACCTCTTTTTTCAGCAGGGCGCGGGCCATGGGTGAATCGATAGAAATGTAATCCTTACGACCGAAAATTTCATCATAGCCAACGATACGAAAACGCAGGGTGTCGCCGTTGTCGTTTTCAATTTCGACCCACGCGCCGAAAAACACTTTACCTTCCTGCTGCGGGGAGTAATCGACAATTTTGAGATTCTCGAGGCACTTCGTCAGGTAGCGTACCCGGCGATCGATTTCGCGCAGTCGCTTTTTATTGTACTGATAGTCCGCATTCTCGCTGCGGTCGCCCAGACTTGCGGCCCAGGTGACTTTTTTGGTCACTTCCGGACGCTCTTCGCGCCACAGGTAATCCATCTCTTTTTTGAGTTTCTCGTACCCTTCACGGGTGATCAGAGGCGTTTTCATGGTGCTGCCTTTAATGCCGGTTAACTGTCTTTGCGCACAATACGTAGCGCACAGTGTAACAGACAAGATTAATAATGATTTATGTGATGAAATGAACAGATAAGCTGCTGTTAAATATGCTTTGTAACAATTTCGTCTAGAATTTATACCAGAATTTGCTGGTCGAACCCGTGCACTTTTTTAGAATACGCTGTTCCAGGCTTATCCGAACCTTTGGGAGTACACACAATGCAAGAGAACTACAAAATTCTGGTCGTAGATGACGACATGCGCCTGCGTGCGCTGCTGGAACGTTATCTGACCGAGCAGGGCTTCCAGGTTCGTAGCGTCGCGAACGCGGAACAGATGGATCGTCTGCTGACGCGTGAATCCTTCCACCTGATGGTGTTGGACCTGATGCTGCCTGGCGAAGATGGGCTCTCTATTTGCCGTCGTCTGCGTAGCCAGAGCAACCCGATGCCAATCATCATGGTGACGGCGAAGGGTGAAGAAGTTGACCGTATCGTCGGCCTTGAGATTGGCGCTGATGACTACATTCCTAAGCCGTTCAACCCGCGTGAACTGCTGGCGCGTATTCGCGCCGTGCTGCGTCGTCAGGCGAACGAGCTGCCGGGCGCGCCGTCTCAGGAAGAGGCCGTCATTGCATTCGGTAAGTTCAAGCTGAACCTCGGCACCCGTGAAATGTTCCGTGAAGATGAGCCAATGCCGCTCACCAGCGGCGAGTTTGCGGTACTGAAAGCGCTGGTCAGCCACCCGCGTGAACCGCTTTCACGTGACAAGCTGATGAACCTGGCGCGCGGCCGTGAATACTCCGCAATGGAACGTTCTATCGACGTGCAGATCTCTCGTCTGCGCCGCATGGTGGAAGAAGATCCGGCGCATCCTCGTTATATTCAGACCGTGTGGGGTCTGGGCTACGTGTTTGTCCCGGACGGCTCTAAAGCATGAGGCGAATGCGCTTCTCGCCGCGAAGTTCGTTTGCCCGCACGCTGTTATTGATCGTCACCCTGCTGTTTGTCAGCCTGGTGACGACCTACCTGGTGGTGCTGAACTTTGCGATCCTGCCGAGCCTTCAGCAGTTTAATAAGGTGCTGGCATACGAAGTGCGTATGCTGATGACCGACAAACTGCAACTGGAGGACGGCACGCAGTTGGTTGTTCCCCCGGCATTCCGTCGGGAAATCTACCGTGAGTTGGGCATTTCTCTCTATTCGAACGAAGCGGCGGAAGATGCCGGCCTGCGCTGGGCGCAGCACTATGAATTCCTTAGCCAGCAGATGGCGCAGCAGCTTGGCGGCCCGACGGAAGTGCGCGTTGAGGTCAATAAAAGCTCGCCGGTTGTCTGGCTGAAAACCTGGCTGTCACCCAACATCTGGGTGCGTGTTCCGCTCACCGAGATTCATCAGGGCGACTTCTCACCGCTGTTCCGATACACCCTGGCGATCATGCTGCTGGCCATCGGTGGCGCATGGCTGTTTATTCGTATCCAGAACCGACCGCTGGTCGACCTGGAGCATGCGGCATTGCAGGTTGGTAAAGGTATTATCCCACCGCCGCTGCGCGAGTATGGCGCATCGGAAGTGCGCTCGGTAACGCGTGCTTTTAACCACATGGCGGCAGGCGTTAAACAGCTGGCTGACGACCGTACGCTGCTGATGGCGGGGGTTAGCCATGACCTTCGCACCCCGCTGACACGTATCCGGCTGGCAACAGAGATGATGGGCGAGCAGGATGGTTATCTTGCAGAGTCCATCAACAAGGATATCGAAGAGTGTAACGCCATCATCGAGCAGTTTATCGACTACCTGCGTACCGGGCAGGAGATGCCGATGGAGATGGCGGATCTGAACGCGGTTCTGGGCGAAGTTGTTGCCGCCGAAAGCGGCTACGAACGTGAAATTGCGACCGACCTTCAGGCGGGCGAGATTCAGGTACGTATGCACCCGCTCTCCATCAAACGCGCGGTAGCGAATATGGTGGTCAACGCGGCGCGCTACGGCAACGGTTGGATCAAAGTCAGCAGCGGTACGGAACTCAACCGCGCCTGGTTCCAGGTGGAAGACGATGGCCCGGGCATCAAGCCTGAGCAGCGTAAGCACCTGTTCCAGCCGTTTGTGCGCGGCGACAGCGCGCGCAGCACCAGCGGAACCGGCTTAGGCCTGGCGATTGTGCAGCGTATTGTTGATAACCATAACGGACTGCTGGAAATTGGCACCAGCGAACGGGGTGGTTTGAGCATTCGCGCATGGTTACCGGTGCCGGTTTTACGGGGGCAGGTGAAAGAGAGTTAAAAAAGGGTGGGGCCTGATGCCCTCACCCCGGCCCTCTCCCACGGGGCTGAGGGTTCCCCACAAATTAATGCGAGCACTGAGCAATCCCCTCGCCCCTCCGGGGAGAGGGTTAGGGTGAGGGAAATATACGGCGGTGGTGGTCATTCCGTTCACTTA